>NZ_JABEPE010000050.1 GCF_026788005.1 Alteromonas sp. a30
CCCGATTACATTTATTGGTACAACACAATTCGACCTCACAGCAACTTGGACGGGCGAACACCGATGGAAGTTTGGCAGCAAGTGGACGTATTCAAAACTGGATACAAACACGCAAAGCATTTTGAAAAATGGGGCGGATTGTTAACGGGCGTGGAGTTGATTTATTGACCAACTGGCGTCGGTATATCAACTCAGGTTGAAATTAAAAAACAACGCAAGTGGATAAATCACCGTCCACGGGACAGCCATGCTTCAAATGAATTTTTTGTTCTTAAATTGAGACAAGATTTGAAAATTCAGCAGTGATTTTGAAAATGTTGGTAGGAATTTGAGAAATGACAGGCTGATTTTTAAGCAGCAACCTAAAAATCAACCTTGAGAAATATTACCCGTTACCTATTGGACGTTTGGACGGGGCATCAAATGAATTTTTTGATCGTTTTTTGTTCTGGAATTAATGCGAGATTTGAAAAACCGAAAGGGATTTTGAAAATTCTGATAAGAATTTAAGAAATGACAGGTTGATTTTTAAACAAAAACCTAAAAATCAACCTTGAGAAATATTACCCGTTACCTATTGGACGCTTGGACGGGACAAAATTCGGATTTAAAGCTACGAAAATACTTTGCACCAAAGCCCGCAACCTTCGCGATAAAATCCAACAAAAAACCAGAATGGGTGAAGCATAAAGTCATTTACCTTAAAGCCATTAACCCTGAGCTTGGCTGCCGTAAAATTGCTGAATTGTTTAATCGCATTCATTTAATTAAAGATGCCGAAACCGTGAGTAAATCTTACGTGTATTTGCAACTTAAAAATCATCAATATCAGTGGCGAGCTTTGCGAAGAAAGCTTAAGCACAAACGTCCATCGAATGTGCCAATAAACACCTGTTGGGGCGTGGATTTAACCACGGTTACTGATAAAAATTCGATACAACATACCTTACTTGCGGTGGTCGATTACGGCTCAAGAAAGTGCCTAAGTTTGCGACCCATCAATAGCAAACACTCTTTGGTTCTACTGATACATTTACTAAAGCTATTCACCCAATTTGGCACGCCTAAACGCATTAAAACCGATAACGAAGCGGTGTTTAAATCACAATTATTTCAAAGCATTATCAAGTTGATTGGCGTGAAACAGCAATTTTCAGAGATTGCCTGCCCGTGGATGAATGGCAGAATCGAACGCAAGATTGGCACGTTTAAAGAGAGGATCAACAAACTAACCATTGATAACCAACTCCATTTAGAACACCTGCTACCTGATTACATTTATTGGTACAACGTAGTTCGACCTCATAGCCATTTGGACGGGCGCACACCAATGGAAGTTTGGCAACAAGTAGACGTGTTCAAAACGGGTTATAAACACGCAAAGCACTTTGAAAAGTGGGGCGGATTATTAACGGGCGTAGAGTTGATTTATTGACCAGCGGGCGTTGGTATATCAGCCTCTCAGGATGAAGTTAAAAGGTATAGTAAGTGGATAAATCACCGTCCACGAGATAGCCATGCTTCAAATGAAACTTTTGATTATTTTTTGCTCTGGAATGAAAGCGAGATTTGAAAAACCGAAAGGGATTTTGAAAATGTTGGTAGGAACTTAAGAAATGACAGGTTGATTTTTAAGCAGCAACCTAAAAATCAACCTTGAGAAATATTACTCGGGATCTTTTGGACGTTTAGACGGGGCAATTAGTTTTCACAAAACTTCATAAAGTCATGAAATACCGGAGATTTCTTTAAAAAGTTTACTTGAATAAGGTAATCAAAAGTAAGTAAAACACCTTCTATGGATACGTTGCCCTCAAATGGCACGTCGTTCAGAGTTCTAAATATACAAGAAGAATTCTTGATAAGCGGTTCAGAGTGAATCTTCGTTCCAAGTTCAACATCGAACGATGGATATAGAATTTTTTCAGGTTTATCCTGTATCGACAATACGAGAGAGCCACTTTCTTCATTAACTAAGAAAACTTGTGTTTCATCTTTAGTTTTGCCAACCCTAATATCCGTTCCGGGCGAAACGCAAAGCTCTAAATTCTCAACGATTAAGTTGCTCCCTTCACACGCGATTGCGACCCTGCTCACTATAGACATCAATAGGAAAAGAATCATTAAAGATAGAGAGTGCAAAATTTTTTTCATTTCTAATCATCCAATCCGGCAATTGTAGAAGCTAATGTAATGTACCCGAAATATGGATTAGAAAATCCATAAATACCGGAAGCTATGTCAGTTCCGCCTGAAAGTAACGCTGCTCCCATTCTAGCTCTCACTCTATTGCTAAACTTCTCGTGATATCTAACTTGTGCGAGTTTTCTCAAAATAGATATCGGAGTTCTGTTATTGTCGAATTCAGGCAATAAGATTCCTATTTGCTCGGCATTCATAGACGGAATAAGATCAGCTATTCTATCGTAGTTTTTGGATGACTCCACCGCTTGCCTCATCTTCTCAATTCCTCCCAATATTGACACAACTCCATCGACAGTGCTCGCACCATCAGCTATTTTTTGAACATTTTTCATCCAGTTCATCAATTCCTTTGGATACGTTTCACTGTCTGTCGCTGGCGCACCTAGAAACCCATTTGTGGAAACGGTAAGACTATCAGGATTATCTATACTTGAACCACTATTTTGATTAGATGTATCGGCTGCAATAAATGAAGGTTTTTGATTTTCACTACCAATGTCAGTAACGCTCAAAGTACCAGACGAATTTGTAGCACTTATCGATGTTACTATGCCATTGTCACCAAAGTTCTTTGTAACTTGCACGCCGCCTACCTTTCCTGAAACAGAATCTACTTTAATTAAATCACCACTTCCATCACCAGCATCAACATAGTGATTACCATCTGAATCGGTATATACTTGCGTATCAGAATTAACCTCTAAAGTTTCAGTCCCTTGAGGCGATACACTCGCGCACTCCTGCCCTTGAGGGCACGATTCATACCCCGTCGGGTCGGTCCCTGACATCGGGTTGTTCATTATATAGCTGTACGGGTTGATGGACTGGCTATTTGCCGGACTTTGAATCACTGGGTCTACACTCATAAACCTGCCCACATTGTAGTCGTAGACTCTTCCATTCATGTGGATGAGTTCGGCTTCGTCGAGGTGCTCGTGGTCGGTAAAGCCTCTTCGTGTGGTCATGCTGGTATCGAGCAGGTTGGTGCCAAGTTGCGCCGCAAGGCTTAGGCTTTCTAGCTGGCTCCAATCGCCGTTTCGAGGTTTACCGAAAGCGTCGAAGTGGCGTCTGGCGGTGACGCTGTTTTGTGCATTGGTGAAGGTGGCGGCACTGCCTAAGCGGTCGCGGTGGGTGTAACTGATGTGCATCCCTTCGTTATCGCTATCGGTGATTATTGCTACATCGCCTAGGTAGGTTTTGCGCTCACGATTGCCGCTTTCGTCGATTTCCACTTCATAATGTTTGCCGATGTAGTGGGTGGTGATTGTTTTTTCCTGCCCGTCTTCCTGAACGACTCGAATTTGTTTGTAACGGGCCAAGTCCGCGCCATAAGCGAGGGTAATGTTACTGCCGTTTTTGTGAATCGTCAGTGGTTTATTAAACACATCGTAAGTGACTTCTTGTGTGCCGTTTCTGTGGGTCTGGTTTCCTTTGTTGTCGTAACCAAAGCTCACCGTACCTGTGTCATCTTTTAAACGGATACTGCTGATTTTGTTGGTACCAGTGGTGTAGCTATAAGCATTGTTGCTGTTTTCGGAGTAATCCGATTTTTTGGTGAGGTTACCTACCGCATCATAGCCGTAGTGAATGTTCGC
>NZ_JABEPE010000051.1 GCF_026788005.1 Alteromonas sp. a30
GATAATTAAGAGTTATACTTACTTTATGAATGTTGCAAACCATAAATCAGGCAAACCATTAGCATCTTTAGACTGGTTAATATCTCATCATGAAGCTAAAAGAGATCATCGAATAGCGGTGGTAAGTAAATGGCCAATTAGGCCGGGTAGTAAAGTTCTAGATATTGCCACAGGAGCAGGCTTTTGGATTCCTTTAATTAGAGAGAAAATTGGGCCAGCTGGGAGCATTTATGGCATAGATATTGAGGAAGATCTTTTACAACAAGCAGTTATTCGTAACCCGAATATGGACGGGTATGCTCCTTATCAAGTCAAGCTATGTGATATGAATAAGCTAGATTTTCCGAAGGGTTCATTCGACGTTGTTTATGCTGGAAACTGCTATTCCTATAGCAATGATACCTCTAAGTTGATTGCGAAACATTCTGACTTCGTGAAACAAAATGGAATTTTCATTGTACGGCAGTGGGATAATACAGCTACAATCTTTTCACATGTGGATGCAGATTTATTGCATGAAATTCTATTTGCTGCTTGTACGAACAATATAAATATAGGTAGATTTGACAATCATATGGGGCGTAATCTTCCTTCTTTATTTCAAGATGCGAAACTATCTACATATGATTTAAGTACAGATGCAATCCAATTTCATGCTCCACTAACCACTCATGAAGAAACCTACCTTCGACTAAAAGCTCTTTGGTTTGCTGAACAGGCGAGTCTAAATATTTGCGCCTCTAAACTGAAAATATGGCTTGACTATTTTGAACCTAGTTCTTCAAACTACATTCTGAATAAATCTGATTTCTATTTTTCTACATTAGAAATGCAAATCATATGGACAAAAAGTTAAAGGTTTTGTCTTTAAACAACACTCTTTCAGATATGTCCAAATACAAACATACATGGCCTAAATAAGGATTTATTTGGAGAAAAAAAATGGGAATCTCTAATTCTTATCGAATCAAAAACTTCCAGTTTGAAAGATGAGGGGATAGAAATATTAGAATTGTCACTAATTCTAATTAGCAGAGCATTCCAAAAACTAGAGATATAATGACAATAACTAAGATTCGAAATACGATCATACCAATCTTGAATATTAGCGAGAGATATGTTGTCCATTCTTGAATTGAAATACACAAATGCTTCGGCATAAGTGGCGATAGCATGCTTGTATGTGTGTTGTCTTACTTCTTTTTTTGAATTGGCTAACTTTATTATTCTAAGTGCTTCCTCTTCATTTTCTTCTCCTAGCATGACAAGCGCAAGGTTAATTCTTAGTGTAGCTAGATAATCTTCTGATGACGTCCTAAAAATACTCCTATAAAGCCTTTCTTTTGCCGACGAAAAATCACCTTCAAATATCTCCATAGCTGCCAAATTATTTTCCGGGAAAATAGACTCATGAGGATAACAATTATCTAAAATATGAATGGAACCTTCGAAATACTTTTTTGCTTTTTCCCATTTACCTTCATTTAAGTAACACGCGGCAAGGTTATGTAGTGCCATACCTTCAAATCTAGAGTTTCTATTTCTAAAGAAGAAATCGTATGAATCTTCGCAAACCTTTGTGGTGTTTGAATTCTGCCAAAAAAGAGCAGACATAAGACCAAAAAGATTCCAAGATAAACTGTTTGATTTGTTTAACTCGTACTCCAATATACTTTCTTCATGAATTACCAGTGCTTCTTCAACATGACCTGTTTCAGATAAAGCTATTGCATGGAGTGACTTTAAGAGAGCAGTATTACAGTCATCGGAAGCTCCTGACTCAATTAATCTAAGAACTCTAGAAAGGGAAAAACCTGATTGTTTAAGAATTAGCATGGACATGCCTATTTGATACAAACACATTGCAGAGTATTCTTCACTCTCTTTAACAATTTCAGAAGCTGTTTTATATTCACCAACTTGGTAGTTGGCATTGACCAAAATCTCGACACAATAGATATTTAATTCTTTTGAATATTCTATACTGTCATTTTGGAGCAAAGTGAGCACTTTCGTTGTCATTGCACATATGTGTGAATAAAGCTTACTATAATTACATAGTCTGATCAGACCGATCAAAAGATCGAAATCTTTTCTAGAGTCTTCCGTTGAAAAGGCCGGTAACTTTAATGTTCGAACTAATAAATCAATATAACCTACTTCAACAACATTGTTTACCTTTATTGAAATATCAGAATACTTTTGAACTAACTTCATTAAACTAGGCTGAAAATGATTTATTATTTTTATTCCTGAGCTTTTTAAGAAGTAAATGTATTTTCTTTTGGATATTGGGTTTGAATGCAACACATGTTTTATAATTCTCTCTTTTAATAGATCATGTTGAAATCTTATTGATAAACTTGCCCCACCTTCGTCAATAGATAATATTTTCTCGACACATAACTTCTCAGCCAGTTCATAAAATTCTTCTAGATAATTTAGTCCAACTAACTTACTTATTAAATCGAATTGTTTTTCTTCAACCGAGTGAATTATGAATGCAATTAGGGCTAAAAGCCGAGCAGTATTTTGTTCACGAAATAAAGGGTCTATGTCTATTTTTTCGTTATTGATAAGTGTAGTTTCATTTTCTGGAAGTATCAGAAGACCATTTCTTTTTTTTATATAGCCTTTTAAGTTTAAGTCAATTATTTCATTTAGTAAAAGCTGAGGATTACCATTTGCTTTATCAATTAATGGCTGAGCTAATATTGAGTTCTCTATTGTTGTGACTGCAATTTTCATCAAATCACTTGACTCGAGTTTATCTAAAAAGTAGTTAACGAGAACTCCAGATTGACTTAACTCACGAATCGTATTTGAAATAGCACTGGAGTCAAGCATCTCTGGGCGACTAGCTATAATGATTCTAATTTTATCATTTTGATTTAAATTTAATAACGACAAAAAATAGGTAAACTCATCCAACTCTTCATTTTGTACGAAATGTAAATCATCAAGCATTATTAGAATTGGGATTTTTTTTGTTATTTTTATTATTGATTTAGCAAGAGTTACAATTGATTGATTGTGATTTTTAAGGCTTTTAGATTCAAATGGAGAGGAACTATAATTCTCGGCAGCATTAATGACTTCCTTAGCAATTGCTCCTAACCCAAAAGCATGTGCTCCAGCAACTATAACATTAGATACGGTATTTTCGAATTTTCTAATTGAAGTCATGAACTTAGCTCGTCTGTGCTCAGTTCCTTGACTATCTATTATTCTTGTCAATTGAGAGAATAATTGGCCTAGTAATGAAACCCTTGTATTTCGCTGTTCTGGACGGTTTAGTGAGAATACAATTTGATCATTTTTGATGGTATCAAAAATTTGTTGCATTAAGCGCGATTTCCCCACACCACCTTCAGCAACCAAGCACATTACTCTTAAAGTTGAGTTATTATTGTGGATAAAGTCACGAACTACTTTCTTATCCTCCTTTCTATTTATAAAGGGAAAGTCAGGTAGTTCATGACTTATTGCTAATTTAGTCTGCATAACTCTTAATTATC
>NZ_JABEPE010000052.1 GCF_026788005.1 Alteromonas sp. a30
GGAGCCTGGCAGTGTGCTACTCTCACATGGGGAAACCCCACACTACCATCGCCGCTAATACGTTTCACTTCTGAGTTCGAGAAGGGATCAGGTGGTTCCGTATCGCTATCGCCGCCAGGCAAAAACTGTTTACGACCTCCAAATATGGAGGAAGCGCAGAAGAATGTCTTGAACATTCTTCGCCAATATAAAAAAGCTGAGGTAAAAGTAAGATAGGCTAACAAGTTAATATCCTATCTTCTAAAAAAACGTTGTCTTTCGACTGGTATTATCTTTGACTTTCGCCACAACCCCGTCGCATAGCAACTTGGGGTTGTATGGTTAAGCCTCACGGGCAATTAGTACAGGTTAGCTTAACGCCTTACAACGCTTCCACATCCTGCCTATCAACGTCATCGTCTATAACAACCCTTCAGGGACCTAAGTCCAGTGATGACTCATCTCGAGGCTCGCTTCCCGCTTAGATGCTTTCAGCGGTTATCGATTCCGAACGTAGCTACCGGGCAATGCCATTGGCATGACAACCCGAACACCAGCGGTTCGTCCACTCCGGTCCTCTCGTACTAGGAGCAGCCCCTCTCAATCATCCAACGCCCACACCAGATAGGGACCGAACTGTCTCACGACGTTCTAAACCCAGCTCGCGTACCACTTTAAATGGCGAACAGCCATACCCTTGGGACCGACTTCAGCCCCAGGATGTGATGAGCCGACATCGAGGTGCCAAACACCGCCGTCGATATGAACTCTTGGGCGGTATCAGCCTGTTATCCCCGGAGTACCTTTTATCCGTTGAGCGATGGCCCTTCCATACAGAGCCACCGGATCACTATGACCTACTTTCGTACCTGCTCGACGTGTCTGTCTCGCAGTTAAGCTAGCTTATGCCATTGCACTAACCTCACGATGTCCAACCGTGATTAGCTAACCTTCGTGCTCCTCCGTTACGCTTTGGGAGGAGACCGCCCCAGTCAAACTACCCACCAGGCACTGTCCTCACCCCAGATTATGGGGCTAAGTTAGGACATCAAACATACAAGGGTGGTATTTCAAGGTTGGCTCCACGCTATCTGGCGACAACGCTTCAAAGCCTCCCACCTATCCTACACATGTAGGGTCAATGTCCAGTGCCAAGCTGTAGTAAAGGTTCACGGGGTCTTTCCGTCTAGGTGCGGGTACACAGCATCTTCACTGCGATTTCAATTTCACTGAGTCTCGGGTGGAGACAGCGTGGCCATGGTTACACCATTCGTGCAGGTCGGAACTTACCCGACAAGGAATTTCGCTACCTTAGGACCGTTATAGTTACGGCCGCCGTTTACCGGGGCTTCGATCAAGAGCTTCGCTTACGCTAACCCCATCAATTAACCTTCCGGCACCGGGCAGGTGTCACACCGTATACGTCCTCTTTCGAGTTAGCACAGTGCTGTGTTTTTAATAAACAGTCCCAGCCACCTGGTCACTGCGACCTCCAACCGCTTAGAGAGCAAGTCTCATCACAGCCAGAGGCGTACCTTCTCCCGAAGTTACGGTACTATTTTGCCGAGTTCCTTCACCCGAGTTCTCTCAAGCGCCTTAGTATTCTCTACCTGACCACCTGTGTCGGTTTGGGGTACGGTTCATATGCACATAAGCTTAGAGGCTTTTCCTGGAAGCAGGGCATCTGCAACTTCACTGCCGTAGCAGCTCGTCTCGTGTCTCAGTCTTAAGAGCCCGGATTTACCTAAGCACTCAACCTACTCACTTTCACATGGACTACCAACGCCATGCTTGCATAGCCTTCTCCGTCCCCCCTTCACTGTACATACAAGTACGGGAATATTAACCCGTTTCCCATCGACTACGCATTTCTGCCTCGCCTTAGGGGCCGACTCACCCTGCCCTGATTAGCATGGGACAGGAAACCTTGGTCTTCCGGCGTGGGGGTTTTTCACCCCCATTATCGTTACTCATGTCAGCATTCGCACTTGTGATATGTCCAGCAAGCTTCTCAACTCACCTTCAACCACTTACACAACGCTCCCCTACCCAGCAAGTAAACTTGCTGCCGCAGCTTCGGTGTATAGCTTAGCCCCGTTACATCTTCCGCGCAGGCCGACTCGACTAGTGAGCTATTACGCTTTCTTTAAAGGATGGCTGCTTCTAAGCCAACCTCCTAGCTGTCTTAGCCTTCCCACATCGTTTCCCACTTAGCTATAACTTTGGGACCTTAGCTGGCGGTCTGGGTTGTTTCCCTCTCCACGACGGACGTTAGCACCCGCCGTGTGTCTCCCGGATAGTACTCCACGGTATTCGGAGTTTGCATGGGGTTGGTAAGTCGGGATGACCCCCTAGCCCAAACAGTGCTCTACCCCCGTGGGTATTCATCCGAGGCTCTACCTAAATAGATTTCGGGGAGAACCAGCTATCTCCCGGTTTGATTGGCCTTTCACCCCCAGCCACAAGTCATCCCCTAACTTTTCAACGTTAGTGGGTTCGGTCCTCCAGTTGATGTTACTCAACCTTCAACCTGCCCATGGCTAGATCACCGGGTTTCGGGTCTATACCTTGCAACTAGACGCGCAGTTAACGCTCGCTTTCACTACGGCTCCCCTATTCGGTTAACCTCGCTACAAAATATAAGTCGCTGACCCATTATACAAAAGGTACGCAGTCACAGAACTAGTCTGCTCCCACTGCTTGTACGTATACGGTTTCAGGTTCTATTTCACTCCCCTCGCCGGGGTTCTTTTCGCCTTTCCCTCACGGTACTTGTTCACTATCGGTCAGTTAGGAGTATTTAGCCTTGGAGGATGGTCCCCCCATCTTCAGTCAGGATAACACGTGTCCCGACCTACTTGATATGTGCTACTGTGCTCTTCGTGTACGGGGCTATCACCCTGTATCGCCAAACTTTCCAGCTTGTTCCACTAATCACAGCATCATCGGCTAATCCGCGTTCGCTCGCCGCTACTAACGGAATCTCGGTTGATTTCTGTTCCTCCGGGTACTTAGATGTTTCAGTTCCCCGGGTTCGCCTCTACACCCTATGTATTCAGGTGCAGATAACTCCTAAGAGTTGGGTTGCCCCATTCGGAAATCGTTGGTTATAACGCTTTATATCAGCTTACCAACGCTTATCGCAGATTAACACGTCCTTCATCGCCTCTAACTGCCAAGGCATCCACCGTATACGCTTAATTACTTAACCATACAACCCCAAATAGCTTCGCTATTCAGAATCGTAAAGTAAGATAATTGCCGTTTCTTTGTCAGATAGGATCTTAACTAATTTGCTAGAACCCTAATTCTTACTTTTACTTGATGATTTTCAGCTTTTCCATATTGTTAAAGAACATTTAG
>NZ_JABEPE010000053.1 GCF_026788005.1 Alteromonas sp. a30
TGTGCGCTTAGTGGTTGTGGCTCTGACTCTAGGATTAAGTCTGCAAAAAATCAACAAGCTGAAACAGCGGTTGCTGCTAATAATGCGAGCAATGCCGTTGCAGCGGCAGCGCATAACAAAGTGCATGGCGCATCGCAAAAAGGCAATGGTGCGAAAGACAGCGGTAAGACAACGGTTACTGCGGATAAACAGCAGAATAATGTTGATATTTTGAATCAGGGAGAAAATAATTCTGGGGAAGGGGGAAATGTTAGTGATAACAATCAAAGTAAGAAAAAAAATCCTGAGCCGGATCCTGCAACCATTAAAGATATCGTGTCACCAAATCAAGCGTGGTTAAATGATGGCGTGGTATCTTCTAATGAGAACTCTGTCAGAATATCACTGAGTGCTTTTAATGATGGAATAGAGCACAGTGCGTTTGATAATGCCATAGATCAAATAGATAGACTCTGGGATGGTAGTGGTAGCAGTAAGAAATTAATAGTGGATATTAGAATCGTAGCAGAAAAATCTAAAGCAAATTTGATATTTACTAGCTGCGCTGAATATGGATTTTGTAATACTAGCAGCGGTAAGGTTTCTGCTTATGTAACAATAGGCGGTGATAGGCAGCATGTAATTAATTGGTCACCTAGGGCGTCATTATCATTGGATTATGCCGGCGATAGGTATTTAACGCCTACTCATGAGTTTGGTCATGCTTTAGGGTTGTGGCATCAAAAAATAAGACTAATGCCATAATGAGTTATTCTGATGACCGCTCAATTAGGGAGGTGGATTATGATAGGGTTATCAAAGCTTATGGAGTTCAAAGATGATTTTACGTATTGTGGCTTTATTGTGTATTTTTAATGCTCATGCTTCTAATGTGATTCCTAAATTTAAACCGATGTTAGAAGATGAGTTGAACACTCTATCTGAGGTTGTACTGAAAAACCCTTCTAAGGTTGCTGCTATGTCGGGTGAAAAGCACTACATGGATGATGTAGTGCTTTCCTACGACGCTAACTTTATAATGGAACCAGGGCAGCTTTACGATGATGGTAGAACTCAATTTTGCACCTATAATGTGATTGAAGTTTTTAAAACTAATATGCAAGCTGATTCATTGTTTTTTACGATTAATGCTAAGGCTAGAAAAGCAATTGCAACTAATAGTAAGTTAAATGGTTGCTTAAATTACTCTGGAGAGGAGTTATTTTTCACGTCACCAACAGTAAAAGATGCAGTGGCAGCTGAGGCATTTCGAGCTCTGCTATTTCCGAATTCAAATCAATACTCATTTATCGCCAGAATAGAATATGCAGATTTATTGAAAGATAACGATTTGAAGATAACATCAATGGAAAGTGGTGGGGATGATGTATTAGTGCATTTTACTAAGTTAAATACAGATTTAGCTCATAAAGTAAGAATAAACATTGATACTAAAGTGATAGAGCATTTAGGGGTGGTGCTTCCATAGAGAAGTCTGTGTTGTTGTCCCGTCCAAACGTCCAAACGTCCACTAGATAACGGGTAATATTTCTCAAGGTTGGTTTTTAGGTTTTTGCTTAAAAATCAACCTGTCATTTTTTAAATTCCTACCAACATTTTCAAAATCACTTCTGAATTTTCAAATCTCGCTTTCATTTCAGAACAAAAAATAATCAAGAAATTCATTTGAAGCATGACTGTCCCGTGGACGTTGACTTATCCACTTACGTTATTTTTCAACTTCATCCTGAGTGGCGATATACCGACGTCAGTTCGTCAATAAATCAATTCCACGCCCGTTAATAATCCGCCCCACTTTTCAAAGTGCTTTGTGCATTTGTAGCCGGTTTTGAACACGTCCACTTGTTGCCAAACTTCCATTGGTGTACGCCCGTCCAAATGGCTATGAGGCCGAACTACGTTGTACCAATAAATGTAATCGGGCAGCAGGTGTTCTAAATGCTGTTGGCTTTGAATTGCAAGTTTGTTAATCCGATTTTTAAAGATGCCAACAACAAGGCCATCCGTTACGACATGGACTTATTAGGCAGCGTGACCTCACGCATTGCCGATGGTCCATCAAGCAGCAAAACCATCGCCAGCTTCAACTGGGATACCCAAAAAGATGGCTTGCTGGGCAGTCAGTCTCAAGGTGGCAGTAGCCAAAACTACCAATACGATAGCGCTGCGCGCATTACCCAAAGCGATGTCACTATTGATGGCAGCACCTATCGCACCACCACCGAATATGACCGCTATTATGGTCGCATGAAAGCCATGCAGTATCCGGGCAGAAGCACAAGCACTGATGGCATCAAAATAAAATACGAGTACAACGCCCAAGGCTACCTCACCCATGAGAAAAACGCCCAAAGCGACTTTGTGTACCGACAGGTGACCCAACAAGATGCCTTTGGCAACATTCAAGAGGCAAGCTTAAACGGCAACACACTAAACGGGGAATACCTGTATCACGGCGTCACCGGGCAAATGCTCTCAAGCCAAGTGAAAATAGGCTCGCTCTCGCCACTGCATCACTTGGCCTACAACGCAGTGAATGCCTATGACAGCTTCGGCAACTTAAAAGTGCAGTCCAACGAAGTGACCAACGCCCAAGATAGCTTCACCTATGATGCGCTGCACCGCTTAACTCGCTCGGGCATTAGCGTAAACGGGCAAACGGCGAGTATTTACTACGGCTATGACGCCGTAGGTAACCTCACCAAAAAATCGGATTACTCACAAAATAGCAACAATGCCTACAGCTACACCGCTGGCACCAATAAAATCAGCAGCATCCGCTTAAAAGATGACAGCACCGTGAGCTTTGGTTACGACAACAAAGGCAACCAGACCCACAGAAACGGCACACAAGAAGTCACTTACGATGTGTTTAACAAGCCGCTTAGCATTAAGAAAAAAGGCATCAACAAAAACGACAGCGACATCACGCTGGCCTATGGCGCAGACTTAGCCCGTTACAAACAAATCCGAGTCGTTCAGGAAGAAGGACAGGAAAAAACTATCACCACCCACTACATCGGCAAACATTATGAAGTGGAAATCGACGAAAGTGGCAATCGTGAGCG
>NZ_JABEPE010000054.1 GCF_026788005.1 Alteromonas sp. a30
CTTGTTTATAAGATGCACTTTGCATCAGCATCGCTAGCGTATCGCGCGCGTGTTTTTTGTCTTCTTGGGCTTTGGCTCCTTGCTCCCGATGAACAAAGCGCGATTGCCCGATATACTCACCCGCAAGCTCGGCATTATATTGACGCCGCGTAGCGTCTTGCCCGTTTTGCTCTTTGGTTATTCTTATTTCGTCTGCGTCCATGCCGTTATTCTCAATTCTCTTACGCAGTACAATCATAGAGCGAAAGTATTAAGAAATAGGTAACGGCGAGCTAAAGATGCCCTGATTTCAGCATTCTTTCATGCAAGATACGGATAATGTGAATTTTCGACTTTGTAACACGGTAGAAAACAGCGTGTTTTTCTACTGCAAGCTGACGATACCCCGCTTTTATATCATCACGCGCAAATCCTATTTGTGGGTTGTCAGCAATAGAAGCAATCCCTGCGGTAAGATCATCATAGTAACGCTCGGCGCGCTCCAGCCCCCATTCCTCAACCGAATGCATCAGGATTTTCTTAAGATCGTCCTTGGCCTTAACCTGAATATGTATTGGCAGCATCTATTTGGAAAGTCCCATATCTTTGATCACCTCATTCTTAATAGCCTGAGCATCGAAAAGACCTGCGCTACCGCTTTCTTCTCCCTCACGTAAGGCTGCGCGTAATTGCTCTAAACTGGATGCGGATTTTTTCTCTTCCATGAGACGCAAGGCATCTCGCACCACTTCACTGGCAGAGGCATACCGCCCATCTTCAATTTGTGCAGCAATAAAAGCATTCCAACGCTCACCAAGGCTTAGGGTTTGAGTTTTTGCTTGTGACATAGCTTTACTCCAATAATATGAATATTTCTTATTATATCTTATATAGAGTTTCCCGCGCAAAAAGTAAACACATATCAAAGCCCCATTGTTCGATAAAGATCATGGACTTCTAGCGACATCCGAATCCCGCCTGAACTGGGCGCGGGCTTAATGCCCGCTAAAAACATGGACTTCACCATGACTTAGTTCAAAGCTGACAATATCGCCCGACATTTCCCAATCTCTGCCCATGCGTTCATAGTCGATATAAAATGCAAGATGTTCGGGAATGGTGCTGGTATCTTCGGTGAACTGACGCGCATAATCTTCGAGACTGTCATATACGCCGTGATAGCGCTCATCAATGGCCTTTTGTGCTTCTTCAAGGTCTGAATAGTAATCCAATAATTCAGCGCCTAACTTACCATACTCTTCAATAAATAAGGCGACTGTATGGGCAGACTCAATGCCCTCATATTCCGATAAACGATAGCCTTCAAACCCTTCATAATCATGAATGGCGTACTCCTCGGCATCATCAACAGGCGATGTTTGCAGCAGCGTATTAATGTGCTCTTGAATGTCATCAAGCGCTAAAGTGGCATCAACCCACACACCGTGCAAAATACCGTTGTTATAGGCCGCAAGGTCAGCAATATAAATTCTTGTCTCTGTCATCATTTTCCCCTTTCATCGGATTTGAGGTTCAACAAACCGCCAAAGGCGTTTGCGTATGAACCTCTGCCGACTAGGGCGACTAAGGCGGGGGTGAAAAAATCACGAAAAATCGTCCTCAATGGTGCGGCACACAGGCGCAGCCGCGTACACGGTTGAGGGCTATTTTTCTGGATTTTGAGCAAACAAGACTGCTCCTATCGGACAAAGAAAATTCCGAGCGTTAGAGATGGGCAATATCTAAAGAGAGGCGTTGCGGAGAGAATCTTTCCGCTCGAATGGGTAACGGAAAATGCGCCAGCAGTTGGAGGTAGGGAAAGGCTTTTACCTACTAAAAAGTAATTTATTGGGAGTAAAGTCCAGAGTAAGTGGACTTTGTATTAACTCTTTAATTATATTAATAATACCCCAAGAAAAACCACCAAAGCTCTATAGGATATATACATGAGAGATAATTCTTATAAGTCAATCAGAAATGGCGCTATTGCCTCTCTAATTGCGGGTATTATTTTACTAATAGTTCCCACACTAAGAGAAATGACCGTTGCCTTCTTATCATGGATATGGTCTGGAATAGTTTGGTTATGGGAAGCTCTAGTGTCCTCGTACTCCATTTCTGGTTGGCTATTAATTATAATCGCGGTACTGGCTTTAATGAGCTTAAGCCGTATTTTTCTCTCATTTAAAAAGGGAACTGAAATTAATAGTTATGAAACTTATATTGAAGATTTTTTATTTGGAACTAAATGGCGCTGGCGTTGGGGAATAAATGAAATTATAAACTTGTGGTGCTTTTGCCCTAGATGTGATGCTGAGCTGGTTTACGATGATAGCTCCTGTCGACGCTTTTCTTACGAGTCCGAAACTAAATTCATATGCGAAAATTGCTCAAGAACAGTTGTCACATCGATTCCAGGTGGAAATAAAGATTATGCACTCTCTGCTGTAGGAAGAGAAATAAGAAGAAGAATAAGAACAAATGAAATTAATAAAAGTTAACAGCGAAGATTCAGGCGCCTTAACGAAATAGTTCAAGTGAATTAGCGAATAAACCTTGCCCCCTAAATCAACCCCCGTTGCGCGAAAGACACCACTTCTTCGCCCACGATGATGTGATCCAGCACTTTCACCTCCACAAGGTACAGCGCGTCAATTAGGCGCTTGGTGATGTACTCATCAGAATTCGAAGGCTCCGCGATACCGCTGGGGTGATTGTGGGCAAGAATGACACCTGCGGCGTTGTGACGCAGCGCCGTTTTCACGACTTCGCGCGGGAAGACACTCGCACTGTTGATTGTGCCTCGGAAAAGTACGTCTTCGGTGATGATGCGGTTTTGATTATCCAGCCATAATGCGTAAAAAACCTCGTGCTCCAGCGGGGCGAGTTTGACCTTCAAATGTTGCTTCACATCGCCCGCGTGGTTGATGGCGATGCCGCGCTTGAATTTGGTGTTTAACATCAGTGTTGCGGCGTCAATCACTTCGTCAAAGCTAAGCTCTTGATATGCGCCGTTTGGGTCGCGGACGTAAAGGGTTTGTGTGGTGTTGGCTGAAATTGTCATGGTGCTTTCCTCTGTCGC
>NZ_JABEPE010000055.1 GCF_026788005.1 Alteromonas sp. a30
CCTTTTGCGGGCGGCGCTTCCATCTTCTTTATGAAAGAGCCAGCAAAGGCGGAAGTCATTAACGACATTAACGGCGAGTTAGTGAATTTATACCGCGTGGTCAAACATCATTTAGATGAATTCGTGCGCCACTTCCGTTGGGCCTTAGTAAGCCGTGAAGAATTCATCACCGCTAAGAAAACCGACCCCAACACGCTCACCGACATTCAACGGGCCGCACGGTTTTACTACCTGCAAAAGCTCGCCTTTGGCGGCAAAGTAACAGGGCAAAGCTTTGGCACATCAAGAGCAAAAACACCTCAATTAAACTTGCTCCGAATCGAAGAAGACTTAAGCAGCGCCCATTTACGCCTTGCCAGAACCACAATAGAGCATTTGCCGTGGGATAAGTGCATAGAACGTTACGACAGCGAAAACACCGTGTTTTACCTCGACCCACCATACTGGGAAACCACAGGCTACGGCAACAAATTCACATTCGACAACTACGAACACATGGCTGATTTAGCCAAACGCAGCAAAGGAAAATTTGTTATTTCCATCAACGACCACCCAGATATTCGAGAAGTATTTAAAGGGTTTGAACTACGAGAGCTTGATATTAAACACAAAGTGGGCGGTAGTGTTAAGACAGTAGATCGGCGGGAATTAGTGATATTGGGGTGAGTTTTTGGTGTGAATTTGAGGGATTAAGCTTGGCTAGAATAGCAAGGAACGAGCGTCAGCCAAGCGTTTTTATGTCCTTTTGAGCTCTTGTTAATTACTGCTATGCTCAATAACTAGATTTATGTTTGGATTTACCACACCTTACACATTTGTAATGTAAGTCTTTAATTCCATCCCGATCGCGCTCAGATTCCAAGTTCCAAGTATGTAAATTTAAATAACAACCAATAACTAATTTTACGGGCCATAATAGAAATCTTAATAAACAAAAAATAAGGATGCATAAGAGTCCCCAAATAATTTTCAGCATAATTTACTTAGCTAGCTAACGGGCAGTAATGTAACATCATGATCGCGATAAATTGCTGCGTTAACGTCCCTGAGAGGTACTCAGTGCTACATATGCTAAGCGCCTTGTTAGGCACGAACTCCTACATCATGCTCCAACTCATAACAACGAGCCGAAAGTTTCACGCAAATTGCGACCAGCACGCTGGAAAACAATAAGTTCTGATTGTTTGCATGTTGAAATCTCAACTGTGTAAATGTTTTACCGAGAGGGCTTCCTATCCTAAGAACATCACTTTCCGCAATATTCATATCCAGCTGGTGTGCAAATTTATTTCTCAGCTTATTAAGATTACGCAGTGAAGATATGAGGGAGTCAGGAAGAATATCCGTTGCTTCACAGATCAACAGCTTCTGATGGTATGAGAAGCTTCCATTTTCTACTAATTTGTCTCCACGTTCCAATGCAGACAATATGACTTTCTCTAAAAAATTTTCTGTATACAAATGAGCTTTAAGAACCTGTACCAATGGCTCGACATTACCGACAAATATTTTTGTA
This sequence comes from Alteromonas sp. a30, assembly GCF_026788005.1. Classification (GTDB taxonomy): domain Bacteria; phylum Pseudomonadota; class Gammaproteobacteria; order Enterobacterales; family Alteromonadaceae; genus Paraneptunicella. The sequence continues at coordinate 1,517 of NZ_JABEPE010000055.1, forward strand.
AGCTCTTTTGTTTCAACTTTCATTACTTCTTCAAGGTTTAACTCTTCCATTCACTTGCCTTTGTGCCTAACGCCAGCATTTTCGGCTGGTTTGGAGCGTAGCGGAAAACCAGTCCGACAACATGCGCTTGCTAGCTCTTTTAACTAATAGGATCTCATCCATGCAAGGATATCATTGTAATCCTTGAGCGTGATGTCCCACTCACTTGTTGCCTGATTTTGTGCAAAATCTATAGCACCACTTGTAAAGGTTGATGTGGTAGCCAATATTACTTTATTTGGGCCGTTCTTCGTATTTTTAACACCGTGCAAGGATCTTATTAGCTCAACACCAACTTTATTTGGTTGCGCATAGCGCTTACACTCAATAAAATATTTTGTATCAATACCTAACTCGTTTCGATGTACAGCTATTATGTCTTTTCCACCATCTCTGGTGCTAGCTGTTAGTGCGACCTCAAAGCCTTTATTTCTAAATATTTCTGCAATAATTTCTTCAAATTCACGAGGTGAAATCTGATGTAAATATTCAGGATTCTGACTTAGAAATCTAATTAATTCTGGTATGTTGGAGCTAAGAAGGTCTACATCGGTAATTATTCTACTTTCTGGAACAATTAATTTTGGCTCAGGAAATAGGTATATCTCTTCATAGTCAGGGAGGTACTTGATGTCTGGCTTATTTCCACAACTAGCACCTTGCGTATTATCTATTACATAGCTCAATACATCTGAAGGATACTCTGTGGCATCAAATTTCAGTTGTATCTCAGAACCACATATGGTGCAGTTGAATTCAAACAACAATTCGTAATTGTTCTCTTGGCCCATACCATTTTCATGATACTCACCTCCGTAACACTCAATATTGAAATCTGAAATGGGAACGACTTGTACCTCTCCACATTCGTCACATGAAGATGATATTTCTCCATCAAACGTCCACATTTTATATTCTCCGTAAGTGAGCTAACAGGATATTACTGCGAATTTTCGGTAATAACGGACATTGGTAATACCCCAATTTCACCACTTCGCAAACATTCTCTAATTTTAACAGCACAATAGGATAATTTAAAAACCTTTATTAACATCCTGTTTTCGTAAAAGCGAGAGTTGTAATTTACAGAGGTTTTTGTAAATGTAGTGGCTAACAACTTTATGTCACTACTATCAATCACATAGAGAAATTCCCCCCCCGAAAGCGAGCATTTATCTGCTGAAAAGAGATTTTAGGGAAATTTTATAAGCGCTGCTCTCACCCCCCAAACGCTCGCCATTGTTGACAATAAAGCCTGTCAAACTCACAATACCGACGCCAGCAACATGCTGGTCAGGATTGAGACCCTGTTTCTTACGAGAGCCGCGAAAACAAAGCGTTT
>NZ_JABEPE010000056.1 GCF_026788005.1 Alteromonas sp. a30
TTAAAAATGCTAAGTATCAACCAAGCCAACGTACAAAAAGCAACCAATACGAAACAGCACAATTACAAAGCAAGAAGACGGGCCAAGGGTGAAAAAGATATTTTGTTGTGGGTGCCTGAAATCTGGGTCGAACAATTTAGGGCTTTAGCGGCGTTTTGTTGTGAAAACCCTGAATATTATCCAATGATGTGCCGAAGGGTAAAAAGCGGGAAATTTGCAAAAGGGGCTGATTATTAAACAAACATTAATCCCAACAATTAAAAACCCACTCACCACTACCTATCTACCTTACAAAGACTATTAAGCTTTTGAAGTCATACCTTTAAGCAAACTTCTCGTTTAGTAGTCATCCCCTTGTGCCTATTGACAACACCAAAGGCCAAACTCACAATACTCGGGTTCGCTAAATGCGAATCAGGATTGACACCCTGAAACTTACAAGAGCCGCAATAGACTTCGTTTTATTGCGGACGATCTACTATGGCAGATCGTATGGGGCACCTTCGGGTGGCCGTTTCTTGTAGGCGGTAGTGTCAACCCTGTATGGTCTGCCACCACTAGATTGACACCTAGAGTGGCGGTTATTTCAGACTACAAGAATGAAGACTATGCCAAATACAAACACCCTCATTGAAAACAAGCCTTACGAAACCATTAGTAATGCCGTAACGGTTCTAGAGTTCTTGCGTGACTATCACAGCGAACCTACCTTTACTGAAAGATGCAATAGCAATATCGCGACTGTGTTAATACTCGATTGGATTAAAGATGCTTTATCGTTCGAAAGTGGACGAGTGGAAGAATTGGAAATTAAGTTAGGTGTCAATTAGCTTCGCACAAACATGGTGCTTATGAGCAAGCTTTAGTGACTAACAACACAATAAAATCTAGATTATAACCGCCTCTCTTGGGGCAAGTAATGAAGCCTTGTACTCTTTCTAGATTCTATTCTATATCGCGGCGGTTGCTCATACAGCACTTTACAAAAGGCTTTAAGCCGTCTTGAATCTGGTTGAACGTTTTATGTGTTGACGTGGTAATTGGCACATTAACTTGTTTTTAGTCTAAATGCTCTTACACACATTAATTCAACATTCTTAGGTGGTTAACGCCGCATTAAGTAGTGAGAAACGCAAACCACCAAACCTAAACCATTGTGCCGTAAACACTAGCTGAATCAAACCGAAAATGCCGAGCGTTACGAATTTGTCTTAAACGCTTTGTTAGTTTAAATTTCGCATAAATCGCACGATTTAATTATATTGACCATTTTGTGCGACAGACTATAATCTTACTGTAATTCCAAATTTGGAGATTGAGCATGCACACAATGACAGCAAATGATGCAAAGCGTAACTTTGGTGAGCTGCTTCTAAGCGCCCAACGTGAGCCAGTAAAGATTAGCAAAAACAGTAAAGATGCCGTGGTGGTAATGTCTATTAAAGACTATGAAGAGCTAGAGGCAATGAAAACTGATTACCTTAAACATTGTTTCGAGTCTGCTAAACAAGACTTAGCACAAGGCAATGTTGTTGATGGTGTAGATTTCCTAAGCGCCTTGTAACCCACTATGCAAAAGAATAAATACAAACTAAGTAAATTGGCTCAGGCTCACTTACAAAAAATTAAAAGCTATACCATCAACAACTTTTCTGAAATGCAGTGGAGTAACTATAAAGATACATTGTTAACTGGGTTTCAAATGCTTGCCGACAATCCAGCCGTAGGTAGCAGTTGCGATGAGATTTATCCAAGCGGTTTCTATTTTCCGGTAGGAAAACACACAGCTTACTTTACAAAGGAAGACGGTTTTATTCTAGTTGTGGCTGTACTTGGTCAATCGCAACTCCCACAAAACCACTTGTAGTTAAGACATCACCCTAAATAAACACTGGGGTAATGATCTTGATTGGTAAACTAACGCCTAGTTCAGGCGCACATTTTATGTAGTGTTTTTGTACATAAATTGGAGCCTACGATCATGCACAAAAACAGCCTAATAGAATGTGTCGCTTGCAACTGCTTGTTAGCACTAGCTATTCAGTTGTTGAGTAAGTCTTACCTTCTAATAGATCACCATTAGAAAGTGTAACCTCAAAACGTTTAAATAATGCTAAGAAGTCAGCAATATTCATGTCTAAGCGAAGCTCTTTAACTTGGAGGTTATCACCGCTGGCTTCTATCAAAGCTGGAACCAACTCTTTAAGCTCAGCCAGTATTTACGAGGGTGGATAAATTACTTTGGTATCGCCAGTTGTTACCAACGCTGTGTAGAACTGGATCACTGGATCCGGCGCAGAGTGCGAATGGCTTACTGGCGTCAGTGGCGAAAGCCGCGTACCAAGGTACGAAACTTAATGAGACTGGGCGTACATGTCCAAGCTGCGGTGGCATGTGGTATCACCAGCAAAGGGCCATGGCGTAGTGCAAAATCTCCGGGGATCAATCAGGCGCTATCACTTGATTACTTAAAATCCGAAGGGCTTTATTCGCTACGTGATGGATGGATCGCGCTTCACTATCCTAAATGAAACGCCCTGTGCGGAGCCGCATGCAGGGTGTTGTGGGGGCTGGAGGTTAGATACCTCCGGCTACCCGATTAGCTGCCACCTACTAGTAATGATAACGACACGAGATAACAGTAACCGCTGTATCATCCACGGCATATACCAAACGATTGGTATCATCTATTCTGCGAGACCAAAAAACTGAAAGATTTTCTTTAAGAGGTTCCGGTTTTCCAATCCCCGCAAATGGAGAGCGCTTAACATCGGTAAATAGCTTATTTATACGTTTCAAGGTTTTCTTGTCTTGAGTCTGCCAATACACGTAACTACTCCAAGCTTCATCAGTCC
>NZ_JABEPE010000057.1 GCF_026788005.1 Alteromonas sp. a30
TCTGCCATTGTGTCTGCTAAAACTTGCGCCGTTCTTACCGCGCTTTCAAAAGCATATAGTGGCTCGGCGCTACAGGTGCGCGAACCCCAAAAACGAAAGCCTTTCTCATTGATGAGCGTGGTAATGTCATGCTGGTTTAAATAGCCTGCGTCGGTGGCGGGGTTTTGCAAATCCCAGCTGATGTCTTTGGATAGCCCTGTTACTCCATGAACCGGCACGTTAGACAAGCTTTTATGCCAGCCGGTATCGTTGTCGATTTTTGCGCGTAAGCCCAACGCGCGCGCCGTGGCCCACGCGATTTTTAACGCGTCCCAACTGATAAAGTCGGGCCAAATAACCATCAGCTCTCGCGCACCAAAATTATCACGATAGCTCATTGCATCTTCTTTGGTTTCGCAGCCATACGCGGAAACATAGGCAAATGAGCGGGTTTGTGCTGCCACGCTGGCAAGCTCTGCGGCAACGGCGGCGTTATCTAACGCGGGCGCGCCAAGAATACGCGGCGTGACGCCTAATTGTGCTTTTGCAGCAGTTAGCGCTTGAATGCCGGTGCGCTGCCCATTAATCACCGAGCCGATAACGTTAGAGGTGGTTTCGGCTTCATCGGCACCTTCGGCAACACGAACCACGACAATGAGCGGATTGCCTTGATCTTTGATGGCTTCAAGCACATAGGGCAAGGTGCCGGTATCGCCCGCGTTTTCTATTCCGGTTAAAACATCGGTGAGTAACACCGGACGATTCAACGGAAAAAATGCCGTATTGGCATCGGGCGCGGTGGCCACCAAGCCAATAATGGCCGTTTGAATACTTCTGATAGGACGCGAGCCGTTGTTAATTTCAACAACGCGCACACCGTGATGATAATCTGCTGGCATGGGTTTACTCCGCTTGCTCTGTTAAAAGTGCTGAATCTGTTAAATGAAAAGGCCCGTTGATGACATGCGCCTCGTTAATCACATCACCAATGGCGTAACAATCATCATTAAGCTGCACATAGTTTTCAGGCATGACCGCATCGCCCTTGATGTAAATGAAATTGGTAATAGTGAGGCCATCAAGCACCGCCACTTTTATGGTGTTGGCGTTATCGCTCATACGTTAACCTCCCATTGAATGCTGACGTAACCGGCAGCGCCTGCGCTACCGGAATAAGATTGTGCGCTTCCGCCGCGATGCTGAGCCGCGCCGCCACCTTTTCCTCCGCTGCCATCTTCACCATCTTGAGCGGTGCCGTTGGTGTTGTTCACTAAAACCGTACCGGCTTTACCTGTGGCTATTGGCGCAGGCGACACATCCAGCGCACCTTGACCACCGCGCCCGCGTTTGCCACCTTCAATACGAATAAGCTCACCAACTTGGGTAATACCGGCATCGCCACCGTCCATACCGTGACGCACAAAACTAAAGTTGCCGCCAGAGCTTGCCCAATAACCGTAAGCAGAGCCGCCGCCACCGTGCGCGCCGATGGTAATGGGAATGATGTCTCCTGCGCTCACCGCAATGGTTGCGCCTTTTACCTGTGCGCCGCTGCCACCATTGGTGCCACTTTGTGCATAGGGTTGGCTTGGGTAGGCGGCAGCATAAGCACCGCCGCCACCGCCGCCATCAGCGGCTTTTGCATCCACCACAATTTCGCTAACGCCCGCAGGCACGGTAAAGCTGCCGCTGGCGGTAAAATTGGCAATGCCAGAGCGGGCTGCATTTTGGGTATCGGTTGCGGAAAAGTTCGGAACTTGCCAGCCAAAGCCGTTGTAAATCAGCCTGAGTTCGGGCGATGTAAGGTTAAATTGTCCGGTGTAAACTTGATTATTGAGGTACAACAATGCGCCATCGGTAATTTGTACCAGCGGGTTATGGCCTTGCTCTAACGACTTGGCGATAATCACTTGCGCACCTATTGCAATGTCTTTTCGTTCTGGCAGACGACAACTGGCACATTCATAAGGCAAAAAACACGGCTCATTCACCTGTAAAACTTGCCCAGTTTGCAGGGGTTTAAAAGGCAAAATCCCGCGTTGCTCTGCCCATAAATCAAAGGTGTTAACTGCCACGGGTAATCTCCCAATCTAACTGTGTATTTAAGGTGGCCGTAATCGCTTCTGGCGTGCTGTAAATCAGTTGGGTGTCGGTATGAAGTACGCCATCCGAATCTTCAATAAGCAGGTTGGTGACGGATGATGTGTTTTCGGTTCCTGATTCAAAACCGGCTCCTAATTCAGCTCCGCTGTTAAAATCGAAGGGAATTAAAGTGCCACTTTTCACGCTAAGCGCGCGCTTAAATGTCACCGTGGAAAACGGCGCTAAGCCCTCGGTGCTCGGTAATACTGCGGTTAAATTCGGGGCATCAAATAGGTAGCAGTGAGAAATTTGCGTTTGTTGGCTCTCGCTCAAAGGCTTGGGCACATCACGCGCATCCAA
>NZ_JABEPE010000058.1 GCF_026788005.1 Alteromonas sp. a30
TCCCTGAGCCAATGTATCCCTTTTGATGACGTTTGCCGTGTACACCAGCGCTGGTTTTTAATGCTTGATGGCGACGTGAGCGACGAACTTTTCCGCTTTGTGATTGCTGTTGAGCATCGGTTTGTGGGGACGCATCGGAACCCACTTCGCCAACAGGGCTTGCTACTGAGGCTGTTTCTACCTCTGCATTAGCCAACACAGGTGTTGATTTATCACTCGCGGCGCCCACTTCAAGTTCAACAATGTCGCCCAATAAATCTTGTAATTGAGGCAAATAAAACTGCATGAAGTAGTCGCGCAGCGCGCGAATGGTTTGCACTTCAAAGAACAAGGTTGTGGGTAATTCACCAAAGATTTTTTCTAGCTCGTTGGTGAGAGTAACCACCAGTACAGACTCAATGCCGTATTGTTCCATTGGCGCATCAACATCAAGCTTGTTGGGCGACATTTTTAACGTGTCGGAAAGCTGCTGCTTGAAGTATACCAAGGCTTTTTCTGCCAAGATCGACTGCTTATCTATCGGCGCTTGTGTCTGCTCTTCCTGCGTTTCTTGAGACTCAGTTTGAGCCTTCACCTCTGAGACTTGATCTGGCGCCATTTGTGCTGGCTGCGCACCAAACACTCGTGAGGCAAAACCACGAATCTGAGCAATGATGTTGACGGTATTGTCGTGAACCGAAAACACATCGATATCGAGCTTCTCTACTGCTTCACTTGGCGCTGAACCTTCGCTGTAACGCACCCAGACTTTCACCTGTGTAGGGCAATGGGTTAACACGCGAATAGTGTCTAGCGCGAAAGGTAAACTGAGTGGCATAACGGGGTTTTCGTTGCCTTCGGTATCAAACCACGTCAGCCCTATTGATGCCTGTAAAGCGCTGTCTAACACGCCTAACGGTAATTGCATTTTGCCTGAATTAAGGTTATCGACACTTACCAGTTCAATGTCGGCAATCACTTGTGGTAAACCACTTTCGTGGATCACACTAACGCGCTTAAGGCCACGATGCGATGTGCCGTAGTGCAATCCCGAATCAGCAAAACGTGCGTAAATATCAGCAACCGGAATAGGCTTACCCGCCGCTTCAATCTGACTCAACGATTCTGCGCTGACATCCAGCACTTCCGCTTGCAAGTCACCCTGGAACAACGCAACCTGACACGCACTAAATTCCTGTGTGCCGTTGTCATCATCAAAGGTGTTGTAAACATGAATGTTTGCGCTGTCGTCTGATAACGCCTCTACCACCACATCAATGCTAACGGGAGAATCTTGCGTTACATTGGCATTTTCCGAGACCGAAATTGGCGCAAGCCACACAAGATTGGACACCTCTGCTTGCAATGATTGTGCTGAATCTTGCTCGTTAACAAGTGCATTGGTTTGCTCCGCTTGGCCCATCAAGGCATATTGCGTTGCCGCTATTGCCATTTCAATGTAAGCCACACCCGGCAACACCATGCTGTCGTTTATTTTATGATCGGCAAAATAAGGTTCTTGCCCTGTGAATTCGCTGGTGAAGCACACTTCATAAGCATCTGAACTATTTCGTTGTAATAACGGATGCAGAATGTCTGTACTGCGATTGAGCGTCTTGCTCTCGGTTTGACACCAATAACGCTCACGTTCAAATGGATAGGTTGGCAAGCTAATGCGCTGAATAGGCGTTTGTGTTTCAGCCAACGCCCAATTCACCTCTAAACCATTTACCCATAAATTCAGGATTTGCCCATAATCACGCTTCACTAACCATTGTTGCAGCGTATGCTGGAAGTCTTCATCGAATGACATTTCCGCTGTTAAGGCTTTGCCAGAACTGACTTGTCCCTTTTGCCACTGACTATCAGCGTTATCGTGTAGATAGGCTTGTAACGCAGACGTTAATTCATCAAGACTACTAACAACGGTCGCAATACGATGTTCAAAGGCATCACGCCCAACTTGCAATGTGTAAGCAATGCGCTCGATGTCTTCTGGCTGATAGCGGTTTGCTTCAATCGCCCGTAACAATTGAGCTGCTTTTTTCGTGAGTTGTTCTGCTTGTTGCGCCGACAACACAATCGCATACGGGCCACTGTGTTGAACACTTATAGGCGCAGGCTCATATTCCTGCACAATCACATGAGCATTACTGCCGCCAGCACCAAAGGAGCTTAAGCCTGCTATACGTGGTTTATCTTGCTTCCAGTCGCTTAATTCACGGTTGACGACAAACGGCGATGCGTCAAAGTCGATATTAGGATTAAGCGTGTCCGAGTGAATGCTCGGCGCAAGCTGCTGATGTTTAAATTGCAATAAGATTTTGGTTAAACCCGCAATACCTGCGGCACTTTCACAGTGTCC
>NZ_JABEPE010000059.1 GCF_026788005.1 Alteromonas sp. a30
ATGCTTAAAGTGTCGTCTGAGGTAAGAATGCTTTTCATCTCATCAATAGAGTTTCGCTCAAAACGACTGAAGATCACTGTAACCACCTAACGTCGCAAGCAAAGGCGAGCGATAGCGAGTCCAGCACCGTAGGTGCGATTTTGGCTTGCTTTGTTAAGGCTTTTCATGATGAATAATTATAGGCTCAATATTTACATCTCTTAGCGAAATAATGATGCTTTTAGGGCAGCCACTAGCACCGCAAATATAGGCCCCAAAACCAAGTTCTAGTCCTCTTGGGGCTTCGATATTTTCTGATCCGATCGACCCTCCTGAAACTAACACTGAACTCAACACAGGGTTATGTATATTAACTAAATACTTTCGAGGCACTTCAAATTTACTATCTGGACAAACAAGTAATATCGACTTCAATGTTTTGCCACCTGCGCTCGCATATAGACTCAGAGAACAACCTCCTCTCAATTGATAAGTAGCGCTTTCAGGCTGCAATATCAAATTCCTTGTTGCATTGGCAAAAAATGACCAAGACATAAAAAAGAGGAAGAAGAATAGTCTAAGCATAGATTGAGCCTTAACGATTTGCATATGGGGATTTTAGGAGCGCTTTTCCAGCGAGTAAAATTCCCACCATGATGCACTTGTTATAACTACTTTCCATTCAACCTTTTCCTTAAAAATAGCAAAAGTGCTAAAACGACTAAACCAATAAATAACAAAGAGGCACCAATAGACTCACTTTCGTAGAAAAAATATGATCCTCTAAATCCAATAAATCTTTCCTGCGTATCGGTGCAAGCACTTATATTTAGTAAACTCTGCATCAATGTCCCACCACATAAAGTAAATGAGTTTATTGAATTTGCCAGTAAGGAAATAGCGACTAAACAAATAAGAGTGATTGAAACTAGTTTTTTCATCAGAAGCTTCGGGAGTTATAACGCCTCGTTAAGCGGATAAAATGGTTGGCTATAATCGCGAAGCGATAGCCAACTGATTTTATTCCGTTTAAACGACTTGTTGGGCATTTGTGCTCATGAACACTGAAACTTGAGGTTTTAGTTTTTCAAAAAACACTGTGATTATTTGTAAATAAAACTCTATAAATTCAAAACTAATTTCAATAACACCACCAATACTACCCTTTAAATTCGCAATATTTAGTTGCTGAAGCTTATTAGTAAGTATTCCATTATTGTGTACGATTTCATTACGAACTTTATATAAAATTCCTATATATTTTGACTCTTCAATTAATGTATTCATATTGAAATTTTCAACTGTTGATAAATGGTCGATACATTTTTCTATTTTGGATTTTCGTGTCTTATACTTGGCAAGGTCGAATTTATGCCCAGAAATGGATGAAGTAAGCTCACAAAGTTTGTACAAGGCAGACTCAACCAAAGATGAAGCCGTTATTATGATAGATTGTCTATGTAAAAACTCATACTTGATAACAGTTTCTATGTAATCTAAATTGAAACTCTCACCGATATCTTGATGTTCGCATTCAGGTGCTTGTTCAATGCTAGATGTCAGTTTTAATTCCAATTCATTTGCTCGATCAGACCAGACTGCTTCAATAGTTTCATTAAACCTTTTAAGTCGAGCAGTTTCATTTATATAATTATGGCAAAAGAAACATAACCCATTTTCAAAGAAATCCATTGCTACCTCTGATGCCTAACAGGGTATTACTGCGAATTCTCGGTAACAACCAGCATTAGTAATGCCTCAATCTCACCACTTCGCAAACATTCCCCGATTTTAACAGCACAATAGCCGAAATTACTACTCTTAGCTGAGTTGGTTATTTTGGTGAAAGCGAGAATTGTAATTTACAGAGGTCTCTGTAAATCCGACAAGTGCTTTATTTATATTTTTACTATCAAACACATAGAAAAATTACGCTGCTGAAAACGAGCCTTTAGGTGCGTGAAAGCGAGAATTTCCACTCTAAGTTCTATACCGTGAATCGACACCAAGCTATAAGAAACAACGGCTTGATAACATCAAAGCGTTGAACACAAACACAGCTCTCAAGCTCCGCAGTTCTCCCCACGCCGCACCTGCGGACTTGATCTAGCGTTTTTTCTGCATGTGCAAAATTGCTAAGAACCGCCTTAGAGCTAGCCTAAAGCGCGTAACTAACATCATTGGGAGTTCCGCATATTTCGCATTTTTGTCGCCTTAGAATGCGTTTGTGAATCAGGCTGGAATCATCACTAAGATTCAATGAATAGGGCTATGCTTCGGAAAGGGGT
>NZ_JABEPE010000005.1 GCF_026788005.1 Alteromonas sp. a30
CGTCATCGTTGTAGATGATTTCGCCTAAGTCGTCGATGTCGGCTGATTCGGTTGTGTCGCCTTTTCTGCCAATGTCTCGGTGATAGCGTTTTATCATGTAGTCTTTTAACTGCGTGAAGCTTTCGATGGGTTTGTAGTTGTAATCGGTGGATTTAAAGCTTCTATCTGCGGGGTAAATCTGTTGAATTTCATCCATGAGCACAAAGGCCCCGCACGGCATCCAGCAATAAAAGTAACGCCACAGGTTTAGCCCTGCTTCGGTTTGGCTGGATATGCGCCATACATCCGCAGACGCTGGAAAGGTTTCATTTAGGGCTTTTTCAATTTCTGCTTTGGGGCGCATCCCTTCTACATTAGTCACCACCAAGCGCCCCGCCCTCAGTGCTGGCACTAAGTCATACCAGACCGCGCTGGAGGTTTTATAGGAGCCGGGAACGCCGTGATAACCTTTTGTCGCCATTGTTTTATTCTCCTGTTGTTTGTCTTTTTGCGCTTTTGTTTGGGCTTACTTTTACATGGCCTTAAATCGCTTGGCGCACAAAGCGGGTTAAATAGGCGGTAAGTACCCATTCAAAGGCGGTCGGCAGTTTTAATGCATAAATCAGCGCTTGGGTGTCTTGGGGTAAGCTGGTTAATAGGGTGTTGATTAATAGCGTCCAGCCGAAATCATCGAGAATGACTTTGGCAACGCCCCAGCTAAATTGAATAGATGAAATCATTAAGGATATTTTGATAAAAGTGACCCAATACACGAGCCATGCATACATGCGCTCAAACATATTCGGTACGTCATTGGTGACAAGCTGGTATAGGTCTTCGCCCCACCCTGTTATCCATGAAAAGAAATCCCCCAATCCTGTTCCGGCATAAGCGGGGGTTGCCATAACAAGACTGAATGCCGCGATGAAAAGCATGGTGGTTAAGGGCTGAGGTTTTGCTTTTAGATTTGGTTTTGCTTTTAGATTTGGTTTTGGTTTTGCTTTTGGTTTTGTTTTTGCTTTTAGTGTTGCGGTCACTAGCGACAGGCTGCTTGTGCGCCAATACTGAGCAATGCGTAAAGCTATCATGAGAGCACCACCTTAATAGCGGTAAGCCCCGCAATTATCAAAACGATAATGCCCATTAAATCAAAGTATTCGCGGAATGATTCAAGAGAAAAGGTTTTAGCCGCCCAACCAAAATCCCAGCTATAAGATTCAAAGGTGGTGAAATTGACATCGAACTTAAAAAAGCGGCTCGCTTCGGCTTTTACACTGTCAACGAGGGTATGAAATTCGGTGGTTGCGCTGCTGATGTCGTTTTGAATTTGGTTTAAATCGTCTTCACTGAATAGGTCACACAGTGCATTACATGTTCTACCCGCTGCGCCTTCGGTAAAATCGGCTTTTAGTTCATCTTCGATGTTATCTAATGTGTTGCCAAGCGTATTTCCAAGGTCATCAACACCGCTTTTAATTTGATTAAGCAGGTTATTGGTTTGGGTTAAATCAATGTTGATAGTTTGGTTGCTGCCTCCAGCGCTATTGCCATTGTCATAAACAGGGTCGTCGATGCCATCACCATCATTATCTAAATCCTGCTCATTGGGGATACCATCACCATCAATATCGGGGTCGGCATAATCGCCGATACCGTCACCGTCTGTATCATCACTTAGGCACATAAACACAGGCTCGGAGCCATTAACCGCCACGGTGCCACAGCCGGATTGACACCCTGAGGTATCGTTGCACACGTTATTGGGGTCTTCGGGACAGGCTAAAACGCCGTTGCCTATATCATGGCACTGGTTGTTATCTTCTTGTGGGTCTAGGCTGGAATCGTCGTAGGTATCGGGGTTGTCTTCGGTGTAACAACTTCGGTTTTCTTCAAAATTGGCGACATACACCCCTTCATTTAAATCATAAGCGCATAAGCTGCCATCGTCTTTTGCATGACAGATTTTCGAGGCGGTGTTGTCAAGCTGCGGTAATACGAACGCGCCATCATTGACTGAATCGGGGCAGCTATCACGCGCCAGCACATCATCAAGATTAAAGCAGCCTAGCCCGTTTTCAATTTCTTTGCCGTAAGTGTAATCAATGAATTGTGGGTCTTCGGGTGGGCATTGTGGCACTTGGGTTACTTCGGTAATCACTAACGTGCCTCTGCCGCCTTGAACCTGCTCCCTTACCTCACCGTCAGACCAATAGGTTGTGAAAGTGTATTCAAGCCTGATGGTGTTTGGGTCATACCAAAAACAGGTAAAGTTACTGTATTGGCTTAGGTTATCTGCGCTTTGTTGCAGTATGTTAGTTTGCTCGGCACAAAAACGCTCCCCCGCTTCTTGTTTGCTTAGGTGTAAACCTGCGTAGTTGCTCGGTCTGATAACGGTTTCTAGCGGCACCGTGGCGGGATTTTGGCTAAATTCGCTATCAAATACCGCGCTTTGTGCATCCAAGGTGAGCAGTAAAATAAACCCAACTATTGCCGCCCACACCAAGCGCCAGCAAGCCCCGACAAACCATGCGTTGTTATTGTCGCGCTCAGCTTTTATCGCATTGCTGTTTCTATACTCGACATTCATGCCTTACCCCCCGTTCCGGCATAAATGCCGCACAACACCGCGCTATTGACTAAACATAAAAATAAGATGGTGGTAATCATCGGCGTACCCTCTGCGCGAGTTGATACACCCCAAAACCAAGAGAGCCAGTTGCCACAAAAGCACTAATGGCAAGGGGTAAATGCTTAAATGCGCCATCGGTTTTGTCGCTTTGTAATTGTTGCTCGATGTAGGATTGATTGGTGGCACCTGCTACCGTGCAAAAGGAGGCAGTTTCATTAAGTTCGGGATAGGCATCAGGACAGGTAACACTTGGGGGAATGACATAAGTCACCACTTCAAAGGAAACCGTTTGTTCATCAAGGCCGACAAAACACGCATCGTTTAACAAGGTGCCTGTTTCACAATCAAACGCGCTGACCCCTTCGACATTCACGTTATAGTAAAACCATTGAGGCCGAACGGCGGTATCGGTTGAGTAACATTGAATGGTGGAGCTTGAAATGCCCAGTGTCACCGCTTCGGGGGCAAGGCTGTAAGCGCTATTTGATACCGTTCTTAGCTGAATATCACAATACTGGTAAACCGTTGCACTGTTATAGCTCATGCCCCGAAAGCGTGTTGGGTAGACATCATCAGCAAAACGCGTATGAATAACGGGTGTTGCTGGCGTGTACAATGGACCGCCTACCAATTCACACGTGCCTATCCCTGACTCGCCGTTATAGGTGACGCGCCTCACGGAAAACAAAGGCTCTTGTGTTTGGTTTTGTATTTGGTTTTGTATTTGGTTTTGTATTTGGTTTTGAATTTGAGCAGCGCGCTGACAGTACAAATTCACATCTAAGCCAATATCGCCACCTAACGAGGGCAGGATTTCAGAGACCACCACCGCATCAACCTGAACCGGCTCGACCTTATCGAAATAGTGCGGCAAGGCGTGAACGTTTGCCGCGAGCAGTAGAAAAACACTTAAATATTTCATATCCTCTTACTCGGCTTATTCGTTAAAAACAAAAAAGGGGAGCCATGCGCCCCCCTCTAACCTATGCACACGGGTTTACGTTCTTAGCGTTTAAGCCACGTCACCAACCAACCGACACCAAAGCCAAGTAAGGCAATGGTGACATAAGCGGCAATACCTGCGCTGTTGTTGGCGGTAGCATCGGTTTCAGCGGTGGTAATAAGTGAAGTGTAATCCGCTGCGTTTACGCCTGTTGCCACAAACCCGCCTGTTAGCGCAAGCCCCACACGAAAGGCTTTATCGCCGATGGCATCGGCTGTTTTGTGGTAGTTGTGTTTTGCTCTGTTCATTAGATTGTTAATCATTGTTTTATCTCGCTTGATTAATAGTTAAGGTTTAATTTTTCATCCATGAGGCTAATCGCGCCGCACCAAACGCCGCGATAAAACTTGCCAGTATCCATGCTTGCAAGTAAGAAAAGGCTTCGGGGTCAAAATCAAAATACGCGCTTGCCAGTTGTTGCAACTCCTCAACCACTTGTGTTCCGCTCACAAAGCGCTGGGCTTCGGTCTTGGTAACAAGCACATAAGGACAGGTATCACTTTGACTCTCTAGGCTCAGGCTTTCAGGGTCAAAACGGCCTTGAGTCAGCGTTCCATCCGGTTGAACAACAATGCAAATCGCCATGATTTTTTCCGTTTAAAGGTGCTGTTAGTGGCCTTTTAGGCGTCTAACGCATTGAGTTTTTCAAGGGCCAGCTCTAAATCGGCAATGGCATCGGTACACATATCGAATAGGTCATCTGGCACAAGTTGCGGGTCGCCTGATTGCTCAAGCTTCACGGCAATATCTAAAATACGTTGCCTAACGGCATGACATTCATTCATGGGCTTTACTCCGGTTGACTATTTAGCTTTGCGTTAGGCTGTGGCTCGGTTATCTGCTGGCTCTTTTTGTTGTTGCGTTTTATCCGCTTGCGCTTTGGCTTTACTCTGCGCAGCAGATTGACTCAACGCTTCGCGCTGCTGCTGGCTTTGGGCGTTGCGGTTTTCAAGGGCTTTTTGGGCTTGTTCGGGTAAATCGCTTAAGCCCATGCGAGTGATTTCAACCATCTTGCCGTTATCATCGGGGAACTTGAATTCCTCTAGCTTGATACAAAAATCCATTTCTTTACCTGTGAAGTCTTTTAATACGTCATAAAACCCGTTTTCCACTTGGGTGTTATTGACGGTGACAGGCACTAACTGCGCGGGGTCTTTGAACAGTATTTGCGCCACTGCGGATTGCTTTTTGGTTTTGTCATTCACGCGATGCGTGATTTCAACTAAAAGGCCATTAGCTTTCATGATTATTTCCTCTTTTTCATAAAAAATATTGTTATTGACACAAGTCCGAGAGGACCTTAATCAAACGCGTCTGCTGCGTCCCCATAGGGGCCGCACAGCGCGCTTGCTTGGTCCAAGTAGTCCTCAACATCGAGCACAATGAAACCATCAATGCGACTTTGCGCCTCGTCGACCATGTCCATGATTTGCTCATAGCGCGCTTGTGCAAGCTGCTGGAAGAACTCGGCTTTTTCCCACACATCCATCATACAAAGGGTGTGCTTCATAATGGCGGTCTCAGATTGCTGGTACTCGGCTTTGGTGACAATGCGGTAATGGGCTTGGCGTGTGACTAAATGCACCGCGCGCCAATCACATTTAATGGTGATACCTTTGACTTTGGCGGCGGGTGGCTCGCCGTAGCGGTTAAGCTCGCGCAAGCCGTGTTTTAATCTTTGCGCTTCTTCATCGTGAACGGCATCGGTCATGCTTTGCATGGCTTCGGCGGTGCTGTAGAGGATTTTTAACGGCGCATCGGTGCGCTTGGCATAAATACCGCCCATCGCTATACAATAAGCGGCCCAATCGCCCCTATCCGCTGCCTGATACAACAGGGTCAAGGTGAAGCGCTCAAGCTCCGAGAGGTTCAACCTTCTTGCTTGCATTTCGACTTGTTTAAGTCCTTCGTCTTGTTTACCCATGCGTCTTAACTCCTGCCATGTGGTTGAAGTGGCGGCGGGGATACCAAAAAAACCGAACTGCTGAATGCCAGCAGCACTTAGCCCCATTTTCATTTTTTGTGTGGCGATATGATTTTCATCAGCGCTGGTGACGCCGTTTTTGATGTCTTGAACGTTGTCGAGGTGGGATGAATCAAGGCCCTTTGCTACGTACTTGATAACGTAGCTCACAGGGTCGCCCTTTAAGCGGTTGATATTGACCCACTCAAAACGCACTTTTTTATCCTTGAGTTGGTCGCCGCCATCTTTTAAGGCATGGTGAGACATGATGTGTTCAATCTCTGACATTTGCGCTTGTGGTGCGAACAAGAGGATGTGCCAATGGGGGCAGCCATCATGATGAAGCTCGGTGACTTTACAACCAAACGGGGTCAGCTTCTGGCGCTGCCAATGTGAGCGGATGGCCTGAAATACGCTTTTAAACCATTGGTTCGCAAGACGCGCATTACAGCCTTGCACATACTTGGGGTTAGGCTGCCCGCTTTTTAAGGTACTGTGAAAACGTGTCGGCGCAGTGATGGTGATAAAGGCCGCTTCCATGCCTTCATTTTGGGCAAGCTCTTTTAAGCCTTTGATACGCACCGCCATAAATGCCGCGCGGTTGATGGGGTTAGATTGTGATGCGCTGGCGGCTTCTGCCACGTTCACCCACTTTTCCGAGCCGAAATCATCGGATACCGCATAGAGGTTTTCTAAAGTCTCTTGATTGGAATGGGCGCGGATGGATTTTTTTCTGAAGGTAACATCGGAGAGATAACACATACGCGAGCCACCCACGTAATGCAGGTCTCGCTGTAAGGTTTCTAAGCGCTCATCTTGAAGGCGTCTTAGTTTAGCGCGCCACCAATATTCATCGGCTAATCGCGCTAATACGCCCTCTAGGGTTTCAACGCTATCAAGGGAAAAACCAAAAGGGCTAAGGCGTGACAGTAAATAAACGGCGGCTCCCTGCGTTTCGCCCTTTTTGATGATGTACTGCGAGGCTTTTTTAGCGGCTTGATTGGCAAACTGAATGAGGCGGTATTCATCCATTGTGCAATCAAAGGTGCCAAAGGCGGAATGAATCACCACCCTATCGAGGTAGTTACCGATTTCTTTTTTTAGTAAGTCTAAGGTGATTTTAGTGCCGACTTTTTGCACCATGTCTTTTACACGTTTATTTGCCCAACATTTGAAAGCAGGGATAAGCTCACCTTGCTCACCGATTTTATTTTCAAACCAAGTGCCGCACGTCAACATGCCAAGTTCGGCCCTTACTCCGGCGGTAGCTGCGTCATGGGCGGCGGCAAGTCCTCTGCTCGCGATAGCGGCGTGAACGTGTTGTTCACTTCGTCTTTGTCGGTCTCGTTTAATTTGAGGCTTCGTGAATAGCATGTGTCACAATCTCCAGTGCAAGGGCCGTTAAGGTGTAGGCAGGTGGGGTTCATCTGTTAAGCCTTCTCGACTCCGGTAACGGTGTAACCGTTTTGCTCTAGCGCTTTAACAACAATGCTAACGACACTGATGTATTTCTTTGTGCCCTTTCCTTCTGCGAAAGAAACCACAGGAACCGTTCTATGTGCTACCTGCCCTGTTACCTTTCTTTCGTCTTGATTGGTGATCCTCGCCCATTCTTCGGGAGTTACTACCGGTGGTATTTGTGAGAACAAACTCCAAATGTTAACAACACCATTTTCTTTCATGAGATTGCTTAAATTAGCCTGCATGGTACTATCCCCAGTGTTCGCCTGTTAGTTGTGAACGTCAGCCAAAACTAAGGAGTAATCCGGCAAGATTTCAGTTCTTAGTTTTAGTTAAATCTACTGATGCAAATATTCGACAATTCGAACTTTATTAAAACTTCGAATATTCAACAAATAACATTAATGCATATCTATATATGAATTTCGATATAAACGCGATACTAGAAAGAATGTGTGTAGCTGCTGGAGTGAAGAACAATAGTCAGCTAAGTGCTTATCTAGGACGTAATCACAGCGTTATTTCAGGTTGGAAAAATAAGAAAGTCCCACCATTTGAAGACTGTTGGAAAATACATATTTTAACGGGTGTTGATATGCATTGGTTGATCACTGGTGAAGACAAACAGCACCCTGCGCCCCCTAAAGACACAAAATTAACCGACGACTTCGTTAAAATAAGAAAAGCCTTTTTAAAGACGCTAACCCAAGGCTATGAGTTTGGATACTTTGCACACACCGTTAAAACCACAGATGAAACATTAGATCTTATGGCTGGTATGCTATTTGAGGAATTAACAGGTAGGGATATTGAAGAAGCACTAGAAAAACCAAAACAAGTTGACGCTGGTTAAAGTAATAAAATAAATACTTAACTACGAAACTCTCTTAAGTTGATTATTTTGGCGTGATGCGAAGATTCGTTACTTCCCAACGACAAAATATGTTCTTTAAATTGATCAAGTTCTCTGAACTTCTCAGCGCCGTCTTCCATACTTATGATATTCCTATACCATATAATAGATTCTTGGCAGATCTCGTTGGGTATAACTTTAGGCGTTGCTTCTCTTTGTAGTGGCTTAATCACCTTCATTACGGTGTATACCAGAATAATAGCCATCAAAATAACGACGATAGATACGACTACCACAGATCATCTCCTTTAATAACACCCAAGTAACAACAAATCCCATCGAAATATTAATAGAAGGGACACCAAACCGATAAAGCAAAGCAATCCAAGTAGTATCTAAAAACTGATCATCGATCAATCGAATCGTTTGAAGTGCCATAAGGCCCAAAAAAGATGTTACAACAAACAGTGAGGTTTTTGTGGAAGAAAGGTTCAACCTTTTGTGTGAAAACTGAATAGCAATTATGGTTACAAAGCAGAATAAAAACCACGTTAGACTCCAAACAACTACCGCTTCACTATGAGGCATCTCCATAACATAATCATATAAGGGATCTCTTAGATGATTCATGGCCCACTCCGAAACAGTGAGAAACATCAATGTCACAGACAGGCTATTAATCTGTCTGTAATACAGGAAACTCACTACAAGAAGCAGTGAGTACAACCATTTCAAATTGTCGCCTAGTTCAAAAAGTAAAGCTAACAACTACTAAAACCTTAATCTTTATCACCGGGCCAACCGCCATCCCCGCCACCTTGTGTTGTGGGGGTTGCATTTGGGTTCGGTGTAGGGAAACTTACCCAATCAAATATATGAACCGCTTTATCACGCTTCCAAACTGCTTCACTGCCTTGCGGTTTTGGTTCAGGATTAGGTTTGATCCCACCACCGTTAGCAAAAGTGACGCTTGATAAACTACTTAAAACTAAAATCGCTGTCATTTTAATCAATGAATGCATAATAATCTACTCCAAACAGGCATTTTTTATCCCATTAATTAACCGACCCCGTGTCGATTACTTCTCATCTTACTAAGAGTTGATAGATTTTTGATGTGCTTTTCTTGATAATTTATGGTGAATTTATAAACGGAGCTGTATCAGTGGGAAAGGCTAGAGTTATTAAGAAGACTAAGTTTGATGGGATCTCATTGCTTGATAACGGCAAATATCAGATTGTTGTCAGACCGTGGGGATTACAAGGACCAAGAAAGCAGGCTACCACATTAACGTTAGCTGATGCCAAAATAGAAAGGGACAGATTTAAAGCGCTAGGCGAAAAAAAGCCGGAATCAATTAAACAAGATAAACGGAAATTATCTGAATTGCTTGAACTTTGGTGGTCTCTGCATGGGCAAAACTTAAAGGACGGGAAAGCAAGAAAAGGCAAGCTTGAAAACTTCATTACTTCGGTTGGCGACATCCAAGCAGTAAAACTAACAGGTGCCGCTTTTGGTAGGTATCGAGAGGAACGTCTAGAGAACGGAGCAACTGCAAGAACAGTAAATAGAGATCATAGCTACTTACGAGCTATGTTTAACACACTTGATTCATTTGACCAGTGGCACCACCCTAACCCCGTTTCAAAAATTAAATTAATGAAAGAGTCTGAGGTTCAACTCACTTATTTGGATCAGGACGAGCGCAAACGTCTATTAAGTGCTTGTGACCGTAGCCGAAGCCCACACATCAAATTAATGATTATGATCGGACTTGCAACAGGTGCCCGCTGGTCAGAGATAAATAGCTTGAAGCGTTCACAGGTGAAAGGAAATCGAATTCAGTTTGTAGAAACAAAGAATGACAAACGCAGACTAATACCCATACCTGAAGAATTGGCTCACTTGCTTAAAACACATAAACCTGAAAGTAGCTCAAGCATATTCCCTCAATCAAGAAGCGCATTTGAAGCAGCTATCGAGCGAGCAAATATTAGATTACCTAAAGGACAGCTTACTCACGTTCTAAGGCATAGCTTCGCCGTTACGTTTATGGAGGAAGGAGGCAGTATTCACGTACTGCAAAAAATATTAGGCCACAGCCATATTTCAACAACAGCAATCTACCTAGCGTTTGCACCGGACAATCTAGATAAAATTTTAGAACTCAATCCTCTAAAAATTGACGGTGTTGAAATTAAACTTAGTAACCAAAACGAACTCGCAATGTCAGCCTAATGTCGGCCTAGGGTATTTTTGAGGAATTTTGACAGGTTAATTTTAGGCTGGCTCAGAAACGAGAAAAGCCAGTAAACTATTGAATTTACTGGCTTTTTGAAATTGGTGCCCGGGGCCGGACTTGAACCGGCACGAAGTTACCTTCGAGGGATTTTAAATCCCTTGTGTCTACCAATTTCACCACCCGGGCAAATAAATTGTATGGAGGCGGGTCCCGGAGTCGAACCGAGGTCCACGGATTTGCAATCCGCTGCATAGCCACTCTGCCAACCCGCCAGGAAATTGGAGCGGGAAACGAGATTCGAACTCGCGACCCCAACCTTGGCAAGGTTGTGCTCTACCAACTGAGCTATTCCCGCATTTCCTGATTTGAGGGCCCCAATCGCTTGTGCGCCTCAAGTGCTGTGCATTCTACGGATAAGACGTTGAGTGTCAACAATAAAATTGAGGCTTTTGATTCGACTGCTGCTTTTTTAGCTTAAGCCCCATCTATTTGTTATATTTTTGTGCAAACTGGATATTGATTAAACAACAATTCCTATTCTTTTCTCTGATAAATAGGATTCAAAAGAAACTGTTTTGCTGCAACGATGTATTGCACCATAGAAAATACGGATAACACTGTCGCGATATAGAGCAAAATAAATCCAAGCGTCTGCCAATAAAGTGGAATAACAACCTCTCCTATTGGCAGGTGCTCCAATTCAGACAACAAACCTATCAAGGCCAACATTTGTGCCATGGTTTTTGCTTTGCCCCAAAATGAAACTTTCACTGTGTCCGATTGTCCGTGTATAGCCATCCACTCTCTGAGTGCTGAAATGAATATCTCGCGCGCCATTAGCAGCACCGCCGGAATAGTGATCCAAGGGGATGCATAGGTGTCGGTAATCATCAACAGTGCTGCCGCAACAATAAGTTTATCGGCTACTGGATCAAGAAACGCGCCAAAGGGAGACATTTGTTTTAGTTTCCGAGCCAAATAACCATCAAACCAATCTGTTATCGCTGCAAACCAAAAGATAAACGCGCCCATTTGATGTGCCCACTTCCAATCCAAGAAATACACAACAACAAAAATAGGGATAAGGGCGACACGAAGCATTGTTAATAGGTTAGGAATGGTTAGCATCATAGATATGTATTTAGGCTCTCGAAAAAATTAACCAGAAATTGCTCTGGATTTTAGTTGTGCAAATAGTCGTGGATATGCGTTGCTAATTCAATACTTATTCCCGGTACTTTTGCTAATTGTTCTGGGGAGGCGCTCATCACTTCTTGAAGTCCGCCTAAATATTTCAACATCGCTTGACGACGTTTTGCGCCGACACCTGGAATATTTTCTAACTTGGATTTTGTTTTGACTTTTTGCCGCTTATGTCGATGTCCTGCAATGGCAAAGCGATGCGATTCGTCACGAATATGTTGAATTAGATGCAACGCAGGTGAGTTGGCTTCCATGGGGATAGTATCATGATTTCCAGCTAAGATGAGTGTTTCTAAGCCGGGTTTACGTGTTGTTCCTTTGGCAATACCGATAAGCAAGGGTAGCTTCTCGCCCTGCCAATTTTCGAAATATGCTTCAGCTTGGGCTAACTGCCCTTTACCTCCATCAATAAATACGATGTCAGGCATTTTCTCCTGCGCTATTGAAGGTTTAAAACGCCGTTTTAGCACCTGAGCCATGGCCGCATAATCATCTCCCGGAGTAATACCTTCAATGTTGTAACGCCGATAATCTGTTTTTAATGGTCCGTCACGATTAAACACGACGCAAGATGCCACGGTTTGTTGCCCTGATGTATGCGAAATATCAAAACATTCCATACGTTGTAGAGGTTGTTGCAACTCAAGAATCGTTTCTAATTCTAAGAACCTTGCTCGAATAGATTTTTGATTCGCTTGTTGTGCTTCTAAAGCGCTTTCGGCGTTAGTGTTTGCCAGTTTCAAATAACGCTTTTTCTCATCACGGGCCCCATAATAAAACTGCACTTTGTGACCAGCTTCCTTGGTTAGAAGCGTTTCCACCTCTGCTGCATCATCAATTTTAATAGGGAGTACAATTTGTTTAGGAATAGACTTATTACCCGCTAAATAGAACTGCAAAAGAAAAGACTGAAAAACATCAACATCTGAGTCCTCTTTATTGGGAAGTTTGGGGAAATAGTTCTTGCTACCGAGGAGTTTATTATCGCGAATAAAAAAGGCTTGGATACAAGCTAAACCATTTTTAAATGCAAATCCGAAGACATCGAGTTCGGCTTGTTCGCCACTGACCCATTGTTGTTCTTGCACTTTACGTAACGCTGCAATTTGATCACGGTACAACGCTGCTTTTTCAAAGTTTAAGGATTGGCTCGCCTGCTCCATCATCTCGACCATGGTTTCAATAGCTTGATGACTTTTGCCTTTTAGAAACATTCTCGCCAAATTAACTTGCTGAGCGTACTCTTCGTCAGACACATGGCCTGGAACACATGGCGCAGAGCAACGTTTTAATTGATGCTGCAAACACGGTCTTGAACGAGCACGATAGTACGCATCTTCACACTGACGCACCGGAAAGACTTTTTGCATTAACCTTAAACTTTCTCTCACGGCCCAAGCACTGGGATAAGGACCAAAATACTCGCCGCTTTCTTTTTTGGCACCTCGATGAACGGTTAGTCGAGGATGTTTGTGACCAGAAAGAAAAATAAATGGATAGGACTTATCATCACGTAGAAGCACGTTATAACGAGGTTTGTACTTCTTAATATAGTTATTTTCAAGAATATACGCTTCGGTTTCTGTGTGTGTAACGGTTACATCCATAGAAGCAATTTGCTTGACCAATGAAAGGGTCTTCAACGAATCAAGATTGGCTTTAAAATAGCTGCTAACACGCTTCTTGAGATTTTTCGCTTTACCTACGTATATCACTTCTTCTTTCTGGTTGTACATCCTGTACACACCAGGTTGTTGCGTTAGGTTCTTAAGAAACGTTTTATAATCGAACTCAGTTTGGGGCATTACAACGGATGGGGGTTAATCAAATTATGGCGCAAAGCTAAATGCGTAAGTTCAACATCAGAATCTACATTAAGCTTTTCAAACATACGATAACGATGGGTATTCACTGTTTTTGTGCTGATATTTAACTGACTTGCTATTTCAGGCACTTTCACACCTTTGGTCAGCATCAACATTATCTGTAACTCTCTTTCAGAAAGTTGCTTTAACGGATCGCCTTCTTTTGCACTAATTTGCGCTAAGGCAATCTGCTGAGCAATTTCTGGTGCGATGTATTTCTGACCAACCGCTACTTTTTGAATAGCAATAATCATTTCTTGTGGTGCGGCATCTTTAGTCAAGTAACCAAAGGCCCCCATTTGCATCACTTTAGAAGGGAAAGGATTTTCTTTATGAACGGATAAAGCAATGACTTTGACATCAGGGCAAATACGCAACACTTGTTTAGTTGCTTCTAAGCCTCCGATCCCTGGCATACTCATATCCATTAACACAATATCGGGTGGTGACTTACGACATATTTTTATCGCTTCTTCACCGGTTTGCGCTTCTGCCACGACTTGAAATCCGGCAACATCGTCTAAAATACGTCTAATGCCATTTCTTACTAAATCGTGATCATCAACTAATAGTAGTTTAACCAAGCAAATGCTCCAACGCTGAATTACTTAGCTTTTCTCTGTCTTTTATACTGAAAAGCGAGGTTAATTGAATCTAACAGATGTACCGAAATCATGCCCATGATAACTGAGTGCTATCGATACAAATGCTCACACAGTCTATTCCATCCGCTAATGGTCTCATCTCTGCCTTGACAAATATTCTTAGCATTGCAACGTGCTATGCTGCATTCGATGATCCATCTATCACCGCACTCTCCTATCTTACGAGGTTTGGTCGGTTCACCACCACATCGACATTTTAACGTATGGATCTTATTAAAACTGTTCACCGTGGTACCTCTATATCGCCCCAAACCCGAATTTCGCCAGTAAGTTTACCCAACTGATTCGTTCAAAGCTAACAAATCTATCTTGATTGAGCAATTTATCCGCCGAAATTGAATAACAAAGCAACACTGTACAACGCCAGCTTCACTTTCAATGCATTAAGATACTTTTTTAAATAGAAATTCAATAAAAAATAGGACAATGAGTGAAACCTTTAAGCTTTTTCTAAATAGCTGTGTTTAATTGTCAGTCATCCCGCAAACTCGCCATAGATACTTCCATGTAGGCTCCACAACCGCTTTCTGCGACTGAGTGGTTTACGCCTAATTATCTACCGGTAACTGGTAGTTTGGAACAAGTATCAAGAGGCTTAGGTAATTATAACGAAAATTCAACGAATCAATTGAAAATGAGAGGATAGTTTTTGGCGGGCAATGGCTTAATCAGCCAACGACATCGCATGTCCCTATGCAATTTACGTATCCCTACTCTGCTTTATTACGCTTAACTCGCCACCTTAAAAATTTTAAGCGCGCTATTCTTGAGGGTAATCGGTTTCGGGATCAGGCTTTTTCGGACCAGATTCACAGTCAGGTTGTGTTGGGTTATTTGGTACATCAAGCAAATCTACGGGTAACGTATGCTGAATTAAGTCATCCAACCAATCACCTAAAGATTCATCATCACAGGCATGAGCATTGAACGTCGAACACATACAAGATAAGGAAATAACGGCACAAAGTTTTTTTAGTTTCATTAGTTCTCCTAAGTTAAAAATCCATAGCGTTGTAACTCTAGACGAAATTTTTGGGAGTGCGAGAAACTATTGTCTTAAGCGTGAAATGTTTTGTGACTTCGCATGAATTCATAGCTTGATGAAAGGATCACAACATGTTCTAACGTATTGAGATATAGCTTAAAGGTAGGGGCAGCGTCATAGACATGACGAGCATGCAGGTAGAAGTAATCGAAAAGCGCCTGAGCGTTATTAATCTGGTAGGTGGCGTAGTGGCTTTTAATCCACTCAAATTGCAGTAAGTAGTCAAAAAATTGGTGGGCATATGGAATATCATCAATATGACGAAACCAATGCTCAATAAAAGAAAGTAACGTAATGACGAGATACAAGCCGTAGATGCCGGTCAATAAGAAGTCTGTCCCAGTGGTATGTAAGTGCTCCAATTCTGATTGAAGCTTACCTGTTTTTTCCGAAAATGCCTTTACCAACGGCACTTTGAGCATGATCAGTAGAACCGTTGTAAAGTCGATGAACAAATTGGTAGGGTACAGCGTTAATGGATTCTGGCTGCCTAACCAAGCTGTTAATCCCCATTCAACACCTCTCATTGCAATAATGAAAATGATAGTGCTGTAAATGCTAATATGATAACGGTTCTCGTATAGCGCCCACACACCTACCAAAATAAACAGCATGTCTATCAGGTGGTCGTTGTTAATATTCGTAAAAGTTAAATAGGCTGTGATCAGTATTACGAGTAGTCGAATCATTTTATCCCGAGTTGCTTGAGTATCGCTGTTCCGTATTTGGAACGGCGTATGAGATCCTTTATATCGTTTCTCAACTCTTTTGCAACCTCAAGTCCACAATGCGTCCAAATTGCCATCACCAATTCTAATGGCGCTTGTGACTCACCCAACCTGTAGCGATATAGTGATTTTTCATCTAAATCGAAGCAATTACATATTTCTTTATATGATTTACCCGAACGTGCAATTGCAGCCTCGATAGCTTGACCATAGGCAACCGCAAGGATGTTATCTTTACCTTTTCTAGCCATTTTAAGTTACTTCCAAACATTTATTAGTAATTTTTTTACGATCTTAACCTAAACAGGGCAACTTTGCCCGATTTTCTTTGGTAGCTTCCAATCGTTGTTCAATTACGTTTTATATACGTACTAATCAAAGGTTCAATACAGCAGTGTACATAAAAGGTTCAGACTTAAGGAAAATGAGATTACAGGCGGCAATGACCACAGTTAAGATGGCTCAGTTCGCAGATGTAAGAACTCGTAAAACATATGAAAACTGGGAGAAAGGCGTTGGTTCACCAACGGTTAACCAGTTTATTTCTATGGCAACCGCATGCGGTTATAGCGCTCATAGCTTGATCAAACAGTACATTGAACGTGCGAATCATAAAACGGAAGTTAACTATGATGAAGCAGCCCTGAGCAACGAAGAGTCATAAGCTGGGCTCCTGCCCAGCTTATATTTCTATATACTTTTCCAGCCAAATATTCCCCAATTTCTGACCAAAAAGACAGCTTTAAAACACCTTAAAAGAGTACAGATCTGTACTCTTTTAACCTTCCGTTTTATGCAAAAGAGAATAAAAAAACTTTAATCTATCGTCTAATGGGTATGCATTTTTACCCTTGAATTGAGTAAAATATCGTCTTAACCAAACGGTAACTTATATGCTCCAGATTTTCTGAAAATACCCATATAAGTTATCGAAGAGTTAACGTTTTAACCCCTTTTCTGATTATTTTTTTACTCATTATGGTATATCCAAAATGAGATCAAACGTACGTAAAAAGGATAGTTAAACGAATAACATGGCACGGGGTGTTTTTATTCAATAATTTTGCACAAGCCAAACCAAATGCTCTGCACACATTTCAACCATCACTATTTACCTTTAAATTTCAATTAGTTAAAGCCCATCAAATTTCAGGTTTTTTCATACGAGAAATTTTTAGTACATTTTTTATCCATCTTAAGCATGTATTAACTAACTTAAATTTTAAGAAAAGAGGTTTATTGTGCCTTTACACTGGTTACAAAACCTGATGACGACAACGTGTGTGTCACTCGTTTACATATAAAGTCACCATCCGCTAAGGGATGAACCCCGGAGATACGTATGGGCCTTTCTGCGAATAGCTCTGGATCGCCGGGCAACGTGAAATGAATATTTCTCAGTTCTCTGTCCAAGCGTTGCTTTTCGCTATTAATGGCGGCTTTGGCTTCTTTTTGGGTTAAAAAAGTCGATTTAAGGACCTTGCAGGTCTCACTTTCATCACCAAGCATTTCCACTTGGCGTTCACCCTGTTCATCCGAGCGCCAATACGCTTTGACACAGCCATAATCTGTTCGTTTGGGAAGTTCCAACGACCAACGACTCAACTGCGACACATGAATTGGTTTACTCTCAATTTGGGCGCCAGATGCCGTTTCACCAGCATCTGCTGGCGCAAGAATCACTTCTCGAATGGATGGCTTTAGCAACGCATCATATGTTTGCGCTAGCCGACTTAAGAAATGTAAGTCACTTTCATCCGCTTGATCGATATGTTCGATTTGGATTTGATCTATCTCTGGCGCGATACGGGCAGTAAAACCATTACTGGTGATAATGCTACGAGCAATTTCTCCTAAGGTTGTATTATCGAAGCTTTGGTTACGATAATTTTTAAGGGTGTCAATGAAATTAGTCGAGCGCCCCACTAAAGTCACTTGCGTTGGCGGGCCGCTGACGCCGATCTCATCCAGTACAAAGCGTCCAACTCGATACAAACGCTTTCTCCCCTCTCCTTCCTCGTAACCCATACTGACTTCTAACTCCATCCCGACGTTAATCACCCCCAGTTTCGCTTCAACATCCGCTAACGTGATACGAACGGAGTCGGAATTAGGGCTCATTACATCAGTGACTTCTATTGAAACAAGATTACGTTGGAGCTTTTGAGTAATGTCTTGTGAATTAGCAATAATCGAAAATATTGGTTTCATTAGTCAAACAACGAATTTAGTTGAGGTTCAGGATTAGGCGCTTCAGGTAGTTCAATAAGCAGCCCTGATGGTAGAACCGCACCTTGCCCCGCGAGTCCACGGTTGGAGTGAAGCACAAACTCAGTCAGATCTTCACGCTGGTAATGGTTGAAACAGATTTCATCGAGTACATCACCTTGTCTTGTCCTGTATAGCATTAGAAAAATCCTCCTTGAACTGCACTGTCTAAGCCTTGTGCCAGATTGAAAAAGTTCTTCGCCCCCTGAAACAGATCCGTTGGATGGGCCGCAGCACGATTGGCGACTTCATCACCCAGCAATTCCCGCATTAATAGCAATTGGGAACTGGCATCAAAATCTTTAGCAATCCATTGAATAGCATCAATAATGTTATCAATATCCTTTAATGTCCCATTCTCTTGACGCAAATTGATATTCAAAGAGCGAAATGCACTTTCGAGTTGAGCGGGAGGAAATTCGAGCCGTTTTACGACATTAGCAACATCGGTTGAACGCGTCTGCTGGGCAGTTGCTCGTATACGTGAACTAAACGAAACCAACTTATCTTGTTGCGATGGCCCAAAATACGTGAGTTTGAGACTAAACTCTATTTTGCGTGGCACCCCGTTTTTATAAAAAATGCTGCTTGTTTCAGATACCGAAGTAATAATCCATAACCCTAAAATACTCCCTGAACCGGTATGCAACTGAAGCGGCTTTCCTTTACCTGCTTCAGCTTCCATTTTACGGATTTGATCGTATCCACCTCGGTATTCAGGGTAAATTACACCGGGGAGCGCAATTTCTTTTTTGCCTTGCCCCAAATATTGCAACGCAGAATGGTTTCCTATGCGTTGCTGTTCGGCCCAATCAAACCCAACACTTTGTTGGAATTGCTGAAATGCGGCAGTTTCCAAAGAAAATTCGTACTCGCCGATCCTTAACATGACACTATTAGCCATCGAATAACGCTCCTCTTTGTTCTCGTTGCATATCCATCATCATGTTTTCGAATATCGCCTTAACCTTTTCGGCTATATCTGTTGACGATTGCTCGGGTGATGCGTTAACGCTGATATTGACATCCCCAACCGAAACCGCTCTACGACTAGACGTTGTATTCAATTGAGAGGGATTGGAGAAAACATTGTTAACCGGTTGTGCTTGGTTGTCAGCGCCAGCGACATTTACCGCATTCGTCTGGGTTTGACGATTAATCTGTTGGGAGAAAGTATTTGCTTCCGCAGTGTCGCTAGCAGGAAGCGTTTGAGGCACAATCGTTGATTGACTCACGGCTAGCGGTGCTGCTTGCTTAACTTTGTTTTCAATACGAACTTTACGGGTGTATACCGTCTCCTGCTCTGCTTCCGTTTCAGCTTCTGAATCTTCTTCATCCTCGCCGCCAAATAAACCGGAGAAGAAACCAACTACGGTGTTGCCAATATTAGCGATACCATCCATCATGGCTTTGACCTTACCTACGACGAAGTCAAACGCAGCGCCAATAGCGGAAAAGATAAGCTCTTTAAACGCGTTAAATACATCGCCCAAATTGGCAAATAATGCTTTGATGGGTTCAAACGCTTTCAAAAGCGGTTCGATACCTTCAATAAAACCATCCCACAACCCCACAAAGGCCGCTTTGAGTGGTTCAAAATATTTGTAAATTAACAGCCCAATCACGGCAATTAGCGCCACAATACCCGCAATGATCAGCACCATAGGATTGGCTAGCATGGCGATATTCAAGCCAGTAAATACAGAGGTAACTCGACCTAATATTGATACCAATGGCGTTGCAAACTGGCCAAGTTTCGCCAATCCTCCTGCAGACTTTTCACCTATAAACGAGAATCCATTCATTAATGGCGACAGCCGCTCAATAGGATTGATATTTTCTATTAATCCGGCTGTCGTCTCTTGAATACTTTGCGTCAGTGTTGAGTTACCTTGGGCCCAGCTCGTGATTTTGCCCAGAATAGGTACATCAGAAAATGTTCCCATCAAAGGATTAATGATCGACATTGCCTTGCTATTTTCTAGCATGCCCCATGTAATATCTTGAAGCCCTTGTGCTAATGCTGGGTTTTCCTGCGCCCATTGCTGGGTTTGAGCAACAATTGATGTCCCTGTGACTTGATCAAAGGCAGGCCCTAACGTATCCATGACGGACGCATTGTTTAATACACCTACTGCCACATCTTCCAAGCTTTGCGCTAAAACTGGGTTTTGCTGCGCCCATTCATTAATTTGGTTCACAACGGGAACATCGGCTAATTGTTGAGCAAGGGGTGATATGGCATCCATTAACGGCACATTATTCATTAAGCCGTTAGCAACATCGCTCAAGCCTTGGGCTAATTCAGGGTTTTGTTGCGCCCATTCATCGAATTGCCCAATAAAAGGCAGTTGGCTTTGAGCGAGTTCAGCCATTTTTGAGGTTATTGATACACCGAGTGTTGACTCAACTTGCGTCAACACTTGCTGTAACTGAGAAAACGAGTTAACCGCACTTTGTACTTGCGGTAACTGTGTCAGCGCCGCGGTTAAATTACTTTCACCCGGTTCAAGTGTCGCGCTGCTGTTAGGAGTTACTGCTGTATCTGTATTGAGTGTAGCTTGAGTGTCTAATAAAGCGGTATTTTCCAACGTATTGCGAATAGCTAGATTTATTGGACGATCCGCATTTTCTGCCGCGCCATTAACATTCACCAATGCACTATTCAAATGATTAGCAATTAAACTTTCAATACGGGTAGCAACGGCAAGAATCTCAGGTAATCGGTTTAAATTCGGATCTTGCGAGCGTTCGGCTACCGCTGGAGATTGCGTAACCTCTGCTGCAACTTGTTCCGGCCCTGAGTGCGGTGACGATTCAACAATATCTCGACGACTCGGATTGCCAATATTATTCTGCGTCTGCACAGTAATACTTGAACTATCTGCATGAGGTGCTAGCTGAGTCACGTCTGTGGCTTGCGAAGTAATTTGCGTCAATTTATCCAATAACGGCTCAGCGCTTCCAACAAACTTTTTGAAAGTTTTAGACAGTCGCTTTACGGCTTCCAGATTTTGCTGCAAGGATTTTTGCGTATCCACGCGTCCCCCTAAAACAAAAAAGCCCACTATTTGTGGGCTTGTCCATACATTTTATTATGCCGTTCAATAGCAATGGTGTACCACGTTGCTAAATCCGGCAAAGTCATTGTGGTCATTTCCGATGGTGGCCAATGGAAGATAGCGGCAATATCGCCCCATGCTTCCATCACGTCGTTTGGCAACGGGCCTAAAGTGCGAAAAAACCCGATACCTGCAACCCAATGTTCAGCATATCTTTCGGATGTAAATTCAAGAAATCATCTTTGGTGAATCCATTCATGGATAAGCGAGGTACAACCACCTCTAAACTCATGGTATCCATATTGATGACATCTAGAATTTTCACACCGCGTAAGTCCGATGCTGATGGCTCTCTTAGCAGGATTTCAGCCATGCCTCGAATAGGTTTAACCAATTTTACAGTGACTGCTGCACCTGTATTAGACACACTTTGCGTTTCGCCTTCCATAGACGCCATTGGGTTTGCTTCACTCATCGTTATTTACCTTTCTTAGACTTAGTTTTTGATTTAGACAACGCCACTTTGCCACCCGCCAGCAGGTGACAAGCTTGCTTTGGTGAAAGCTGAACAACGCCCTCTTTCACCATTTGACCTTGATGCGGAAAAGGCACCAACACTTTGTAACTTTGCAACATCATTGCTCCTTTATTAACCGATGATTCGTGCAATGTCAGACAATGTTTCTGTACCATTAATACGGCGACTCAGGGCTTCGGCATCTACGTGATACACTTCTTGACCGTCCACCAGCATGGTGTAGCGTTTAAGTGCCATCATCACGTTGATTTCCGGCATTTCACCCGTTTTCATCGTACCCAAATCCACTTCTTTCCATGTTCCTGTCATGTTGAAAACAACAGGAATAACACGACCATCGTCGCTGTATGCGCCACGCACGGAAATCGCCACTTGCTGAGAAGGCGCTAAACCAAAGTGGCGCAAAGTGTTAATGTCGTAACGACTCACTTTGAAAGACGCCTCGAGCTTCTCTAAACCCGTTTCAATTTCCACGGCGGTATCCATACCACCACCACGATAATCTTCGGTGATCAAAGTCATTTTTGGTGGCGTGACTTCCGTTACTTCGTTGACGAAACGATTACCGTCCACAAATAAAGACATTGCACGTAATGCTTGAGCTAAAGCCATGTTATAAAATCTCCGCTAAGTAGTTGTTAACCAGATGCGCACGGAAAGTCAGAACCTGAGCAGGGCTGTACGCGCTGAAGTCATAATCGATGTAAACGTTACCGGCTTGAAGTTCAGTAACAGTGTTAAGGTCAGGGTCGGCCCACGCACTGCCCCCGGCAATGTAACCTTGTGCTTTTAAACCTGACATAAAGTTGTTCACGCCGTTAACCACATCTTCAAGATAAGTGCTGGTAATGTTGCGATCGATAGCCCACATGTGTGCGTCCACAATGCTTTCACCAATCAAATCATTGATGATGACGACGTTTTTGAATTTCCATTTGGCGTCATCAGAAAGCGTTTCATTACCCCAAACACGGAAACCATTGCGACGAATCGTGGTGGTCACTTGCCCGCCGTTTAACACTTCTGCATCCGTTGCAGGGTTATCCAGCTCAAAACTAATGGGGCGTGTGGTTCCCACAATGCCTAAAATTTCTTGGTTGGAGTTGGAGTAATGAGGGCCTTTTTCGTTTTGTACGCGCGCCATCACACCTGCCATACGAGACGAAGGTGCCACGACAATTTCTGTTGCCGACGCTTGGTCGAACACACGGTGCCAAGGATCGCAAACCTCACCACGACGGCTGCCAAACTCACCACGGTAGGTTAATGCATCGGCATTTGTCGTATCTGGGCCATCAATAAAAGCGTAACCTTTTAAGGTATCCGCCGCTGAAAGTAAGGCATCTGCCACCGACTTATCATTTGAAAACGCAGGCGCAATCAAAATTTTCGGCTTCAATCCAGTCATGGCTTCTGCCGATTTAAGCGCTTCAATACCCGATGGCGCACCGTTGGCATCCACTGTACCAATAATATTGGCTTGGGTTTCCGGCTCTGTTGAACCTTCTGGCACCACAACCACAATTACCATTGCGCCTGCTTGGTCGAAAATACCGTCCATAGCCGCTGGTAAAGTACCGGCTGTACCCAGCGCCGCAGCCGTTTTGCGAGAACCCAACACCGCTACAGGCGTATTCAATGGAAACTTAGCTAAGTCAGCTTCCGGCGCAGTACCAACAATGCCAATAATACCGGTTGTTGCTAAGCGAATCGGACGCGTGCCGTCATCGACTTCAACAAAATCAATACCATGTTTGATAGTCATAATTTTCCTTTATTACAGATATAAAAAAGCCCCGCAGATGCGAGGCTGTGAGTGAAACAAGCAGCAAAAAGCGCTGCCAGCGATTGCAGATTAAACTGTGTTGTTAAACGTGATTTAAACGAATAATGAAAAAGGCAAAGCTGCCTTTAGATTGCTTCGAGCTAGAGGCTATTTAAAGCGGCCTTTCCAGAGGCCGTAGTAGTAGTTTGAATTGGTGTAATACAGTTGTTCCATAGTCCCTAATACCTGTCCACCATAAGGGTTGGCAGTTAACACCACGGTATCGTAGTTTACAGGATGGCTAAACCCAGTACCACTGGGGTACCCACTCAGCTCACAATCGCAACTCACCACAGGAGTCGCATCCATTCTTTGCAAACTAAAATGACTTTGTAATGCCCCTTGAAGATTGCCATAGTTTGAACTGAATTGCCCATAAACCCACTTTACATTTTGTCGCATCTGCAATGGAATCAGTTTTCCATATTCAAAGAGAAAATGAACCGCGCATTGCCCACCATAAGAATCTTGCTTAGATGGAAGTGATGTTGACGAACTATAAAACGCTCCCAACTGAAAATGCGGATGTGATGAAACTAATGCTCGGATAAACGGCAGCACGATAATGTCATGCGCATCCACGTAACTTTGTAATGCCGCATTATCTAAGAACTTGATTTCGGTTTCGACGATGCCATCGTGGTAAAGCTCTACCAGTTCGTTATCATCTCGTAATACTAAAACGCAGTTTTTATCGTTGCTATAAAGTACCTTGGTAGAACCATCCGGATAAGTACCCGATATCGAAGTTTGGAAACCATATCTATCCTTAACCACGACACCCGTCTTTGGTTTAGCCCGCTCAGAGAAATCTCTCCCATACACTCTAACGCCACCATAATAAACGCTGTCTTCATTCGCCGCCGTTTGCTCTTCAAGGACCAATGAATATTGTATATCAGAGGCATCCCCCCTAGAGGCTAAAGGCACATTGGCAAACGCCTGTAAACTATAAAAATAACTCGGCGAAGCAGAAGCATGGTGACTATTGCTATCCACAAACCAGCGTCCTAATTGCACATGATTACCATCTGCTAAATGCCGATACCAATAAGCGGCATAATTATCCGTTGATGGAGCAGTGTTATGTGAATAGGAAGGCATAAACGCATAAGTATCTTTGCTATTTGCATCATATATTGCGTAAGTAGCATGAGAACGACGACCATTGCCACTATTACTTTGATAACCAACTATCCCTTCAATAATTACATTCCTTTGCAGCTCATTGTTTTGTCGCGTTTGCTCCTCTCGAATATCAGGAATCACATCCAACTTCTGTAATTCTTGATTAAGTAAGGTTGTTGCTGCATTTAAGCTTTGGGTATTCACATCGCTGGATGCATTTAGTGTCGCTTTTGCCGCTTCTAAATTGGCAACCGCCGTGTTTAAGTCGCCTTCCGCAACCGCCAACAAGGCTTGCTGAAAGTTTTGATGTTGACTTAGTTCGTTAATAGAAGCCGCTACAAGAGCCGCTTCTGCGGGTGCAAGTGTGCCTGAATAGATTTGGTCAATCAGGCTTTGCACAGATTGTTCAAGAGTCGCCATAAGCAAAACTCCCCCAAATTTAAAAAGTTAATAGATTAAAAATAAGAATACTGAGAATAGTACGGAGGGTGTGCTCAAATTAAGCAGCAGGAGATGCCACTTGGTTTAGCACATAGATGCTAATCGGTTTCATTGCAAAACGAGGTGTGCTCAATTCTTGATTCAATAGTTCAGCAGTAATCTGATATTTCCCCGACTCAGCAAACTGCAAGTCTACTTGGAATTCACCGGCGCTCACTTCTGCGGGGAAATAAGCAATACCGCCATCAAAACTACGAACAGGCATAATGAAACTTTCATCATCAATATCCAGCGTACCAGAAACGCGAAATACGCCGCCTTGCAAACAAGTGACTTTCACCTCATCCATTGTGGCCAAATCCGAAGGAGCTTTCAGTACATTGCTCACTTGCGTGATCACAATATCCGATAACACTGGATTAAGCCTTGCTTGTTCCTCTTCATAAGCTTGCTGCATTTCTGCAAGGAAACTTGCCATGTTTTCCGTTTGCCATTCACTACGATCACGTGGATCGTTGGCATAAATTGTTGAGCCAACTTTATAGCCCAAACCTTCGATAAATTCGTGTTCTAACATTGTTTTTTCCTTAACTTAAGTAACCTTTCCAGAGGCCGTAGTAATAATCTGTACCATTGAAATAGAAAGCATCCATATGCCCAAGTGTGGCACCTGAATAAGGATTCACTGATAAAATCAAAGCTTCATAACTTTGGGGAGTTCGCCACCCCCCTCCCAAAGTGCCCAACTCTGCTTCACAATCCACTACTAAATCACCATTTAATTTTCTAAGCGTAAAATGCGCCTCTAGCGCCCCAAATGGTTGAACGTCGCCACTAATGTTTGCTCCGTAAATCCTCTTGACATTTTGTGACATAGTTAATGGAATCAAACGTCCATTTTCAAACGCAATATGCACAGAATAGTTTCGCCCATAGCTTTCATTAACGTTGATATCGCCACTATAAGAGCTAATATCGACGCCAATGCGAAAACTGGGTTGCCAAGGATTATCCGTTGCAATGAAGGGTAAAACGATAATGTCATTTGCATCCACAAAAGCTTGCAAAGCCATGTCATCAGAAAAAGTTTGTCCGGTTTCAACAATATCATCACTGTAGACTTCGATAAGCTGATCGTCTTCTCTCAAAGCAAGAATACAATGCTTAGCGTTGTCATATAACACGCGGTTATAACCTACTGACTTTGTTGCCCCATTCCTTATTACTTGAGTAACAAAACCATATTGGTCTTTCACCGTAACATTGTGTTTTAAGCCCACTCTTTTATCAAATGAGTGGCCATCGACTCGTAAAACACTATATATCGCACTAGTTGAAGCACGATCTTGCTCATCATAAACCACTTTGAATGTTACCTCTGGTGAAGACAAAGAAGCCAATGGCACCACTGCAAAAGCCGTATAATTATGTAAAAAAGTTGGTGACTCTTGAGACTGGTAACTATCCAAATCAATTCGCCAGGTAGCTCTCTGAATATGAGCCTTATTTTTCTGTAACTCATAATAAAAAGCAGAAGATAAAGGATTATTATTCGAATTTTGGGCTTGATACGCAGGCATTAGTATATGTGAACTACCCGTTTCACTATCATAAATGGCGTACACCACATTGGAGCGACGCTCGATTGTAGAATTTGTTGAACTTGCAACATAACTCTCTTTTCGCACTTTTCGGGTAAACTTATTTTGAAACTGGGTTACTTGATGTTGCACTTCGGGTAACACATTCAGTTTCAACAACTCTTGGTTTAACAACGACACCGCATTGTTAATGCTCTGCACATTTTCATCAGCCGATACATCTAACTGAGTTTTCGCATTTTCAAGATTCGATACAGCTATATTCAAATCCCCTTCTGCAACAGCTAATAGTGCTTGCTGAAAGGTTTGATAACTGGAGAGCTCGTTAA
The DNA here is from genome assembly GCF_026788005.1 of Alteromonas sp. a30. Classification (GTDB taxonomy): domain Bacteria; phylum Pseudomonadota; class Gammaproteobacteria; order Enterobacterales; family Alteromonadaceae; genus Paraneptunicella. Next base: position 26,830 of record NZ_JABEPE010000005.1, read on the forward strand.
TTGCCGCTGCAATGAGTGCGGCCTCTGCTGCGGTTTGCTGCTCAGTATTGAGCCGGTCAATTAACCCTTGAACTTGGGTTTCAAGCGTTGCCATTTAATACACTCCCTAAATATGGATGACGTTTGATTAATCGCGCTTCTGCGATGCTGATAGTGCGCGCTTCAAGCTCTGCGACTCTGGTCTCCTGCCCTAACATATCCGCATCGATTTGATTGATGGTTTGTTGTAAACGCCCTAGATCTTCGGAGAGATTACCCGCAGGCAAGGGGTAACCTCGATTTTCCGTTACCGGATTAGGCATTTACCGTCACCGCTCTTAACTGACGTACGCGCGGTCTAGCGGCGGGAGTCCCACTTAATGTCAAACGCACACGAACTTGATCGCTGTTAAAGCCAGACAAACCGTAACTCAACTCATTAAAACCATCGTTGGCGGGCTTGCTATCATCTTGACTCATACTCGTCCAAACGCCGTCGATTTCCGCTTCTACCCCCACACTAGCGCCAGATGGCAAGCTCGCTTCAAAAGTCACATTCAAATTTACATTGGTTCCGCCGGGAAACGCTCGAGTCACGTAAGAACCCGTTGCTTGTTGTTTACCAGAGATTAGTTGCACGCCCTGATAAAGCACCGGGCTTAAATCGGATGCACCCGTCATACGTGCTTTGACATTCACTTCACCAGACAAGGGAGTCGTTAGGTTTAACGGCTGCTCTTCTTGAGCGGAATATTCGTTGCCATTGGCATCAGTGACAATGAACTGCACATTGGTTTGAGAATCAGGCCGCTCTACCCCGCCCAAAGAGACTAAATCCGTTGCGCCATCAAGTGTGACCTTGCCTAAATCAATATCTTGGGATGTGTTAGTAAACTTGGCGGCATATAGTCTGAATCGTAGGTCTCGTTCTTGATGCGGCGTCCATGTCACCGCATTGGAAGACGAAAGCAACACCCCAACCTGATACGGCTGACGTGTTTGCCACTGTTTTGTTACCGCAGAGTATTTCCCTAACTCCGCAATAGCTAAGGAGTGTTCTCCATCATCCGTTAGGAAAACCATCGCATACTCTTTACCGCCATCAAGCACAACCGGACTAAACTGGAATTGTGTGGCACTTGGATACACGCCTAATTCCGACGCTGAAAGCTCAGACTCTGCTATTATCACTTCGTTCGGAAGACCTAAACTGGTCTCGCGAATTTGACAACGAACCGGCGTCGAACCAATTTCTTTAACCCATACATCCACTGCCGCAACGATGGTTGTTTCATCCAACGTAAAGGTTTGTGCCAAAGGATCTGAGCGTAAAATTGTTACCGTTTGGACTCGACGTCTAGTAAAAGTTTGAACCTGAGAACTCCCGGTATAAGTCGTTTCGCCGCGACTACCACCTTCCCCTGTAAAAGCCACTGATTTTGTTCCCACCGGAACACCAGAAGGCACATTAAAGCGCCCTCTTACGATGCCATTTGCATCTGCAACTATACTCATGCCGTTATACTCCCGTTACTGGCAATAACTCGCCATCAAATTCAACATTGTCCAGCGTTTCCCCCGGACCAAATCCAGTGATGGTAAAACTCACGCTACGAGGTCGTAAATTGGGTAAGTTACGTTGACTTACCAAGCGCGTTTCTGTGTTCACTGAAGACGAAATACTTCTAACCAAACCGCCTCCTCGCTGGAAAATACGAGTAATAGGACTCAGCCATACCGATTGGCTAATTACCCAGTTGTCAATCGCTGGCGATAAACGCACACGGGCAGGAACAGGCTCAAATACGCGATACGGATTGATCTTCATTTCGCCAGTATCAGCAAGCTGTTCAATAACGGGTTCTAACTCGAAATCTAGGGTAGCGTTTTCAGTCAAGTTCAGATCATGAACCTCAGCATCAATACTTAAAACAAGTTCGCCATCCACAATAGAAGCAGTCTGTTCTTCACCTTGGTCACGCAAGCTATCGTCAGAGAACGGTTCAACAAAAACCCCCAACTTTGAAGCTGGCGTTGAGGCATTCACCGCATTGTTTAATCGTTCTAGCGCGAGCAACTGATACAAATCCGCAATTTGTTGCTTCATCGCAGCCAATTCTGGCATTGAAACAGCGCGAATCGCTTGCAAAGTAATATCTGGTGCTGTGTTTTCACGCCATGACTGCTCAACCGTCGCCAACACTAGCTGGCTACTGGGTGAAATCGGAGCTTGAGGTTGATAAGGGTGACTGACCCCTTTGATTTTGCGTACTTCGCCATTTACTTCAATAGTGATTAAGTCAATGCGCGGCATTTTCCATTGATAGTCAATGAAAACATCCGTGTTTGCTACCGCTCCTGAAATCACCAATCCATTCTCGTCCTGAGATTCAATGACCGCATCAGTGCGATAACGATAAGTGACATCGTAACTTGAGCCCGGAGAAGGCTCTGCGCCCGTTAATGACCAGTCAACTGAATTCCCCGTAAGTTTAAAGTCGGTGCCATTAACATAAGTGGTTCCGGCTTGTTCCACACTAACGATCGATACCACAGACGGATCAGGTAATGGGTCAGATGCACCAGCAAAGGCACCATGGGTAATTGTCGCTGTTTTTTCGGCTGCAACATCCACTTTGCGAATGTCATGAATTGGGCTGAAATCGGTGTCGATACGCATTTGTTGTTGCGCATCAGGCACAAAGGTCACAGGCTCTGATTCAATCAGCTGCAAATCTGGGTCCACTGCAAACGATTTACGAATTGACGCAGGCAATGCAATTTCGAACCCATCAATGTGTGCTTTACCTTCGGTAATATTGAAGGTTTGCATGGCATTTTCTTGGTTACGGAAAAGCACGCCTAAGCCATCAACTAAATAGCTACCGCCGTTGGCTTCTCTGTCGTAACGCGCAATTGCACTCGTTACCGCATTAAGCTGCGGAGGCGGCTCGTTAATAATTTGCACACCTTGGTCTATACGATGAACCGGATAAAAGTTCCCCGGAGAATCTTCTGTAGACAATCCCCATGTTGCCGTTACTTCGCGCCTTGCTGCGCCCGGTTCATCATGAGATTCAGTGCCAATAGCTGGGTCGCGTAAGCTTGGATCATCTAATTCCGTAACAACGCGATCCACTAACCAAATACCGACGACTTGAATATCATCAAGGGCAATATTAAAGCTGGCTTCTGGCACATTGTGGACTAAACCACGAATGTATACTTTTGCATCTGTGACTAACGTTGTGCCATTTTCAGTATCAATGTTGATGCTACCACCTTCGATAACATCGCCATCACGCATGATCGCATTACCTGTGCGACCTAACATGTCGAAGAACATGCCCTGAAGGTCATTCAGTTCTCGTCCTTGCAAATGATTACCCACTCGAAACATTAATTCATGGAAACGTTTTTCTGGGTCATAGGTTTTGTAATATCTGTCCAAGCTCATAAGGAAATCACATACTCATAGGTTGATCGGGTACCCACGGTGCGTTCACGTGGCCCAAAGTTACTTAACAAGGCCGCCCGGCCCACCTTTTCAATTTGCTCTGGAGCAAAATACTTTTGTCCTGGGGGTAAGCCCTCAACAATTTCAGTGCCGATATACACCATGGTTTCTCGAATCACTTCGCCTTGTGCATCTTCGAAGTCATAACGAAATTCAACGTAGAGATGGTTAGTGGGTTCTGCTGAAATGCTGAAAGAGCCCGATGACAGCACGATTTCCCCAAGTTCATCAGGGACGACATACTGAGTGCGGGACACTTGGCGAAAACCAATAGGGTCTTGCAATGCCATTTGCGTCCTTTCTTCCGATGGCGGGGTTTGCCATTCACTATCACCACGCCCCCAGGCTAAATAAATGCTTTCCTTTTCAATAGCCTCAGCTATAAAGGTTCGAATATCGTCAACTACTATAGTCACTGTGTTTTATTCCTATTGTGATGTGTTCAAATGAAGTCCATTCACGTTCATCCCAAACTCCAAGCCATTGCAGCCCTAAGTTGCGAACAGACAAGGTTTGACTGTCAGTTAATGTGAATGCATCTATGGTTGAAATAGTGGGTAAAACTTGTTGCGCCGAGATCAGGGCATAGCCATCATCTCCAACAAAGGGCACGTCTAAAGTACCGTTTTCGGTATAAGTAAGGCGCTGCACTACATGAAGTGGTTCGCATTCAAGTCGGTATAGGTCCCCTAAGCGACTGACTGATAACCGCACAGGCTCACCTATTGTTTTGACTTGAGTTAATCCAAGATAACTGCGGTCAGAACTCAGTTTTGTCCCGGACAGGGTCATGTGTGAGTAAGAGAATCGGCGATGATCTAACGCAATAACGCTAGGGTCGAAGCTGACTATCTGCGAGTTCCGGTCAAAAACGCCTTCGCCACTGCGTGGAATGGCTTTATCGCCCAGTTTAAATACACCGAGTAACATCTGGTGAGGGTTATACATAACACTCTCTGTTACTTGATGACTCACCGCCTCATCAACACGAATGGATGGCCCAGTTGCGACATCGCTAAAACGGTCTGCAAAACTCCATTTAACGCCCTGATGGCGTACCCCGCTCGCATCAGATAATAGTGCGTCGCCCAGACGATGTTGGGACAACTTAAGTGCCCGTATATCGTAATCATGCCAAACACGCCATAATCGGTTTGCGACTGGCGCTGACAAAGACGAGATGCCAATAATATCTAGAATTTCAGCACTTTGCGGGATACGCCCGGACTCAAGCATAAAGCGGTGTGAATTCACACCCGGGCCAAACTCTTCTAACGTTGCGTTATCAAAATCGATCCAAGACAGCCCCACCTTTAATGACTCTGGTGTGCCTCGAATACGTTGCCATAACAATCCATTGGTAATGGCTTGGCGTTTATCCATCAAATACGGACTAATTTCATCCAGTCCATATTCCCAAATTAGCCAGTCTAAAAATGCATCCGGCGGTGCATGTTTTAGCTCAGCTAAGGTATCAATCCCAAGATTTAAGGCGTTATCTATTTGATTCGCACTTAGTACATCTCGTTGCAAACGCGATGCATTGGGAGGTAATAAAGCTGATGCATCGGTCATTCACGCCTCCCTGCTAAATTCAGTTGAATGTGACCCGGCACGATATATTGGTTGGCAGATGCCAGTGTGAGTCCAGTGGGAGTCATTAACTCAACACTATGAACTCCTGATAGGTGCAGACGACTATCAAGCCAGCTTCGGGATAAATCCCATCCGAGCCCTGCTGCTGATTTCCAAGCAGAAATGAGCGAATTTTGCAATTCATCAAAAATGACTTGGGGTGTGTCACTAAGCAGATGAATATCAGCTTCAACATCCACTGCAATAGCTTCTGCTGGCAACACTAAGACTTCATGACCAATAACACGCACATCTTCAGCGGTGACTTTTTCTCGTACTTTGGCCACGGTATCTTGAATGTCGAAGCCATCCCGAACCAAGACAGACACTCGCACTTGTCCTTGCTCGGGGCTATCAACTGCCACATCTCGAATCGCTAAGGGATCAACCGCGATTGCGCGGCTCCGGTAATGCGCGGCACCGCCTGCGGTTGACGAGGCAATATTTTCCTGACGGATTCGTAACCGATAACCACCGTCAGATTCTCCACTTGCTCGACGCAAGCCGTAGAAATCCCCTAGCTGATCTAAATCGTCCCCTGTTGCAAATCCCAATAAGTTCGCTAACGCGACATCATTAATCCGCTGGCGATTGAGCAACTGCTGATAGGCCTCTACTTGAAAAAGCTGGACAATGGGGTCGCTATCTAAGTCGATCACATCAATATAATTGGGGTTGATAGAAAGCAGCCTTTCTTTGCGTGCTTGCACCAACTGCTCCAAGGTGACGGTTTCTAAAATTTGAGGTTTAGGATAATTCGGTATCATTGATAACAATCCCATCAATGGTCAGCGGTTCACCATTTGGTAAATACTCACCACTGACGTTTAAAATAATTTTTCCCGGTAAAGTTTGCTGAATCGATACATCGTCGAGACGAAACCTTGGCTCCCATAGCAACAAAGCCTCGGCTGTTGCGGCTATCACATCGAGCCCCCAAGAATCCGTTGTTGGCTTATCAATTAAGTCATACAGCCTCGAACCAAAAGTACGCAGCCCAACTCGACTACCAAGAGGTGTTGACAGAATGATTCGGATGGATTGCCGTACATGGGCAACGCCACTTAGCGGCTCACCCGTAATTGCATTTGTTCCAGCCATAGTTATTCCGGTTTTAACGTTTTTGCTCCCCCTGAGGCGACGCCCGGGTGAACATGTTTGGTTAATGAAACGCCGCCACCTTTGACTTCATCGGTTGCGGAGATTTGTGCATCAGAATGGATATTTTTCGTTGCTGACACATCCCCATCTACAGAGGTTGTGCCAACAATGTGTGTGTCTCCATTGATGTTGACATTGCCGTTTATGGTGACAGGACCATCGATGGTAGCCCCTCCACTAACTTCAATATGAATGGTGCCATCCGGTGCCATCGCGATATGAAAGTGACTCTCAGCTCTATCAAAAATAAAGCTTGTTCCATCTTTAAACAGTTGTTGAGTTTGTTCGGCGTTGTCTTGAGGTGCTGGGAATTCGCCTTGATACAGGCTGCCGATAATAACGCCCTGTGAAAAATCACCATTTGGGCATAAAACGACAACATATTCCCCGACATCTAACGGCTGCCAATGGATATTGTGTGCCGCTCTTTGCACAGCGTACGCTAACCAAGTGCTTTGCAAATCTCCATCAGACACCTTGACACGTCCAACAAACTCTTCTTCACCTAATTCCAGCACTTTACAAAAGCGCACCAACCCCGCCATTTTTCGGTTTAATTCAGCAACGTTAAACGGGGTGGACGAGTTCATGATCAGACTTTGCATGAGGCTCTCCTTTTTTTACCCTAGCGATATAGATGTTTTGAGGAGTGATAGCAGTAGCATCCCAATAGGAAGTGCCTAAGTGTAAAGTTTGCTGAAACCCCACTTTCCACGCCAATGCATTACCTGAAGTCGACAAGATCTGCATATCAGGGACTGAGACAATATGTTCTGCTGCTTGAGTCACTCCGGTTTCAGGAAGCCACACACTGTTATCACGCAACTCCTGCATCACGGATAACGCAAAGCGACGTAAACTTAACTGCAAATCCGGCGTATCTTCTGCCAGAACACAGTGCAGCCCCCATTGCACTTGTACGACGACTTTGTCGTGCAAATCTGTTTGTAACAGCAAGTTTTCAATATCAATTAAAATCGCAGGAGCCGTTACTGAACTAGCATTTTCTGACTCCCAAAAAGACACATTTACCCCGTTAAGTGCTGTCGTTAACTGGGACTTCATGGCATCAATAACCTGTACTAACCCATCCGTCGGTTGCGTCATGGAACTCTCTCTTTAATTTGTTTGGTTAAGGTCGAACTACGTGTCCTCAAACCCAATCCTTATTGAGTAAAATGCTCATCCCTGAACAGGAGCAATAAATTGGGTGCCCTTTGCGGGCGAGAGGAAAATTACCGGCTGTCGGGTGACTCCGGCGATGTGTCTAATTCTTGGTTTAATTTAGCAACTTGTAGCTGATGCAACTCATGTTGGCGCTTATCAATGCGACGTTTGAAATATATGTTGGTAATGAACGTCAACACCGCAATTAACAAGCCTGTTGCAGCTATCATTTCTTGTGATGTCAGTGCCGAAAACCCGAACGTGAAAGCAGACGTGACGTAGTTGACCACAGAAAAACGGTCAGACATCTGATACACCTTTTTGTTCTTGGGGAGCACAGAGCTAATAAGAGTTTTTGCTCTGCGTACTCATCATTTGCGTTTTATCTGAACTAGATTTAGTAGTCCCAACCCAGTACGCGATAGACGTACCCCACGCTGTTACCACTTGTCCAAACAGCATGTACAAAATGCTGGCATTTTCTTGGGGAATTTGAACTTTCATTAATGCCCAAGCCGCTGCGGCAACAAAAATCGTTAGCAATAAACAAATCACCGAAGGCATCCAGTGAGATTTATGGTGTTTTCGCGCACTATCCCGATCTTTTACCTCCAAGCTGAAAACATCCACGCCCAGCTTTTCCATGTCTAATTTGAATTGGTGATCCAAACGTTTAATATCAGCTAGTTGCTCGGGGTTGGCACTTAAAATAAAATCTTCAACACGCTGTGAAGATGCTTCTTCATCTCCCAACAGGTTTGCTGCAAGAAATTTTACGGCTCCTCCGGCTAGCGGACCGCCCAAAGCGGTAGCAAGTGTCGGTGCAATGGCACTTAATGTACTTTTCCAACTCATGGTTTTATCAACTCAAAATGGGGTAAATCATTAAAGGTTTCATCCAAATTTCGGCCATCGCCATCCCAGTCTCCCCCCCATCGCAATAAATGGGTAATTTCACCTTTTTCATATAGCTCTAACGCAATTTGTTTAACTTGTCCGGCAAACACACCAAAAGCCACTTTGTCGGACCAATCCGTGTTTTTAAGCTCGACAAAGTAAGGGCCCGCATCCACAGCCTGACTGGGATAACTGTTGTGTTTCGAGTTTGGGAAGAACAGTTGAGACAAGCCTTTTTCATAAGCTTGGTTTTGGGCCTCTTCTCCCCTATGTCCACAAAATATGGAGCAATCGGTATACTGTATGACTTTGTTAAAAATCCTCTGCAAATCCGAGTGACAGCTTGCCAGTCGCGATTCAGACGTTTTTCCAAACCTTGGCATTTCTACTCCCTGAAAATGAAAAAACCGCCTTGCGGCGGTTTGAATTGAAGTTTATTTATTTCGCGAAGCTCTCGCGATGGTAGGTATATTAGTGCGATTCTTAGGTTAGAAAAAGTCCAAAACCTTGAACCCTTATCTCACCGCCTTATTCTTACGTCGTTACAACAATCTCATTAAAGCGAGTTCTGCTTCGCGTTGGTAATAACCCGTTTCTTTTTTTTGATGCACATACTTATTAACTACAGCTAAGCGGCATTGGGTTGATAACTTTTCAATAGCGTTATCCATCTTTTCAATATGTTCAGGTACAAAAACAGCATCAGCCTGACGATTAAAAAACTGCTGAGCAGCTTCCTGTTGCACTCCTGTTTTTAGCTGATCGCATAACCTGTGTGTACTACTTGTGGCAGAAAACCCAGGACCCAACCGCCGACTGGACCAAAAGCGCCCCCATTCTTTTAGTGCTCGACGAAGCTCTTTAATTTTCATCATTGCTAGCTACCTCACTGTAATCAATCCCTAACATTTCCAGAATTTCAATCACGCTATTAAAAGGAGGTTCCGTTCTTCCACTCTCATAATTTTTAATTGTATTGAGTGAAAGACCATAATGCTCCGCAACAAACACTTGCGGAAACCCTTTTAGCTTCCTCGCCTTTTTAATCACTTCACCACCGCGCATAAATTTCTCCTTGTAAAACAATTCACTAAAGATGGAATACCACGTAAAACATTATGTTACTTATAAAGTATACATATTGTATACTGGGATAATAAACGTACCTCATATACCATTGCAATAGGTTATGCTTTTTAATTCGAAATTTTCTTGTTCTAATGTAGTATGGGCAGATTAGCCGTTTCCAGTTGGTGGATTTGCTGGTAACGCCCCCCTTTTTTTGGAGCACTTTTCAAAGATCTGATATGGAACTAAAAGACAGACTTATTTTATTGAGAGAAAAAGCAGGGCTCGATCAGGCTACCTTCGCGTTTGCATGTGGGTGGTCAAAGTCTCGATATAGTCATTACGAGAATGGACGCAGAGAACCCAAACTTGCAGACTTACAACATATTTCAAGCGTGCTTGAGCAATACCTTGGTCCGCACGCTATCGTGTTTTTAGTTACTGGTGAATCGCTAAACGATATTTTTAAGCATCAAGCTCAAAATCAACAAGCATTTACTCCCGATATTGCGATAAATGAATTTAAAAAGTTATTGGATGATGCCATCGAGTTCGGGTTAATCAAGATTAAGCCCGGTGTGAAAATATCTAGTTTGATCGAAAATTTTACTAAAAACTGTATGAAACATGTAATTCAATCTTCTTCCGAAAAGTCGAAGTCGGGGTAAACCGACACGAATAAATAATATTCAAAACGCACCTTAGTTATTTTTTATTTTTATTGTGGCTGTTTTAATTAGCTCTTATTGCTTAGAAAAGTATCAATACTTATGAGTTTAGCTTTTGCTTGTTTTCTTTGTGTTTCACGAGCTTGAACCGCATCTCGGCAATCCTTAATCAATTGCTCTTTTAACTCGCGTTTTTTATCGAAACAATCAACTTCATCATGAATAAACAGGTAACGTCGAGCGAACTCCAAATCTTCCGTTCTTGCAGCCCACTTACGACCATTATGCTTACATAAAAACAATAGTTGACCAAAAAACACACAAAGCACCGATAAAACAATTACAATAAATAACACCACACTAAGGCTCATATAAACTCCTTTTTACTGTCAACAATACATACTTAGCCGTTTTACGAGCTATCAATGAACTTAGGCGAAAAGAAATGAGACTCTTTAATTTCCGCCTTTTGCAGTTCTTAAAGCACGAAAAGCTAAGCAATCCCTCGAACCACTATCAGTTGAAACAAGTTATCAAGCCTCAACATAATAAACGGACAATGGCTTAGTCTTGTGATAAGACCTAAGTCACTTCATTTGCCTTACTTGAAACACATAGTGTCAATAAGTCTAACTACATGTAAAAAGCGCGCATCCTTATGCAAAATCTAGGCAATATTTATTCATTCTGACCAATGAAAGGGCCATTGAGAAAAATATACTTACCTTTATTGAAAGCCAATATTTTGTCGAAAAAATAGCACAAAAGGGGAAACTAAAGGGAAAACCTGAGTATATCGGGAGAAAAAACTACGGGGTTTTGAAGAGGATAAAATTAGAGAGGCTGCTTGCAGCAGAGCAAGTGTGGATAAGAACCAGTAAATTACCTCAATTCACTCATTTTTATTGATACCAACAATCCAAGGTTCCAGACGCTGCCCCCATTTAACAACAACCGTGTAACGAGGTGGTCTTATCTCTTTTTTCGGTATAAGTTCAATATTATCAAGTGCTTCTGAATACGGCATTGGAAGTAATATCTCATTAACGGATAATCGCTTAAGTCCTAAGTAATAACGCTTATCACTTGAGTTAAAATAAGGCTTGCTTAGCCCCTTAACAATAAGAATATTCGGTAGCCCAGCATATTTTGAAGCCAACGCATCATAAGACTTTGATGCCTGAATGAAGAATAAACGGCTATTGTTGACTTTTTCTTTTTCAAATGCGGTTTGACTTCGCTTTTGGTATTGTTTATTGCGTTTACTGGGGTTTTCTTGATATTCCAGTGTTGCAGTGCGATATGCATCTTCTGCTTTTTTAACCTCTTTCTTATGAATGTCACCATCAAATTCTAAAGCCCAATATAACTCTCGAGTCTGAGCCCACTCACTTTTATGCTCGCCAGGGATTGAAAACCCTAAAGTAATCAATTCTTCTTCATCGGTTTTTATTTCTTTGGGGGAGTAAGGAGAATACGGTGCATTTTCTGGCGTAGGAAGCCGCCATTTTAAACGCAGCAATATGCCTGAGTTTTCTTTAATTGCGCCTTGATTATAAGGCAGGAAAAGCTCTCTCTCGGTCAGCGTCAGTTGGCTTTTTTCTTCCATACGATTGTACGCGACACCACTCAACACCAGCGCATTAGATCCCAATAAAATGCACAATCCAAGCAATAAATATTTTTTCATTTCGCAACGCCTTCACTCAACTGATTTAAACGCAAACGCTTGAACACCATCAACGCAAGCAAAGCGGATAAACCCAAAAGGAAAAAGAAGACATACTTTGGCATCCAATCCCACCACCAATCGAAGAACTTTGTATACATAAACAATACAAAGAATACTGTGCCAGTATTTACGACTTCACGCCAACGCTGCTTTATACCTGCCCAAATACTCAATAAAGCGAGTGCAAATCCCACCACTTGGTACAGTCCTTCTATTACATCCGAAGACCATCTTATGTAGCTAATAGCCCCATAGTTGGAAAGTATCAATATAGGTAAAAACAACATGATCATTGCAAGTACACGATAAATCGTGTCAAAGCCAATAAAGCGCCTAGTAGGAACCAATACAGGTAGCCAAAAAAAGAATAGGCTTGCAAGGAAGAAATTTTCAGGTCGTTCACCAAAATCAATCCAATACATACCGCTCCATGTACCGAACTTCATTGCGATAAAACCACTGCAGCACATAATGGCAAAAAACAACAGCAATCGAGCATTGACAGCATAAGCAAGTAAGAAGGCAAAGGCGGCCCATACGATAAGTGCATTAGGCGATGGCGATATATTGAATATTTTCCCCAACATTGAAAGATTCAGCACAAAGCACGAAAAACTCACTACAGCGGCGATTTTCGAGAAATAGGCGCTTTTTTCTTTTTGAGAGAGGTGCAGCGACACAATGAATAAAATAAGCGGAACAAGCACTAAAATACCAACTTGATACCCGGTACTGAAATGTCCCCAAAATTGATAAAACAGGAAGAATACGCTGGCAGCCATTGCCAATGCTCCAAACAGCGACGCAATCTTCATTCCAAGAGTAAGCTGTTTAGACCCATCGTTAGTATCAACATCATGAGAAGCCGTTAGCGTTGCTAAAAGCTGTTGGTGATAACGCTCTATATGACGGGATTTCTCAGCAGGAAGCGCCAGAATATCATCTTTCTCAAGTTCAGCTAGCTCTCGTTGAAATGCATGAATTTGATCGACCCGCAATTGGGCGTTTGCCTTATTGGATACTGGGTTTTCTTCCATGCTCAAACTTCCTTTTTAAAACCGTTTAACAAGGTTGCTGACTCCAAGCCGTTGTAGATAAGCATTAATCAGGACATTGGCAATAACGGAACAGACAGTAACCGAAAACAATGGTCCTTCCTAATATTGATAGCATTTATAGAAGGTGATAGCTCTGTTAGAGTCACTATAGCCTTTTATCTTTATTTTTCACTACTGACTTAACATCTGCCCGAAACCCCTATCTTTAAATTCGTTTTTCTACTAAATAGGGTATTTTGATTATACTCTGGCTCTTTTTTCATTGCGATGAATGCAGTTATTAAAGTTGCATCTTTGAGTCAGGTCTAAGTTTTCGAACCGCTGCAATAGCGCGTACATTCAAGGCTGTAGGGGAATTAGCTAGGTGTGATTCAGGAATGGCGGAGAGGGAGGGATTCGAACCCCCGGTAGGGATGAACCTACGCCTGATTTCAAGTCAGGTGCATTAAACCGAGCTCTGCCACCTCTCCGCGGCAATATTTTATGATGTATCAACATGAGCTGTTGACAGGATTAAAAAACCCGCGAAAGCGGGTTCTTTAGAATTTGGCGGAGAGGGAGGGATTCGAACCCCCGGTAGGGATGAACCTACGCCTGATTTCAAGTCAGGTGCATTAAACCGAGCTCTGCCACCTCTCCAAATTGTGTTGCGAATCTTAATGAGCTTGTTCGGCCTTGTAAAGTGCTAATTTAAAATAATTTAATTAACTGCTTTATCTTTATTCAATTTGCTCAAATAACAGCAAGCTCCTATATTTATTACATCTGTTTACGCTTTTTTATCGTATTTCATTAGTGTAGGTCTTGAAAAACTAACACAAACCCCATACTAATAGCATCAGTAGTAATGTTATCAATTTAAGTTAAGCATTCGATTTAACAACGGAGTTAATAATGCAATATAACACAGTGTCTTCCGCTACTCAGTCATCTGCGCTGGAGACAAACAAAGTCTTGCGCAACACCTATATGTTGCTTGCATTGACTTTAGCGTTCAGTGCAGTTGTGGCTGGCGTTACCATGATGATGAATTTGCCTCATCCTGGTTTTATTGTCACTTTAGTTGGCTTTTATGGCCTAATGTTCTTAGTTCACAAAACAGCAAACTCTAGTGCAGGTTTATTAAGTGTATTTGCCTTTACTGGCTTCCTTGGCTACACGCTCGGCCCTATCCTAAATATGGTGATTGGTGCAGGTGGCGGCGAGCTAGTGATGACAGCACTAGGCGGCACCGCATTAATTTTCTTTGCATTATCTGGATATGTGTTAACAACTAAAAAAGATATGTCGTTTTTAAACGGTATGTTGTTCGCGGGTTTCTGGGTAATTTTGGTTGCAGTTATTGCCAATATCTTCCTACAAATCCCAGCTTTGTCCCTCGGTATTAGTGCCATGTTTATTCTGTTTTCGTCAGCTGCCATTTTAATCCAAACCAGCGACGTTATTCGCGGCGGCGAGAGAAACTATATTTTAGCAACGGTGACTTTGTATGTGTCAATCTACAACATTTTCATCAGCCTGCTAAACCTTCTCATGGCGTTTAGCGGCGACGATTAATCGCTTACACTAAACCAATTTAGCTTAATTAAAACACCCCTTCATGGGGTGTTTTTCGTTGATCATAGAATGTAATTCATGGCGAATTTTGTTTTATTAGTTACTTCTCCGCATTACGACAGCAACAGCGCCAATGCGGTTAAACAGTTTACATTGGCGGCACTAGATGCCGGACACAACGTCACCGTTTTTTTCTACAACGCCGGTGTGACTCATGCCAATAAATTCAATCTGCCACAAGCCGGTGAGCCTTCTTCATCAGATATTTGGCAACACCTATACGACAAACAGGTTCCACTCCTTGTTTGCGCTACGGCCGCAGGCAGACGTGGCATTATTGATGACATCGAAGCTAAACAGCATCATCTAAAAGAATCATCTTTGCACCCAGTGTTTAGCCTATCTGGATTAACTGAGTTGGCAGCGTTATCTTCTCAAGCGGACAGGATGGTGCAATTCTAATGTCTATTGCAATTATCAATGTCAGCGCTTCCAATGTCTCTCCGAATGGATTAGAAGCTTTGGATTTAGCATTCTCATTTGCCAATTTAGAGCAAGACGTTTCAATGTTTTTTATAGATGATGGCGTGTTTCAACTGGTGAAAAACCAACAACCTGAAAGCCATGGCTATAAAAATCACACTAAAAGTTATCCAGCGATGGCATTTTACGACATAGAAAACATTTACGTTTGCAAAAACAGTTTAGAACAACGGAATTTAGCCTTAAATGATCTTTGTATCGACATAGCGTTATTTGAAAAGCACTCGTTATCTCCCCTACTCCGTAATTATAAACATGTGGTAACGCTGTAATGAATCTTCATATTTTATCGAAAAGCGTGAACACGGAAGCGCTGGCAGAAAAACTAAATTACATTAGTGAAGAAGACGCCTGCTTATTAAGAAACGATGCCGTATTAATGCTGCTTAATGAGAAAGCATTACAAACTCTGTCCCGCTCGTTACCTGCTACGCGATTATTTTTATTAGAGGATGACTTAAGGCTACGCGGCCTCGCGTTTAATAAGGAAGACGTAACAAAAGTTGGCTATAACGAATTCGTCGACCTCTGTTTGCAATTTGAAAAAACGATTAGTTGGTAGTTTATGTCTGAAAAGTATCTTGAATTTAATGGTCAAAAACTGGCAATTGATGCCAATGGTTATTTGTTAAATGTCAATGACTGGTCGCCTGAACTCGCTCCCGTTTTAGCCAGCACTGAAAATATTGAGTTAACTGAAGCTCACTGGGAAGTCGTGAATTTTGTGAGAGATTTTTACTTGGAATTTAACACCAGTCCTGCTATTCGAGCTTTGGTAAAAGCAATGGGGGCCAAATTGGGACCGGAAAAAGGTAACAGCCGTTATCTACACCGATTATTTCCTAAAGGCGCCGCCAAACAGGCAACAAAGGTAGCCGGATTACCTAAGCCAGCTAAGTGCCTTTAATGAAAAACGGGCTACCGTTTTCACGATAACCCGTTGTCATTACTTTTATGTTTACTAAACTAAAAAACCAGAGACGGTTAGTTTTATCCTTGGTTAATGGTTGAGAAAATCATCCATACAAAATAACCAACCAAACAAAAGATACCGACGATAGATAGCCAGTAAACAAACTTCATAAGAAACCGAATCTCTTGGTTTTTCTGCATAAATAACCCTCTAAACTTCAGAAACTCATCTGCCGACTTAACAAACTAACCGATCTTAGTAAGTCCCCCCATATAGGGTTGCAATACTTTTGGCACATCGATCGTGCCATCGGCTTGTTGATAGTTTTCCAAAATAGCCACAAGCGTTCTTCCAACCGCTAAACCTGAGCCATTTAATGTGTGCAACAACTCGGGTTTAGCTCCCCCTTCTGGGCGGTACCTTGCTTGCATTCTTCTCGCTTGAAAATCAAACATATTTGAGCAGCTTGAAATTTCACGATAAGTGTTTTGTGCTGGTAGCCACACCTCCAAATCGTAGGTTTTACAGGCTCCAAAGCCCATATCACCGGTACATAACACCACTTTACGATAAGGTAGCTCTAACGCTTGAAGAATTTTCTCTGCATGCCCTGTTAGCTCCTCTAAAGCATCGAAAGAATCTTCTGGCTTAACCAATTGAACTAATTCGACTTTATCGAATTGATGCTGTCTGATCAAGCCTTTCGTGTCGCGTCCATAAGAACCTGCTTCACTACGGAAACATGGCGTATGAGCAGTTAATTTTAGTGGCAATTCATCCGCGTCAAATATCACATCGCGGGCAAAGTTTGTTAGTGGTACTTCCGCTGTCGGGATAAGCGACATTCCAACGCCTTCTTCGGTCGCCGGTTGTGTGTGGAACAGGTCTTCACCGAATTTGGGAAGCTGACCTGTGCCGCGCAAACTATCCGCATTAACTAAATAAGGAACGTAAGCTTCTTCATATCCATGTTCGCTTGTGTGGGTGTCTAACATAAATTGAGACAATGCACGATTTAAACGCGCGATTTGACCACGCATCACAACAAAGCGAGAACCACTGATTTTTGCCGATAACTCGAAATCCATACCTTTTAGATTCGCGCCTAGGTCTGCGTGATCTTTCACTTCAAAATCAAACGTTTTCGGTGTGCCCCATTTAAGCACCTCAACATTTTCATTTTCATCTTTACCTTCTGGCACCGACTCATGAGGTAAGTTAGGAATGCCCATTGCCGCGTTATCAATATTCGAAAGAAGCTCTGCAAGTTCTTTTTTTGCCGCATCTAACGCTTCGCCAAGCTGGCTCACTTCCGTCAACAATGGCTCTATGTCTTCACCCGCCGCTTTCGCTTTACCAATGGATTTGGAGCGCACATTACGTTGATTTTGTAATTCTTGAGTATGGCTTTGAAGATGCTTACGCTTTTCCTCCCATGCCGTAAGTTGCTCCACATCAAGTGTATAGCCACGCTTTTTGAGCGCAGCAGCGGCAAACTCAATGTCTTGCCGTAAATATTTTGAATCCAACATTTATTCTTAATTACCTTTTATGATTTGCATGCCCAACCAAGCCATTAGCAGGCAGCAAACGACATTTATGAAAATATTTAAAACCCCTTTCCAGTACATACCATTTTGCAATAACAAAATGCTATCAACAGAGAAGGTGGAAAAGGTGGTAAACGCGCCGAGCAAGCCTATACCGACGAGCGTTTTCCAAGGTGCAATACCGATGATCCCTTGCTCAATGACAGCATAAAGCGCGCCTAATAGAAATGAGCCGATAAGATTGACCAAAAGTGTACCAAAAGGAAATCCCTTGCCAAGCCAAAGCACCGTCATTTCTGAAATAAAAAAGCGCAAACACGCACCGACCGCGCCGCCAATGGCGATGAATCCATATGTTGCCAGATTAGTCATACCGTTTTTTATCGCTCTGTTGATCTAGTTCTTGCAGAAAATCTAAGCGAGCTTTAATTTGTTTCTCCATTCCACGCGCCTCTGGCTGATAGAATTTTGCGTCTTTAATCGCTTCTGGCAAATAGTTGTCACCTGCGGCATAGGCATACGTTTCGTCATGAGCATAACGATAACCTTGGTTCGCGCCAATATCTTTGAGTAATTGGGTAGGCGCATTGCGAATATGCATGGGAATAGGTTGATTTACTGTTTCTTTAGCAAGCGCCATTGCTGACTTAAACGCTTTGTAAACAGCGTTACTTTTAGGCGCGCTAGCACAATACACAACCGCTTGCGCTATGGCTCTTTCACCTTCGGCGGCGCCTACACGATGATAAATATCCCATGCATTGAGAGTAACTTGTAATGCTCTTGGGTCTGCGTTGCCAATGTCTTCTGAGGCGATGGCCAACAAACGCCGAGCAATGGCGGTTACTTCTGAGCCTGCCACCAACAAACGCGAAAACCAATATAAAGCTGCGTCTGGGCTTGAGCCCCTCACCGACTTATGAAACGCAGAAAGTAAGTCGTAATAATGGTCGCCACCTTTATCGAATCGCGCAAGTTTGTCACCCGATGCCTGAGCAATATCTTGCTTAGTAATTTCAGCCCCGGAAGCAAGCTGCGCCGCGATCTCCAAAATATTAAGCATACGACGCGCATCACCATCACATACCGCAATTAATGCTTGGGTAGCCTCTTGGTTTAGCTGCGTATTTTGTAATGATTCTGCGCTATCTAAAGCTCGCTCTAACAGCTTCGCTAAATCTTCTTCTTCAAGAGACTTGAGCACATACACGCGCGTTCGAGAAAGCAAAGCGTTGTTCAATTCAAAAGACGGATTTTCCGTTGTTGCACCAATAAAAACCACTGTGCCATCTTCAATAAAGGGCAGGAAAGCATCTTGTTGTGCTTTGTTAAACCGATGCACCTCATCCACAAAGAGGATCGTCTTTCGTCCAAAGTCTTGCGCTTGCTGCTTAGCGTTATCTATCGCCGCGCGAATTTCCTTAATACCGCCTGTTACTGCCGACACCTTCTCTACGTGGGCATCAATACTGTGGGCGACAATTTCAGCAAGCGTGGTTTTTCCTGTCCCCGGCGGCCCCCACAGGATCATGGAATGCGCTTGGCCAGACATTAACGCTCGATATAGGGGTTTATCCTCACCCACAATATGTTGCTGACCAACATAATTATCGATGCTTTTGGGGCGTAATAAGGCCGCTAGAGGCTGACTCACTTCACCAAAGTTAAGCGACAAAGACATAAAAAAACCTGAGTTGATTAGCGCTGATCATCCAACTCAAATCCTTCGGGAACAGAGAACTCAAACACCCCTTTGGCAATGTGAGCATTGGACTGAATCTGACGAAATTGGAGTTGGTTACGTTGGTCTTGTTGATCGAGTATTTCGATCCCCGTTAGCACATCGGCTTTGTTAAACATCAGTTGAAATTGCTTAACTGACTGAGGTTGTTTGATGGGTGTAACTGAATAAGTACCGTCTGCGTAAGACACCTTATAATCACGCCATAACGCTGAATTGGGTTCGGCTAACAGCATGATAGGATGATCATTTACTGCTTGGCTCTGATCAAGAGCGATAACTTGTTCTACAAATGGGTCAACGTGCCACAAGGTTTTACCGTCGGCAATCAATACCCCTTCATCGGGCGGCAACACTTCCCAACGTAAACGTTGTGGTTGCTGTACTATAATCTGGCCCTTGGCTTGTTGCAGAACTTCACCATTTGCATCCGTTACTGTTTGCTCGAAATTGGCTATATAACTTTTTAATTGCATTAGCTTTGCTTGCAATGCGGATTTTGCATCTTGTTCAGCAAGTGCCGTTGATGACATCGACAATACCAAGCCAATCACACTGAAATAAATGGCGCGTTTAATACTCAATTTCATGAACTACCCTTTTGGTGGCGGTGGTGCTAATACTTCTCGATTACCATTGTGACCCGGTGCGCTCACCACGCCACTTTGCTCCATTTGTTCAACCAATCGCGCCGCGCGGTTATAACCAATGCGGAATTTGCGTTGCACGCCCGAAACCGATGCCCGACGTGATTCTGTCACAAAAGCAACAGCTTCATCATAGAAAGGATCAAACTCTTGATCGGCCCCTTCTGGTTGCTCTCCCGGAAGCAAGACCTCTTCACTCGCATCTCCTGATAAAATCTCATCAATATATTGCGGCTTGCCTCTGGCTTTCCAATCGGCAACCACTGCGTGAACCTCATGGTCGTCAACGAATGCACCATGAACGCGGGTTGGAACTGCGGTTCCCGGTGGAAGATACAACATGTCCCCCATGCCAAGCAGCGCTTCTGCGCCTTGCTGATCTAAAATGGTTCTAGAGTCAATTTTTGATGAAACCTGAAACGCAATACGCGTTGGAATGTTGGCCTTAATTAAGCCCGTTATCACGTCCACCGATGGCCGCTGTGTTGCCAGAACCAAGTGAATGCCAGCCGCTCGCGCTTTCTGTGCAATACGTGCGATTAACTCTTCTACTTTTTTGCCAACAATCATCATCATGTCGGCGAATTCATCAACCACCACAACAATTGCAGGCAGCTTTTCTAAATCTGGCGCTTCGGTATCCATGCTTTCATTAGGGTTCCAAAGTGGATCTTTAATGGGCGTTCCATTCTCAATCGCTTCTAATACTTTGGCGTTATAGCCTTTTAAGTTCCTCACACCGAGCGCTGACATTAAGCGATAGCGACGCTCCATCTCACCCACACACCAACGCAACGCGTTCGCCGCTTCTTTCATATCAGTTACTACTTCGGCCAGTAAATGTGGAATGCCTTCATATACAGATAGTTCCAACATTTTTGGGTCGATCATGATGAAGCGAACATCGTCAGGCGTGGACTTATATAACAGGCTTAGAATCATGACATTCACGCCAACTGATTTACCTGAACCGGTTGTACCGGCAACCAACAAGTGAGGCATTTTAGCCAAATCAACTACTACAGGTTCTCCCGAGATATTCTTGCCAAGCACCATGGTTAATGCGGAAGCCGCTTTATCAAACACTTGACTGGTAATGACTTCACTTAAGAAAACCGTTTCTCTGTGTTTATTCGGTAATTCAAGCCCAATGTAAGATTTACCCGGAATAACCTCTACAACCCGCACCGACAGGGCCGACATGGCACGGGCGATGTCTTTTGATAAACCCGATATTTTGCTGACCTTTACACCGGGTGCTAAATCCAGCTCAAATCGCGTCACAACAGGGCCGGGATACACCCCCACTACGTTCGCTTGTACACTAAAATCGGCGAGCTTGGCTTCTAATAAGCGTGCAACGCCATCAAGTTCTTCTTGTGAAATCGGCTCTTTCGTTCTATTGGGTTTGTCGAGCAAATCAAATGATGGTGCATCCCCCTCAGGCTCAACTTGCTCTGCTTCTTTGGCCTTTTCGGCGGCAACCTGTTGAGCAGACTTAGTTACAACATGTGTTTTCTCTTGCCAAGGTGGCACATCATTTTCATCAACATAATCGTCGGTTTGTTGCGTAACCACTTGCACAGTAACGGGCGGTTCTTTCTCATAAGCAGGTTGATTGGATTCATCATAATCTTCTACAAAATCATCACTATTCTCAGAGCCACCTTGGGCCTTAGCTGAAACAGATACATCTGGCTCAACTCGCATTGACGTAATTTCAATAGACGAAGGTTTAGCTAGTGCCTCACCGCCCTGTTTTTTCAAGGGGTTAGGCAACGACTTTAGTGCTCCGGCAGAATGCGGGAGCTGGTATACTTTTCTCGCGGTAAAAATGGTGATACCACCCAACGCATCAATAATACTCAACCAAGAAATGCCAGTGACTAAGGTGAATCCTGTAGCAAAGAAGCATAAGAGGAGTAAATTAGTCCCAGCAATAGAAAAGAATGGGATCATCGCATGACTAATGGCTTCGCCCACCATACCGCCGGAAGAAACGGTGGCTAAATCATCGAAATTTATACTGGCGAGACCGGCCGCCCCTAATACACACAAAATAGTACCGATTACACGCAAAGCAATGGTGGCGTAGTCTAGCTCGAGTAAATCTTTAGAGCGTTGGAAGACAAACCATCCAAGTAGAGCAATTGCAAAAGGAAAACTGTAAGCGATAAAACCGAATACCCACAACGTAATATCCGCAAGCCAAGCTCCTGCGGGTCCAGCCGCATTATGGATGCGGTCATTAAAACCGGTTTGGCTCCAACCGGGATCAGCTGAGTCAAACGTTGTAAGTGCGATAAAAAGGAATAGTGCAAAGGCGGTAGTGATGATCATCCCTACTTCGAGTACCCGTTGCACGCCAGTTAAACGCGGCATTGTTCGTTTAATTAAATCCATTAAAAGCCAACATTATTTATAATTTTATAAGATACCAAGAGCTGTTCTAAAATCCCACCTTATACCTGTAAGAGGCTCACTCAAACGTTGAGTTTTTACCCAAAATAGGCGTTATTTCACGTTAATTTTTATGTGGGTAGTTTGTTTTACCTCTTCCATGACTACATAAGTTCGAGACTCACTAACTCCAGGAAGTCGCAATAATACATCACCCAGTAATTTTCGGTAGGATGACATGTCAGCTACTCGCGCTTTTAATAGATAATCAAAATTTCCAGAGACCAGATGACATTCTTGAATATCGTCAAGTTCTTTTACCGCAGTAGAAAATTCTTCAAACATATCCACAGAAGTTTTCATTAAAGTAATTTCAACAAAAACCAACATCGCCGCCCCAACCTTCTCAGGGTTAACGGTTGCATGATAACCAGAGATATATCCCTGTTTTTCCAGACGCCTTACACGCTCTAAGCATGGCGTTGGGCTGAGTCCTATTTTACGGGCTAATTCAACGTTTGAGATTCTTCCATCTTGCTGAAGTTCGTGGAGGATGCTTCTATCAAGCCTATCAAGGCTTTTTGGTGTTTTTACCAGCATATTTTATATTACACTAGAGGTTAATTATAAAATTTTATGCTGTTTTGTACCAAATTAAAGCCGAAAATGCTAATTAATCTCCATTAAAATCGCCGCCTTAAATAAATGTTATTATTTTTAACAGAGGTGAAAGCGCATGCTGGTTGGTGTACCCAAAGAAATAAAAAATCACGAATATCGTGTTGGTTTAACGCCTTCTGCGGTTAAAGAATTTGTTAGTCATGGTCATCAAGTGATTGTAGAGACAAATGCAGGTTCTGCTATTGGTTTTGATAACGAGCAATATATTAACGCTGGTGCACAGATTATTGAAACGCCTGAAGAAATTTTTGCTAAAGCAGAAATGATCGTCAAGGTAAAAGAGCCCCAACCAAATGAATGTCAAATGTTGTCTGAAGGACAAACATTATACACTTATCTACATTTAGCCCCAGACCCAGTTCAGACGGAATTATTAGTTGCCAGTGGTGCAACTTGTATCGCTTATGAAACCGTAACCGATCACAAAAACTCTTTACCTTTGTTAGCGCCAATGAGTGAAGTTGCGGGACGTATGTCTATCCAAGCTGGCGCACATTTTCTTGAAAAAGCTCACGGTGGAAGTGGCACATTACTAGGTGGCGTGCCGGGTGTTGCACCAGGAAGAGTGTTAATCATCGGTGGAGGTGTTGTAGGTACTAATGCCGCGAAAATGGCGCTTGGTTTAGGCGCAGATGTGACCATTCTTGATCGTTCACTTCCGCGTTTACGTGACATTGACGACATTTTTGCTGGGCAGGTCAAAACCGTTTACTCCACTGTAGATGCGATTGAAAACTATTCATCTAAGGCCGACCTTGTTGTTGGCGCGGTATTAATTCCGGGTGCAGCGGCCCCTAAACTATTAACACGTGAACACATCAAAAACATGAAAGAAGGCGCGGTTTTAGTCGATGTTGCCATTGACCAAGGCGGCTGTTTCGAAACATCCAAAGCCACAACGCACCAAGATCCGGTTTACATTGTTGATGGTGTTGTACATTACTGTGTTGCCAACATGCCGGGCGGTGTTGCTCGCACCTCCACAATGGCACTGAACAATGCCACGCTTCCCTTTGGTTTAGCCCTTGCTAACAAAGGCCCGAAACAAGCCATGTTAGACGACCCGCATTTACTGAATGGCTTGAACGTCCACAAAGGAAAAGTGACTTACAAAGCCGTTGTAGATGCGTTAGGTCAACAGTTGAACCTTGAATACGTGGATGCTCGCGAAGCATTAGCCTTATAAGAGTTTTAGCTGTGCACTAGCACTTCACTATTAAAAAAACCGATGTCAGTAATGGCATCGGTTTTTTATTACTTTCAGAATAAAGTCGTTATGAGAGCGGAGTTATTATGCATTCGCCGATTGTAGTTTCGCTTCTTTTTTGATGTCCTGTAACACCGCCAAACTTTCTTCAGCAAAGCCGGCACCCACTTCCGTATAAAAGTTAAAGACTTTGTCGATACCTGAGTTAATTAGGTGTTTTCGTTCATCTTCGAAGCGAGCCATTGCTGCAAGCTTTCCTTTGTAACCCGCATCACGTAGTTGCTGACAAATGTTGTCAATATCTTCGATTGAAGGTAGCGCTAATAAAATGAGTTGGAGAGCGCTAATATCGGTACGTTCCCACAAATCTGCGTCTTCAGCATCGCCATAGATCACATTCTTTCCTGCATCTCGTAAACGACCAACTCGTTCACTGTCGGCATCCATCCCTATCACACCAGAACCCAATGCCGTTGTTAATGCATCAAAACTGCCTTTACCAACTCGCCCCATGCCTACAACCAAAACAGAAGCTTTACCGGGTTCAACATAAGCATCTTCTGGTAAACGCTCTTTTCTTTCAAAGCGAATAAGGAAAGGTTTGAGTTGCGTGTAATAGCGGTGAACAAAGCGGTAGGCAATACTAGTAAACACAAATGAAAGGGAAACAGAGATGGCTAGAATCACCAACCAATCTTTTTGCAACCAGCCTTGCGCTACACTTAAAGACACCACAATCAAGCCAAATTCACTAAAGTTACTTAATAGCAACCCGGATAAATAGCTGGTTCGCGCGCGCAGCTTCAAGGCGCTGAATAAAGAGAAAAACAGCACATATTTGATTGGAATCAGGGCGCAAATGAAAAGCGCCATCGCAAACATTGACCATGTTGGAATGGTAATAAAGCCGATGGAAAGGAAAAAGCCGATTAAGAATAAGTCTTTAAAACCAAGCAAGGACTTTGCAAGCTCGGTACTTTTGGGATGAGAACTCAGTACGATACCCAAAATTAACGCACCTAAATCGCCTTTCATATCAACTAAGGTGAAAAGTTCATAACCGCCTAAAGCTAAGAAAAAACCGGTTAATGGCAGTAACTCGCCGTGTCCTGCAAACACAATAAGTTTGTTGAGCAAAGGTCGAACGAATAAAAGCAATGGCAAACCTAAGGCCCAGACCGACGGTAATTTACCGGTTGCTGATGCAAGGAAAATTACCGCAATGATATCCTGCATAACTAAAATGGCGATGGCGAGCTTACCGTGCCGCGTTTTCATTTCGCCGCTATCTTCCAGCACTTTTACAATACACACTGTGCTACTAAAGCTTAAAGCGAAACCTAACAAGGTAGCGGTTTTCCACTCTAATACGGAAAAATAAGCCAGCCCCATCATCATGTAAAGCATGGAGAAACCCGCAAACAAGGCTATCCAAAACGCAGAGGATAATCCCGTTCCCACCCACACTTCGGCGCGGAATAAGTCCTTCACTTTGAGCTTTAAACCAATGGTGAACAACATCAGAGTAATGCCCAAATCGGCAAGCATATTCAGGTTATCGGTTGGTTTAACACCGTAAAAATTGAGGATAAAACCCGCACAAAGAAAGCCAATTAGCGGGGGTAAGGAAAGGAACTTAAATGCAAATCCACACACGAATGCAACCAGAACCCAAATAAATTCCATAATGTTTACAGCCCTTGTTTTAAAGTCAGTTAACAGGAAAAAACCGTGTAACACACGGTTTAATCAGGCAAAAATAGCAGTGACTGAACTAATACTCCCACCAATTGTTCTGCCACCAGTCTAAAAACTCTTCGAAATCTACCACTCCATCGCCGTTTTTGTCGATAAGGGAAAAACCTTCTTGTGCCTGATGCGGTTTAATTTTTGGCGATAACACTGTCAATAATTCAAAAAACTCATCCTGATCAATCCGACCATTTTGATCCTTATCGAAAAAGGCAAAGTCTTCACGAATTTTTTCAACTTGTTCAGGCGATAGTGTTTTATCTTGAGACATACTAATTTAACTCACAGTACAAAACGTATGATGATAAAAGCATTTTCTCATCTTTGTCTATTGTCAAAGTCGCTAATTATAATAGCAAGTGTGAATGAAAAATTTGCTCTAAAACAAAGGTGACAGCTTTAATGCGAGATTAGGCATAAAAATGTATGGTTCGCCTCTTTGATTGCCTAACTCTAAGACTAGCTTAGAGATGAGACGGACCATCTAATTAAACCGGGAAACCCCGGCTTTTAATGTAATGATATGAATTTCTAGGCGTAGCTATTTTTGCGCCGCAGCGCGCTGTGCTTTGCGCACTTCAGATTTGTAACGACGCTTATTCAAAGTGGCATCACGCGCTTCATTACCTAAGTGACTCTCGTTACGCATTTCTGCTAACTTAACTTGCTTTTCTCGCTCTCTGAATCGCGCAATCTGCTCTTCCGAATGGGTTCCATGACAACGTGGGCAAGAAACTCCGGGCTCAAATAACTCGCTTTGTTTGTCTTCTTCGGTAATCGGTAAACGACATGCATAGCATTGATCATAAACTGACTTTTCTAAGTCGTGGTTTACCGCCACGCGGTTATCGAATACAAAACAGTCGCCTTCCCACATTGATTCTTCTTTGGGCACATCTTCTAAATATTGAAGGATACCGCCTTCAAGGTGATATACCTCTTCAAAACCTATTTCTTTCATGTAAGCAGTGGATTTTTCACAACGAATGCCCCCCGTGCAGAACATTGCCACTTTCTTCTGCTTTTGTGGGTCCATATTGTTCTTCACATATTCAGGAAATTCTCTGAAGGTTTTGGTGTTCGGGTCAACGGCGTTTTTGAACGTGCCAATTTCAATTTCGTAATCGTTGCGGGTATCAATTAATACCACATCAGGATCAGAAATCAGCGCATTCCAATCCTTTGGCTTCACGTAAGTGCCAACCACTTTGCGCGGGTCAACCCCTTCTACGCCAAGGGTAACGATTTCTTTTTTCAACTTTACTTTTGTACGATAAAACGGCTGAGTTTCATCGTAGGATTCTTTATAGGAAATGGGGTTTAATCGTTCGTCTGAATTAAGATAGGCCAGAATGGCGTCGATAGCTTCTCGGGAGCCTGAGATGGTGCCGTTAATGCCTTCTTTGGCAAGTAGCAATGTGCCCTTAATATCGAGCTTTTCCATTTCTTCAAGTAATGGTTGGCGTTTTTCTTTGTAATCATCTAGCGCGACAAATTTATACAGCGCGCAAACAACGTAGTTTGACATAAATACCTCTGAGCAAGCTGGAACGTAAATCCAGAGCTGTTGTAATCAATAAAAACGGCGCGATATTACAAAAAATAACGCAATACTGCCACTAAAAACCCCGTTTATCGGAGTAACTTAACGGTTAGAGTACCCCTCCATTACACCTCACCTTTACACTCATGAAAAAATGACTAATTTATTTTCTGGAAACATCCTTCGGCTTACTGGTAATATAATTTTACTCAGCGGGCAAATTGATGTATTCATTTGCTACAACACTGCATATAGCCTTAGACGTTACAACCTGCCTGAGTTTGGGAGATAACAAAATCTAAACTATGAACTATCTAAAAAGCGTCCTCAATAGCTATTTAAATGTTGGTGTTTTCCCACACAACAGACCAGACAGAAACCACAAAGCCCTGATGGTTAACTTACTCGGGTTAGTGGGTATGTTTTTGTGTTTTGGATTTGGAACAATTCTGCAAGACCATGCCGTGCTAACGTTAATCCTTTATTGTTTGGGCTTCTGCTACCTTGGAATTCATATTCTTCAACGCTATACCGGCAATAAGAATCTCTATGTCCAACTTCTGCTGTACTCCATTCTAATTTTTATGTTGTACTTAGTTTATTCAGGCGGCGTAAACAACCACGGTCCATTATGGATATATTTGGTCTCTCCTGTTGCACTGTTTTTAGATGGATTAAAGCGTGGCCTCATCAACATTGGTATTTTTATCAGCATCATGTGTTTCATGTTATTCACGCCAAACGACTTGCTGCTCGCAACAACTTACACTTCTGATTTCAAAGTCGGCCTTCTTTTCTCATTCCTAAGCGTGACCGTTTTATTTGCTTACTATGAACACTCACGCCAGCGGTCATTTGAATTTATGAACAAAATTAGTCGAAAATTCGAGCAAATGGCAAAATATGACTTACTCACTCAATTACCTAATCGCAAAGAAGCCCTGGATAAACTTGAGTATGAATACCGCCGAATAGAGCGTAATTTGTCTCCAGTGTCACTTATTTTATGCGATGTTGATCATTTTAGACGGGTCAATGACAAGTACGGACATGAGCAAGGTGATAAGGTCATCGTCACTCTTGGCAACCTGTTTAAAAATATTATCCGTAAGCAAGACACTATTGCGCGCTGGGGTGGTGAGGAGTTTATGTTTATTTTGCCACAAACCAACTCGACACAAGCGCTCATCGTCGCACAAAAAATAAAAGATAAATTGGCACAACATCAAGATGATTTTGGAATTAAAAAGCTAACCATCACCGTCAGTATGGGCGTGAGCGAAGTTAACATTAATACTCCCATTGATGTTGCTATACGACGTGCTGATGAATATTTGCGTAAAGCAAAAGAAGGCGGCAGAAATCAATTCCAACCGCAGCCTGTTGTTTTCCAAAGTGAAACCATCAGTGCTGACAGCCGATTCACGCATGCTTAAGCTTAAATAGTAATGGGAATGCCTAAATTGAAGCGAATTGGCGTTCAGAAAAGTTTGTCTTGAATGTTTTAGAGCTATCCCGTTTAGAAGTCATAACCACTATTGAAATATGACATTTTTATGAAAAACGAGGCTCTATTTTACAACATTAATGGGAAGCCGAAGTGCTTATTTTAAGCAGCATTGCGGCTTCATAGCATTCATTATAATACTTCCTAAAAACCACTCCAATCCTATGAAAATTTACATAATAAAAGTTGTTAAATTTCACAGGGTCGTTAGTATGTCGCATTAATTTATACAACCATTAACACACCATCGGAAAAGTAATGGCCAAGGTAGAACTTTTAAATAGCAATACTCATAAGAATATTAAAATTAAAACTAACCGTGATGTTAGTGATTTAAAACAGCAAAGCATTTTACCACTCGTGCTTGGAGAGTTTTCTCACGCTGCTATCGAATTCCCAATTTGTTTTATTAAAAACAGCGAAAGTGACGAAATACAGGTCGTTGCTTTAATGGGCATTGAGCGTGGCGAAAACTTATTTGTTAAAGGCTCGGATTGGGATGCGGCATACATGCCAGCTCGTTACACGCATCGTCCATTTGGTTTATTGCAAAACCCTGAAGACAAAGCAAACTTCGGCATTGCCGTTGACTTTGACAGTGAACTTGTTAACGAAGATGATGGCGTAGCGCTATTCGACGAAAACGGTAACGAAACTGAGTTCTTATCGAAGCAAAAAGATGCCATGCGCACTTATCTTGAGCAAGAGCACCTGACCAAAGGATTCGCGAAAGAGCTTATGGATAAAGAACTTTTAGTTCAACGTCAGATCACCGTTACAGTCAATGACAAGCAATTTAACATTGATGGCGTTTATATCATCGACGAAAAGAAAGTCGAAGAAATGTCAGACGAGCAATTCCTTGATTTCCGTAAGCGCGGCTTATTGAATCCGATCTTTACGCATTTACTATCTATGCGTCAGATGAATAATTTAATCCGTCGTAAATCAATGCTAACTCAAGCATAGAATATTTGGTTGGTTAGGCAGCAACACTGTTGCCTAGCTTTTCTGAAAAATGCTTTAAGTTAAGACGATTAGCAAGCGTGCCAAAGACAAAAGAAACGAAAAAGAATAAATCTGAATCAGAGAAGGAACTGGACAGAACAGCTGCGCTTGAAATTAAGCGCCATATTAAAGCTGAAATGGCATTAAGGGGGTTAAATTATAAAACCCTAGCACATCTACTTACCGACAATGGTCGCCCAATAACAGAACAAGGGCTACGCAATAAAGTTAGTAAAAGCTCCCACCGAACAACTTGGTATTGGCACCTGATGAAAACGATTCAATCTGTGAGCTATCAAGCGACAAAGAAGAACAGTAACACATCTCCTGAATAAACCTATTCATCACTCCCCCCCTCTCCGATAGGCTTCTACAATAGATAAAATCAATGCTACCTAATTGTTTTATAAATTTGTAAAGATTACCAAATCGGTTATTATATTACCCATTCCATCTCTAAAGCTCTTAGCCAATTCATTTTTGAGTAAAAGATTGAACCAATTTTAGTTCAATCTAAGCCGAACGAAGTGTTAACCTATGTCATCAAAAAAAAGCGTGAATAAGACGCATATTGCAAAGGCAGAAGTCTTGAAGAAACTCAGATTAAATTCGGGTCTTACTCAACAAGATCTCGCCTTAAGGCTGCAAGTGAGTCGAGAAAAGATAGTCGCTATCGAAAATTGTTATTTAGCAACAATACAAGAGCTTGAAAATGAACTTATTTCAAATTGGTGGCTAATATGTAAGCCAAGGGCTCAAGAGGAAACAAAGAGCGAATTTAGAAAGCTAATTGATAGGATATTCCCATACTAAATGTTTTTTACTGGAAACACGTACAAAGCCCTCAGCATGGTAATTACAGGATGTTTTATTGCTTTAGGGATTTATACCCTAGGCAATATTTATATTTTTGATCAGCTTTACTTTATATTTTTGTTAATTACTGCTTTTTATGTCAAAAAGAATATTAATTTACTTGGCATTATCAGCATTTTAATTTTAGGAAAAGCATTAGAACAAATTACCTTTTTTGCTCTAACCTTAAATAACAATGCACAATGGGTTTTCTACTTTATATGTTTTTTAAGTACGCTCATCTTCCAAAAAGAAAGTGGATTTAAATATTTCCTAGCTGTTGTTGTTATTAGTCTATATTGCGACCTCTATACTCACCTAAACGAAAGTTTCAGCCCCAATACCGTTTGGTACGTTTTTCTTGCTCTCAACGCTTTTATGGTCAGAAAGCTGATCATGATGCGGCCCTTCACTACCGCAAGTTATTATCCTGATAAAGTTGAACCCATACCGTTAGACCACCTTATTCATGCCACGTTTGGTATCGTAATTTGGGTTAACTTGATTATTTGTACAGTTCTAATATTTTTCACATCCGCAAATATAAACAACACAGAAATGCTACAGAAATTCCATATTTACGTTATTCATACCATTATGTTCGGTTTGCTTTATATCGTCCTAAAACACTCAATGAAAATTATTGGCAAAGGCATCATCAAACTTTAGTTAATTCGATTTAAGTGTAGCGTACTAGCTCTAACGCTTTAATTTGAAAAGAAGAAAATCGCCTACTTTGATTAAATTAGAACGGGGATCTGTAATGCAATTCTACAACACAAGAATATATGACTTTTACCAAGTTATATTTAGGAAAACTGTTAGGAGAATTACACTACTCAACGAAGAATTGTAGTAGATAAATTATCTATCATAATTATGGAATACACTAAGAAAACATGCGTTTCGACAGGAGGTAAATTTAGCATATTAGAAATATGGCAATCGCTATATTTAGAAAACATCTGACTCAGATATAATCCGACAAAAACTGAAATCTAAAGTCGACAACAATCGAGTCACTTCTGAATAAATTCATTGAGATATGGCGGTGAGGGAGGGATTCGAACCCTCGATACGTTTCCGTATACACACTTTCCAGGCGTGCTCCTTCAGCCACTCGGACACCTCACCTAATAGAACATCATCTTTAGCTGAATCACCTAAAGAGGTGGCGTATGTTAGGCAATTCAGCCGGTTGAATCAAGCGATTATTAGTAAAAACAAATGCTTTCGCTTATTTTTTAGCTAAAGTGACTATTTTATATATTACCTTTCACTTTTAACTTTTTATCTGCTGAAAAATCCAGCATTCTATTTAAAGGGATTAATGCTTTTTCACGCAAAGCATCATCGACAAATATCTCATTGCCAACATTGTTGGTCAGCACGCCTTCAATGGCCTCAAGTCCATTCATTGCCATCCAGGGGCAATGCGCGCAACTTTTACATGTCGCACCACTACCAGATGTAGGCGCTTCAATAAGCTCCTTCTCTGGTACCATCTGCTGCATCTTGTAAAAGATGCCCTTGTCAGTAGCCACGATAAACTTTTGATTAGGAAGGCTCTGAGATGCTTTAATTAGCTGAGATGTTGAGCCTACTGCATCTGCCATCTCTACAACACTGGCTGGTGATTCTGGATGAACAAGAATGGCTGCATCAGGATAAAGTTTTTTCATTTTAGCGAGTGCTTTTGCAGAGAACTCATCATGAACGATACACTCGCCATTCCACAATAACATGTCGGCGCCTGTCTTCTTCGCAATATAACTTCCTAGGTGCCTATCTGGTGCCCAAAGTATCTTTTCGCCCTGCTCTTCTAAATACTCGACTACATCAACAGCAATACTTGATGTGACAACCCAATCTGCCCTAGCCTTCACTGCTGCGGAAGTATTTGCATAAACCACTACAGTGTGGTCAGGATGTGCGTCACAAAAGTCACTAAATTCTTTAATCGGGCAACCTAAGTCCAAAGAACAGGTCGCCTCAAGTGTTGGCATGAACACGCGCTTTTCAGGGCTCAGTATCTTCGCTGTTTCCCCCATGAATTTAACACCAGCAATAATCAAGGTGTCAGCGGCACAATCTCGACCAAATCTAGCCATTTCTAAAGAATCAGAAACAAAGCCCCCAGTTTCTTCAGCCAATGCTTGAATTTCAGGGTCCGTGTAGTAATGCGCGATCAATTTTGCATTTTGCTGCTTCAGCAATGTTTTGATCTGCTCTCGGTGAGCCAATTTTTGACTTTCGGTCAAAATGGCCGGTTTCTTAGGGAATGGATAATCTATCTCAATTCTGCTCGCCTGAATCATTCTGCTCTCTTGATCTGCTCGTTTTCTACTACAACTGAAAAGTTATTCATTAATGCTTTAGCCATATCCTTGGTAAAACTAAAACGCCCGCATTATCTTAGAAATAAGAAGTTAATGCCAACAAAAAGCATGATATTTAATAAGGCAGAGTACTAAAATGAGATTTGAATAGTAAGTGTAAGATGACGGTAAACTTGGCGTAGATGGTGGGTCGTGCTGGATTCGAACCAGCGACCAATTGATTAAAAGTCAACTGCTCTACCAACTGAGCTAACGACCCATCATTATATTGAATTTGAAAACAAACGACTTTTTAAGTGGTGGGTCGTGCTGGATTCGAACCAGCGACCAATTGATTAAAAGTCAACTGCTCTACCAACTGAGCTAACGACCCACAATTTGTTTTCTTTGTTGCTCCGTGGCAACGGAGGCGTATATTACTTAAAAGATTTTTTCGTGCAAGCCTTAAATGTCGATTTATTTGATTTTCTTGTTCAACCGAACAATTTACGGGCAAATTGACGAGGATTACAACAAAATATGGTCACACAGCTTCGGCCTCGACCAATTTACCTTGCAAATAAAATAACTACTTCAAGCCTTTAATGCGACTTTCCGCTAGCTTACGAACACTAGAATCCGGATACTCTTTGACAACTTGCTCAAATAATTTCAATGCTTGCGCTTTATTGTTTTGCCTCAAAGCTACCACACCCAATTTCAACAACGAGTCTGCCCTTTTGGTGGAATCAGGATAAAAACTTACCACTGTACTAAAATGTTCTTTCGCAGAAGCCCATTCTTGCTTGTTAAACAATAATAACCCCAACCAATAATGTGCATTTGGAGCATATTCGGACTTTGGAAAACGCGTTAAGAAGCTTTGAAATTGAGGAATTGCCTGCTCATATTTCTTATCCTTAAGAATAAGATTAACCGCCTGATCGTACATAGTACTCTCATCAGCGGACATTTGAGGTTCTGGAGCAGGATTAGAATCACCTGATGAATTAGTCGAGGAAGGTTTACGCATTGCCATTTCAATACGCTTATCAATTTCTAAGTATAGTTCACGTTGTCGCTGGAGAATTTGTTCCAACTTATGACTATGAACTTCAAGATCACCTCGAATTTGATTAACTTCTTGTTGCATGTCATCAAGCTGAGTTTGCAACCTATGCTGCATATCACCGCGAGATTCCACCATTCGCTCTAATACAGCGACGCGATCATTTATCGAGCTTCCATTAACATTCGCTACTGGAGCCGGAGCAGCATTAACAGCTGCTCCAAATAAGACCAGAGGAACTAACGTGCTCTGAGTTAACCTACGCATTTATTGATAAACCAATACAGCTCGACGGTTCTTAGAAAATGCAGATTCAGTATCACCCATAACAGCAGGTTTTTCTTCGCCATAAGAAACAACTGAAATTTGTGAACTGCTTACGCCTGAGTTAAGCAAGAAAGTTTCAACCGCTTTTGCTCTTCGCTCGCCCAAGGCAATATTATATTCAGGTGTACCACGCTTATCACAATGCCCTTCAATAACGACTCGTTGAGAAGGATTCTGCACTAGGAAGTCAGCGTGCTCAGAAAGCAGTGAGTGGAACTCAGATTGAAGATTAGAGCGATCAAATCCGAAATAAACGATTTGATCGTTTCGAAGCATTTCCAATTTTTCTCTTTTGATTTCTTCAGCGGTTTTAATACGGTCCGCACGATCTAATTGAACATCAGATCCACCGTTAGCACTTGAAGAAGAAGTAGAACTAGAGGCAGCAGCGTTTCTCTCTGCGTCAGCTTGGCTGTCGCTCGGGCTAGATGAACACGCTACCAAAGTGGCCATAGGAAGAGCGATTAACACCCCTTTCAATACTTTGTTCAATTGCATCCTCGGAATCCTTATTTTTATAAAAATATACTTATCTAACTGTTAACTAATTACAATAAAAACGGAGACCAGCTTGGAGACTTCACCTCTCCATTAGCGGCTGGTAATCTTGCTTTAAACCGACCATCAAGGGAGACCAACGACAACACTTGTCGACCTTGATGTAGGGTGCTATAAATAATCATCGCCCCATTTGGTGCAATACTCGGTGACTCATCCAAATAAGTTTTGGTTAGCACTTGCATTACACCCGTTTTCAAATCTTGTCTGGCAATATGATAATTGCCTCGGGTTCTGTTAACCATCACCAACTCTGCTCCATTTGGCGTAACAGTCCCCCCTAAATTCCATTCACCTTCAAATGTTAGGCGGCGAACCTTTCCAGATGCTAAATTTACGCGATAAATCTGTGGTTTGCCACCCTGTTCTGATGTAAATATTATGCTTTTTCCATCGGGCATCCACGCGGGCTCTGTATCTATAGTACGATTTTTCGTCAACCGTCGTAATTGACGGGAAGCTAAATCCATAACATACAGTTCTGCATTTCCATCTTTGGATAATACCATCGCCATTTGTTTTCCATCAGGAGAAAACACTGGAGAGCCATTAATTCCGGGGAAATCCGTTAATCGAGTGCGGCTCATGGTATATATATCCTGCATATATATCTGTGAACGTTTGTTTTCAAAACTAACATACACTAGCTTATTCCCATCAGGAGACCATGTTGGTGACATTAATGGCTCACGAGAACGTAATAGCACGCGCTCGTTTTCGCCATCATAATCAGCTACAACAAGCTGATATGGGTATTTCTCAGTACGAAAGTCTTTAACAATAACGTAGGCGATTCTTGTTAAAAATGCCCCTTTAATACCTGTTAATTTTTCAAAAACGATGTCACTTATACGGTGAGCGTGTTGTCTGAAATTGTCACCATCTACAATTGACTGGCTTGTTTCAAGAACATGATCATCACTATCCACTAAACGACCATTGCTTAAAATTTGCGATCTGCCGCCTGTTATCTGTCCTCGCACAACATCGATTAATTCAAAAGTCACAAGATAACGATTCAAAGAGTGCTGCTGAACACTGCCAACCAAGATGACATCAACACCTGCTCCAGCCCATGCAGAATAATCAACTTCAGAGTCGCTGGCCGGGTATTGGGGCATTGTGCCAACATCTACAGGTTTAAACTTTCCGCTTCTTCTTAAATCTGCGCTAATAACGTTTTCCAAGCGTCCGGGTAGCACGCCGGCGCCCTTCCACTTAAATGGCACAATACCAATTGGTCTGGCTGTGTCTATTCCTTCAGTGATAACTATTTCCAGCGCGGCATAACTTTTGCCAAAAGAAAAAGCGATGAAAAAACCAATTACCAAATAAATTTTCTTTAACATTACAAGTTGGGCTCTACTGTTAAGTTAATATCTTTCAATTCTGCGTATACGTCTGGGTCCGGGGATACAGGTAAAGTTGTCGCTTTTAAAACAGCCGATTCAGCTGCCCGACATAAAATGGTATCCCCCTGTAACACCCTAACGCTTAATACCAATCCATTTGACGCTAATTTAACGTTCAAACGACACTTTTTGCCCTTCATTGAATCATCAACAATCAAATTACGAATGATGGTTTGTTTGATCAGAGCTTCATATTTTTGCAACTCCGTTAATACTTGCCTACGTCGTTGCTGATTCTTTCTAGAAGCCTGCTCGGCCTCCAATTGTTCCTGCAATAAGCGTTCTTGTTCAGCTCTTTCCCTTTCTTCCCTTTTCTTTCTTGCCTCTTGCTCCTTGCGTTTTTTCTCTTCCCTTTCCCGTTTTTTCTTTTCTTCTGCTTGTCGCTGTTGCTCTTCTTTCTTCTGACGTTCTATTTCACGCTTACGAGCTTCCTCTTTTTTCCTTTGCTCTTTCAATTTTTTCTCTTTCGCTTTTCGAGCTGCAGCTTCCTTTCTACGCTTTATTTCAGCTTTACGTTTGGCTTCTGCTTGCTGTTTCTTTCTGGCGGCCTCTGCTCGCCTTTGCTGCTCTTTTCGAATAACAGCGTCTTTTTCTTGCTGAATCTTCTCTAATTTAGCCTCCACAAGCGCTTTATCAATAGATACTGCATTGATAATAGGTGCCGAGACCTCCACTACCTGAGGCTTAGGAGTCGAAACGAAGTTCATACTCGTCAGTAACAACCCTCCAGAAACAAGGTGCAATAAAACAGATTTTAAAATTGCAGCCGAGGTATTATTCATTCGATCTCAGAAGAGTCCGTCATAAGTCCGACTGAAGGCACACCAGAACGCTGAAGCAACACCATAAGCTGCACTACGTTATTATAGGGAACGGCCCCATCACCTTTAACGATAACCGGTGTTTCTGGTTCTTTTTTCAAATGTTCTCCGACAAGCGCCGCAAGCTCAGAAGCCTCAAGAGGTTTGTCCTGACTGTTCCCAACATTCAAAAAATACTGCCCGCTTGCATCAACTGATGCAATCAATGGCGGCTTCGAGTCATCTTTAAGCGGCTGGGCATCTGCTTTCGGTAAATCAACTTTTACCCCTTGCGTCACTAGTGGTGCTGTGACCATAAAAATGATTAGAAGCACAAGCATCACATCTATGTATGGCACCACATTGATTTCTGATACGGGTTTACGCCGTTTTCTGACATACATCATAACTTAAACCTTTTCTCTTACACGGTTTTCTGTTGATGTTGCCAATGTTTGGCGATGCAAGATACTAGAGAACTCTTCCATGAAATTGACATAACTTGACTCGAGCTTCTCGACTTGATGGCTGAATCGATTGTACGCAATAACAGAAGGTATTGCCGCGAACAACCCCATTGCAGTAGCAATTAGCGCCTCTGCAATACCCGGGGCAACCATTGCAAGCGTCGCCTGCTGAACTTCCCCTAAGGCAATAAACGCATTCATGATCCCCCACACTGTGCCAAAGAGTCCAATATAAGGACTGATAGAACCCGCCGTGGCAAGGAAGGGTAAATGGTTTTCTAGATAATCAACTTCCCGAGAAAGCGAAACTCGCATAGCCCTATGTGTTCCTTCCATAATGGCTTCTGCCGATGTCACTGTTTTAGATAACCTAACGAACTCTTTAAAACCGCTTACAAATACGTTCGCCATTCCAGCGAGTTCTTTCCTAGCAGACAACTCTTGATAGAGCCGGTTTAAATCTGCCCCAGACCAAAATCTATCTTCGAATTTGCGCATTTCTTGATTAGCAGAACTTAATGCCTTACTGCGTTGAAAAATAAATGTCCAAGAAACGATAGAGGTAAGAAGTAGAAGGATCATAACTAGTTGCACAAGCAAACTAGCCTGCAAAAACAAGTCGAAAAAAGACAGCTCAGATGACACGAGATAATTCCCCTAAAATGTTTTCAGGTATAGCTTTTGGCTTCATTTTTTTTAAGTCAATGCTTGCTACCCTGAC
Source organism: Alteromonas sp. a30 (assembly GCF_026788005.1). Lineage (GTDB taxonomy): Bacteria > Pseudomonadota > Gammaproteobacteria > Enterobacterales > Alteromonadaceae > Paraneptunicella. The sequence goes on from NZ_JABEPE010000005.1 coordinate 65,288, forward strand.
ACGCGCACTTAATAATAATTTTTTATCGGTATTATATATTTCTTGTTCAAACAGCACACTGACCCGCTTTAATTCTACAACCTGACTACGAATACTCAACAGCTCGTCATAGTAAGCAGCGGATAAGAAGTTGATTTCCATACTTTTAACAACTAATCCAGTGCCTTCTTCTAATAGCGTAGATTGTTCAATCCCAAATAATCTTAACCACTCTGTCCTAGCACGCTCCATATATTTGAGATAATTTGCGTGATAAACAATACCACCTGCATCGGTGTCCTCATAATAGACCCTAGCCTGCCAAAAAAATTCATTTCCGCTCTTTTTTATACTCATTCTCTTAGGCTTGCAGATAATAACGCGTTAAAAGCAACAGAAGTTATCTTTACCCATACTTTAGTGCAAGGGAATAATGACTGATCTGATCATTATTAAAGCGGTATCAGCAGTTGATTCATATTATATTTATTTTCAGAGGGATATGGGAACTTTTAGACGTTATTCAAGGGCAGACTCTAACTTCATTTTATTCCTTAAACTCCTAGCGCTGTTTACCTTTTCATATAAGTTTTTTTCAATAAAAGAAATGTATTTCCAAAATACGAACTTAGGAATACACCTGCAATTTCATATCAAAACAAACAAAGTTTTCACTAAAGTCATAAATATTTGTAAGAGAAATGTTAATGAAGATTACAGGTGAAAGGCAATAAATACGGACCATGTATATTCTTAGATGAAATAATTAACTGTTTTTATTTAATTTTTTATAAATTTGAACTAATATTGGCTTAGGCTAAAAAGTATTCAACAAGCTTTTGAATAAGTTTTTCTAATGTTTAAGCTTAGTATATCTAGCTTGAAGCGTGCGTTTGTGACGTTATAATTCACGCCGTTTTCAGCACTGTAGAGCAGTACATGTTGTTAAGCCCGTATTTCTACTTGTTATAAATACGTGCTCTCGTAAATATTTCCTTCAACACTTGTTGTTTTGCCCACAAAAGAATTTGTGGGCTTTTTTTATTCTACTCAAAAATCTTAATCAGTTATCTATATCACCAAACTAAAAAACATTATTTACTCTTTCACCAAACCCAAAATGCGTAAACGCCCTTTGTGTTGCTAAACGCCCCCTAGGTGTTCTTTGTAAAAAACCTTGTTGAATCAAGAAAGGCTCAATAACATCTTCAATCGTATCTTTGGCTTCACCAATTGCAGCGGCTAAATTATCTAGCCCTACTGGACCACCTGTAAATTTTTCAATAATAGTCAAAAGTAGCTTTCTATCCATGTAATCAAAGCCTTCTTTATCTACTTCCAGCATATCCAATGCTGACGCAGCTACATCTTGTGTAATGTCGCCCTTCGCTTTGACTTCAGCAAAATCTCTTACTCGTCTTAGTAACCTATTAGCTATTCTAGGCGTTCCACGTGAGCGTTTTGCTATTTCCAGCGCGCCTTCTGAATTTAGTGTCATATTTAAATAAGAAGCCGAACGTACGATAATGCCAGTTAGATCCTTCACATTATAAAACTCTAATCGTTGGACGATGCCAAAACGATCTCTTAGGGGGGAAGTTAGCGCCCCAGCGCGAGTAGTAGCGCCGACTAAAGTAAAAGGTGGCAAATCTAACTTAATTGAACGGGCAGCAGGTCCTTCACCAATCATAATATCGAGCTGATAGTCTTCCATTGCAGGGTATAAGACTTCTTCAACGACCGGACTCAAGCGATGAATTTCGTCAATAAACAACACATCGTGCTCTTCGAGGTTTGTCAACATCGCTGCTAGATCACCCGCCTTTTCCAATACTGGTCCAGATGTTGTCTTAATACCCACTCCTAGTTCATTCGCCACAATATTCGCCAAGGTGGTTTTACCTAGCCCTGGAGGCCCAAATATAAGTAGATGATCAAGTGCTTCCTGCCGATTTCGAGCTGCTTCGATAAAAATCGACATTTGTTCTTTCACATGATCTTGACCAACATATTCAGCAAGACTCTTGGGTCGAATCGCTCTATCAATGACTTCTTCATCATTTTTTAAACTTGGTTCTACGATTCTGTCAGGCTCTATCATGGTTATTTATTTACTCATTTTAAATATTCGCATTTATGCAATGTTGCGGAGTGAGGCTCGAATTAGTTCTTCACTGCTCAGTGAGTCTTGGAAAACATCTTTCACCATTTTAGTCGCTTGGACTTGGGAGTAGCCTAGTGCAACAAGAGCGCTAATGGCTTCTGATTTAGCGCTTTCAGTAGTATCGATACTTGTTGTTTGCTCATCAACATTGACATTCCCATCTAGTGTCACTGAAGCGGAAATATCTAAGTTACCTAAGCGATCTTTCATTTCGACAACCAATCTTTCTGCGGTCTTTTTGCCAACCCCAGGCAATTTAACCAATGAAGTAATGTCACCATCATGTACAGCTTGAACAAACTGCTGTGCAGACATACCAGATAAAATTGTTAACGCCAGTTTAGGGCCGACACCATTTGCTTTAATGACTTCACGAAATAGGGCTCTTTCTTTTTTTGTAGCAAACCCAAAAAGTAACTGAGCATCCTCACGCACAACAAAGTGAGTAAAGATGATCACTTCGTTTCCTACATCGGGTAACTGATAGAGACTAGTCATTGGCAGTTGAATTTCATATCCCACTCCCATGACGTCGACTAATACGAAAGGAGGTGTTTTTTCGGCGAGTGTTCCTCGAATCCGACCTAGCATGTGACGCTTCCATTAGACTGTATTTTTATACAGCATGATAGACAATAACCTAGGGTCATATCAACCATTGCATGAAAATATTTGCTAATTAGCTTTCGCGGAATTAGCGCAAACGGCCTCTAACCGTTTTTTTTGCTTGTCCTGACATTCGTAACAAGCTCTGTTGAGTATGATTATGGCAGAGCGCGACAGCGAGTGCATCAGCAGCATCGCTTTGCGGGGTCGAGCTTAACTTTAGCAAATGCACAACCATATGCTGCACCTGAGTTTTCTCTGCACTTCCCTTACCAACAACAGATTGTTTAATTTGCCTAGCGGAATATTCAGCAACAGGCAAATCTTTCATTGTTGCTGCAACAATCGCAGCGCCCCGAGCTTGTCCAAGTTTCAAAGCAGAATCTGGGTTTTTCGCCATAAAAACCTGCTCAATAGCAAAGAAATCTGGTTGAAACTGCTCAATTATCTCAGTCACACCGTTAAATATTTGTTTTAGTCTAGGAGCTAATTCTTCCGCCTTTAAACGGATGCAGCCACTTGCCAGATATTCAGACTTGCCACCAATTTGCCTGATTACGCCGTACCCAGTCACTCTAGAACCAGGATCAATCCCCAAAATAATCGCCATTAACCTGCCTCTACCAACTCTGAGCCATCGGCTGTGGATGGTGTTAATAAGAATTGTTTGATAGCACTTTTATTAGAGGGAGACCACATTAAATCAATTGCATCTTGCGGGCTTAGCCACTGATATTTGAGGTGCTCTGTTAATTGAATAGAAAAACTTGAGTGAATTTGCAAAAGAAAGACAAACTCTTTGTTTAAAATTGAATCTTTGGGATACCGATAACGCCATTCGGGCCGAATTGGGTAGTGATTGACGATGTCCGTAAAAACCATTTGTAATGCATGTTGCTCACAATCGATCCCAATTTCTTCTGCGACTTCCCTTTTTGCTGTTTCAATCGGTTTTTCATCAGTTTCAAGGGAGCCAGTAACAGACTGCCAAAAATTGGGATCGTCTTTTCGTTGCAGAGCCAGAACACGGTTACGCTCATCAAAAATGACGACAAGTACCGATTCTGGCCGCTTTAATTGCATAGATACAACAACCCTATCTATTTATTCATTAGTTTCTGTTTTTACAATCGTTTCAATTGCTAACTCTTTAAGCTGCTGTGGATTTGCCACGCCCGGAGCATTCGTTAATGGGCATGCGGCCGTCGTAGTTTTCGGGAATGCCATGACATCACGAATCGAATCCGCACCTGTCATCAGCATCACAAGACGATCCAATCCAAACGCTAATCCTGCATGTGGAGGCGCGCCATAGCGTAATGCCTCAAGCAAGAAGCCAAACTTCGATTGTGCTTCTTCTTCATTAATGCCGAGCAAAGTAAATACCGCTGATTGCATATCTTGTTGGTGAATACGGACCGAACCACCACCCAGTTCAACTCCATTTAAAACCATATCGTAAGCATCAGACAAAGCTTCTTTAGGATTTTCCATAAGTTGCTCAGGGGTTAAACCGCGAGGCGCGGTAAACGGGTGATGTAGCGCATGTAGTTGGCCATCCACCATTTCAAACATTGGGAAGTCAGTCACCCACAATGGTCTCCAGTCACCTTCAAGTAACTCAAGGTCCTCACCTACTTTTAAGCGTAACGCGCCCATAGACTCAGTTACCACTTGCCATGAATCAGCACCAAATAGCAACAAATCACCTTCTTTAGCAGCGACTTTGTCTAGTAAGGCATTAGCAACATCTTCACCTAAGAACTTCAAAATAGGCGACTGTAACCCTTCAACGCCTGCGCCAAGTTGGTTCACTTTCAACCAAGCCAAGCCTTTCGCGCCGTATATGCCCACAAACTTAGTATATTCATCAATTTGCTTGCGGGATAAAGATGCCCCTCCCGGAACACAAATGGCAGCAACTCGCCCATCTGCATCATTAGCGGGGCCTGAGAATACTTTGAAGTCGACGTCTTTAACAATGTCTGCAACGTCAACGAGTTCCATTGGATTTCTTAAATCTGGCTTATCACTACCGAAACGACGCATCGCTTCTTCATATGGCATTCTTGGGAAATCACCTAGATCAACATCCAACATGGTTTTAAACAAATCACGAACCATTTTTTCTGTAATGGACATAACACCTTCTGCATCTAAGAAGGTAGTTTCAAGGTCGATTTGGGTGAATTCTGGCTGACGATCCGCACGTAAGTCTTCATCACGGAAGCATTTAACGATTTGATAATAGCGATCCATACCAGACATCATTAGCAACTGTTTAAACAATTGTGGTGATTGGGGTAACGCGAAGAATTGCCCTTTGTGTGTACGACTCGGAACAAGATAATCTCTCGCTCCTTCAGGCGTTGCTTTGGTCAGAATTGGGGTTTCAATATCCAAAAAGCCTTCTTCTTCTAAGGAGCGACGTACTGCACTAGTTACACGTGCACGAAACTTAATTCGATCCGCCATTTCTGTACGACGTAAATCAAGGTAACGGTACTTTAAACGTTGCTCTTCACTATTCTCTTGATTGAAATCCAGTGGTAATGCTTCGGCTTTACTCAGGATTTCAAGCTCTTTACCTAAAATCTCAATGCCGCCTGTTTTCATATTCTTATTGACCTGACCTTCAGGTCTGGCACGCACTATCCCTTTTATCGATACACAGAATTCGTGCCTTAAGGTGTTAGCTTTATCAAATACTTCTGGTAAATCAGGATCGTAAACGACTTGCACAATGCCTTCACGATCTCTCAAATCTAAGAAAATAACCCCACCTAAATCTCGACGGCGGTTTACCCAACCATGTAAAGTGACGTTTTGCCCGATGTACGATTCATCAATGTTGCCGCAATAATTTGTGCGCATTTACTCTACCTTTTGGCACTTATCTGTTTATGTAGACGAAAGAGTGGACATGACTACTGCCCAATTTAGAAAGCTGCGTAGTATAAACAAAACTGTGGCAAAGCACAGCATCAGAAATCGATATTGTCGATGATGACTTTATATCAATCGCCACTTTAAGAAATATATTTACCACGGCGGATTGAATTCATGTAGAGTATGAACTTTATAGAATGGGAATCAGTACAGGGAAACAGGCGTAAAACCAACGAAAGCTATTATAACGTTATGAATTACATACGTATTTTCCATACCATTACTATTATATTTTTCATGCTCTCTCTGAGTACATATGCTAAGGCAACCTACTTTTCCTCCATCGAGCGCTATTCTATTGACGATGGATTACCTGCAACGACTATCTTTTCTTTATTAAAAGACAATGACGGTTATTTTTGGTTAGGCACCCCAAAAGGACTCATTCGTTATGACGGCTATACCTTCGAGGTATACTCTACAGGCTCACATGAAGGTTTAAATATTGCTACTCCTGACGCTGGTAACATCTTTAAAGACTCCCAAAACCGTATCTGGGTAGGCTCTTGGGGCAATGGTTTAGCCCTATACGACAGCCAACTCTCCTTAATCAAGTATTTCAAGCATGTTTCTACTGATCCACACAGTATTGGCAGTGACTATATTCAAACCTTCTATGAAGATGCCAAAGGCCAAATTTGGATTGGAACAAATGGTGGAGGCTTAGCGGTATATAATGAAGCCAATCAACACTTTCGGGTATATCGCCATAACGAGAATGATGAAAGTAGTTTAAACCACAACCGCGTTTGGAGCATTGCAGAAACCCAAGAAGGTGACATATGGATTGCCACACAAAATGGACTCAACCAATTAATTAATCCAGAGAAAGGGGTGTTTAAACATTATCGACTTGATAATGCGAACCTGCACTCCATCAGCCATTCTCTTACCCGCAGTTTGCTCGTTGATAAAAATAATCAGCTTTGGATTGGCACCGAAACGGGCTTTGGACGATTGGACTACAAAAACGCTCAATTTTATGAGTTCAATATTGCTCCAAATCAGCCTTTTGAAGCTGCCATTACTAAACTCGTAGAGTCACCAGATGGCGCTATTTGGGTTGGAACACAAAAGGGGTTATTCCGCTTCGATCCAGAACAAGAACGCTTCACTCAGCTTGTTAACGATATGAACTACGCGTTACTGCCTCATGATGATATTCGAGATATTTACTTTGATGATGACCAAAGCATGTGGGTTGCCACCCGCTATGCAGGCTTAACTCGAATTGACTTGTCTCCAAGCATTTTTAAGCCTTTTAACACCTTTCATTCTTCCAATATGGGGCTAATGGAAGTGAATCATGTGTATGACCTTTTTCAAGATAAAAGTGGCCGCATTTGGGTTGGAAGTGACACCGGTTTACTCGAATTAAAAGACAATGAGTTGCATCAACACCCGATTGAAAACTTGAATAGCCTTATTCAAGTTTTCGCCATTTCCGAAGATGAAAAAGGACGTTTATGGTTGGGTAGCAGTCATGGCTTAGGTAGGCTGTCTGAAGATAGAAGCCACTATGAAGATAAAAGCCACGTTTTAGAAAAACGCACATTGGGTAATACATTCACAATCAACGACCTGCTCGTTGATTCCGGCAATAACTTGTGGGTTGCTACCGACTTTAACGGTCTATACCGTTACGATGGCCGCCAGCTTCGTGTGTTTCGCCACGATCCGAATATTCCAGACAGCATTTCCGCTAACCGAGTTACCTCTTTATATGAAGATGGTCGCGCCCGAATCTGGGCTGGGACCTATAACGCAGGTGTGAATCGCTTAGACCCGGGAAGAACTCGTTTCTTCCGTTATCAACACACACCTAATCAAGCTGGCTCCGTTAGCTTCGGCTCAATTAATAGCGTTTTACAAACTTCCGATGGTGAAATGTGGATGGGGACCTCAAGTAGCCTCAATAGATTAATTGACGTTACCGACACATTCGAGCGTTTTTCCAACCGCGATGGATTATCAAACAGCTCGGTTCAAGCCATGGCTGAAGATAGTTATGGAAACTTATGGTTAAGCACCAACTCAGGGTTAGCGCAATTTAAACGTGAGCAAAACTTCTTCATTACTCATGATCAAAGCGACATCATTAAAGACAACCTATTCACCGCGAATGCTGTACTAAAAGCTAATGATAATGCCCTGTATTTTGGTGGAACAGGTGGAATACTCCAAGTTAAAGCATCAATAAAACACGGCACAACTATGCAGGTAAAGCCACAAATTACTGGCGTTTGGGTCGATGGGAAGCGCGCACCTAAGTATGACTTCAACAACGAAACACCGTTGGTATTACCCCACTCTGTTAAAAATATCCGCATTCGATTCTCAGCGCTGACTTTTAACGACAACACTCAGAATCAATACTCATACCGACTTGTCAATTTCAATGACGCATGGTCGCCAATGGAAAGTAGCAATCAAGTTGACTTTAGTGGAATCGATTCAGGAAATTACATCTTCCAAATTCAAAGCAACACATATCCAATAACCAATGGGCTTCACCCCACATCGTTACGCATCGTTATCCTGACACCTTGGTGGCAAGAACCTGTGCTTTACGTGCTGCTCATTTTAGCCTCTATTCTTATCTTCTTTTTCTCCCACCGATATCGCACGCGTACTCTTGCGAAGCAGAAAGCCGCTTTGGAAAAAGAAATATCGTCAAGAACAAGTGAATTATTAGACGCCCAAAAGCAACTAATTGAAGCAGAGAAAGGCGCTTCATTATCGGGATTGGTTGCAGGCGTAGCTCATGAAATTAACACCCCAATTGGAATTAGTGTTACCGCAGCTTCAAACCTAATTGAACGCAGCAATAACATTCAAACAGCCTTGAGTGAAAATCGCTTAAAACGTTCTGAATTTATTACCCAACTCAACAATATTCGAGACAGTGCGGAAATTGTGTTGTCTAACTTGCACAGAGCATCTGATCTTATCGGCAGCTTTAAAGAAGTCTCGGTTGACCAAATATCTCAACAACGCCGAGTGTTTGATCTGCACCATTACATGGAAGAAATCATTATGAGCCTAACACCAAAGCTCAAGTCGGAACACATTAGTATTCAACTGGACTGCCCAGATGACATCGTAATAGACAGCTACCCTGGCGCATTGGCTCAAATGATCACAAACTTGGCCATGAACTCAATAATTCATGCCTTTGAGAACCGCCATAGCGGAAATATTAAAATTCAAATAAAAGCGTTAAATACCCAACCGCAAAAGATCTACCTCGTATTTACAGACAACGGAAAAGGCATTGCCAAAGACAGAATCGCAAAGATATTCGAGCCGTTTTACACAACTAAACGAGGACAAGGTGGAAGTGGTTTAGGACTACAAATTATCAGCAATATTGCCACAATTCGACTAGGTGGCAATATTCGCTGTGAAAGTGAGTTAGGTGTTGGCACAAGCTTCCATATTGAATTTCTTGCTGTAGCGCCCAAATCAAGTGAAGGTTAATCTCATCATAGGGTCTCACTACCGTGAGTGTAGCGAGCGCATTTTCATGAGCTCGCTACCAACCATTCATCAACGGGATAAACTCGACCGATACTGAAGAAAATAAAGCAGAAAGACCATACTTAACTCACAAACACCAAAGACAGTTGCGGCCAATACGTGATAACGGCCAGCGCCAACAATAGCACCAACATAAAGCCAATGGTCGAGCGATAAATTTCGGTAATGGGCTTACCAAAACGATAACTGGCAATAAATAAATTCATCCCCACAGGCGGCGTCATATAACCAATCTGCATGTTCGCAAGGAAGATAATGCCTAAATGCACAGGATGCACACCAAAGGAAGCCGCAATCGGTAATAATAACGGCACCATAATCACAATCGCCGAAAAGATATCGAGAAACGCGCCTAGCACTAGCAAAAACACGTTTAATATTAGTAAGAAGCTTAACGGACTCTCGATATGTTGCGTTACCCAATCGAACAATGCTGTTGGAGCCTCAATCTCAATAAAGTAACTCGTGAGCACCAAAGAACTGGCCAAAATCACCAAAATACCGCCGACCATGACCATGGCTTCAGAAACCAGCTCTGGTAATTGCTTTAGCTTGATGTCTTTGTACACCCACACTTCAACAATCAGTAAATAGATAACGGTTACTACCGCTGCTTCAGATAAAGCAAAAATGCCAGAATAAATGCCACCTAACAAAATAAGCGGTAACGGTATTTCCCATTTCGCTTCTTTAATGCTTTGGCTCACTTCTTGCCATGAAAAAGGCTGCGTTGAAGGTGTTTTACCTCCTTGCCCAAGAATGCTCCACAATGCCAACAAAGCAATCATAAGCAAGCCTGGTAACAGTCCTGCAACCAATAAGTCTTCTATACTCATTGCCACCGGAATTTCCATTTGCAAGGCAATAACACCAAACAAAATAAGGGGTAACGAGGGCGGGAATAACAAACCTAAACTGCCAGAACTAGTCACTAAACCTAAACTGAAACGTCCGTTATAGCCTGCTTGCTTTAACGCGGGATACAACAAAGCGCCCAACGCAACAATGGTAACGCCAGAAGCTCCCGTGAACGCTGTGAATAAAGCACAGGCAATTAACGCGACAATGGCTAAGCCTCCTGGCAACCACCCTAACAGCGCTTGCGTTACTCGTACTAAACGCTGAGAGCTGTGACTGGCACTGAGTAAGTATCCGGCGAAGGTAAATAGTGGAATAGCCTCAAGCAGTGGCGTTTGCACAATCCGATACAAATCAATGGCGATAACCATCAAGTCGATGTCAGCGAAATGAAAACCAACCATGGCAATCGCAAGAATCGCAATAAACAGAGGCATGCCTAGCAAGGCAACAAAAACAATTGAAAGAACCAGAGCCAATAACATGCTAACTATTCACTCCGTCATGATGCGCATTAGCAGGGTTAAACATCAGCAGTAAATAACGCACGCCAATCACGGCAAAGGAAATAGGAATAATGATTTCGACTACCCATATCGGCACATTCAAAAAGGCGTTTACACTGTCTTCCATTTCTAGCTGCACAAATTGCCCACTAAAAAACGCTGCGGCGGCACAAATGATGCTGGTTAAGCCGTAAACAGCTCGGTATACAAAAGCGCTAAAAGCAGCAGGTAGAAAACGTGAGATAACATCGATGTTAATGTGACTAGCATTGCGTGAGGCATACATAGCGCCTACAAAGCCAATCCAAAGCACTACCGACTGAATAAAATCATCGCCCCAAAGCAGGCCAGAATCGAAGATATTTCGTAGCACAATTTGCAGAGCTGCAATAAAGAGCAAAGAGAAGAAAAGGAGCGTCATAAAGCCCCTTTCCACGCGTGCTAAAAAATGAGTAATGTAATTCAACATGAACGAAACAACTACGGCGAGGTAGCCGATTGTTTTGCGTTATAGCTAGATAAGGTTTTATTCAACAACTCAATCATACTTGGCGAAAGCGCCGCACTTTTCATTAAGTTAGCTTCTGCTAATTGTGCCTTTTCTTGCCACATAGCCAAATCGGACGCAGACGGTTTTAAAATCTCAATACCTTGCTTTTCCAACGCGGCAAGCGCCTTTTGGTTATCATTGCGAGTTTCCGCATCTAACTGAGTAAACACCTTAGTCATTACTTCGCGCACGACTTTTTGGTCTGCTGCTTTAATCTTTTTAAAGGCTTTTTTATCAACGGCCAATACTGCATAAATGTAGATAATAGGCACTTCTGTCACGTATTTGAGCTGCGTGTGCCACTGCAAGTTAATGGCCGCAACGGGTGAAGTTGCAATCGTGTCTATTAAGTCTGTTTGTAACCCTGCTAACACATCACCAATCGGCAATGGGATAGGCGAAATATCAAACGCTTCAAAAGAGGCATTTGAAACTTCATCAGTGCTTGGTGTCCACACTTTGTGTTGCTTCATTTGTTCAGGGTTAGTAATTGGCTCTTTCGACATTAAGTAAGCAAAACCACCGCCAGCCAAACCAAAAGTCACAAAACCGCCCTCTTCAAAGCCTTCGACAATGATAGGGTCAATAACACTACGCACATGCTCAACTTGTGCTAATGAGTCGAATTTAAGTGGCATAGAATACACTTGGCTGTCTTTGTAAAAACGCGCGAGGCTGCCACCTGTCATTGCGCCACCGTGTAATTGACGAATACGGATTTTTTTCAGTACCGCCGCGTCATCTCCCATCACGCCACCCGGATAATATTTAATTTTGACACGGGAGTCGGTACGAGCCTTGATTTCCTTTGCGCTTTCCCGGAACTTTTGCATCCAGCTTGAGCCTTCAGGGGACAAAGTAGCTATTTTCAAGGTAACGGCTTGTGCCGAAAATCCAATTGCACTCAAGACAAGCGCCAGTCTCAATGACTGCATTAACTTCATGTTTGTCTCCTGTTAAAAATAGTCGTCTGCACTGGTTAATAATTCTTCTGCCCGCTGTTTAGCAAGCCAGTTGGTCAATGTGAGACCTTCTGCTTTAGCATCGGATTGCATCACTTGACGTAAAAGTCGGTCATGTAACTCTCGATCGAACAACAATCGCGCATATTGTTGGGCAAATGTCACATGTACCATTAAGTTTTCACCATTAGACAACTGCATAGCGCGCTCAAAATGCATTCTGCCGATTTCTGGCTTACCGCCAAGTGTTGGTGGAATTAAGGTGGCAAGCACCCCAAGATACAAATGCGCATTACCATTTTGATAACCTTCATCTAAGGCAACGATACGACGCATGATGATTTCAATTTTTGGCACATCTGCCACAGCATTAAAATCGTTACTGTGACTTTTTATCCAACCAGCCCACGCAGATCCTAAAGCAAACAGCATGGAAACATCATCTTCATCCATCTTATCTAGCGTGGCTTTAAGCGCATCAACTTGCAGCTTATCAATATCGCAGTAATCTTTTTTGTACTCACAAATAGCCTGTTTGCCGTAAAGAAAAGCACGCGTCGACAAACGCTGCTGGCGATTTAAATCATCCACAAACACCGAAGCATAAGCGCTATACAATGAAGACGAGGCGACTAACAAATCCACGTTATCAGGATCACTACGCAACAAGCTTTCCACCATCAACATGTACGCTGGCACCGCATCTTTTACTAATTCGGGATCATTATGATTACTGATGGTTGACTGCAATTGATTCGCTAGGTTCTTGGTGGCACCCGACACAAATGACGAGCAACCAGACAATAAACTGGTAGCAACAACAAGCGTTAAAGCCAACCATTTGGATAAAGAAACTTTAGGCATAAGATTGTTTTATAACGTAGTTTTGAAGAAAGCGGATCTTTCTATTTACCAATCGACTCGCTTAGCCAACTGGCGGGCGATGATCCGCATTTTACTGGTTAATTGGAATCGTTTCTGTTTTTCAAATTGTGTTTTTTAATCGAACGACGCATACGACTTAAACGAACATGATCCAATTTTTCCTGTTTCACTTTCACTAAAGACTCTCTTTCTGGCGGCAACTGCACCGATTTACGCAATTTGTTAACGTCAGAGAGCTCTAATTCTACCCAACCACCTTGCGGTAAACGTTTAGTCAGTTTTAAATCGCCAAAGCGTAATCGCATTAAGCGGCTCACCTGCAAAGACTGGCTTTCCCATAAGCGCCTAACTTCGCGGTTGCGACCTTCGGTTAACACCACATCAAACCATTGATTTAGACTGTCTTCTTCTGATTTCCGTCTGATAATTTGAGTGAACTTTGCCGGACCATCGTCTAATGTCACGCCATTTTTCAGAGCGTTGATATGACTGTCTTCGACTTCACCAAATATTCGCACGGCATATTCACGTTCGATGACATGTTTTGGATGCATTAAGCGATTAGCTAATTCACCATCGTTAGTAAATAACAATAAACCACTGGTATTGATGTCTAATCTACCCACTGAAATCCAACGACCATGCTGAATACGAGGCAAACGTTCAAATACGGTTTTACGACCATCTGGATCATCGCGACTACAAATTTCACCCTCGGGTTTGTTGTACATGATGACGCGGCAAAAAGATTGCTGGTGTTGTTTGGCAATAACTTGCCCATCGCAACGAATTTCATCTTCCGGTTCGACTCGAGCGCCCAGTGTTGCCACCTTACCGTTAACGGAAATACGCCCGGCTTCAATCCATGTTTCCATTTTACGACGCGAGCCTACGCCAGCATTGGCAAGCACTTTCTGTAATTTTTCACTCATTTGTTAATTCTTCGTCCTGCGTTTCATTAGCTGAGCCTGATTTAACCTGAGACTCAACAGGTTCGATTATTGGGTTTGACGCATGTTGCGCTTGTTGCTCAAACAGCCCCATTGATGGCAATTCATCCAAACTGTTTAGCGAGAAGTAATCTAAAAAGCCTTTAGTCGTTGCATAGAGCGCGGGTCTTCCCGGCACTTCTTTATGTCCAACCACTTTTACCCAATCTCTTTCCACTAGGGTTTTCATAATGTGACTACTGACTGATACACCACGCACATCTTCAATTTCACCCCGAGTAATAGGTTGTCGATAAGCCACCAAACTTAATGTTTCCAGTAATGCCCGTGAGTATTTGGGTACCTGCTCTTGCCATAATCGGCTAACCCACGGACTCAAACTATCATCAGATTGAAAGCGATAACCTGATGCGACTTCCACTAAATGTATTCCTTTCGCGGCGTAGTCTAACGTTAGCGAGTTAAGTAACGATTTCAATTTGCGACTACCCAAATTGAACTCCTGCAATATCACTGTTTGCAGTTTTTCCAACGACAGTGGCGTATCACTCACAAAAATAGCAGCTTCAATAATTTGTTTAAGTTGTGTATCTGACGCCTTCTTTTTTGCCATTTTTGCTGCTCTGCTTGCTACTTACCTCAAATTCTAAACCTTCAAGCTCAGACCTTACATATCAGCCCAAGTTAAACTCACCTTCTTTCACGTTCACTCGTACATGGATATCGCTATACGGTTCGGCTTGAACCACTTCTATCATCTTTTCCTTTGCCAATTCTAATACGGCGAGAAAAGTAACAACAACGCCTGCTTTACCTTCTTCGGCCTGAAACAAGGCTGAAAACGAGGTAAACATGCCCGCCTGAATCACATCTAAAATCAGGCTCATACGTTCTCGGGTACTGAGTGTTTCCTTTTGAATATGATGATGCTCAAACGAGGCGGCTCGTTGCATTGCTTGTTGAAAGCTTAACACTAACTCCTGCAATGTGACTTCCGGTAAAATGCGGATAGGTTCACAAGATTCCGAAGCATTTGCCTGCCCCACAAAGAAATCGCGTCCATACCGTGGCAACTCGTCCATAGATTGTGCCGCTCGTTTAATCGCTTCGTATTCTTGCAAGCGGCGAATTAATTCTGCCCTTGGGTCGTCTTCTTCGTCCTCTTCCGAGGCCCGTTTAGGCAACAACACACGGGATTTTACCTCTGCTAAAATCGCTGCCATTACTAGGTATTCGGCGGCCAATTCTAACTTTAAATCTTTCATCACATCCACGTATTCCATGTACTGTTTTGTGATGTTCAAAATCGGTAGCGTGGCAATATCGAATTTTTGTTTGCGAATAAGATAAAGCAGCAAATCTAACGGCCCTTCAAACGCTTCGAGTATGACTTCCAACGCATCTGGCGGGATGTAAAGATCCTCGGGCTTTTCCAACATGGCCTCACCATTAACAAACGCTAACGGCAATGGCTGTTGAACGGGTTCCGAGAGCCCGTTTTCAGTGGCGGTAAGTTGCGGCTTTTGGGTCACAAAAAAGCCTTACAAACCAAATACAGACACGTCACCGCTGCCTTGTCGAAGCAATACAGGCTCACCTTCTGACATATCAATGATAGAGGTAGGTTGCTCACCTAAATATCCACCATTGATAATGAGTCCTACTTGCTTCTCTAACCTGTCACGAATGGTTTCTGGGTCGAATTCTGCTTCAGTATTACCCGGTAATATCAGGGTTGATGACATCAACGGCGCGCCCAATTCTTCTAAAAGGGCTAGCGCAATGTTGTTATCGGGTACGCGTATTCCAATGGTCTTCTTCTTCGGGTTTAATAAGCGTTTAGGCACTTCTTTCGTGGCTTTAAGGATAAAAGTATACGGCCCCGGAGTATTATTTTTAATGGTACGGAATGCTTGGTTGTCGACCCTTGCATAAACGGATAATTCCGACATATCGCGACACATCAGCGTAAAGTTGTGGTTTTTGTCAATTTGACGCACGCGACACAATTGCTCTAACGCGGCTTTGTTATCTAATTGACAACCAATGGAATAACCCGAATCAGTGGGGTACACCACCACATGACCATCGTTAATAATTTCACACGCCTGTTTGATCAGTCGCTGCTGCGGGTTGTCTGGATGAATGTAAAAAAACTGGCTCATAGTGTGTTCTTCTTTTGCTGCTGTTAACGCATTTTGATAAACAAGCGGTTGCTATTGATTTCGCCTAGACACCAATGTCATGCGTTTACTTGCATTTTTGTTGTTTCGCTCCACGCATCCCAAACAGGGATAACGTGTTCAGGCATGGATAAATGTCGGCCCAATTCACACCAGCGACCCGGCGCATGAAAATCCGATCCCATCGACCCGTAAAAACCATACTCTTTGGCATACATAGCAAGTTGATTCTTTAATGAGGGTGATAGTCCGGGATACATGACTTCAATGCCTTCACCACCTGCCTCTTTAAATTCTAGCATTAAACGCCTTAACCATTTTGCCGATAAATCATATCGGCTTGGATGCGCTAATACTGCTGTGCCGCCGGCATCCGTGATCCACTGCACCGCTTCGATAACGCTTATCCAATTTGGTTTTACAAACGCCCGCTTGCCTTTAGCAAGATACTGTTTAAACGCCTGCTGAAAATGACTTACTTTTCCAGAAGCGATAAGCGCTCTGGCAAAATGCGCTCGGGTAATTTGGCCTTTCCCAGCAAGTTTCTGAGCAGTCTCAAATATTCCTTCACAACCGGCCTTTTCTAACTTCTCGGCCATTTCTTCTGCGCGCTGTAATCGCGTGCTTTGTTGCTGCGCTAAACGTTGCGTAAATTGTGCATCTTGCCAATGAACATTCAAACCCAAAATATGAATATCAAACCCATGCCACGCCGTGGAAATTTCGACCCCGGGAATAATATGCAGTTCGCGTTTTTCAGCACTTTGCAGCGCAATAATCTCGGAAATTGCATCAACCGTGTCATGATCAGTAATCGCCAATACATCCACTTGCTGATTGTGGGCTCGCATTAGCAATTCTGCTGGTGCGAGTGCGCCATCGGAATAAAGCGTGTGACAATGTAAGTCGATTTTGCTCATGTAGTAGCCAAGGCTCAGAGTATCTAAAAATTTAGGGCGCTTATGATACTGGAAGCCGAGCTAAGTCAAAACCTCTTTAACGCGCTATTTTCCCAAATTCCGCAAATCCTCAAAAAGAAAATGAGATTATCCGTTAGATTGAAATATCATATGAAAATAATTCAAATTGGTTTTAGAAATACCCCTTGACATTAACCTGCATTTGTTATCCCCTATACAGGCTTTTTCGCGGGCCCAGTTCGCGGATAATTATCAAGAAAACGTAACCTAAGAACGTAAAGAACGTAACAAAAAGAACCGAATTCTGATGACACATTTGATGCAAACAATCGCTAACAACAACTGGTGGTGGCACTTCCCCTAACGCGCGGGTTGTGATGCCTTATATTTGTATCAAACATGTCAAAAACCCGCTAACAAGAGCGGGTTTTTTTGTATCTGTTATCAGTCAATCCGTAGTCAGTTAGCTTTTTTAAGAGATAACGATTAATGAGTTTAGCCGAATTAAGTCAACAAGCAGGTAAGGTAGAAAGCATTGAAATGCAATGTGATTATATTGAAAATCCACTGCTTGCCTTTCAAACACTATGTCATCAACGTAAAAATGCATTGCTTTTAGAATCGGCTGAGATAGAAAGCAAAGACAGCATCAATAGTATGATTTTGGTTGATGCGGCAGTGAAAGTGGTTTGCAACGGACACCAAGTCAATTGCACCGCGTTAACGGAAAATGGTCAGCAAGTGCTCCCCGTTATACAACAGCACCTTAGCCAATTTATCAGCCAGCAAAGCCAAACCTCATTGCAACTCACCTTCCCTGAACCTGACAACGACCTCGACGAAGACACCAAGCTAAAGCAAACGTCTGTTTTCGACGTGTTGCGTGTTCTGCAAAATGCATTGGTGCCGCTTCGGGAAAATCCGTTGTCCATTTTTGTCGGCGGTACTTTTGCCTACGACCTGTACGCCTCTTTTGAACCAATTCAGGACGTGCCGCAAGGACCAAACACTTGCCCAGATTACGTCTTCTATTTAGCTGAAACGTTAATTCATATCGATCACCAACAACGAAGCACTGAAATTATTGGTAGCGTATTCAGTGGTAAAGCCGTGGCAAACAGCTATTTTGCGATTAGTCAGCGTCTTGAAAAAATCAAACAGGTTATTAGTGAGTTAACGCCTATTGATGAAGTCATTACATCCCCCGTTACGACCTTGGATATGCGAGAAAATCAATCCGATGACGTGTATTGCAACAATGTTTTACGCCTAAGAGAGAACATTCTGGCAGGGGATATTTTCCAAGTTGTTCCCTCACGAACCTTTAGTTTGCCTTGCCCCGCGCCGTTTAAAGCCTACGCACAACTCAAGCAAAATAATCCGAGTCCGTACATGTTCTATATTCAGGACGAAGACTTCGCGATTTTTGGTGCATCGCCAGAACTGGCGGTGAAATACGAAAAGCAAAGCAATCAAGTGGAAGTTTACCCCATTGCCGGAACTCGCCCTCGAGGGAAACGCGCAAACGGTGAAATAGATCCAGATTTAGACAGCCGTATTGAACTCACACTGCGCGAAGACAACAAAGAAAAAGCCGAACACATCATGCTGGTTGATTTAGCCCGTAACGATATTGCCCGCGTTTCCGAAGCAGGCACACGTTACGTAAGAGATTTACTTAAGGTTGACCGTTATTCCCATGTGATGCATTTGGTGTCTCGCGTGGTAGGTCAATTACGGCACGACCTAGACGCGCTCCACGCCTATCAAGCTTGCATGAACATGGGCACACTTGTGGGCGCACCTAAAGTCCGTGCCGCACAACTGATTCGTGATGTAGAAGGTGAGCGACGCGGCAGTTACGGCGGTGCCGTAGGCTTTTTTACCGGCAAAGGCGATTTGAATACCTGTATTGTTATCCGCTCCGCGTTTGTAAAAGACCAAGTCGCGCACGTTCAAGCAGGTGCTGGCGTGGTATACGACTCCATACCACAAAGTGAAGCCGACGAAACCCGCAGCAAAGCACAAGCCGTGATTTCTGCCATTTTGCAATCCCACGCACAGCAGCAAGGTTAAGGAGCACAAACATGGCACAAGCTCACATTATACTTATCGACAATATCGACTCATTTACCTACAACTTAGTCGATGAATTACGGGTTTTAGGTCACAAACTCACCGTGTTTCGTAATAACGTTTCCGTGGAAAAAGTGATGTCGTTTATGCGTGACCAAGGCCCAAATACACTGTTGATGCTATCACCGGGGCCGGGAAACCCAAGCAGCGCAGGTAATATGCTGACGTTAATTGAACAAGCAGCTGGTGAATTTCCCGTACTTGGCATTTGTTTAGGACACCAAGCCATCGTACAACATTATGGCGGCATCATAGACCGCGCGCCACAAGCTATGCATGGAAAATCATCACCACTTACTCATTGTGAAAACCGCATGTTTGCAGGGTTAGAGCAAGGTTTTACTATTGCCAGATACCATTCACTGATGGCAGCAACCATACCTGATTCGTTATCAGTTTTAGCGCATTCAGACCACATTCCCATGTGCGTGTACCACCAAGCACAACGCATGTTGGGTTTCCAATTCCATCCAGAATCCATTTTAACCGCGCAAGGTAGTCAATTATTGCGCCAAAGTATTGATTATTTGATTCAATCAGGAGAGCCAAATGCGTGCTAATGTTCTACCGCTTTTGCACAAAGTGCTGCAAGGCGACACGCTCAGCCTGAAAGAAACTCAGGCATTTTTTACCGAAGTGGTATCCGGGCAAATGGATGACATCATTCTTGCCTCTATGTTAAGTGCGCTAAAAGTGCGCGGCGAAACACCAGAAGAGCTCGCTGGCGCAGCTAAAGCTATGATTGAACATGCAGCGCCTATCGCCCGCCCTGCTTATCAATTTGCTGATATTGTTGGCACTGGGGGTGATGGTCATCACACCATTAATATCTCCTCGGCGGCGGCAATTGTAGTGGCAAGTTGCGGGTTAACCGTGGCAAAACATGGCAATAGAAGCGTGTCGAGCAAATCAGGTTCAGCAGATCTATTCGAACAATTTGGTTTGAATTTAACCATGTCTGCCGACATTGCCCGCCAATGTTTAGATGAAAGCCAGTTTTGCTTCTTATTCGCGCCGAATTATCATGCGGGCATCAAACACGCCATGAATGTACGCACCACAATTAAAGCGCGCACCTTATTTAACTTACTTGGTCCATTGCTCAACCCTGCGCGCCCAAGTCATATTGTCACCGGCGTTTACGCACCGGAATTGGTAGAGCCTTACGCCAAAACGTTACAACTTTTGGGCTACCAACATGCCATGGTAGTGCACGGTAGTGGACTCGATGAAATTGGCTTGCACGGCCCAACACAAGTGGCAGAGGTGCAAGGCAATGAGATTTTGTTGTATCACCTAACACCGGAAGATTTCGACCTGCCACATTATACATTGGACGCCATAAAAGGCGGTGAGCCAGACGAAAACCGCGCCATGATCACCGAGGTGTTACAAGGCAAAGGGGATGTTGCTCACCGCGACAATATTGCCGCCAATGCAGGTGCGCTATTAAAATTGTGTGGTAAAGCAGAAAGCTTCGCTGCGGGTGCGAAAATGGCGATTGAGTCGATGCAAAGTGGCGCGCCATTTGAAACCATTAGCAACAGCGCGCGCATCAGCCAGACAAAAACGAACAAGGCTGGCAACATCCTAGACAAAATCGTTGCCGATAAACGAATTGAATTAGTCGAGCGCAAAAAAACACTGCCGATGGAAAGCTTTGTGCAAAACCTGAAACCATCCACGCGCAGCTTTTACGATGCGTTATCCAAGCCTAACGCCGGTTACATTTTGGAATGCAAGAAGGCGTCTCCCTCCAAAGGACTTATTCGCGACCCGTTCGACTTAGACGAAATTCTCGACGCCTATGAACCTTATGCATCGGCACTTTCTGTACTCACCGATGAAAAGTATTTTCAGGGCAAATTTGAATATTTAGATTACGTTACCAGCAAGGTTAGCATTCCAGTATTAAACAAAGATTTCTTTGTTGACCCATACCAAATTCACCTTGCTCGTTATCACAATGCCGATGCAGTGTTGCTGATGCTTTCTGTGCTAAACGATGATGAATATCGGGAATTGGCAGAATTGGCGAAAAGCTACAACATGGGCATTTTAACGGAAGTGAGTAACGAGGAAGAAGCCCATCGCGCCATTGCCCTTGGCGCTGATATCATCGGCATTAATAACCGTAATTTACGCGATTTAAGCACCGATCTTGCTACCACTGAAATGCTCGCGCCATTGCTTAGTCAAAATCACAAACAAAGCGATGAAAACGGCAGAAAGCGCCTGCTAATTTCCGAATCCGGCATTTACACCTACCAAGATGTCAGGCGTTTAGCGCCTTTAGTAGACGGCTTTTTGGTGGGCAGCTCGTTAATGGCGCAAGCCGATGTAAAACAAGCCGCTGCTAGGCTGACTCACGGTAACGTCAAAGTCTGCGGTATTACCCGTGAGCAAGATGCCATTGCAGCAAAAATGGCGGGCGCGAGCTACTTAGGATTGATCTTCGCACCAGCATCAAAACGTAAAGTAACTTTGGAGAAAGCGAAATCCATTGTCGCTGCATGTTCTCATCACTATGTTGGCGTATTTGTGAACGCTGACATCAACATTGTTGTTGAATATGCGACGCAGCTTCAATTAACGGCGGTGCAATTACACGGAAAAGAAGACCAAGCTTACATTGATGCATTGCGCCAACAATTACCGTCTTACTGCCAAATTTGGAAGGCTAAAGGTGTCAAAGCAAATAGCGATATGCTTCCACCGCTTAACGAGCAACAAGTTGACTTATTCTTGTTAGATTGTCAGGTTGGCACCCAATCCGGCGGCACTGGGCAACAATTTAACTGGCAGTTGCTTGATGCCCTAAACGATAAATCCAACATTGCACTGGCGGGCGGGTTAAATCCCGACAATGTGTCCACTGCTGGCGCACAAGGCGCAGCCTTAATCGATATTAATTCAGGTGTAGAAAGCGCTCCGGGGATTAAAGATGACACTTTGATCCAGCAAGCGTTTACCGCACTAAGAGCCTATTAAAAGCGAGTTTTAAACAATGAATAAATTAGACAGTAAGTTCGGCGATTTCGGTGGCATGTATGTGCCGGAATTGTTGATCCCCGCATTGGACCAGCTAGAACAAGCTTTCATTGATGCGCAAAACGATCCTGAATTCCAAAAAGAGTTTATGGGTTTGCTCCACGACTACGCGGGTCGTCCTACAGCGCTCACCCTGACCCGCAACTTAGTGAGTAATCCAAACGTTAAACTCTATTTAAAACGTGAAGATTTACTTCACGGCGGCGCGCACAAAACGAATCAAGTTTTAGGTCAGGCACTGCTCACCAAACGAATGGGCAAAAAGTACGTGATTGCTGAAACTGGCGCAGGTCAACACGGCACCGCCACAGCCCTTGCGTGTGCATTGCTGGGCTTAAAAGCACGAATCTACATGGGCGCAAAAGACGTTGAACGCCAAGCACCAAACGTCTTTAGAATGCGTTTAATGGGCGCGGAAGTGATTCCCGTTGATTCCGGTTCAGGCACATTAAAAGACGCTGTAAATGAGGCTATGCGCGACTGGTCTGCAACTTATGAAGATACCCATTATTTGCTGGGTACGGCCGCCGGTCCTCACCCCTTCCCTACCATTGTTCGCGAATTTCATCGCATGATTGGGGAAGAAACCAAGCGTCAAATTATGGAAAAAGAAGGTCGTTTACCGGATGCGATAATCGCCTGCGTGGGTGGCGGTTCAAACGCCATTGGCATGTTTGCCGACTTCATCGACGATGAAAACGTTAAATTAATTGGCGTAGAACCCGGCGGTAAAGGCATTCACACAGGCCACCACGGCGCGGCTATCAGTACCGGCAGCAAAGGCATTTTACATGGAACCTACAGTTACATTATGCAAGATGAAGTGGGGCAAATTGAAGAATCTTACTCGGTTTCAGCAGGGCTCGATTATCCTGCGGTAGGTCCACAACACGCGCATTTGCACGCAACCGGACGCGCGCAATACGTAGCTATCGACGATGACGAAGCACTAAACGCCTTCCAATTACTGGCACAAAAAGAAGGCATTATTCCAGCGTTAGAATCGTCTCATGCCCTTGCTCATGCCTTAAACATGGCCGATGAAGCCGAAGAAGAAAGCATTTTTGTGGTTAACCTTTCTGGTCGTGGTGACAAAGACTTATCTCACGTTTACGACATCATTGGCGACCGTGTTGTTGCTGACACAAACGAACAAGCAGGAGAATAGCAATGGATAGATATAAAGCAATGTTCGAGCAATTAGCCGCCAAACAGGAAGGCGCCTTTGTGCCCTTCGTTACATTAGGCGACCCTGATGTTGAAACCTCAACGGATATTGTTAATTGCCTCGTAGAAAACGGTGCTGATGCCTTAGAGTTAGGTATTCCTTTTTCCGACCCAATCGCTGATGGTCCAACCCTGCAAAAAGCCAGTATTCGTGCATTGTCGCATCACGTTACACCGGATGACAGCTTTGCCATTATCAGCAAGATTCGTACCCTACATCCCAGTACCCCTATTGGCTTATTGTTGTATTCCAACTTAGTGATGCACCGTGGTATCGACGCCTTCTACCAAGCCGCAAAGGCCGCTGGCGTCGATTCAATTCTAATTGCCGATGTCCCCGCCAGAGAATCCGGTCCTTTCTTTGAAGCCGCAACAAAACACGACATTAAACAGATTCTTATCGCACCACCTAACGCCAGTGAAGAAACCTTGCAACTGATTTCAAAACACAGCGAAGGTTACACCTATTTATTGGGTCGCGCAGGTGTTACCGGTGCTGAAACTGCCGCGCAAATGCCCGCTAGCAAATTGGTTAGCAGACTAACGGAATTAGACGTAGCACCGCCGGTCATTGGCTTTGGTATCTCTAAACCCGAACAAGTTAAAGCCGCCATTGATGCCGGCGCGGCAGGCGCAATTTCGGGCTCAGCAACCGTCAATATCATTGAGCAGAATTTAGACGACAAAGCCAAAATGCTCCGTGTACTAGCACAATTTACGGCTGCCATGAAAGCCGCAACCCAAACAACCGCTAGCAAGGAATAAACACAGAATGTATTACATGATTTATTCACTCGATGTGGAAAACAGCCTTGAACAACGCCTAAAAGTGCGCCCCGCTCACTTAGCCCGTTTAACCGCGTTACGAGAACAAGGCCGACTGCTAACCGCAGGTCCACTCCCTGCTATTGATAGTGAAGACCCAGGCGCCGCAGGCTTTACCGGCTCCTTAGTGGTTGCTGAGTTCGAGAGTTTAGAAACGGCGCAAGCGTGGGCCGATGTCGACCCGTATTTATTAAACGGCGTGTATCAAAGTAGCGAGGTTAAGCCTTTTAAGAAGGTGTTTTAACCACCACTCGCTAAATAATTGTGTTTAATTGTCAGTCACCTCGTAGCAATTTATCGCAAACTCCTCGTGGATACTTCTCTGCGGCCGAGGGTTTGCTCCTAATTCTCTACAGGTGACTGCTAATTGGAACAGACAAATAGCATACGTATGCAGGAGGAAGTTTTTGTTTCCCCTATCCTAATAATTATTAGAATTTATCGAGCCACCCCTTTTTTCGATGAATTTTCCAACAAAAACATCTTCTAAATTCCACACCAACACGCACAAAATAACCCTTTTATGCACTATTTAGCTGCATACGTATTCAGTTTGATCTCCCCTCCGGCTTAATATTTACTCAACTTACAACTGATTTACATTTTATTAACGCAAGAAAATTCCCACTAACAATCATAAGAATTAGGAGATAAACATGAAGACCCGCTTTTCATTGATTGCCGCAAGTATGGGGCTAGCGCTTTCTGCCCAAACCTTTGCCGCCGCCGAGCCCACCACATTTGTGCATTTGTTCGAATGGAAATGGCAGGATGTTGCCACTGAGTGTGAAACCTTTTTAGGCCCGAAAGGTTATGCAGCAGTACAAGTTTCACCACCTCAAGAACATATCCAAGGCTCACAATGGTGGACACGTTACCAGCCTGTTAGTTACACACTAGAAAGCCGCGGAGGGAATCGTGCTCAATTCATTGATATGGTAAATCGGTGTAAAGCGGCAGGTGTTGATATTTACGTAGATGCGGTCATTAACCATATGGCAGCAGGCAGTGGCACCGGCACAAATGGCAGCTCCTACGGTAACAAGAGCTACCCCATTTATCGCCCGCAGGATTTCCACTCTACTTGCCAAATTAATGGTTCAGATTATTCCAGCGACCGCTACCGAGTACAAAACTGTGAACTGGTTGGCCTCCCTGACCTCAACACAAGTGCCAGCTATGTTCAAAACACCATCGCAAGCTATTTAAACGACTTGCTTAACATCGGCGTTGCCGGCTTCCGCTTTGATGCTTCTAAACATATGTCGGTTCAGGATATTCAAAGCGTTGTAGCAAAACTGAATGGTTCGCCTTTCTTCTTCCAAGAAGTGATTGACCAAGGCGGCGAAGTGATCACTGCTGATGAATACACCAGCACGGGATTAGTCACTGAATTTAAATATTCAACACAACTTGGCAACACCTTCAAAAATGGTCAACTGTCATGGTTAAACAACTTTGGTGAGGCATGGGGGTTCCTACCAAGCAGCTCAGCCGTTGTTTTTGTTGATAACCACGACAACCAACGTGGTCATGGAGGTGGAGGCAATATCGTCACATTCGAAGATGGCAAACTATACGATTTAGCCAATGTATTCATGTTAGCGTGGCCTTATGGCTACCCGAAAGTGATGTCGAGCTACGACTATCACGGCGACACCGATGCAGGCGGTCCGAGCATATCCGTTCATAATAACGGTAACGTAGAATGCTTTGGCAGCAATTGGCAATGTGAGCACCGCTGGAGCCCAATTTCCGGTGCTATGCAATTTAGAAACTACACTGCACGTAACTTCTTTACCTCAGACTGGTGGGATAATGGCAACAACCAAATCGCCTTTGGTCGCGGTGATGCAGGCCATGTCGCTATCAACAAAGAAAGCTATGCCCTAACCGCCACCGTGCCAACGCAAATGTCTCCCGGCCAATACTGTAACGTGTTAAACGGCGACATCTCCAGCAACGGCACAAGCTGTAGCGGTGATGTGATTACAGTTAACAGCAATGGCACAATCAACTTAAACGTGGCTTCGTATGAAGCTATGGCCATTCACGAAGGCGCGAAGATCTCAGGTAGCACAGGTGGCGGCGACACCGGCAGTGGAGACGATGCTGATTGGCAACGCACGGTTGTATTCATTAATGCGGAAACACAAAGCGGCCAAGACATGTTCATTCGTGGTGGCATCGACCACGACTACGCGAATAATAATCTTGGCAGAAACTGCGCCACTTCTAACTTTGAATGCGCAATGCCAATTCGCCACTTGAACCTACGTAACGCCACAACTGCGCCTTGGAAGTCTAACGACACCATGCTGGATTGGTACGGTGTAGAAGCCGGTCAAAGCAGCCAAGCTGACGGCACCCCTTTAGATTGGACCACCAACATTTGGCCTAGCAGCTACGGCGCATTACGCACAGTTGCAGTTGATGGGTACGGCGAAGAGCCATTAAACATTTGGGGCCTACATCACTGGATGTTGGATGTGGAAATGGATTGCAGCAAAACCGTTAATGGTTGGTTTGAGCTCAAAGCATTTGTGAAAAACGGCCAAGGCTTTGAAAACAATATAAGTCAAAGCGGCACGCCTTATTCATCGCAAAACCACATGGCACAATGCGGCAAAATCAATAAATTTGATTTTAATAGTAACGGAGTAGAAATTCGCAACTTCTAAGCCTAATCAATAACATAAGCGTATTGTTCAAAAAGCCAGCAATTGCTGGCTTTTTAACTTCTGTAAAAAACTGCAAATTCTCACTTTAGGGATTGTTTTTATCGCCGATAGCTTAAGCATAAGCCACAGGAGCTAAGCGATGAACAACCTACTTCACAATTTCAAACTTGGATGCTGCATTTTCATCGCATTGATAGCGTCAACAACATTGACCGGTTGTATTCAAGGCGTTGCAGCAGAACGATTTGCTTATAAAGACGTTAATCCCGTTTCTGAAAGTGCCATTAAAGCAGTTAACACTAAATTTTATTCCAACTTTTCTATGGGAGGTTGGTATTACAAGGGTGCAAAAGCGATTAACGGTACCATTAACGCTTACATTCAGATCCCTAGCCGCCTTGATATGAACCAACAGGATCAGAAAAACTATTTACGCCAATCTATTTGCCCTTCAGCCGCCACTGCTGACTTCTGGCGGGCGTTAGATGGCATTCCATTGTCGGTTCACATTTATACCTTCAACAAAAAATTTACGGTTTATGCACATTGCGAAAACCCAACTGTTTAGCGGGCTAAAGGCATAGCACTGCAACCACCAAAAAGACTTGAAGAACAAATAACGGACTGTTTTACCTTCTCGCCCCCTCAGTCGTAGTCTGGTGGATCTTAAAAAGGGGCTTTGCCCCTTTTTACCCCAACCTCTCATCTCAACATCACATAAAAGACGTTTACCAAAGCCTCTTGTCTCAGCTTTACATTGCCGAGATTGAATCAATGTGATTCCCTACGGGAACGCTTGATGGGAAAAATCACCCTAAACGTAAACAAATAATTCAGGATTGATTCAGTGATTCGATCCTAGTCTTGAAAGGAATAACGGAAATTAACTCTCGTTATTAAGACATTGTTAGATAACTCTCAAACAGGAACTTTATGACCTACGTGTATCTTCAATCTCAAACCGTCGAAGTTAGTCAATAATGCCTATGTTTAAACATTCACTGTTTTCTCTATTCACTTTCTCGATTTTGGGTTGCTGTTAATGATGCGCTTCATTATCCTCCTGACAACGCTCGTTGTTTCTTGGTTTGCCTTTGCAGATCCTCCTATGTTTGGGCAGCATAACAAATCAACCGCGCAAACCAAGTCGCAAGCAGCTAAGCAAGCAATGCGCCGTTATAAAGGGCGGGTGCTAAAAGTCGAAACTCAGCAAACGTTCTTTCGTGTGAAAGTTTTACAAAAATCAGGACGCGTTGTCGTCGTTGAAATAAAACGGGCGATGCACATTACGCCGGTTTTGACCGAAAAAAATGAAAATGATAATTAAGGTTCAAAAATGCGATTACTCATTGTAGAAGACGATAGCCGTTTGTTAACGCAACTTGATGCTCTGATGCAAAAACAAGGTTATAGCGTTGATCTTGCAGATGACGGTATGAAAGCGAAGTTCCTGATGCAAGAATACCCCTATGATGCGGCAATCATTGATGTCGGCCTCCCTGTTTTAGATGGATTTGAGCTAATCCGCCAAGTGAGAAAAGATAACGTCACCACGCCAATTCTTATTTTAACCGCGCGCGATCGCTGGCAAGAAAAGGTAGAAGGTTTGGAAGCGGGAGCAGATGACTATCTGACTAAGCCATTTCAACATGAAGAGTTGCTTGCTCGGATCAACGCGCTTATTCGTCGTTCATCAGGTCAGGCTAGCCCTAAAATTACTTTAGGCCCTATTTCGCTCGACACCGTTTCACAAGAGGTCACGGTAAATGGTGAAGTACTGGACTTAACCGCTTACGAATATAAAGTGTTGGAATATTTGTTGATGAACCCGAAAAAGATCATCTCCAAAACCGAACTTACTGAGCACATCTATGATCAGGACTTTGATTTAGACAGCAATGTTATTGAAGTATTTGTCGGTCGTTTACGTAAAAAACTTGATCCCGAAAATAAATACAAACCCATTGAAACATTACGAGGTCGTGGTTATCGAATTAACCGCCAACTATGAAACGACTGTCTTTAAAAATCCGTGTTTTTTCCGCAGCGCTATTAGCGCTGCTTTTGTTTATTCCCCTTGCCGCTTATGCATTAGAGCGCGCCTACGTCGCCAGTTTAACGCAAGCCGTGTTAGAACGAATGCGCGTACAAACGCTAACGCTTATTTCTGAATTTGAAGTGCTTAACGCCATCAGCAATATGCCAGATGTGATAATTAACGGGCAGTTTAATATTCCCGATTCTGGTGTATACGGGGTTATTTCAGCAAGAAACCTTATCGTTTGGCGTTCTCAATCCACGATGAATTGGGTGGTGCCAAACTTTCAAGGCGTCCCAGATATTGGCAAAGAAAAGTTTACCGAAGTTGATCACAACGCTAAACGCTACTTTGTACACAGTTATACAGCAGAATTTTCCTCATCTCGTGGATTCCTAGCCTATACCTTTCATGTTTATCAAGACAAAAGCAGCTTTGATGCTGAAGTTATCCACTATCGGCATACACTTTGGTACTGGCTTGGCAATGTCTCCGTGCTATTACTTGGGTTGCTGATTTTCACCTTATTCACGGCCTTACGCCCTATCAATCGCCTAGTTAAAGATATTTCCAATATTGAAAAAGGCGAAAACGAGCGCTTAACAAGCCATTACCCACCAGAGCTTGAACCTCTAAAATCCAGCTTAAATCACCTATTATCGACTGAAGAAAATCAGCGCCAACGCTATAAAAACAGCCTTGGTGACTTAGCACACAGCTTAAAAACCCCTTTAGCAGTTTTATCAGGATTACCGGATTTGCCGGAAGCAGGAAAAGAGCCTGTTGAACAAATCAATAATATTATTCAACGTCAACTTAAACGCGCTGTTGCTGGTACGGGTAGCCGCTGGAATCAAAAGGCCAACGTGAAAGCGGTGGTCGACAAATTGGTCTCGGCAATGGAAAAAGTATACCGCCAAAAAGAATTAAGCTTTTTTGTAGATATTCCCGCTTCGTTGGGGTTTTACGGCGATGAAACTGACTTGTTAGAGCTACTGGGTAATTTAGTAGACAACGCATGTAAAGCCGCAGAAACCGAAGTATTGATTCGTGCTTCTCAAAGCAAAATGCGTTTACATATTAGCGTTGCTGATGATGGTCCGGGCATTCCACCAGATGAACGCCAAGCATTAATTGAACGTGGTCATCGGCTAGATAGCTACAAAAGTGGTCAAGGTATTGGTATGGCCGTGGTTGCCGACTTGGTATCCGCTTATGAGGGTCATTTGAATATTGACAATGGCACTGAAGAACAAGGTTTGCCAACAGGCGCGGTGATTACCGTTGACTTCCCGTGTCATCCGGGAAAATAGCCTCAGCTAAAAGCTCAAGCAAAAAGGGCCAAAAGGCCCTTTTCCAATCTCGCACTGCCCTTGATGCTTTACGGATTAGCAGCCGTCATGACAGGTGATTCTGAATGAATACGAATGACCACACGACGGTCAAAGAAATCGTGCTCTAAACTTTGTTCATCTAATACCGGTTGCTCTTCACCGTAAGAAGTTACATCTATTCGGTTTTGTGGCACCCCTTTTTTCGCGAGATAACGCTGTACCGCTGCCACCCGTTTTTCCGATAATGCTTGGTTGTATTCCGAATCGCCACGGCGATCGGCATAACCAAATAGCTCAATTTTCACGGTTTTAGATGCCTTTGCAGCATTCGCAATCGTATCTAAGCTGGAAAAATAATGCGGTTGTAGCTTATCAGAAGCGGTTAAAAATTGAATGTGGCTTTCTGTTGGCATCACGCTTCTCACCTTCACCAATTCCACTTCCTGTTGCTGACGCTCTTCTTCTTGATTCGCCGCTAGCAGCATTTCGTGTTGCAGCAACAACTGGGCATAGGCGTGTTCAGCTTCTTCCAATCGAGATGCCATTCTTTTAGCATTTTGGTCGTCATTAACATGATCCGCTAAAAAGAATCCCGCTCCGGTGCCAATAATCGCCCCAATTGGACCACCAACTAATGCCCCTGTTACAAACCCAGAGCTAACACCAATGGATTGGTTTAACGCTTCCTGTTGGGTTTTATTAGTTGTTGCATCACTTGCGGCATTGGCAGTGGTCGACGATAACCCCGTTACCAATAGCCCCGTTACAAATAACGCTGAAACTAAATTGGTTTGCTTCTTCATAATCATCCTGTTATTGCTCCAAAAACTCATTAAATACTGACCAAACTGTGTTGATGGCTTAATTAAACAAGGCTGAAATGGCACCAAAACGCAGACAATATGGCAAAACGAAGAACAAATGTGGCAAGAATATGGAAATTGCTTGTTCAGGCTAACTTTGGCTGGTATCTGATAGTGTTTTGGATAACCATTCTCAACACCCAGCACTCATCAATAAAAAATTATGGCAAAACGTATAGCATTAATTGAAGACGATCCCGCCATTCGCGAAAACTACACTTCGGCATTGGAAAATCAGGGTTATCAGGTAATAAGTTACGAAGATAGACTCAACGCCACACGCGCATTTGAAACCCGCTTGCCCGACTTAGCGATTATTGATATTGGCTTAAAAGATGAAATTGACGGGGGATTTGCCTTATGTCAGCAGTTGAGAAACCAATCGAAAACACTGCCTATTATCTTTTTCACCGCAAGAGACAACGATTACGATACCATTTGTGGCTTACGTATGGGCGCAGACGATTACCTAACCAAAGACATCAGCCTGCCACACTTATTAGCTCGCATTGCAGCGCTATTTCGCCGTACCGAACTGCTGCATCAACCTGTTAACAGTAACGACATTATTGCTCAAGGCGATTTATCCATGGATACCAGCCGCATGACGGTAACATGGCAGTCTCACCCAATAGAATTAACGGTGACTGAGTTTTGGATGTTGCATGCCATTGCCAAATACGCCGGGCATGTAAAGAGTCGCCAACAGCTAATGGACGAATCGCAAATGGTGGTCGATGACACCACCATCACTTCGCACATCAAACGAATTCGCAAAAAATTCGCGCAAATTGACACTCAGTTTGATGCCATCGAGACCGTATATGGTATGGGTTATCGCTGGAAAACCAAAGCCAATTGAGGGCCCCCTATTGCGCATCGGAATTCGACTTAAACTCTTTGTTCTGTCCTTATTTTTGTTTTCCATCCCTTGGCTGGGCTACCAGTACGTATGGGAGCTGGAAAGCTACCTTCGTATCGGCCAAGAACAAACCTTAATGGGCACCGCCCGCGCTGTAGCAACTGCATTACACGAACGCCCCAAGTTGTTTAATCAACAAGCCAGCTTTTTATCCGATGTGAAACCGGGAACCGACTTATACGCACATCAACTTGTTGATCCTATTCAACTGGATGGTCAGTTGCACGATTGGTCCGATTATCGCCACTTAGCGGTGAAATACGATCAGCAATATTTATTAGATGTTTCTGCCTCGCCATATAACGAAAACGACCTCTCTTTTACCCATATGGTCGGCATTTATGGCAACTACCTATATGCCTTTTTCGATGTCACCGACGACACATTAATGATGCGTCCTCGCAACAGCTTACGCGTAGATAAAAACGACCACCTTTACATTGCTTTTCGAGATAAAGACAATGTTTTTCAACGCTACATTGTAGCCAATCACGATCCCGGTTGGATAAATGCGTATCGTTTAACTGATCACTTACAAAGCACACGAGCCAGTTCGCCAGAGCCGCGCATACAAGGGCATTGGCGCAACAATCCGTTATCTCGCGGGCAAAGCAACAATGGCTATCAAATAGAGTTACGAATTCCACTTTCTATGCTCAATGACAACATTGCCTTTGCCATTGTTGACGTAGATTCAAGCGATCCATCTGAACAACCTCTTCGCATTGGTACGGCGAATCCGGGACAAGAAGATTCTCTTGGCACCTTGCTAGTTCCCTCTCCTGAAATTGAAAGTATTATCAAAGGGTTACAATACGCCAATGCGAGAATCTGGGTACTAGATAATCACCGCCGCGTAATGGCGCGCTCGGGGGATATTTTTGATGCTACCGGCCCAAACTCACAATTAACCAATGCCGTAGCAGGCGACACCAGCCAAACAAGTTGGTTTAATGACATTGAGAAAAACTGGCTTCGTCCTCTGTATTACAAAATTCTCACCGACCCGCCAGAGAAATTCGTGGATACCTTAAAAGATGCCTATTCACTGGAAGGCAAAGACATCATCAACGCCTTAAAGGGGAAACCAGATGCACTATGGCGACTGAGCCCCGACAACAAAGCTGTGATTTTATCGGCCACGCATCCAATATGGATAAACAATAATGTAATGGGCGCGGTGGTGGTTGAACAAACCACCCACGGCATTCGTACATTGCGTAACAAAGCGTTGGAAAAACTGTTTAACGTTATTCTTGCTGTGATGATTTCCGGCACAGTAGTGCTATTTTTGTTTGCTTCACGGGTGTCGTTTCGTATTCGAAATTTACGCAACCAAACCGAAGCAGCGACCGACGCACAAGGCCGAATCATACAGAATATTCCGCTCTCTAAGGCTCAAGATGAAATTGGCGACCTGTCTCGTGCTTTTCATAACGTACTTGGCAAGCTAAGTCAGTATCACCACTATTTAGAAAACATGGCGGCTCGCTTATCTCATGAGCTTAGAACGCCTGTTGCGATTGTTAAATCCTCAATGGAGAACCTAGCGCACCGCCAACAAAACGCAGAAGACCAAGGGTCACAAGTCTTTATCGATCGGGCTCAAGAAGGCATTAGCCGCTTGAGCCAAATTCTCAATAAAATGAGCGAAGCATCACGTTTAGAAAACGCCTTACAAACTACGGAGAAAGAAACTTTCAATCTTGATCAACTGTTACAAGGCTGTACGCATGGTTATCAACTTGCTTACCCGAGTAACTGTTTTCTTTATCAGTCGAATTTATCGGAACAAACGCTGCTAGGTTCTGCGGATTTATTTGTTCAAATGCTAGATAAAATTATCACTAACGCTGTCGACTTTAGCCCCAATGACACCCCTATTTTGATTGAATTAACGGGGAAAAACGATAAGCCGGTGTTGAAGATAAGTAATGCAGGCCCCTTATTACCAGAAGACATGCAATCACAGTTATTTGACTCTATGGTATCTGTGCGCGCAAATGCCGCGAATGGAGAACCTCATCTTGGCATTGGTTTGTATATCGCCAAAACTATTGCCGAGTTTCATCAAGGCCGAATCGCTATAGAAAACCGCCCTTCACAGGACGGCGTTTCTCTAGATGGTGTGATAGTGAGTATTACCTTTAAAACGTAAACCGGTTTACGCGTTAGTGTCATCGCCATCAATAGGTTTGGCGGTGCTTAAATCAACTTTATCGTCGGCAAGTAGTAAGGCTAGCCATAACGTTTCATCGCGCGATTCCAACGCAATTTTCACAATCATGGTCAAAGGAACAGACAGCAACATTCCAACCGTACCCAATAACCAGCCCCAAAAAATCAACGATAAAAATACCACCAGCGTCGATAACCCAAGTCCACGCCCCATGTATTTGGGCTCAATCACGTTCCCCATTACGGTATTTACCACAATGTAACCCGCAGCCACCAGCCCAGCTTCTGGCAAACTTAACTGTACCGTTGCCAATAACACGGCAGGCACAGCCGCAATAATAGAACCAATATTGGGAATAAAGTTAAACAGGAAAGCCAATACTGCCCACAACATGAAGTGGTCTAACCCAAGAAAATACAACCAACCGCCGATGATCAAGCCTGTCCCTAAACTCACCACGGTTTTAATCGCCAGATAGTTTTTAACCGAAGACAGCACCTTATCAACTTGGCGCATTTTCATTTGCGGATCATCCAGTGCAATGTGGACTTTTTTAGGAACAGAATCCGCTTCAAACAACATGAAAATTACCGTAAGCAGAATCAGTAGGAAGTTTGTTAACACGCCACTTAAACTAGACAAAAAATTGGTCGCCATCCCCATTGCCATACCGGGATCGAGGTAGGAAAATAGCTGGTCTTTATCGATAACGATATTGAAGTTAGCCAGTTGTGCAGCAATCCATGAAAATTGCTCGGTTAATTGCACTTTGTACTGTGGTAATTTCAGTGAAAACTCGTTCATGGATTGCCCAACCAATCCAGCTAACATAAATCCAAAAACCACTATGAGCAGTATTACCAATACAATCGACAAGCCTTTTGGAATTTTATAACGGGTCGCCCACTGAATAATGGGCGTACACGCCATGGCAATAAAAATAGAAAGTAAGAAAGGAACAACAATGCTGCTGGCAGTTTTTATTCCGGCAAGTACAATAACCATTGCCGCCAGCACAATCAGTGCTTTTGTTGGGGCTGTAAATTTAGCTTCCATGAACATAAATTCTTAATTTAAGATGGCGAAACGCTATCAGATTTAAAGGTTGATGCAACCTATAAACAATCAAAAGCGGCTTTCGGTTTACTATCAGGAAAATCTAATGCAATTAAATCACGCAACTATCCGCATCAAAAACTTAAGGCTAAGAACCTACATTGGCATCAAAGAAGAAGAAATCAACAACAAACAAGATGTCATCATCAACGTTAAAATTCATTATCCTGCGGAACAAGCTACTTCTAGTGACAACATGGACGACGCATTGAATTATCGCACTATCACAAAACGTATTATTAGTTTGGTGGAGAATAACCGCTTCTCTTTGCTCGAAAAGCTCACATCAGATGTATTGGAAATTGCTGCTGAGCACGCTTGGGTAACGTACGCCGAAGTGGAAGTGGATAAACCTCACGCATTACGCTTTGCGGATTCAGTTTCCTTATGCTTAAGTTGTAATAAATAGTCTCTTTTTTTACGGGATAATGGTGTTATGAATGTACTCATTACAGGCGCAACAGGGCTAATTGGCAGCGCATTAACGCAAAAGCTCATTGCCGAAGGTCATCAAGTAACAGCATTAACCCGAAACGTTACTGCCGCAGTTAATCAGTTGGGCGACCATCCCAATTTCATTTCGAGTTTATCCGAGTTACCCAACCTAAACGCTTTCAACGCGGTGATTAACCTGGCTGGCGAACCTATCGCCAATAAACGTTGGAGCCATCAACAAAAAGAACGCATTCAGCAAAGTCGTTGGCAAACCACGGAACAGCTAGTTGCGTTATTTAAAAAGAGCAATACACCACCGAGTGTTTTTATTAGTGGCAGTGCCGTAGGCTACTATGGCAGGCAAGGTCGACAACCAATCCATGAAGATACGGACAGCGTTCACCAAAACTTTAGCCATCGTTTGTGTGCAACATGGGAAGACATTGCTATGCGGGTGGATTCCAGTAAAACACGAGTGTGCTTACTTCGAACCGGGATTGTTTTATCAGATAACGGCGGCGCGCTTAAAAAGCTATTATTTCCCTTTAAGCTTGGTTTAGGCGGCCCAATTGGTGCCGGTCGTCATTACATGCCGTGGATACATATCGACGACATGGTGGATGTCATTCTATTTTTATTGCGTCAAGACAACTGCAATGGCGCGTTCAACGTTACCGCTCCCTCGCCTGTCAGCAACAGAGCATTTGCCAAACTCCTCGCACAAGCGCTATCTCGCCCTGCGTTCTTGCCCACACCACCTTTTATGTTGAAACTGCTGTTTGGTGAGATGTCTGAGTTATTGCTAGAAGGCCAAAATGCCATTCCAACAAAACTGCAACAACACGGGTATCAATTTCATTATCCCGATCTTAAAAGTGCTTTATCGAGCTTAAAATTATAACCAATAATGCCAAACGCCTATTCGCATGGTTTACAGTTACCCCCAACATAAGTTAAATGTTCGCCCGTAAATTTGCCCAACCTGATTATCTTATCCAACTTTTTTTAACAGCTTAACCTGTTAAAAACGCAATTCAGACAATTTCTTTGTAATAAGCAACAAACTTGCTTAACCCCACTGTTTATAAGCAATTGAGCGTTCAAACGGAGAATTTCTCCAAGGTTTAATCGAAATAAAAATCCAACCAAATTTGAAAAATAGCCATTATGGTATTTACTAATTTTTAAGGGTTTAACGCCTAATCCCGCGTTGCATTTTTTTTGCCTAGTCAAATTAAATGATAATTATTACCATTTAAATTATTAAGTAACTCATGACTACCAAGCTCCCGTTAATTGTTATGGGTGTCAATCAAACACTCGTTATTGCGCTATTACCGCAGCTCGGTTCACACTTTAGCTTGAGCCAAGATGTGCAAGATTGGGGCTGGTTAATTGGCCTATTGAACGTCAATCTTGTTGCTTATTGGATTGCATCGGGTTGGTGGGGAAACAAAATCAATGAGATAGGTGTGAGTCGTGCCAAATTCATTGCCACCTTTGGGTTAACCTTAAGCACCTTATGCTTCGCTTTGGCTTTCTATTTACCAACATTGGCCTCCATTATTGTCATTGGTTTAAGTCGGCTAGTGACGGGCTGTTTCACCGCTGCGTTTATTCCAATTGCTCAATCCGAAATCGCCTCAAAAGGCGAGTATCGTATTGGTTTATTATCACGACAAAGTAGTTATATTACCTTAGGTCGGTTTGCGAGCCCGCTATTAATCTTCCTACCCATTCCGTTTCATTTTATTTTGTTAATTCCCAGTGCAATTTCACTGGTAAGCTTACTTTTTCTGGTTCGCGAAACTCAGCCTTTTTCATTTCTCCCTCCCCTCGCGGCTAAAGTAAATCTGTTTCACGGATTATCTAATTTACCCCCTTGCGGTTTGCTTCTCGCCTTGTCGACAACTGCATTAGTGACCTGTACCCAACTGATTATTCTGCCATTTATTATTAAGATGGGTTATTCGCCAGAGCACTCTTCGCAAATTTACGCGCAGCTTATGCTGTTCATCAGCGTTATTATTATTATTTCTCAACGCTGGATTTTGCCTTACGCGTCATCGGTTGCCGCTTTACGAAAAGCTTACTTATACATATTGCTGCTTTTGCTACATCTCGGTGCAGGGCTGCTTTCTTTGCACTTCAATCATTGGGTTGCGTTTGCTCCTGCATTGGCGTGTATTGCCATTGGTATCACCGGCATTCCTGCTTGGTACACCCATCAACTCTTTGATAAACGCTCGCCTAAGTTATCGCAAAGTCAGGTTAGTGGCGGTGTCGCGCAAGCTCACAGTTTAGGACACATATTAGGGACAATGCTGTCAGCGGGTATTTTACTTGTCACCATCGAGCCTCAATTACTGTTATGGCCAATCACTGTGCTCATCACTTTTTGTGCCTACTTGTTGTCTCAATTACCCGACCTCAGTGCCAACAAAAACACGCCCACCCCGCGAACTGAAGTATGAAAAAGGAAGGAATGCAATGAAGATGCGTCAATCAATCACCATCGCGCTGCTGACGGTTATATGTTTACTGAGCAACATGCGCTTTGTTAACGCTCAACGACAAACTGAACCTGTTGTTCAATCCGAGCCCATAGAAAACATCACCATAACGGCATCTCGTTCACATATGGCGATTTCCCAAATACCAGCAACAGTATGGGTAATAAATAACGAACAGCTCAGCAGAGAAATTGCATCAGGCGTTGATTTAAAAAACATGCTCGGTAAGTTGATCCCGAGTTTAGATTTTGGCAACGAAAACCGCACTAACTTTTCTCAGAATCTGCGCGGGCGTCGCGCGCTAGTGATGATCGATGGCATCTCATTAAACTCGACTCGCCAAATTAGTCGTCAATTAGAAAGCATCGACCCGTTTAACATTAACAGGATTGAAGTGCTTTCTGGGGCAACGTCGATATATGGCGCTGGCGCGGCGGGCGGCATTATTAATATTATTACCAAAAATGCCAACAACACGACTAACGCCCAAAATGCGGAAGCGTTACTTAGTATCACTTCTGGTTTGAACAACAGCGATGATTTGAACCGTAAGTTAGGCATAGCTGGCTATGTTAACGATTCTTCTTTTTCCGCTCGATTAGCGCTGGGAGCAAGCAATACTCGCGGCGCCTTCGATGCTGATGGTACTCCCGTTTTCCCTGACATCACTCAAACAGATACTCAGTTTAACGACACACTGGATGCCCAGCTAAACATGGATTACCGCATTCATTCACAATCACAGTTATCCTTTATGGGCCAATTTTATGAAAGTGAACAAGATAGTGATTCAGCCGCCTATTTAGGCCCAAATTTAATTGGCCTTTTTGGTTTCCCAGAATTCATTGAAATACGCGATGGTTTACAGCTCGACGCTCAACCTCGTACCCAACGTCATGCTTTTCACCTTCAGTACAGCCACCAAAAAATATTCGGACAGCAGTTTCTGGCTCAGTTTTTCTATCGAAAAGAAGCCTTTCGCTTTTACCCCTTCCCCTTTATTTTTCGGGTACAAGGATCTCCCTTCCCCGGCAATGCCTTTCCTGTTTTTGGTTCATCGGAGCAAAGCACAGAGGTTGCTGGAACTAAATTGGTGCTAGTAAAAAGCCTTGATAACGGACAACTCACCTATGGAGTGGATATCGATAACGAATCATTTGATGCACAACAACGTATTTATGACATTGTTGACGCTTTTGGGTCGGGTGGACTGCTGTTTAATCCCATCCAAACCTTACAGCGTTATCCTGACATCGACAGTAAGCATTACGCGGTTTTCGCCCAACTGAATCAACAATTCAACCGTCACTGGTCAATAACAGGTGGTTTTCGCTATCAACACACAGAACACGATGTCGGTGATTTCACCGGTTTATTGCAACAACACTTAGATCAACTTGGGTTTTACCCAGCATCACCAGATGTCATAACCGGCGGCAGCAACGACTATTCAGAGTGGCTAGCCAATTTAGGTGCGGTTTATCATCTCAGTGCCGACCAACAATTTTGGGCCAACTTTAGCCAAGGATTTGACCTGCCCGACCCCGCTCGTTACTACGGTCAAGGCCGGTACAACGGTTTATTTGGTGAAGGTCCTACACTGCTTAGTCGCTTAAATGTCAGCGATAATCCGTTAAGCGGCGTGAAAACCGATGCATTAGAGCTGGGCTGGCGACGCAGTGCTGAGCGCTACCAATTGCAATTGAGCGCGTATTATTCGTTATCTGATAAAACCACCTCTTTTGACCCCGCTAACTTATCCATTCAAATCAATGACGACGAGCGCCGCATTTATGGCATTGAAGGTCAAATTGATTTTGATATTAGTGACCGTATTTACACTAGCCTTCAAGCGCACTTTTTAAGTAGCCATACAAAAGTTGCCGACTCATGGCGCGATTTAGCTGCCGAGGAAGCAAGCCCAGATACAGCCACATTTCGCGTTGGTTATCGTCATAACAACCTCGGTTTAGAACTACAAATACAACGTATTTGGGACTATCAGGATGAAAACGCGCATCGCCTTGAAGGCTACCAATTAGCTCACCTAAATGGCTTTTATCAACTCCCCTTAGGACAAGTGTCTTTTGGCATCCAAAACCTGTTCGACAAACAATACCAAACGCTTTGGAGCCAACGAGCACAGATTATTTACGGCACTTTATCAACCCCAGAACTGTTTAATTATGCAGGGCAAGGGACACGTTTTTCTTTAAGTTACGAATTAACGTTTTAAGGGGATGTGTTGTGATCCATTTTGAAGATATTCAAGCAACTTTTTTACTGTTTTTACTTGGTTATCAACAAAGGTATGAAAGATTTGATTAATTTTATCAGCAACCGGGTTTCTTACCATGTGCACGAGCTGCGAGATCCGGCACCCAACAAAGATCAGCTCAAGCATATTTTGAAAGCAGCGATGAGTAGCCCTGACCACGGTAATTTAACCCCTTGGCACTTTATCATCATTGATAAAGAGCATATTCCGCTGTTTATCGATTACCTACAAAAAGCCTGGTTATCCAGCAACCAGCAAGTTGATCCACAACGGGCGAAACGACTCAGCACTTACCTCATGCAAGCCCCTTGCATCATTCTGGTTTCTTGCGCGTCCAATGAAGCCCACTCCGTCACCACAAGGGACCAACTTTTCTCAGCGGTCGCGGCCTGTCAGAACATTCTACTCGCTAGCGATGCTGCTGGGTTTGGAGGGATTTGGTACAGCACGGACGCAGTTGAACTGCCAAATGTGCGACACATTTTAGGGCTTAAGGAAAATCATATACCTGTCGGGTTTTTAGTGTTGGGAACTCCCATCAATAAACGCCCTAAAAAACGCCGTGATCCTGAGCAATTTACTTATGATTGGCGAGGGGAAAACCAGCTTCTCCCGTGGTCCGCCACAGAACCACATAAATGAAGTTTTTATCGGGAGAGACATTATGACAACCACCACTTATCAATCTCACTACCTGAGTCATCAGGCATTTTTTAATGGCCTATTGAACGAGGCAAAACAAGACATTGACCTACAGGTATTGAACCAAAATACACTGGTTATTCCCTTGTCGCCGGCGATGTCTTTGCAATTACCTTTGCGGTACTACTCGCACGGAGGCAGACACAGATACACAGGTGAAATTTACCAATGTACAAAGGACGAACGCTCTGCGGTGTCTTTAGTTGAAGCCGCCAGTTTGTTATTAACGCACTACTTTGAAGAAATCGACGCAGGTAAAAAAGCACGCTTCTTAGAGCGACTAAAACAATCGGATGACACCATAAAACGGGCGCAGGAAAGCAACTTACCAGCATTTCACCAAAGCTTGACGATGTCCTCCAATGGCCGCCATTTTATTCAGTCAGAGCAAGGATTAACAGGTGGACACAGTATGCATCCGTCCCCCAAAAGCAACGAGCCTTTATCTCACCAAGAGCAACAAACCTATTTGCCCGATTTTCAACAATCTTTTTCAATAAAATGGTTTGCCGTGCGAGCCTCCTTGTTATGTGGAAACTGCGTGGATGGAGAATTAACACAAAGTCTGAAGCTGTTTTTTGCACAAACCCAAGGTGAGGAGGCGCTGAATCAATTGGATGAGCATTGGGTGCCATTTCCTATGCATCCGCTGCAAGCCAAATATTGGTGTCAATGGAAAGAAGCGCGCGCGTTTTGTGAAGATGTAATTGCGCTGGAGGAAGAGCATAGAGGCTGGATGGCCACCTCCTCCACTCGCGCGATTTTTCACCCAGACATGCCGTGGATGCTAAAAGCATCGTTGCCCGCTAAACTCACAAATTCTTTGCGTTTACTCACTGAAAATGAAGTGAACCGTGGGATCCAATTAAGTCGAATGCTACGTACTCCGGCCGGTATCGAACTCAAGCAACGCCTTCATCAAACCCACATTATAGAAGAACCCATGTGGTGCGGAATACGAAGCGCAAACGGTGAAGTGGTTCCACTGTCCATTGTCAGTTTTCGGTGCAATCCGTATCAGCAAAACGCCCCCACTTCCACCAATGCTTGTCATTTGCTGGCCAGCGCCAATCAAATTCAACTGGATGAAATACAAGACGAGGAGGCATCTATCAGCCCGGCACCTCGCGCAATGACTCAAATAGCCAGTTGGGTTCATGAATATGCCAAACAACAGCACCTTACCTATGCTCAAGCCGCAAAGCGCTGGCTCGCTCAATTTATGGATAACGTAATCCACCCTTTATGCATTGCACGAAACGATTACGGATTGGTGCTACTCGCACACCAACAAAACATTTTATTGAATATTGAGAATGCATTGCCTGTTGGTTTTGCCCTGAAAGATTGTCAGGGAGTTGGGTTAACGGATATTGCCTTACAGCGTTTTGCTGAGATATTTGAACACGAAAAACCAAGCTACTTTATGTCGTCAGAACACGTCAACCCGTACTTGGCTTACTATATTTTTGGTAACACCTTAACCAGTACCTTGACTAATATCGCCGCAGATTGCGACATCTCTGAAAACGCTCTTTGGGCGCTTTGCCAAGAAAAGCTCCAGCAATGGCTTCCTGAAAACCCAACCGACACCAGCTTCTATCAATTTTTGGCTGGATCACCGTTCTTAAAATGGAAACGTAATTTTTTCTGTTTTTTAAGTGATATTAACGAAAACTCATTGCCTGATATTGAACGTATTTATTGCAAAATTCCCAATCCATTACAAATACAGACTCAAACCTTCTTTGTGAAAAAAGCCCTACCGGACGGGCGAGATTTACTGATTCAAGAACAAAAAAACAGTGCACATCATAGTCAATTTCACCTTCAGTATTTAGGTGAAATATTAGCTACATTTCAGGCAACGCTCACAACGCACGGCGAAGACAGTGACAAATCACCCGAAGTTGAGCTGACACAACACCTTTCGCCAGCCACCACAGACACCGCTTTATGGTGGACTGCGGCCGAACATACGGTGTTTAAATTACGTGCAGAGACCTTGCGTTTGAAGCATCTACCCGAATCGGTACTCGCTGATTTTCAGCGTACACTGGCGCATAGCGGCGTTGCTTTTGAAGATTCAACTACCTCTGACGCCCACACGATCAGCCGCAAGAGCATACTGGCAGCTTGTCCAACGTGGAAACACAATGATGATGCACAATCCGCTCAAATACCTTGCGTCATACCGTTGGCAAATCAAAATCCAGAAAAACGTATTACCGCAGAAAATGGGTTAAATCACCCTGAGCGTCCCGAAAAACCAAATGGCATTATTTTCCAACGTTATTTGTATCCCCTATCCCGCACGATTTGTTTTCGCACGTTAGATATTGATAGAGATTTAGACGCCTTCCATTACTGGCATAACATCCCAGAAACCGCTGAAATTTGGGAGTTAGCAGGCAGCAAAACCATGCACAAGGACTATCTCAGTAAGATGCAAAAAGACCCGCATCAAATTCCAGTAATCGCAGAATTTGACGGTATGCCCTTTGCGTATATTGAGCTGTATTGGACCCCTGAAGACAGACTCGGGCCTCATTATCAATGCCAAGACTATGACCGTGGCTTGCATATTTTGGTGAGTAATTTACGTTTTCGTGGGCACGTTTACTTCAAAGCGTGGGCTAAAAATATGCTTCTATATTGCTTTCAAGATGAACCGCGCACACAACGGCTTTTAGGCGAGCCTAAAGCCAGTAATGCAGTGGTGATTGGGATGTCCGAGCGCATTGGCATGTTCAAACAATTTGAGTTCGATTTCCCTCATAAACGCGCCATGCTCTTACAGTGTGACAGAGACACGTTTTTTTCAAAGTTTGCCATTTAAGGAAAAATGATGATGACCCCAATATTGGATTTAATTGGTGTGGGCATTGGCCCTTCAAATTTAAGTATCGCGGCCCTTAGTGCCACTAAAACACAACTAAGCACGCAATTTTTTGAGCAAAAACCGCAATTTAGCTGGCATCCGGGAATGCTGT
Source organism: Alteromonas sp. a30 (assembly GCF_026788005.1). Lineage (GTDB taxonomy): Bacteria > Pseudomonadota > Gammaproteobacteria > Enterobacterales > Alteromonadaceae > Paraneptunicella. The sequence continues at coordinate 109,633 of NZ_JABEPE010000005.1, forward strand.
TGAAAGAGGCTAAAATGCAAACCTCCTTTGTGAAAGACCTAGTCACCTGTGTTGACCCAACCAGCCCTTACAGCTTTCTAAATTACTTGGTAACGCAAGGCAAAATCTACCCGTTTTTGGCCTCTGGGCAAAGCACACTGTCGCGACTTGAATTCACCGATTACATGAGTTGGGTTGCTAACCAACTGCCCAACACACAATTTAATGCGCCCATTGAAGATATTCAGTATGACAAGGGGCAATTTGTTGTTATTCATGAAGGCCAAGAATACCTAAGCCGACACCTTGTGATTGGGACAGGAATTCAACCTATGATCCCAACATGTGCCAAGCCTTTCATCGGTTCAAACTGCTTCCACGCGGGCGAAATGGCAACCATACAGCCCAACCTCACCAATAAACGTGTTGCGATTGTTGGAGGTGGGCAAAGTGGCGCAGATATTTTCCAACATGTATTCGATGGCATTTATGGCGCTCCAAGCCGTATCGATTGGTGGTCTCGTCGCTCCAATATCGAAGCTTTAGATGAAGGCTGCTTCACGGACGAATACTTTATGCCAGATTACGTCAACCGCTTCTATCATCTGCATTCTCCCGTAAAAACACAGGAAGTCCAACGTCAAAAGCTTACCAGTGATGGCATTACCAACGAATGTTTGCAAGGGCTATATCAGCGTTTATATCAAGATAAATTTGTACGACAAACTCCTGCTTGGTGGTCCATCAACCCGAGTCAAAAGCTCATCAATATGCAGCACAATAACAGCGTGTATCACTTAACTTACGAGCACACTTTAACCGGGAAAAAGCACACAGCAGAAGCCGATATTGTCATTCTGTGTACCGGGTTTAAACGCTGTTTGCCAAATTGTTTAAGTGAAGTGTTACCGCATTTGAAAATAGATGCCAATGCTCGTATTGAGCTAGGTGAAAACTTCAATGCAAAATGGAAAAAAGCCTGTGAAAACGAAGTTTATATTGTTAATGCTGGGACTTATTCTCACGGCATTGCCGAGCCTCAATTAAGTTTAATTGCTTGGCGCGCGGCTCGTATTATAAACCACCTTTTTGGCGCTGATTTATACCGCATCCCAGAATCCCCAAATATCGTAAATTGGTTATTACCGCTGAAGACAAATTGTCCACAAAATCAGGCAAATAGTAGAATTTATTCATCAGATGAACTTACATCCTTTAACTGAACGGCGCATAATAGACGCTCATTTTTTCAAATCAGTCAGTCTAGGTAGTTATGACGAAGATAAAGACGAATAATCAACTATCACTTTTTGAATTTGTGGTTTTGATGGCATTACTCTCGTCACTCGCAGCCTTCTCGATTGATGCTGTGCTTCCTGCATTACCACAAATAGGTGCGTATCTACAGGTTATCAACCCAAACGACACGCAACTGATTGTGTCCATGGTGATGTTAGGCATGGGTGTAGGACAGCTCTTTTTCGGACCAATGTGTGACGCCTTTGGGCGAAAACCCACGTTATACACCGGTATGGCAGTATTTCTGCTAGGTACAGCAACCTGCATGTACGCACAAGATCTCACTTGGATGATCATCGGCAGGCTAACCCAAGGTTTTGGCGTAGGCTCTTCTCGCGTTGTTACCGCAGCGCTTATTCGTGACTCTTATACCGGACGGTATATGTCACGGGTAATGTCTTTCATCATGATGGTATTTATTACGATCCCAATGATTGCGCCACTTACTGGGCAATTCATCATGTATCTATCGTCTTGGAAAATGATTTTTATCGTCATTGCATGTGCCGCGATTATTACCACATTATGGTTTGCTTGGCGTCAGCCAGAAACGTTAACCCATGAAGGGAAACGCCCTTTTACCATGAAATCGGTTGGCCTAGCGTTCAAAGAGGTTTTTAGTCATAGAGAAGTGATGGCGTACATTCTCGCAATTGGTTTAGTGTTTGGTTGTTTTCTATCTTACCTAGCTTCATCTCAAGCCATTTTCGAAAAAACCTTTGGGGTGACACATGAGTTTCCTAAATATTTTGCAGTAATGGCACTGGCTTTCGGATTAGGTGCATTTTTTAATAGTCGTGCAGTGGTGAAGTTTGGCACACGAAAAATGGTGTATTTCACACTGCCGATATTTTTCTTTCTTTCCGTCGCCCTATTTGTGATCTGCTTATTTAAACAAGGTAAGCCGAGTTTGTTGGAGTTTATTTTGTTAACTGTGCCACTGTTTTTTACGGTCAACGTGATGTTCACCAATTTTAATGCGATGGCGATGCAGCTTTTGGGGCATATTGCTGGTATTGGTGCCGCAGTGATAGGCAGTTTGTCGGCAGCCATTGCAGTCACCTTTTCGTATTTTATCGGGCGTGAGTTTGATGGCACCCTAACCTTGTTATTTAGCAGTTACGTGGTGCTGGCGTTTTGCCTTACCGGATTAACGGTTTATACCCATAAGGCCAGTAGGAAAGCGCGAGAAAACGGTGGCGATTGAGGTTGTTCTTAGGACACCCTCAGTTTTATCCTAGATAGCAATAAATACCGACATTAGTATGCCCTAAATGCAGACTGAATAATTTGAAAAACTTCTGGAACGCCTCTCTCCCATGTGCCTTGAAATAAAAAATACCTTGTGGCGATGAGATATAAAATAATAAAGAAACCCCAAATAACCACCCTATGCGCGAGAACCACATCATCTGATACAAACCTCTCTCCTGCTCTTTTAGAAATTTCACTGTTGATTCCTAGAGCATTAATTATTGTTACTAAAAGAATGAGCCCTGTATATTTTGATATGACATCTGGGGTCAGATAATCTATAAAAGCAATCCAACACGCCACCAATACCACACCAAAAGGCCCGACAATTTCGTAATTGGTCTCCTTTCTCTCATCTGAAAAAGACCAATAACTTAATTTAAGGTTATTTGTTTTAAAGTAATAAAGCGCACCGACTATCACTACAAGAGTTAGCGTTTGAGCTCTATCTACTTCATCCGTTAAATCAAAACTAATCGCTAATCCAATCAGGGCGGGATTCTACTTTGTCTATAACTTAACCAAACAGTAATACCGTTCTAAAATCTGAGTTCCATGCTGCCCCTCTGCGCTTGGCGGCGATGCTATCTTTCTTGCCTTGATGTTGTCTGATTAGGTTTAAGCAGGCACGATTAAACAAAGCAATATGTTTGGCTCCAGTCGGGTCGCTCACCTTCAGATTATCTTCCCTAAAAACAACATCTAATACCCAATGAAGTTGATTTTCTACAGCCCAATGGTCACGCACAATGCTTGCCACCTGCTCAACATCTATCGGTAATGAGCTGACAAACCAACGAGAGGAACAAGATGTCTGGTTATTGATACTACGTTCGCTGGCAACTTCAATTATGCTGCAAATATGCGGCCACTTTTTCTTCAGCTCTGGCGTTAAATTGGCATCTATCTGCATGGAGGTTCGTTTTTCTCGGCGACCATGACCCTTATTTTGCTGTTCGAATATCGCTAATTTTTCATCTTCATAGTGAGCTGAAAATTGCTCTTTCACATGTTTTTGCAAATTGGGTTGGTTACCTTTGACCTGAATAACAAAATCTCCTTTTCCCTTAATGATGGTTGCCATTGTTTCGCTCTGGCAATGCAATGCGTCCAGCGTCACCACCGCATTGTTCAGTGCTAATGCATCGATAACACGTCTGGCGACCTCACCCTCATTACCTTTGATATTACTGCTATCCTGATACAGCGCAATCCCACTACCAACATCTAAGGCACTAACGACATGGAGCGCCTTGCTGGATGATTCTTTCCAATCCCCTCTTAGGGTCTTGCCATCAAGCGATATGACTTGCTTACCTGATTGTTCACGTTTCTCATTGACCCAACCAAACACCGCCTGAATAAGGACATCGGTATCCAACGCCTTGATAATATTGGCAATACAATGCCGTCGGGGAATGCCATTAGCGAATTCACGATGTTGTCTTAGCCAATCAAGTTGGCTATCTCCAAATTCTTGGATGGATTTCCAGCCATCCGCACCACTAAGGACAGCTGATAGAGTCAGAAAGATAACATCAACCAAATCATGCTTTAGGTTAATATCAGTACGGAAGTCAGGAATAATGTTCAAGCGCTCAATCAATGTCAAATCATATTGAGATGAAAACTGATCTGATCTCGGTATGCAATAGAAGTTCAATGAATGCATATATTAATACGTGATCAATAAACGCTTCTTTATATCAAAAAGTTAGGATCCCGCCCTGTGGGTTGGGTAGAGCTACATGCCGACACAAGTGTGAGTAAGGCGCAAAGTCCTATTATTTTCTTCATCATTCCTTTCCTACTAGAATTCCTGATTACAGTACTAAACGAGCGCATTTTCCTTACCCCCACTATTTAAATATGGTTAATTTACATTTCTTATATTAATATTACATTCACAAAAACCACCACTTATTAAGGCCACTAATCGACCAAATATTAATCTCACCACATTTATTACATTGTAAAAAGCACCTATGTCAATTAAACCACCCATAAAATAAATTGGAAATAAAATGAATAACATATATTCTCAATCAAAAGCACAGGATTTCAAAAAATATTCAAGAGCAGATATTAACACTGTTATTGATGATTCAAGTTTTGTCGAGCAATCTACAGTAGACTCCATAATGTCAAGAATTAACAAAATAGACTTCACTCCTCATGGCTATAAACTAGAAAAAGAGTATGGATGGTCGGTTAGCAAAATTAACTATACAATTAAGCTTTACAAAGAGTGGTTAACTCTTCAAGCATTGTATGAAAACTTATCTTTTGCTCCTAGTGAATTGGTAGATGAGTTCTGGCACGTTCATATATTAGATACAAGAAAGTATATGAATGACTGTAACCTTATCAAAGGTGACTTCATTCATCATTATCCATATTTTGGCTTAACTGAGAAAGAAAATGAATCCGTTCTTGAATCAGGATTTACCTTAACTAAAAAACTATACCTTCATCACTTTGGTCATTGTGAACTGGGCTTTGAGGGGAACTTAACAGCTTCATGTGGTTGTCGTTCTGGCAATGGAAGTAGCTGTAGATAAATGGCGATATTAAAAATATCAGATGAACTTCAGGCAGAGTTAAAAACTCTCCTGAAATCATCACAATCCCCCGAAGAAACAATAGATATACTCAGCAAAAGCACTAAATTTTCAAATTTATTAACATCTTTAGAAAAAATCCTAAAAGAAGATAAATTTGTTCAATTTAGAGGCGGGGAGTTAAGCAATTACAATTTCTTCTTTACTGCTTTAGTAAATTGTTTTGGCGAGTATTATGGTGTAATAGAGCATACAGGAATCAAAATTGATTGTGATCATACAGGATGCTCTAGAAACCAATTAGTTTTGCATAATGATGATGCTATTGACATTGAGCGACAACCACAATTTGGTTTTATACAAGTTATAAAGGAAGACCCTGTTTTGAAGGCTCACAACGGAATAACCCTCATCAGGGAGTTGATTCGAGAGCTTAGGTTCAAAGATCCCGATTTGTTAAATTCACTACTAACAGTTCCTGTCCCTATGTGTTCTTACGGAATTAATTATGATGGTGAAAATAAAAAGAGATTGGTGGTTAAAGAACCTATTTTATCTAAAGATAACGATGGTTATAAAGTAAGATTCGATTTTGAAAGAATTAACTTTTATTACAAAGAGAAAAACGAAAAACAACCTTATGAAGAAAGCAAAATGATATTTAACTTCTTACAATATGCTAACAGCATAAAAAAGGCTCTTTTCTTAGAAGTTGGCGATATTTTAATACAAAACAATAAAGAAACTCTGCATGATAGAGGTGAGTGCTCGATTGAAATAGGGACAAATGGAAAACTGAATAGTAGAGAAATACTAGTAAGTTTTGCTCGATAAGATATGGAAACTTTCAACATACCTAAATATATTAAGAATGATAGAAGCTTCCCGTTCTGGTATTCAATGCTCATTGAAGCGAAGAAGCTTATTGATTTCTATAAAGTAAATAATATATTAGATTTCGGCTCTGGCAACGGAAAATTTTTACATTTACTAAATCATTTTAAACCAGACTTAAATCTTACTGGTATAGAGATTGATGAAGATTTATTGCAACTTTGCTCAAATGAAGCCAAAGTAAATATGCTTTTTGAAAAGAAGGTAGATTTAGATGGAACAAATTCGGAAAACTTCGACCTCATTTTTTCTCAAGAAGTCGTTTACACCATACCAAACCTATTAGAACACGCTAAAACCACTTTTTCTTTATTAAGAGGTGGTGGGTATTATATATTCACTATGGGATGTCACGTAAATAACCCAACATGGAAAAAAAGAAAAAAGGCCGTTCTATCTGAAGAGTCTTATCCTGCACATGACTATTCTGCCGAAGATATTTCATCTGCTTTTTTTAGAGCAGGTTATAGAGTTTCAGTTAAAAGGCTACCTGTACACTACCCTTTGAAATATGTACCGAATGAAAAAGGTGAGTTTAAAAGCATTGATGAGTTGTTAACTTCTACCGAGGAGCATAAATTACTTTTTGTGATGCTAAAACCTAGAAAATAGAATAAGGATGTCGCTTTGAAAGACTTAACTATAGTTAATGCCTATGAAAATAATCTAAAAAACATCAGTGCAAGTATTAAAGAGAATAGCGTCACTGTTATAAATGGAATTAATGGTTCTGGTAAGTCAACTTTGGTCAAGTCAGTTGTATATGGGGCATACTTACGTCAGGAAAGACTTCAAAATAAAAGTACGGATTATGATCTTTTAGTTAGACCTAAATTCGATTCAATCGTTAATCCATATAAAACGATTTATATAGGCCAGAAATCACCAAAGCAAACAGAGAAATCTAATGTATCAACGATCTCTGGTGTTAATAACATATTGAAGACGCAATTGGTCAACAAAGGGGAGATATGGTGTGGTAAGTGTTCAGTAAAAGTAAGTAACTTCGTATCAGAAGAAGTCATCAAGGCATTATTAAAAAAATATCCTAATGCAGAGCTAAGGTATAATTTAATAACTAATGAATATCCAAATGAAGTACATTTACGAGATAAGCTTCAAAAGCTAAAATCAAATAGCATATTAGTTGCAGGGCAAAGAGTTATTAGGGATGCAAGTTACATCCAAAAACTCAATGTTAATAAAAAGCTCACGATCGATTGCATAATTGATTTTGATAGCTTTAATTTTAGCCTTATAACTGAATTTAAAAAGCTGAAGCTATATTGCAAAGAGGAGTTGCTCTATGATTTTTCTAAACAGACATTTTGTGCTTGCCTTAAAGAGTATTACACTAAGCGACCACCATTATTTAGCACATCAACTTTAGGCGAATTTAATGGTTCTTGTACCAAATGTGAAGGAAAAGGACATGTTACCAAAGTAGATTTCGACTCGTTGATAAATGAAAATCCGCTTGACTCAACCTTTTTGAATTTGCCGCACAATGGTACTGCATACAAATATTGTTATATCCAAGACTCAGACATTCGAAAAATAGTTAAAACATTTTGCTCTTCTCTTGACATCCCCTTCGCCAAATTAGAGAGGCCACTGCAAGAAGAGCTTAAGCGCTACATAGAACCCAAGCTCCTCAGTAAAGGAACTAATAGTAATATCTCAAATTACCTTATGAAGGGGGTATGCGATTGTTGTGAAGGTACAGGTTTTAATTACCAGTCACGAGCGGTAAGTTATAAAGGACTTAACATAGCAGACATGCTATCACTGGATATTGATACACTAGCAAAAGCTCTTAAATTCGATCAACTTGAAGTCATCAACGAAAAGTTTAAGTTACTAGGTCTCCCGAAGTTTGAGCTAAGCAGGTGTTCAACAACTTTAAGCGGTGGAGAACTTCAAAGACTTAAACTTATTAAGTATTTGACAGATGAAATTGAAGACTCGCTAATTATAATTGATGAACCTTCAAAAGGGCTTAGTGTTAAAGATATATCAAACTTATTTATTGTCTTAAGAGGCTTAGCAAAGAAGAATACTATTTTGCTGGTTGATCACTCAGAGTATGTTATTAAAAACTCAGATTATAGCCTTACTTTAGGCCCATATAGTGGGGTTAATGGTGGTTATATCAGTGAAAGTTTACCTTCTTTCATAAACTTTCCTGAGCCTAATAAACAAAGCAGTAATGAAATATGTACATTTGAAGGGATTAACTATAATTTTGTAAAAAATCAAAATGTAAATATATTGCTAAACGGATTAAATGCAATTTTTGGTATATCTGGTAGCGGAAAAAGTAGCTTGGCAAAAGGTCTTTTTGATATTGTTCAGGATGAAAGCAAACATTTTCAACATAAAGCCTTACTTGAACAGACCGAAATTAGTGGGAATATTCGATCTACCATAGCTTCTTATCTAAAGGTTTCCGAGCCTCTTAGGGCTATTTTTTCCAGTCAGCCTATTTCTCGCTCATTTTGTTTGAATAAGGAGCATTTTTCTTCAAATACTGAAGCTGGAATGTGTAAAGTTTGTAATGGAACTGGTTTCGTTGACTCAGGGCGATGCCAATCTTGCCTTGGTACTAAATTAATACCTCTAGCCAATTATGTTTATTTTGGAAATAACACTCTAAATGAATACCTGTCAATGACAGTTGAAGAGTTAAAGTATAGTCAAATTTATGTTGAGTTAGAAGACGTAATTGAGCTGTTAATAAGTTTAGGCTTAGGCCACCTATCCTTGGGAAGAACTACTTCTACGTTAAGTGGAGGTGAATCTCAAAGATTAAAAATGGCTAAATATTTGATTGAAATGGCTACTGTTATTAATTCTGAAAATGATCATGTCTTAATGCTGTTGGATGAACCCATGAGGGGGTTAAGCGACCAAGATTCGTTACACATATTCTCAAAACTTAAATCACTAACTCATCTTAATAACACTATTTTAATTATCGAGCATAACCCCAAAGTAGTTCTGAGCTGCGACTATCTAATTGAGATAGGCCCGAAAGCAGGTGAATTAGGTGGTAAAGTTACTTTTAACGATTACAGCACACAATATCATCTAGATGTTTCAAATGATTTCAGTTTTAATACTGTTACTTCACTAAAAAATTTGGATGTTAAGAAGTTTCATTTTAATGAAGAAGATTTAGCGTTTCTGGCACAAAAAGAGTTCAATGGGAGCTTTAAAGTAAAGGATATTATAAACACCAAAATATTTTATGATAAACAAAGCCTCATTGAAGCTATTAACTTTGAAGTAGATAGTACATATTACTTCAATCCACTATACCCTCTGTTGCTAAACTCTTCTTCTGTACCCTATAGTGAGCTTAAATTTCTCACAACTAATTTGGTTAAACTAGGATTTGAAAGTTGTTTAGTAGATGGGGTCAATCTACCTCTAAAAGAGCTACCACAAGTATCGTCTTCTAAAAACTTCTGGGATATATTTATCCCAACTAAAAGCTTAGAGTTAGCTTTTGAACTTGGAGCTGGAATTATTATTCTAAAGAGAAATGGAGATATTACTCATTACTCTTTGAGAGTTATTGACAATGAAAACCACGTAATAGGTTCAAGGTTAGACAAATTAGATGATGACTTCTTTAATCTATATTTTCACAAATGCCCACAGTGTTCAGGAAGTGGTAAGGTAGAAATAATTCAAAAATTAGAACTCGATACAAAAAAGGCATATACTGATCTCTCGTGTTACCCCAAATTCTTACAAAAGGATATAAAAAAGTTATTTTTTCGACTAAAAGAGGCGTTAAACAAGTTCTCATCTGAGAAAATATTTGATTCAAATATGTCGATTAGCGAGCTATCAAATGATGACCATAGGAAAATCTTGTTTGGAGAGTTTGGGTTATCTTTTTTTAAAAATAGTGGCCGGAAAAATGCCATGGAAGATATGATCGAATGGGAAGGGCTTTATCAATTTATTTTAAAAAGAGCCTCTAAATTTAATGCTCAAAACCGTGAGTTTATCGAAAATAATATTACTACCAGTACGTGCCATCAGTGCAAAGGCTCACAATATAAAAAGGAGTTTAACTACTATATATACAAAGGTAAAAACATTTGGGAGTGAAGAGTGAATGGAAGTATTTTTAATCATGGGTGCTCCCGGAGCCGGAAAAACAACTTATATATCTGAAAAATTGAATGGTTACTTTGTTATCTCATGTGACAATATTAGAGAAGCAAAATATGGTTGTATACGCTCATTCGAAATTAGGCAAAAAGTTCTTCAAGATATTTTACTTTTGATTGAGTTTTGTATAACTCTCAAAATTAATTTTGTCATTGATACTACTTACTTCAATGATATCGAAAATCGGCAAAAACTTGTTGAGTTAGGCTTTTCAAAATATATAAATGTAATAATTATTGATACTTCATTAGACAAGTGTATTGCGAATAACCAGAAAAGAAAAAAAACAAGGGTTATTAATGAGAGAATGGTGAGAATGTTACATGAGCGAATGTCGGCCCCAACAATATTTGAGAAATTCCAGTCTTTAAAAAGGATTGCAAGCTAGCCTTATCAACTCTAGCTTTTTTAAAAACAAACCCGTATTCACTTCCCTCGGTATCCCATTACCTTCCCTTACGCATTTCAGCCAGACCTTACTTCCTACACCATCTGCCTTAATAAGCGTGTGGTGTTTAATGATAACAGTCGCCAGCAGCTCATTGCGCCGAGTAAACCGACAACGGCAGCGCCAACCACAGGGGCAACAACCCAATAAGTGTAATGGAACGACACCTGCATCTGGAACAGTTCGGTTTGTAAGAAGTACAAGGTGACTTCATTGGCGAGTGCGGCCATAAAGCCTGCAACTACACCTAAAATCACGAACTCAAACACCACACTTGCGCGAATCACTGAACCTTTTGCCCCAAGTGTACGCAAAATAGCGAGTTCCTGCTGACGCTCATCCATACTGGCTTGCACTTGCGCGATCAGCACTAACGCGCCCGCAACCAGCACCAATACCAGAATGAATTCCACGGCTACGGAAACTTGATCGATCACTTCGCGAATACGCTCAATACGCGCATCAACGTCTATCAAAGTAACGGTGCCAAAGGATGCCATGATTTTCGGCACCTCAGGCTTCATTTCTGGCGCAACGTTAAAGCTGGTAATGTAGGTTGGAATGTAGTTTTCCATCGCTTTAGGATGCAAAATAAAGAAGAAGTTGGGCTGAAGTGTTTGCCAATTCACTTCACGCAAACTGGTAACGGTAACGTCTACTACTTCGCTACCAATGTTGAAAGTCAATACATCACCAAGGGCAATATCCATGCGTTTTGCGGCTTGCTCTTCCACTGAAACAGGTAACGGTTCGCCTTCTTGCCATTCAGTTAGCCACTTGCCTTCAACAACCTTGTTTTGATATTGCAGTTCTAGGTTCCACGTTAAGTTGGCTTCGCGCCCTAAACCGTCGCGCTGCGCTTGCTCATCTTCATCGTTTTTGGCAACGGATGTACGTACACTTTCCCCATTCACAGCAACAAACCGCCCTCGCACCACGGGGTAAAACTGCTCTACGGTTATCCCGTTTTCCTCAAAATCTTGCTGAACTTGTTTAACCTGATCTTGCTCGATGTTGATCATAAAGTAGTTTGGCGTACCTTCTGGAAGTTGATCGCGCCATTGTTGAACCATGTCGTTGCGCATCACCAACACGATTAACAGCAACATGATAGTGATGGCAAAGCTAATGAGCTGCACGCTGTTATCCATTGAACGGCGCTTGATTCGGGCCCACGCTAATTGCCACGGCCCCATTCGGCCTTCACCTAGTCGACGACCAACAGCAATTAATCCAAATGTCACGAGCATTAATGCCGCCACCAATAGCACGCCTGAGCCAAACAAGATAAAGCTCATTTTCAAATTGCCGCTGTATACCCACATTAATGAGAATACACCGGTTGCGGAAGCAAAGAACTGCAAAGTTTTTGAACTTAGCTGCGCGCCTAAGTCTTTGCGTAAAACCCGTAATGGAGGCACGGAAAATAAGCGCATTAATGGGTAAACGGAGAACAACACCGCGCACACTAAACCGGTGAAAATGGCAATCCAGACCGGCCCCCAAAACCAAGCTTGTACGGCAACCGGTACTTGATCGGCTATGGCCCACACCACCACTTGTTGAATCACAAAGCCCATTGCGCAGCCAATCACAATGCCTAACACAGTGACGAGCAACACCTGCAATAAGTACACTTTTTGTACCAGTTTTTTGCTTGCGCCTAATGTTTTAAATATGGCAACAGGATCGTAATGGCGCTGGCTATATCGCTGTGCAGCAACGGCAATCGCCACCGACGCTAACACAATCGCCAACAAACTCGCCAACAAGAAGAATTGCTCGGCACGCTCCACGGAACGACCAATGCCGGAGTTGTCATCACCAACCGAACGCCAATTATGAATGTCGCGGGATAATTGCGGCTCTAACCATTCATAATATTGCTCGAGTTGCTCTGCTTCGCCAGTAAAATAAGTGACAAAGTCCACCCGTGCACCCGGCCCTAAAATGTTAGCGGAAGGCAAGTCTTCTATGCGCATTAATACCCTAGGATTAATAGCAAACACGCTAAAACCGCCATCGGGAATTTCCACCAACACTTTGCTGACTTTTAAGCTGGCATCACCAATGTCTATCGACTCTCCCAAGGCAATGCCAAGGGTTTCAAAAAGCTGAGACTCAACCCACACTTCACCCACACTTGGCAGGTTTTTGGTAACTTCACCTGCGGCAAAGGGAGTGTCTGCTACTTTAATGTCGCCTTTTAACGGGTATGCGCTGTTACTGGCTCTTACGGTCACTAACGACATCGACTCAGCGGCAAACGCCATTGAATTTGTGCGGGTTTGCGCGGCGGTTGTTAATCCTAAACTGTGTGCTTTGTTTAACCATTCTTCGCTGGCTGGGGCATTAGAAAACAACACGCTATCTGCCGCCAAAAATTGTGCAGAACGCTCGTTAAGCGCCGATTGCAAACGCTCGCTGAACAAGGAAAGCGACATAACAGAGGCAACCGACAACACAATCGCCAATAGGATAACGGTTAATTCGCCGCGTTTGGCTTCATGTTTGAACAAGCGCCACGCTAAATTTGCCCACATCACGCTACCCTGCTCTTAGTTTTTCGATATTGGCTGCGCCATCGGCATTTTGGGTGACTTCAGTAAGCTGCCCTGCTTCCATATTTAATTGCCTTTGGCAGCGATGCGCTAAACGATTGTCGTGAGTGACTAACACCAAGGTGGTTGCACTGGTTTTATTAAGTTCAAATAGCAAAGATTGGATTTTGTCGCCATTAACTGAGTCTAGGTTGCCTGTGGGCTCATCGGCAAACAAAATGGCAGGCTCGGTAATAAAGGCTCTGGCGATAGCAACACGTTGTTGTTCACCGCCTGAAAGTTGATTTGGATAATGTGTCGCACGATGCTCTAATCCCACTTTGCTAAGTAAAGACTGTGCCAGTTGTTTGGGGTTATCTAAGCCTGCTATTTCGGCCGGCAGCATCACGTTTTCCAGCGCGGTTAAGCTTTGCACTAGCATAAAGCTCTGAAAGATAAAGCCAACGTTTTCGCCACGAACACGGGCTCGCTGTTCTTCGTCCATAGCGTGTAACGCTTGTTCATTTAACAGGATTTCACCGCTTGATACTTCGTCTAATCCGGCAAGTAAACCTAGTAACGTGGATTTCCCTGAGCCTGAGGCCCCAACAATGGCAACAGATTCTCCTTGCTTGACATCGAAGCTAATCGGTTGAAGGATCTGTAACGAACCTTCCGAGGTGTCGACCGTTTTCGTTACATTACGGGCTTGAATCATAACTTTTGGAGAATCAGTCATAGTGTTAAAGCGTCTCTTTTTGCTGATAGTACTTATACCTTTTTTCGCGCATTCGGATCAATCCAACACGTCTGGGCATAAATTACTCATACTAGGGGATAGCCTAAGTGCAGCCTACAATTTAAAGCAAGAACAAGGCTGGGTTTCTTTGTTACAAAATGCATGGTCCAACAACGACATTCACATCGTTAACGCTGCCATTAGCGGCGAAACCTCTTCTGGCGGATTAGCGCGTCTTCCTAGACTACTTGAACAACACGATCCCACACATATGCTAATTGAGCTGGGCGCTAACGATGGACTAAGAGGTTACTCCATCACCAAGATGAAAGCGAATCTGGTAAAAATGATTGAACTTGGTCAAGCCCATGGTGTGCAAATTGCCTTGCAAGAAATGCAAATTCCGCCGAATTACGGCAGACGCTACACACAAATGTTCACGCAAACATACCATGAATTAGCTGAGGAATATCAGCTCACGGTTATTCCTTTTTTCATGCAGGATGTGGCGCTTGATAAATCGCTTATGCAAAAAGATGGTTTACATCCCAATGCGAAAGGCCAACCGATTATTGCAGAATTTATGCAATCACAACTCGGGACTTGGCTAGCCGAATAACGATGCTTTTAAGCTACTGAATCGGAGCGTGAAAGCCGCTAGTTAGGGCTTTTCTTGCTCCTTCAACTTGTTACTAGCATAGTGTGCATCATCCGTTTTTTGTGGCGGAAAGCCCGGTTTTAACACATCCGTTGCTAAGCGAATTTCACGTAAGAAAAGCAAAAGCGATACGATAAGAGAAACGAGTGCAAACACAAACAGCACCACCACGGCTTGGGCGATGGGTAAATGCCAAAAGTCACCAACAAACACGCCCACTACGACTGTACACACACACAAACCTGATGCCACACAATACCAAATAGATTTGTTGATAATGTCAGTTCGACGCCAAAGCACACGAAGCTCTGCGTCTGCCTTTTTAAGGAGTTTTTCATCAGTAAGTGCACGTAACATGCCCTCAACCTGACGCGCTCTATCGATAATGCGACCGAGTCGGCCCGACATAACATTTAAAAAACCTGCAATACCTGCCAACAAAAAAACGGGTCCAATTGCTAGCTGTATAACGCCTGCCAAAGCGGCGATTGAATTATCCATAGTTACTTCATCAAAAAAGGATTTAAATCACTGATTACTGATTACTGATTACTGATTACTGATAATAGTAATCTATAGCAAACATTCAGCAAACTAATGACTTAGATAAGTTTCTCCTTAGTTAGAGCGTATCTTATCGTGATATTGAACGTTTTTTGTTCTAGACTGAATACAGGTGAGTCATTCAAAAAGTGAGGTAAGTTCGATGGAAATAGGTGCATCAGGCGGCTCAGGTAGTGTGCTTTCAACACTGCAAAGCCGACAAGAGCAACAACAAGCTCAAAACGCCGAGAATCAAACTCAGCAATCTCAGGCGAATACGCAAGAAAACGCTCGAATTAGTACCGAGGATCAACAATCAAACGAAGCGCTCCAAGCGGCAAGTGCAGAGCCTGCTGAGTCTAGCGAGGTTGCTCAAGCTGAAACCGCAGCGGAAAATCAGGAAGTAGAGCGCGATCCAAACCAACGTGTTGGCACAGTGGTAGATACGCAGGTTTAAGCTGATAAGCAATACACTTTAAATTCGGATTAAATATGGAACTTCCACCTGCGTATAGTGGGTGGTTGTTTTATCCTTACTTTATTTTTGCCCACATTCTTTTATCTGCCGGCATCACTGCCTTACTCTGATTCTCTGTGTTTAATTGCCGGTCAACCATTCCATTTATAGCGATTGATACTTTTCTAAACATTTGAAAGCTTGCTCACTGCAAATAAACAACATACTTTGAAAGCGATTAGGTTTTACTGACTTCATCACTCTTACTCATCACAGCTAAAATAATCCAATTAAACTAGCCATCACCAAGTTAAAAGGAACTCACTTGAAACAGCATTCAGAAACTCTGTTCACGCTCATTACCTTCTTGGTTTTGATTGTCGCTTTTTACTTTTTAGGTTACTGGTTAATTTACCGGATGGGGCAAGCCACGCCTTTAATGCTGTCGGTAGGCGCAGCAACCATTACGACTTGTTTGATAAGAAAACGAAAATTTTCAAGCTTAGGTTGGCAATGGAGAAGTGGACAGGAAGGGTCGAAATATCAGTATATAAATTACCTCATTCCACTGCTGATTGCATTGGTTTCTTACTTGGTCATTTGGCTGTTTGGCTTTGGTGACGTTTATAACGCCGATTTTCTCTCCACACTAAAAGATAACTACAACCTTAGCCATTGGAATAACCTTGCCATATTGCTTCTGCATATTGGCATCATTGCAACCATCAGCTTCGTCGTGTCACTACCCTCTATTTTGGGTGAGGAAATAGGTTGGCGAGGCTTTCTGGTTCCTGAACTTGCGAAAATAATGCCTTTCGCGGGCGTAGCGTTAGTCAGTGGTTTGATTTGGTCTTTGTTTCACTGGCCATTAATTTTCCTTGGTTTGTACGGTAATGATGTCACTCCCTTGCCTTACCAATTGCTGGTATTTTCTGTATTTATTACATCAACAGGCACGATAATGGCCTATTTCCGGCTAAAAACGCAAAGTGTTTGGCCAGCCGTTTTTTATCATGGCAGCTCGAATATTTTCATTCAAAAACTCTTTACACCCATTACCGTTACCACAACAAACTCAGCTTGGTATATTGATGAATTTGGGGCTGTGTTAGCGATAACGGCAACCTTGGTTGCACTGTACTATTTGAAAAAAGGGAACGCTGAATTTACGCGATGAGCAAAGCGAATAAAAACCGCTGTTAGCACTATAGTAAGGAATCGGATTTATAAGAAATGCAATTCTAGACACCAGAAAAATGGAGCCTAGAATTGTTAATCGAAATTAAAGCTGCAACAGCTTGTTTTATACTTCTGAAACTCAGCCCTGAATTCATCAGGTAAAGAAGGTTTCACTAATACTTAAGACGCTATTTACCAGCGTTAATCAATTCTTCAACAATAAGTTTCGATATGAGTTCGATGTCTCTTGGTTCATCTTCTTGATCCCAAGAAAACGCTGCAATTTCCAAGTTAACGGCTAGATCTTCGAGATAAGCATATTTAGTTGTGTAATTCCTTTTACCAAAACTAGCTAACGCTTTATCTCCGTCTTGAATGACTACGCTGTGAGAAACCTCAGGTTTGCCCAAAGCACCGCCGCCCAAATGAAATCTTCTCTTGAAGTCGATGCTGAAAGAAACACTCAAACCTTCCGTATTTTCGGCAGCTAACAGGCCTTTTTCTTTAAGGCTTGCTTCTAGATAGTTTCTAAATTGACTCTCTAATTCCGTTTTATTTGCAAAAGTCGTGTCTCCTTCAATGGCTCCATGCCCTAACGTTAAGTTAACGGAAACTTGAGAAACTTTGTAAGGCGTCTTTTGTTTTAATATTGGTGTTGGCTCCACATGATATGTATATGGAGATGAGGCGCAGGCACTTAATAATACTGCCAAAGTGATAGCGATTACTGTTTTCATTAAAACTCCCAAACAGGTAATTATTTTGCTTCAACTTATACCCTGTATAAGCTGAGCTGCATAATATATACACAAAAGAAATAAAACAATCAGATATAAAGATGTAGGAGTAAAAGCCACATAAAAAGCTTATCCAATGGGTAATTCAACCACTCAGCACAACACCCGAGGGATATAAATATATCATCCTAAAAAGGAATTGAATGACCAGCAACGAAAAAGCCAGCAATGAGCGCTGGCTTTCATTTATTTAAGCACTTTTTATAAGCTCTTCATGTAAACACTTTACTTAAGAGCTTTGAAAGACACTTGGTATATCAAAATACCTATTACGGACGATTATAACGATACGGCATGTCCTGCCCTAGCGTCATGTATCGATCACGTAGTTTGGTTTGGCGAGATTCCATTGTAATCGGCTCACCATTGATGATAACCACTTCTGCGTAGGTCATGACTTCTAACGGGTCGCCAGACCAAATCACCACATCCGCTTGCTTACCTTTGGCTAAACTGCCGAGTGTGTCTTCTACATCGAGCAATTCTGCTGGATTAACCGTAAGCGCGGCCATCGCATCGGCCCACGGCATACCGTTAGCAACAGCATTACCCGCAAGTTGTGTCACCAAGCGCGTGTTGTGGCTATCAGCACTATATTTGCCCACATTGGCAATACTGACTTTTACCCCAGCACGAGACAAACGCCCAGCATTTTTAAGCGTTGCACCTAGCTCATCAAAATCAAACGGTAAGTTAGACTCAGGGTTCACCACCACAGGAATACCAGCTTCGGCTATTTCCTCGGCTACCAACCAACCCTCTGTGGCATGGACTAGCACTAAATCAAGATCGTCAAAGCGCTGTTTTAACGCAATGACTTGACGAATATCGGCAACACGATCGGCCGACACAAACAAAGGCATATCGCCTTTTACCACTGGAATTAAGGCATTAACATCGGTTTTAGCAAACTCCCCATTCCATTCTTGATTGATTCCCAGCGTTTTGCCATTTAGGGAAGCCGCTTCTTTCAGCACACGAATCAATTTAGGCCAAACCACCGCACGAGAACCACCCTCAGAATCAACAAAAGCACCTGAAAGATTAATCGACATAAACGCGTTAGTTTTAAGTAAGGGGCTATTTATGTCACCCAGTGAAATAACGCTGCCCTGCCCTTGGAACAAGGTATTACTATAATTCGCGCCAGTTGCGACCGTGGTTACACCTTCAATACGGGCCACGTTAATTAGGCTGGAATTCATGTTAATGCCAAATTGGCTATCAACACTGGCACCAAGCTCCTTCGCATCTTTTAGCTCGAAGTTGGCATCGTTAATACCGGCTGAAAAGCTCACTTCTTCAAGCCCAAGTCCAGATTTAGCAACAATTAATCCCGGCGTAACGATTTTGCCGCGCGCATCAATGCTGTTATAACCTTTCGGCGCTTCACCATCAGCCATAATGCTTTCAATTTTGCCATCTCGAATGAGAACCGTGGCGTTTTCAATGGAACCTTGTTTATCGAAGGTATGCACCAGCGCGCCAGTAATCGCGATATTTTCAGCCATCGCTGCCGCGCTTAAGAAAGTACCGGCAACCACGGCTGCAATTTTATTTAATCCGCTCATTATCGTTCTCCTTCACCGGGTTGATCTACTTCGAAATCGCTAACAGGCCAGATGTCAGGGTTGTTGGCGTCATAAACCAACGCGCCATCAATATAAACGTGTTCAGCCAAAGTGTAAGTCGAGAACGGGTCGCCACTCCACAATACTACGTCAGCATCTTTACCAGCTTCTAATGAACCTGTTTTATCGAATACGCCCATGGATTTGGCAGGGTTAGCAGACAACCATTGCCATGCGTCTGCGCGGCTAATACTGATCCCCGCACGATGTGCGTTCCCCAACACTTTTGCAGCTTCTTGATTCAAACGTTGAATACCCAAGTCGCTGTCGGAGTGAACGATGGCACAAGCTTTAGCTTGATGTACCAAGGCGATGTTTTCCTGAATGGCATCGTATGCTTCCATTTTGAAGCCCCACCAGTCAGCCCACATGGACGCACATACGTTATTTTCGGCTAAGGTATCGGCAATTTTGTAGGCTTCAACCGCGTGATGGAAGCTACTGATTTGATAATCAAACTCTTTCATGACATCCATCATGACCATCATTTCATCCGCCCGATAACAGTGCATATGCACCTTAATTTCGCCGTTCAATACCCCGGCCAAAGTATCTAGTTTCAAATCTTGTTTCGGCGGCTCGACGTTCTCACCGTTGGCGTGTTTTTCGCGATAATCATCCCACTTTTTCTTATATTCTTGGGCATCGATCCACGCTTGACGATAACCAGCTACGTTACCCATACGGGTTGAAGGACCACCTTTTTCGCCGTATACCCGTTTCGGGTTTTCACCACAGGCCATTTTCAAACCATGGGGAGCCTCTGGGAATTTCATTTCTTGTACGGAGCGATTCGGTACGTTTTTCAAGGTAACGGTGCGACCACCCACCAAATTCGCAGAGCCGGGGAGAATTTGTAAAGAGGTGATACCGCCGGCTAATGCGGCTGAAAACCCTGCATCCTGCGGCCAAACCGCATGCTCTGCCCATACTTCTGCTGTAACCGGTTTAGTGGCTTCGTTGCCATCGGAATGCGCGTTTACATCTGGCGTTGGATAAACACCTAAATGACTATGGGTATCAATAATGCCGGGCGTTACCCATTTGCCACTGCCATCAATCACTTTAGCGTCTTGTGGAATGGAAACCGTTTGACCAACGGCTTTAATGTCACCATCTTGCATCAGCAACATGCCGTTTTCAATTAGGCCGCCAAGGCCATCTAGAATGGTCACATTTTTAATAACCGTCGCTACGCTAGGTAGCGGTTGATAGGTACTTGGGAAAGGATTGGATTTTAATTCAGCGAGAGGTTTTTGTTCCGGTGGTTTTTCACTGCAAGCCACTAAAAATGCACCTGATGCAGCCACGAAAGCAAGCTTCATTGCCGCATGCAAATTTAATAAGCGAAGACCACCTTGAGTGCGATTATTCTTTTTCATCATTATTCATTCTCATAGGTTATGCCGCTGAGACAAGGTAAGGAGTTCAACTTCACATTGCAATGATTTTGATATTTTGAAACAAATTCGCCGTAAAATTCAGGATTATCGGTAATGATTTAACACACTTACGATAGTGTCGGCACAATGTAAGGTGCGAACTTCGCGATATAAAGCATCCGCTTGAGGATATTGTAATATGATGTATCGCAGCCATTGTTTGATGCGATTTGGGTAATATTTTCCCTTACTACCGTAAAGTTCATAACCAGAATATTTCACCAGTAAATCAATCACCTCCTGCCACGGCATTTTTGTTTGTTGGCCTTTAACTACTTGCGCCAAATTTGGCATAGCTAACGCGCCTCGTCCAAGCATTAGGTCAGTGCATTGGGATTCCTGTTGACAGCGTAAGGCGTCTTCTTTATCCCAAATTTCACCATTGGCGATAATGGGTACAGTAACGTGCTGTTTTATTTTCGCAATCCAATCCCAATAAGCTGGCGGTTTGTAGCCTTCTTCTTTGGTTCTAGCATGGATCACCAGATGCGCAGAACCTGCTTCTGCGAGCGCTTGAGCATTTTCAATGGCAAGCGACTTGTCACTAAAACCCAAACGCATTTTCGAGGTCACAGGATGAGCATCAGGAACCGCCTCTCTTACCGCTTTTACTATGTTGTAGAGGGTGTCGGTTTCTTTAAGCAATACCGCACCACCCTTACTTTTGTTCACGGTTTTTGCTGGGCAGCCAAAATTAAGATCAACACCATGCGAACCTAACTCAATAGCTCGCGCCG
The DNA here is from genome assembly GCF_026788005.1 of Alteromonas sp. a30. Classification (GTDB taxonomy): domain Bacteria; phylum Pseudomonadota; class Gammaproteobacteria; order Enterobacterales; family Alteromonadaceae; genus Paraneptunicella. Next base: position 130,979 of record NZ_JABEPE010000005.1, read on the forward strand.
CATTTTCTGCTAGCCATTGTGGGTCCTGACCGAGTAATTGCACTCTTACAGGGGTGCCGGAAGCCGTGAATCCATTAGTTTTCAGTTCTGGGCAAATACGGTGAAACACACGCATTGGCAATAGTTGGTCAACCACACGAACAAATTCAGTAACGCACAAATCGAAGCCTCCAATTTGTGTCAGCATGTCTCGCATTAAGTGATCAACCACCCCTTCCATCGGGGCCAAATAAAGCCGCATTGTGTATTATCGCCAAGGTCGTAATAAACGAAAGGCGCGCAGTCTATCGACCTTCTACTTACAATGCAATTTCCACATGTGCCAAGCTTTCATTGGCGCTTTGATCAGCACTGGGTTTGGCTGGTTTTGCGCAACACATCACCACCTCATCTTCAGCAAAGTCACACACAGGTTGCGTTTGGTAATGCACTTCGCCGGAAAGCTTCTTCACTTTACAACTGCCGCAACGCCCATTTCGGCATCCATAAACGGCCTCTACACCATGCGCTTCCGCAAATTCTAGTAATGTGCCGGATTCTGGTGTCCACGCCTGTTCAAACTCACTATTTCTGAATGTAACGACGGCGGTGTCTGCTACTTCTGCCTTCGAAGCATGAGACTTCTGTTGCGACTCCGCTGTTGCAAGTTCCACAGGTTTTGCACGCTTTAATTGCGCATCGCCAAAGGATTCAGCAAAAATGCGCTCATCACGCACACCCAAACGCAAGCAGGTGTCGTACATATCCTGCATAAAGTCATTCGGTCCACAAAGGTAGAAGTCGTAATCGGCTAAAGGCAGCACTGCTTGAATAAAGCCTTCCGAAATACGCCCTCGACACTGAAAGTCAGTTTTTGGTTCGTCGTTATCAGTTGGTTCACTAAAAGCCCAAAACACACGAATTAAGCCTGCGGCCATGTTTTCTAGGTGTTTTAATTCTTCTTTAAAGCTCTGTTCTTCGCCATTTTTAACGCCCACTAAAAGGGTGATGGGACGTAAGTGGCGTGTTTTCATCGCATCTTGAATGGCTTCGGAGATCATCGCCATCATTGGCGTAATACCAATGCCAGCAGCTAGCATCGCCGCTGGACGCTGAGACGTCATATCGAGAGTAAAATCTCCTGTAGGGGCTAAATAAGTTAGCGTATCGCCTGCTTTAACGTTGTCGTGCAGATAACGCGAAAACGTGCCCTGCTCCTCTCTTTTAACGCTAATGCGATAGTGACTTTCCGTTGGCGAATTGGACAAGGTGTAGCAACGAATTTCTTCTTTGCCATTGATAATTGCTTTTAAGGAGATAAACTGGCCCGCCTTAAATTTTGGCAGCTTACTTGTAGATTGACCATTGTGCGTCAAATAATAGGAATTCACCGAATTGCTTTCTTGTTGAACCTTAGCAACGGTTATTTCCTGCCATGAATCAGCATTCGCCACAGCCGCTTTATTCTGCTGCGCATCTTGCCAAGTGCCAGTGAACCTTGTGGTATCGGCGTAACTTTCGAACTGCCAACGAAAGGGCAAGACATGTTCAAGCCATCTTCCCTCCGTAATATGAAAACGCCATAAGCGTTGCGCGCCTTCAAAATGCTCGGTGTCTGGGTCGTCCCAAAGAATTTCCGCATTACCGGTTAAAGAAAGCACGCTGCCGGTTTCAAAGTCGATAAATAGCAAACCCGTTGCTGGATTCGATTCGATATTTCCCAAGGTGAAAAACATGTAGTTGCCAAGGTAATCAGGAATAGTCAACGTGTTGTTATCATCCACTCGGATAAAGCCCGGCTTACCGCCTCGGTGAGACACATCTGCTCCCGTACTTGGCTCACCTTCCACTTCTTTAGAGTGCGTTGCCACAAAAAAGGTATCTGCTTGTTCAATAACCTGACGCGTTATCTCGTCTAATTCGGTGATTGAAGAGATTTGTGGCGACTTGGGATTAGGCACTGACTCAATGTGGCGAGTTTGAATGTATTGAGGACAATTGCCACAGGTTTGGATAACATCTAATGTCAATGTATCGTCAAAAGACGCGAGCTTCCCAGACAGTCGATTACGACGCCGTGTTGGTAATTCAATTCCCAACATGCCCACATACATGTCTTTTCTTAAGGCATCAATTAATGGATCGCCCGCTACAGGTTTTGCATTCAATAGCAACGTTTTCGGATCGGGAGATTGAGCAAATCCCGGTTCACCATGTAAAACCGAGGCCCAGACTTGCCCTTTTAGGTCTTGGTAACCAACAAATAAAAACGGAAGTTGCTGATAGAACAATCGATGTTGATCTGGCATGAAATCCCGAATCATTCTAGGACCAAAACTTGCGAGTTGGTTTTCAATACCAAGTCTCTTGTGAATGCGCTGTTCACCTTCGTGAAAAGGTGATGATGCTGTACCTGCTGCCATGAACGAAACCTTTTAATTTAACCTGTGCAGAGGCCGCTTAATGTGTGTATCTGGCTATTCATCATTAATGCGGCCATTAAAGTCGATTTATTTAACTAAACCCACTTTAGAAACCATCATAGGAACAAAACCATCTAGTGCTTCAATACGCGCTAGCCAGTCAAGAATGTTGCTATATTCCGATAAGTCGACATTACCCTCTGGGGCTTTTGCAATGTATGAATAATGCGCAACATCTGCGATGGTTGGATGATTGCCCACTAACCATTCTTTGCCCGCTAACATTGCGTTAAATGTGGTTAAAAATGCGTGAGATTGGGTAATTGTGGCATCAGCATCGTAAGGTGCATTAAAAAGTGTGATAAGACGAGCACGCGCCGGACCGTAAGCTAACAAGCCCGCTGCCATGGATAAAAACTGTTGAACTTGTGCTGCGGCAACGGGTTCTTCCGGCAACCATTGACCCGATTTATCATAGGTTTTGGCGAGGTAAACAAGAATGGCGTTTGAGTCGAATAGTGTCACATCGCCGTCAATCAAAACAGGAATTTGACCAAATGGATTTAAAGCAAGGAAGTCCGGTTGCTTATGCGCACCTTTCATTAGATCCACATCTTGCAATGTGAAATCTAAACCTAATAGTGATAAGAAAAGTTCTGCACGGTGAGCGTGGCCCGATACTGGGTGGCGATGAAGCGTGATATTCGACATATCATAAATCCTGTGTTGAGGTTAAAAATACGAGGAAGTTTATTCACTTTTCTGTGAAAAACCTCCGTGACTACAGGACCTCAGTTTCAGGGATTTATTTCACTCATTGCCACACTCATTCGTACTTACTTATAAAAAGAGCAACTTATAAAAATGGCCAGCGCGTTTGCTTAAAAGTCAGACACTTTTCCTCTAAGTGTTTTGACTCTTCCTCGCTTGGCTTTGGAATTCATTCGTTTTTCTTTTGAAGAACGAGTGGGTTTGGTCGGCCTTCTTACTTTTTCAACTTTAGAAACCTGTTTGATAAGTTCCACTAGGCGTTCAACGGCATCTTCCCTGTTCTGTTCCTGCGTTCTAGCTTGTTGAGCTTTGATAACAATCACGCCATCTTTAGTAATACGGTGATCAGAAAGCGCTAAAAGTCTTTCCTTGTAAAATTCTGGCAATGAAGATGCACGAATATCAAAACGCAAATGAATAGCGCTAGACACTTTATTCACGTTTTGCCCGCCAGCGCCCTGCGCACGAATTGCGGTCATTTCAATTTCATCTTCAGATAAAGAAACGGCATTACTGATTTTGATCATATTACGGCTCTGCTCCAAAAGCTCCTGAGTATTGTTGGAAATTCATTAATAGAAAGCAAGGATGAACAAAAAGACTTATGTATATAAAGGGTAGAAGCTAGCGCTGGAAAGCAAAAAAGCCGCTAAAAAGCGGCTTTTTCGTCGGTTTCCCGAATATGGCGTCCCCTAGGGGATTCGAACCCCTGTTACCGCCGTGAAAGGGCGGTGTCCTAGGCCTCTAGACGAAGGGGACAGAATGTTTTGACATATTCATTCAACTTTCACTGAACCGCTATAAAGCGTTGGCTATGTCTACCTTAAAATGGCGTCCCCTAGGGGATTCGAACCCCTGTTACCGCCGTGAAAGGGCGGTGTCCTAGGCCTCTAGACGAAGGGGACAGAATGTTTTGACATATTCATTCAACTTTCACTGAACCGCTATAAAGCGTTGGCTATGTCTACCTTAAAATGGCGTCCCCTAGGGGATTCGAACCCCTGTTACCGCCGTGAAAGGGCGGTGTCCTAGGCCTCTAGACGAAGGGGACAGTAATTCTGTCTCTGGTAACACCAAAATATAAAATATTTTCACCAAGTTGGGCCGCTTATTATATTAAAGCTTCCCGAATCAGCAAGCTTTAATTTCATTTTTACTAAAATTTATTTTAGTATTTTTTAAATAAAATCAAAGCTATAGCTTTAAGTTAAGTGGCGTCCCCTAGGGGATTCGAACCCCTGTTACCGCCGTGAAAGGGCGGTGTCCTAGGCCTCTAGACGAAGGGGACAGCGTTATTACTGCCTCGGTAGATACCTTGACTTAACTTAACTTAAAACTCTCAAAGCAAATTGCTTTGGTGGAGCCAGGCGGGATCGAACCGCCGACCTCTTGCATGCCATGCAAGCGCTCTCCCAGCTGAGCTATGGCCCCGATGTACCAAGGAACAATGATTGGCCTCTGTTCCTCAGCAGCGGGGCGCATTCTAGGTGGAGGCACTTTTTCTGTCAACGCTTTTTTTACGAATTTTCTCTGTCTGCTATATATTTAAGCGCCTTGTTTATTCGTTGCTCAACATCTGATTGTTTAAGCAACGCAAGGGTGACATCTAAAGAAGGAGAGTTACCAGACCCAGTCATTGCAACTCGCAGAGGCATCCCAACCTTGCCCATTCCAACTTCTAATTCTTCCGCTGTCGCATTAATTGCAGCCTGAATAGATTCTGGATCCCATTGTTCAAGTGCCGTTAGCTTCTGTGAAACGAGTTCTAGAGGAGCTTTAGCTACAGGACGCAAATGCTTCTTCGCCGCTTTTTCGTCAAACGCTTGATAATCCTCGTAGAAGTAGCGACTAATCTCAGCTAATTCTTTTAAGGTTTTGACTCGCTCAGCTTGAATGGCAATCACCGCTTCAATTTCAGGACCGTTGCTTGTATCAATCCCCTGCTCGTTAAAATGCCATTTTAAATGTTCAGCAACCTCTGAAGCCGGTAAGCTTTTCATATAATGCTGATTTAACCACTGTAACTTCTCCGTATTAAAGGCAGAAGCAGATGGACTAATGGCATCTAAATTAAAGAGTTCAATCATTTCTTCGCGAGAGAAAATTTCTTGGTCGCCGTGAGACCAACCCAAACGCACTAAATAATTCAGCAACGCTTGAGGCAAGTAACCTTCATCACGATACTGCATCACGCTCACTGCACCATGACGTTTTGATAGCTTTTTACCATCGTCGCCCAAAATCATAGAAACGTGGGCATACTCAGGCACGGGCGCGCCTAACGCTTCTAAGATGTTAATTTGGCGAGGAGTGTTATTGATGTGATCTTCACCGCGAACAACATGAGTAATGCCCATGTCCCAATCATCAACCACAACACAGAAGTTATACGTTGGTGTACCATCGCTACGTAAAATCACGAGATCGTCTAGCTCGCTGTTGGCAATTTCGATTTTTCCGCGAATATGATCATTAATGACCACACTACCCTCTAATGGGTTTTTGAAGCGAATAACGTAAGGCTGACCTTCTGGATGATCGGTACGCTCGCGCCATGTTCCCGGGTAACGCGGCTTTTCGCCCTTTTCTTTTTGCGCTTCACGAATGGCGTCCAATTCATCTTGAGGCATAAAGCATTTGTACGCTTTGCCTTCTTCCAATAATTGTTGAACTAGCGCTTTGTAACGCTCAAAACGTTTGGTTTGATAATGTGGACCGTCATCCCAAGTTAAACCAAGCCACGTCATCCCTTCTAAAATGGCATCGATAGCCTCTTGGGTTGAACGTTCAATATCCGTATCTTCAATTCTTAGTACGAATTTACCACCTTGGCTTTTTGCGTATAACCAAGAATAAAGCGCTGTTCTTGCGCCACCAACGTGTAAATAGCCTGTAGGGCTAGGTGCAAATCGCGTTACAACTGTCATTTTTAAACCCTGTTAAAAAAAGTGGCGCAATGATAACAGTGACGCCTGCTTTCATAAAGCGACTTACGCACCAAGACAGCAGGTAATTTGTGTTATCGGAATGCTCTAAGAAAGCGAAGAAGTTGCGCACGTAATTAATGCTTAGCGGGATGAAATAACCCACTATTTGAGCATTTTGATTTGGAACAAGCCGAAATGTTCAACATTTCACCGAACAAACACATATTTAGAAAAATAGTGTTGACTCTAAAAAGGGCTTCCCTATAATACCGCCCCACTTGAGGCACACAAGCACAGCTTGTTAAAACTCACCGTTTTCGAATATCGTGGACGCTTAGCTCAGTTGGGAGAGCATCGCCCTTACAAGGCGAGGGTCACTGGTTCAAGTCCAGTAGCGTCCACCACGAAACACCTCAAGTACGAAATATCGGACGCTTAGCTCAGTTGGGAGAGCATCGCCCTTACAAGGCGAGGGTCACTGGTTCAAGTCCAGTAGCGTCCACCAATTTCGCATCAAAATATATTCCTTATGGACGCTTAGCTCAGTTGGGAGAGCATCGCCCTTACAAGGCGAGGGTCACTGGTTCAAGTCCAGTAGCGTCCACCAATCTTTAACGACATCCGCTTTTTAAAAACGTAATTCGTTAAAAACAAAAAACGGCTCTACCCCATTATCGGGGGATCAGCATTCATACCTTGTTCGATTAATTATTCCATCCCATCCACAATGGGTCATCACTCTTAACCGATAATTCTCAAAATTCCTGAAACCATACGCTCTTCTTGAAAGCATTTCCATTTTCGTATGGAAGCCTATAAGCGCCCTCTCCTTCTTCACATAGCCAAAAGTCAAACTTTGTCACGCAAAATATCACATTAACCAAAGCGTTTTCACACCAAACACACCAAGATTAACGTTTACGCAACCAAGGCATTCAAAAAGCAAAATGATGGCCAATACAGTAAAAATGGGCAACAAAAGAAAATCAATTGAGCTACAAGTATAAATCCCCGTCCAATCAACTCCTTATATTTACGAATTTGAGAAACCGCAATCATACATAAATCAATATAAAAATTAACCTTTGTGAAAAAACTCAAAATCAAAATTATGTCATATAAAGTCAATACATTTTAATAATTATGCCATTTTTATATTTACAGACTTCAATTTAAATAAAACAAAACCCTGATTATTAATATATTTACCATAGGTAAAACGCTTTCATATTAAACTTTTTTATATCCTTACACTTAATATTGTTATTACGTTATGGTTAATTTTATATTGTATACAAATCATATTTGAATATGTTAAACCATTAACATTTAAGCGAAATTTTTTCGAAAAATATCACGAAATATTGATAGTTTCGGGAAAGTGGTATAAAGCCGTATTGGTAATATTTATGTATAAGAAATAATCAAGGCTGAGTAGTCTCGATCTATTTTCAATATAAGCAAAAAAATCCTATATTCATGTTATATAAGGTTTTTTATACACTTCCTCAAATAAAAAAATAAAAATTACACTGTTCAGTTTACTCTTTAGTGGAAAGCGTTTGCTCCGTTTGTGAAACCCTCAATTGATGAAAAAATAAATGTAACAAAATGGTTGCAATTAAATCTGAGGGAAAATATTATCCCTTAAAGCGCATTTAGATAAATGACAATTTCATTAAACTTAGCTATGTGGAATTTACTTTTTACCCGGTCAGATTAATGATTAAGCCATTACGAGTTGTACAGAAGTGCCCGAACAAAACATACCAACAAGAAATAATATTGGGCATGTTTGCAATGTTCTAAGTGACAATAAGGATAAAAATGTTTTTAATGGACAATAAATAACAACTGAATTTTTTCGGGTAGCGTTATTAGCTGCTTGATCTAGTTATCGATTAGGATAAAGAAAATGAGAGTTGCTGTTGTTGGAGCAGGTACCATGGGGCGTGATATTGCCCTTAATCTTGCAGCCTTTGGCATCCAAACCATATTAAAAGATACAAATCCAGCCGCTTTAGACGAAGCACGTACAACGATCCGTCAAAACTTGCGCCTGTATAAAATGACCAATCCTGCCTACAAAGCAGTAAGCAAAGATGATTTAGACTCACTTATCCAATACACAGTCAATTACGATGATTTTTCCAACCTAGATTGGGTCATTGAAAATGTTCCTGAAGAATGGGCATTAAAAGAACAAGTCTACAAAGAACTTGCAGAGGTTTGTTCGAAAGAAACCGCTTTTGGTGTTAACACGAGCTGCATTTCCATTACCAAAGTCGCTGCACTCATGCCACAACCTGGCAATGTCATCGGGATGCATTTTATGAATCCCGTTCCAATGAAGCCTGCGGTAGAAACTGTAAAAGGCTTCCACACCAGCGATGACACCATATCTCGTGCTAAAGCCCTTCTCAAAGCAATGGGCAAAAAAATGATTCTGGTTAACGACTTCCCAGGGTTCGTTGCTAACCGTTTATCTCACCTATTCATGAATGAAGCGGCCTTCTTGGTTCAAGACCAAGTCGCCGATCCGGTATCTATCGACGCAGTATTTAAAGAAGGATACGGACATGCAATGGGGCCTCTTGAAACAGCCGATCTTATCGGCCTTGATACCGTCGTTAGTTCTCTAAAAGTGCTTTACGACAGCTATCAAGATCCGAAATTCCGCTGTTGTCCATTACTGCAAAAAATGGTTGATGCTGGCTTGCTTGGTAAAAAGAGTGGACGCGGCTTTTACCAATATTGATTGTAAAAAACCACATTGAATTGAGTAAACACAACGACTTTAACCGACATTAGGTAAATTGACATGACCAGTGCATCTGAAAATCGTAAAAACGTTAAATGCGTTGTCTGGGACTTAGATAATACCCTCTGGAGCGGCGTTCTCGTGGAGGGTGATGAACTTATTCTAAAGCCTGAGATTGTAAATATTATCAAAGCCCTAGACGCGCAAGGTATTTTGCAATCGATTGCAAGCAAAAATAACTACGAAGATGCAATGGATAAATTGCGCTCAGTAGGACTAGATGAATACTTCCTCTATCCACAAATCAACTGGAATCCAAAGTCGTCAGCGATTGCTACCATCAGAGAAAAACTCAATATCGGTATCGATACTTTCCTATTCATTGACGACCAACCTTTCGAACGTGATGAAGTACAGGCTTTACATCCAGAAGTGGAATGTGTCGATGCATTGGAATACGCAGCCCTGCTGCACCATCCTCGCATTGTTAACATCAAAAAAACCGACGATGCCGCGCAGCGCCGAGTGCGTTATTTAGAGGATATGCAGCGTCAAAATGATGAAGAAGACTACCAAGGCACACCTGAAGCATTTTTAGCAGCGCTCGACATGGAATTCACCATTTCATCCGCGCAGCCTGAAGATTTACTGCGCGCAGAAGAACTCACCGAACGCACTAACCAATTGAATTCCACAGGCATTACCTACGACAAAGAAGAGCTTGCCCACTTCATGAATTCAGACACCCACGAACTACTTGTGTGTGAATTAAAAGACAAATACGGCTCCTACGGAAAAATTGGTTTGGCGCTTATCGAAATTGGTGAAAGCAGCGACATGATCAAACTGCTGCTCATGAGTTGCCGCACCGCCGCTCGAGGAGTAGGAAGCGTGTTACTCAGCTACCTCATGAAGCAAGCACAATCGCGCGGTCACACACTGCAAGCGCAATTCAAACGCACCAGCAGAAATCGCCAAATGTTAGTGACATATCAGTTCGCCAACTTTAAAGAAATCACACGGGATGATGAAGGTAACATATTGTTTGAAAACGATTTATCCCTAGTAAAAGACTACCCTGACTACATCAAGGTCATCACCCAATAAGTCAGACAGATTAACGAGAGAAAACAGCATGTCACACAAAGAATTTAGCCGAGAAAGCGTCAGAGAGTTCATCGAAAGCAACATGAATGTATTTGACGAAGATGTCGAACTTAACGATGACACCAACATCTTTGCCAGTGGTTACGTTAACTCCATTTTCGCCATGCGCCTGTTGAATTTCCTTGAAACCGAATATGACCTTGAAGTGCCTGATGATGACATTGTGATGTCTAACTTCAGCTCTATTGAAGCGATGCATTCATTAGTGAGCAAATTACAAGAGGCGTGATCATGGCAAACTCAACCCACCCACTACTAGACACCGCAAAACAATTCTCCAAAGAAGTGTTACGCCCAAATGCAGCGCAATTTGATGCAGAGCAAGGTGTACCCGAATCTGTGCTTCGCGAAATGTGTACCTCCGGTTTAGCGGGCGCAGTATTACCTGAAGAATATGGCGGCGGCGGTGTTGATGCCCTCACATGGGGCCTTATCACAGAAGAGATTGGTGTGGGTTGTTCAAACACCAGAGCCTTACTCACCGTACATTCCAGTTTAGTTGGCGAAACCATCGCCCGTTTAGGCACCGATACACAAAAGCAAGATTGGCTACCGCAACTTGCAAAAGGCGAACGTATCGGGGCCTTTGCTCTCTCTGAGAAAGACGCCGGTTCCGATGCCAGCGCTGTTGCGACGCGCTTTGAAGAAAAAGACGATCACTTTGTGCTAAACGGCAAGAAAAAGTGGATTACCTACGCCGCTGTTGCCAACTTATTTTTGGTGTTCGCCGCGTCCGAAGATGGCAGCACTAACGCCTTTTTAGTAGAGCGTGAACGTGAAGGCTTAAGCACCACACCAATGACAGGCTTATTTGCCAGCCGTGGCGCACATCTTGGTGAAATCACCTTCGACAACGTAAAAATCCCTAAAGAAAACCTCTTTGGTCGTCCCGGTATGGGCTTTACGTTTGTTGCCAACCAAGCGTTATTTTATGGACGATTCAGCATTGCATGGGCAGGTGTTGCTATTGCCCGCTCGGCACTAGAAGAAATGGTCACATGGTCACGCACACGCAAACAATTCGGCAGCAAAATTGGTCAGCATCAATTAGTACAAGCCATGATTGCCGATGGTGTCACCTCCGTACATGCGGGTCGTGCCATGTGCGAAAAAATCTCACACATGAAACAAGCTAACGACGATGCTGCTGTGATGGAAACCAATATCACCAAATTATTCACTTCTCGCATTGCGACCGAAGTGGCAAATAACGCTGTGCAGATTTTCGGTGGAAATGGCTTATGGCAAGCCTATCCGGCAGAACGACTTTACCGTGAAGCGCGTGTATTAGAAATCATTGAGGGAACCACTCAAATCCAGCAAATGATGATTGCGAATTACGGCCTCAGGCAGTATTTCAAAACGGGATTGAAGAAACTTTATCCTGAATAGGTTTTAGCAATAGTTCCCTTTAATCAGTGGTGTCTAGAGGCATCACAGGGGCAGTTGCAACCTGAATTTAATAATGACGATTTCATCAACCAACGTGTAAATGGCTATGTTTGAATTTAAAACGCTAAACGACGCACTCATTTCCAGTGCGAAAACCGACAAAGGCATTTGGTTTGTGTCTAGCTTCACCGATGAAGAATTTTTGTCGTACAAGCAAATACTCGAAAATGCTAAGGCTTGTTTAGCAGCATTACAAAAGCATGGCGTAAAACCCGGTGATGAGCTGGTTTTACAATACACGTCATTACAAAAATTAATTGAAGCCTACTGGGCATGTTTGCTCGGTGGCATCGTGCCTATCCCGTTGGAAAAAGGCGAAAAGCCCGATAACGGCATGAAAGTGTTGCAAGTGTGGCGTCAGCTAAATAACCCATTCCTTGCCACAGACAACGAAAAGATTTACGACAAACTACTTAAGCATGCAACCCGCTTTGACGAAGAATTAGATTCGCTAGCATTGTGGCACAACGACATCGTACCCCGCTGCTTCAACCCAGATGATTTAAACGCCACTGCCGACGAAGCAGAATTACCGGATGTTTCCGAACAAGCTATCGCCTTTATTCAATTCTCGTCTGGCTCAACCGGCTCCCCGAAAGGCGTTGCCCTCACTCACAAAAACTTGTTGGTGAACATTCGCGACATCATCAAAATGTCGGATTGGGAAGAAGGCGACGTGTTCTGTAGCTGGAAACCGTTATCCCACGATTTCGGTATGATTGGTTACAACCTTGCAGCAGTCGTAGCGCAAACCAACCAAGTGCGTATTCCAACCGACAGCTATATTTGGTCTCCCGCACTGTGGATGCACGCGGTTCATAAATTCCGCGCCGCCATTTTAGGCTCACCAAACTTCGGGTTCCGCCACTTTTTGAAGCTTTACAACCGCCGTAAAAAGCAAGAATGGGATTGGGATTTATCCTGTGTTAAAGCCATTCTTAACGGCGCAGAACCCATTTCTGCCAAGCTCTGTAACGAATTCATGCAGGAAATGGCGCAATACAAAATGCATCCCAAAGCCATGCGCCCAATTTACGGTTTAGCGGAAGCTTCGTTGATTGTGTCTTCGTGCCAATTCAACGATGGCGTGATTGAACATTTCGTACACCGTGAGTTTTTGCATATTGGCGACAAAATTCAGCCGTTAGAGGCTTCCGATCCAGCGGCAGTAAGCCTTGTTGATTGTGGCGTGCCCTATCCTTCTACCGAAGTCAGAATTACCGACTCACAGCGCCAGCCGTTACCAGAAGGCGTGGTTGGGCAAGTGGAAATTCGCGGCGATAACGTCACCTCGCAGTATTACAACAATCCCGAAGCGTCCGCACGCAGCATTGACGCCGAAGGCTGGTTAAACACCGAAGATTTAGGCTTCTTACAAAATGGCCGCTTGGTTTTCGCAAACCGCATTAAAGAAATGATCATCATCGGTGGCGTAAACTACTTCCCCCACGACATCGAAAAAGCCATTTTGCGCGTGAAAGGCGACGATGCGTTAAATACCTACATTGCTTGTTCTATCCCACACCCTGAGCAAGAAGGCGAACAGCTTGCGGTTTTTGTGTACCACAAACGTGGGCCTGAAGAATTTGCGCCGGATGTGCCTGTGGTTAACGACATTGTGATGGAAAATTTTGGCATTCCGGTAGATTACGTGGTGCCGACTAAATCCATCCCCAAAACCACAAGCGGTAAAGTGCAACGTTATGTTTTAAGAAAACGCTTCCTTGAAGGCGAATTCGACGAAGATTTAGCAGCAACAGGACAACCGCGCCAGCTTCCAAGCAACCAAACTCAAGAAGCAGAAAGCGCGCAAGATAAAAACACAACGTCAAACAGCTTAGCCGACATCCAACAATGGATTCACCGCCTAGTGCTAAAAGAAGCGCAACTAGACGCACTAGATAACCGCGCCAGCTTCTTCGACATCGGCCTTGTCAGTATGCGCCTTATCGATATTCAAGAAAGCGTGGAATCGCACTTTAACGTGCAGCTTTCCGACACTTCTGCACTGGATTACCCCAGCGTGGAAGGCTTAGCCAAATGCGTTTATGCCGAGTTACATCAAAGCGACGATAGCGCAGTTCTAGAAGGCACCGTAGATGAAACCGACAACAGCACCTTTGCCCAAGAGCCCGTGGCAATCGTTGGCATGGCGTGTCGTTTTCCCGGCGATGCCAACACACCAGACCAATTCTGGGACTTATTAGCTAGCGGTAAAGACCCAATCACTAAAGTCAGTTATGACCGTTGGCCCGGCGTTGATAGCGCACAAGCTTTAGCGACGCGCGAAGGCGGGTTTATCTCTCACCCTGAACTATTCGATCCGCATTTCTTCGGTATTTCCCCCATTGAAACCGAAGCGCTGGATCCGCAACAACGCTTGTTATTGGAAGTGACTCACGAAGCCTTCGAAAACGCAGGCTATTCTGTTCCCGCATTACGCGGCTCAGACACCGGCGTTTACATTGGTATTTCCATTACCGATTACCTTGCTGTTGGCAAAGAGAATGGTCATCAAACTGGCGCATACAGCTACACTGGCACCATGTTTAATACCGCCGCAGGCCGTGTGGCATGGGCGTTCGACTTAAAAGGCCCTTGTATTGCCATCGACACCGCGTGCAGTTCTTCATTAACTGCGGTCCACACCGGTGTGAAAGACTTACAAACCGGCAGTTGCGACCTTGTTGTTGCCGCTGGCGTTAATATTATGACCACCCCAGACGGTCACGTTTGTTTCTCGCAAATGAACGCCCTTTCCGCTACCGGACGCAGCCGCAGCTTCGACGACAACGCCGATGGCTACATTCGCAGCGACGGTTGTGGCGCAGTGGTGCTTAAGCGTTTGTCCGATGCCCAACGTGATGGCGACAACATTCTTGCTATCGTTAAAGGCGGCGCAGTGAATCACAATGGTCACAGCGGTGGCTTAACTGTGCCTAGTGGTATCGCCCAAGAAAAGCTCATTCGTAAAGCGCAGAAAAACGCCAACGTCACACCAGCACACATCGACTTTATCGAAGCCCACGGCTCAGGTACTAAGCTTGGCGACCCACAAGAAGCTTCGGCTCTTGCTCGCGTATTTGGCGAAACTGGCAAACCGTTATTAGTTGGCGCGGTAAAGTCCAACATTGGTCACACTGAAGCGGCAGCTGGCATGGCAGGTTTACAAAAGGTGGTGATGAGCTTAAATCACGCACACATTCCACCTAACCTGCACTTTCACACGCCAAATAGTTTAATTAATTGGCAAGATAGCCCGGTTAAAATTGTTGATCGCCTAACGCCAATTAACAGCAGTAACGATGCGCCCATTGCCGGTATCACCTCCCTTGGTATTAACGGCAGTAATGCCCACATGATCATTGAAGCCTATCGCCAACAAAGCGAAGCGGCATCCTTACCCACGCATCAAACTGAACAGCATTTAATTACCTTGTCTGCAAAGTCACCCGCCAGTTTAGCGGTCACGGTGAAGCAATTTGCGGATGCCGACTTATCGCATTTTACATTGGCAGAATTAGCAAGGGCGACACAATTCCAGCGCGCCGATTACGGCAGTCGTTACGCTACCCTAGCCAGCAGTATTGAGCAGTTGCAAACCAAGCTAAGTAAATACGCCAGCAAACAACTTGAAAGCAACCCTTCTGGATTAAGCGTGAACCTTGAAGCGCCGCGCGTGGTGTTTGTATTTACCGGACAAGGCTCCCACTACCTAAACATGGCAGACGCCTTGTATCGCGACTTCCCTGTTTTCCGCGACACCCTAAAGCAATGCGACGATGCCTTTGCTAACCGTATGCCAAGCCAAGCGAAAGTATCGATTTTGTCATTAATTTATGGTGATGCTGAATCACAAGACGCGCGTGCCGAAGCATTAAAAGACAGCGCCAACGCCCAAGCAATTATATTTAGTGTGGAATATGCGCTTGCCAAATTATGGCTATCGTTCGGCGTCAAACCCGACTTAATGCTCGGCCACAGCATAGGCGAATACGCCGCTGCTTGTATTGCTGGCATTATCGGTTTCGATGATGCCGTGCGCATGGTGGTGGCCCGTGGACAAGCAATGAAAGCCATTGCGCCCAACGGCGAGAAAACCGGCAAAATGGTGGGCATTTTAGCCAGCGAAAGCACGGTTTCAGAACTTATCGCAGAATTCGACAAGGTATGGATTGCGGCGGTAAATGCGCCGGAGAATGTCACCATTTCGGGTGACATTGAGCAAGTGGATTCCGCATTAGCTAAAGCCAAAAAACAACGTATTTTCACCGAGAAACTGGATATTCATCACGCCTTCCATTCACCCATGATGGCAGGCTCAGCGGAGCAGTTAAATCAAACCCTCAAAACGGTGCAATTTAACGATCCAGAAATTCCGGTGTTATCCACGCAACATGGCAAAATCATCACCTCTGCCAGCGACATGGATCAAACCTACTGGAGCCAGCATTTATGCCAGCCTGTACAGTATTTGAGTGCGTTAAAGACAATAGCCGAAACCGAAGCGAATGCGTTAATTGAACTTGGCGGTACAGCCACGCTTACCGGCCTTGCCGCACAAGTTATTGATAACGGTAAGAACCTGTTTTTACCGAGCCAACGTAATGGTCGCGAAAGCGGCTTACAGTTTATCGAAACCCTTGCCCAAGCATGGAAATGCGGCATTGAAATTGACTGGGAAGCATACCACGGTGGTCGCCCTCGCCCATTAGCAGGCTTGCCAAATACCGGCTTTAACCGCAGCCCGTGGTGGTATCAACCGCTGAATAATGCCCAATCATCAACGCAAACTAATACCGCTGCGTTAGCGTGCAACTTAAGCCCGCAATTAACGCAGCCGGTCGAGAATTTATCTCAACCTGATTTATCTGAAAACACTCTATCTCAACCTACCGGGGAGCAAACATACGCTATGACGACCAATACTGCGTCGGCAAGCTATGGTGTAGACGCAATCAAGCAGGAAGTGCGCGTGATGATCGCGCAGATTACCGGCGTAGACGAATCGGAATTAACCGATGATTTCAACCTGTTCGCGCTGGGTGTGGATTCACTCATGCTAGTGCAGCTTGATAAGCGCATCGTCGCTCGCTGGGGTACTGAAATCACGCTTGCACAATTCTTCGCCGAATTGCATACACCAGAGGCACTTGCTGAATATGTCAATACCAATATGAGCAACGAGGTGCGTAACGGGCTAACACAAGAGCTCACTCCTGAACAAGCAGCTGAGCAAGCGCCTGCGGCATCTCAACAGGTAGCGCCAATGGCAATGCCAACGCAAGCGGCAGTGCAAGGTTCGCCTCAAATGCCGATGCAAACCGCAATGCAAATGCCCGCTATTGATGCTAACGCACCAGCGAGCCAGCAAATTATTCAGCAGCAGTTGCAACTTATGCAGCAGCAATTGGCGCTGCTTGGTGGCGCAGGTATTGCTCCGGCTTCTGCGCCAGTTTCAAGCTCCACGGCTCAAGCGCCAGCGCCAGCAGCTTCTACTCCGAATGCAGCAGCGCTAAAAACCCCTTCTCTAAAAACACAAGTTTCCAGCGTTGCCAAAGGCGTCAATAAAAGCCGCGACATTGTGTTAGTGGAAGATGATTTAACCGAACAACAACGTGACTTTGTTAAGCGCTTGTCAGATGAGCTTATCGCCCGCACGCCAAAATCCAAAGCCAATGTGCAAGAGCACAGAGCATACTTTGCCGACTGGATTTCAACCCTGAACTTCACCATGTCGACTAAGGAATTCACTTATCCCTTAGTGGCAGAACGTTCAAAAGGTTCACGTTTTTGGGACATCGACGGTAACGAATACATCGATACCGCGATGGGCTACGGCACCTGCTTATTTGGTCACAACCCCGATTTCATTAAAGAGCCCATGCAAGCCCAGCTTGAAAAAGGCATTGAGCTTGGGCCGCAATCGGCCATTGCTGGTGAAGTCGCAGGCTTAGTAAAAGACTTAACCGGCTGCGAACGTGTTGCCTTTGCCAACACCGGCACAGAAGCCGTTATGGTGGCGATTCGCTTGGCGCGTACCGTGACCAAACGTAAGAAAATCGTGCGCTTTGTTACCTCATTCCACGGCTCCTTTGATGGCGTACTCGCGGATATGGGCGAAAACGGCTCGCAACCAATGACAGCCGGTGTTATCGACAGCATGATTGAAGACACCATCGTGCTGCAATACGCTACGGAAAAATCCTTAAAAGAGATTGCCGCCCAAGCCGACGATATTGCGGCGGTGTTGGTTGAACCAGTACAAAGCCGTAAGCCAAGCTTGCAGCCAAAGAAATACTTACAAAAATTACGCGCGTTAACCGAACAAAACGGCATTGCCCTAGTGTTCGATGAAATGGTAACGGGCTTCCGTTGCCACCCCGGCGGCGCACAGCACGAATTTGACGTTCGCGCGGATTTAGTCACCTACGGAAAAGTCGTCGGTGGCGGTATGCACATTGGTGTTATCGCGGGTCACGCACACTACATGGATGCCATTGATGGTGGCTACTGGCAATTTGGTGACACCTCTGGTCCGGGCGCAGAAACCACCTTCTTTGCGGGTACGTTCTGCAAACACCCGTTAACCATGACCGCCGCCAAGGCCGTTTTACAGCGCTTAAAAGACGAAGGTCCATCCTTCCAAGAACGCATCAGCGCCATGACCACAGCATTTGTTAATCGCTTAAACGATTACTTCGACGAAATGCAAGTGCCTATTACGATGGAATCGTTCGCGTCGGTGTACCGCTTCGATTCTGGCGTCGCCGCAGATATGCCACGTCATTCATTGGAAATGAACTTGTTCTTCCGCTTAATGCAACTTAAAGGCATTTTTGTGTGGGAACGTCGTACTTGCTTCTTCTCAGAAGCCCATAGCCAACAAGATGCAGACCGCATTTTCGACGCCGTGGTTTGGGCCACAGAACAGCTTCGCGCTGGCGGCTTTAGCTTCCGCAAAGCCGGTGCTCCCGACCCGCAGGATCCTAACGGTGGTGGAAACGGCGGCAAAAAAGTGGAAGTGGCCGACTTTAGCAAAATCACACCAGAATCAACCCAAGCAGAAATGACAGCCAGCGCACAAGCGTTGGCCTCTGCGGTCTCGTCCGAAGAAGGCCGCATGTTCGTGCTCAGCCAAATGAACGGCGGCGACCTTGCCTATCGCATCACAGGGGCGCTAACCCTTGAAGGAAACCTCGACAAAGCGCGTCTTCACGACGCCTTTGCTCAGCTTTCTGTGCGCCATCCGGTGTTGCGGTCAAGCTATCAACTGCAAGATGGTCAATTAGTGCGTGCCATTACACCGATAGAAAACTTCATGCCAAGCATTGTTGAAGAACAGCGCGACAGCTTAGAAGGCGCTATCAATCAAGACAAAACGCCGTTCTCCGTGAACCAAGCGCCACTTTGGCGTATGCGTTTAGTGCAAATTGGCAGTAGCGAAGAAAAGCACGTGTTAGTGTTCGAATTTCACCACATGGTGGCCGATGGCATGTCGGTATCCATTTTGGCAGAAGACCTAATAAACCTATACCAAGGCAATGCACTTGAACCTGTAAAGGCAAGCTATCAGGACTTTGTAGCGTGGGAACAACGCTTTGTAGGCTCAAACACCTTCAACGAACAACTAAACTGGTGGAAGGATAATCTATCGCCGCTCCCTGAGCCGCTAAATTTACCCTCCGACAGATTACGCAGCCCCACTAACGACTTTGCAGGCGCCAGCTATAACCTTGTGCTTAACGAAGCACAAACCAACAAAATGCGTACACTTGCGCGCGAGCTTAAAACCACGCCATTTATGGTGTTGTACTCGCTGTTTAGCACACTGGTTTACAAGCTCAGCCGTCAGCAAGATCTCTGCATCGGGATTCCGTTTGATCGCCGCAGCAATGGTCACTTCGAACGCACCGTTGGCATGTTCGCGCAAACACTCGCTATTCGCACCCACATTCAGCCTGATGCTGGTTTCGACCAACTCATCAAACAGGTGACTCAACAATGTAGTTTGGCTTACACCCACTGCAATACTCCGCTTGAATACATTGTTGAAGCACTTGACGTTAAACGCGACATCAGCCGCAATCCGCTGTTCGATGTGATGTTTATTTACGAAACTGGCGACCGTCGCTTACAGCACGCACCAGAACTCACTTTCTCACCATGTCAGGTCGACATTGCCGGTGCATCATTTGATCTTACCTTAGAAATTACCGATCAAAACCAGCAACTATACTGCAACTTTATTTACGCCACGCGCTTGTTCGATGAAGCCACGATTGCGTCTTGGGCGAACCAGTTTATTGAGCTATTAAGCTTATTTAGTGAACAACCGCAGCGCCCGGTTATTGACGCAGCACGTTTAACGCAGGACGCCATCGACCAGCAATTGATTACCTTCAATCAATCGCAAGAAAGCTACAACACTACGCCGCTGCCAACTTTATTGAAGAAAGTCGCTAAGCAAAACGCCAAACACACAGCACTAAAAGCCGTGGATGCCGAACTTACCTACGCACAACTCATTGAAAAATCAGAAAAGTTAGCCCATGTACTCATGGCAAAAGGCGTGACCACAGGGCAACACGTTGCCATCTTATTACCACGCAATTCACAATTGATTATTGCCATGTTGGCAGTGTTACGTACTGGTGCTTCCTATATTCCACTAGACCCAGAATACCCTGCCGCACGCATTAACTACATGTTGGATCACGCCAAAGTGAGCATCATGATAGCCGACCCCGAGCTAGTCACCGATCCAAGCTGGGAGAAAAACGCAGGCAATACGCTGATTAACCCAGCAAAAATTCGCGCCGTAGCCGCCAAAAATCGCTCATCGTTACCTGAACTAAGCGACGAGATGTTGGCCTACGTCATTTATACCTCCGGCTCTACGGGCAAGCCCAAAGGCGTGATGATTAATCACGGTGCCATGACCAGCTTTGTCACCAGCATTGCTGAGCGCTTAAATTGGCCAAAACAAGCCACCACATTAGGGTTAACCACGGTCAGCTTCGATATTTTCGTACTTGAAGTGTTTGTCACCTTATTACGTGGCGGCACACTGGTATTAGCAAGTGAAGCACAGCAGCAAAACCCTTCTGCATTAGCAGAAGTGATTGCCGAACAGAATGTTAACGTTGTGCAAATCACTCCAAGTCGATTGCAACTGCTGGCACACGCTACCGAATTAACCACCGCCTTTGCTAACGTCGAGCGCGTATTAATTGGCGGCGAAGCCTTCCCAGCCGAATTACTGCCCACGTTACAAGCCTTACCAAATCTGCAAATCTTTAACGTATACGGTCCAACCGAAGCCACCGTATGGGCCTGTGTGAAAGACTTAACCCAAGCCTCGCAAGTCACCCTTGGCACACCACTGGCAAATGCCAATGCCTATGTGCTCAACGAAGACAAACAATTGATGCCCGTTGGTAGCGTAGGCGAGCTTTACCTTGCCGGTGATTGTTTAGGTGTAGGTTACTTGTTAGACCAAGAAAAAACCGATGCTGCCTTTGTTGCCAACCCTTTCGATGCAGGCAAACTCATGTATCGCACTGGCGATTTAGCCGCATGGAATCAAGAGGGTGAATTGGTGTATCACGGACGCAACGATCACCAAATCAAATTACGCGGTTATCGCATTGAACTATCGGAAATTGATAGCGTGCTCAATGAATGCCCAGAAGTGGCACAAGGTGCAGTGGTAGTACGCCAACTTTCTGCCAATAACCCTGCCCTCGTAGCATTTTGCATTGCCGCAGGGCAACAACAGCAACACCAATTTGAAGCCAGCGTGAGACAGCATCTTCGCGCCACCTTGCCAGACTACATGGTGCCGGGATTAATCATCTCGCTCGACGAATTACCATTAACGCCCAATGGCAAAATTGATCGTAAACAACTGCCGGAAGATTTGTCGCAATGGCAACAAGCTAACGACCATTCAGAAAGCGCAGGCGAACAAGATACCCAAGAAGACGACGCCATTGTTAAAGCTATTCGCGAAGTGTGGGAAAACCTACTCGGTCACAACCAAATAAGCCGCCATGTGAGCTATTTCGATGTCGGCGGCAATTCATTCAGCCTGATGTTGATGCACAACGAGATAGACAAAATCTGGCAAGGGCTAATTCACGTTACCGACATTTTCGCCAACCCGACTATTGGCGCATTAGCCGACTTAGTTAACGCACGCTTAGCCGCTCGCCAAAGTGCTGATTATCAGGCGCTTACCTTGCCAGCCGACTGGTTCGATACCAGCGCTAACAATGCCGACAACGAAGGTCAACTATTGGTTGAACCGGGTGCAGAATTTTCCGCACAATTACACCACCTTGCTAGCGCGAATCAGGTATCTGCTTTGGATATCATGATTGGCTTACAAGGTTTCTTCTTGCACAAACGCTTTGAGCAAGAACAGATAGCGTTATATCTAGAACAAACGGGTGCAGGCTACCGCCCTATTCAATTGGACTTTAGCCGCTTAAACAAAGTCGAAGAAATTTTCACCGCAGTGAAACAACAACGACAAAACGCCACCCTGTTCCCTGTACCGCCTGAAGCGGACAGAGACTTTAACCAAGATTGCCTGTTTTTGGTGCGTCGCTACGGCGATCCGACATCAACACAACACAAACGATTCGATTTCCAACTCATTATTGATGACAGCGAACAACACCCTGTCGCTTTGCGGGTAGATTTCAATCACCAGCGCCTAAACCAACAATCGGTTTTCGGCCTGATTAACGATTACGTCCGCTTAAGTAAAGCCATCATCGCAGCTTCTCAGGAAGGTTTAACATCATGAAAAAACTCGCCATTGTATTTTCTGGACAAGGCTCACAATACGTGGGCATGGGTAAAACCCTGTTCGAGCAACACGAAATTGTTCGTGACATGTTCGCCAAAGCGTCCGACACCCTTGGTTTAGATATGGAGCACCTGTGTTTCTCCGAGTCTGCGGATGTGCTCAACAGCACGGAAAACACCCAACCGGCTATCTTGTTATGCAGCATGGCAGCGTGGCAAGTCTTCCAGCAGCAAACTGGCTTAACGCCGGGCGCAATGGCAGGCCACAGTCTAGGTGAGCTCAGTGCGCTTGTTGCCGCAGGAGCCATGCGTTTAGAAGACGGCTTAAAACTGGCACGCGCGCGTGGTTTAGCCATGGCGCAGTGTGGTAACGATGGCAAAACCGGCATGTCGGCAGTCACTAAGCTAACACGCGAACATCTAGAAAAGGTATGCAACAGCGTTGATGGCTTCGGCAGAACCTTCGTGGTAGCGAACTACAACTCACCGCGCCAGCAAGTCTTATCCGGCGATGTTGAGCAACTCAAAGCCCTTGGCGAGCAACTTAAAGCCGAAGGCGGCAGTGTTATCCCATTACGTGTGAGCGGTGCATTCCACAGCCCGTATATGGCTCCTGCGGCAGAAGCCTTTACCGATGTTATCAACAACATTGATTTAACCGAACCCCACATTCCGGTGATTGCTAACGTCACGGCCAAGCCACACGGTGATGCCGCCAGCATAAAAGCCTCATTGATTTCGCAAATCACCAGCCCTGTATTGTGGCAAGACACCTTAAATTACTTGGCCCAAGAAGCAGGAATCGACACCTTTGTTGAAGCCGGTCCAAAAGATGTATTGAAGAAATTGGCGACCACCACCCTACCCAATGTCACCGCTTTTGCGCTCGACAAACAAGAAGATGAAAAGGCCATGCAAGACGCACTACAAGCGGCAATTAAGTCGTTAAAAGAGCGTCCAACGGTTTTAGGCAAATGCATGGCGGTTGCCGTAGCAACACGCAACACCAACTTTGACAACGACACCTACCAACAAGGGGTGATTGTGCCTTATCAACAACTCAAAGAAATGCACGAAAAGCACAGTGCAGAAGGCTCCGTTGCTAGCCCAGCAGAAATGGTTTCTGCCATGAAACTATTGCAGCAAATCATGGTTTGCAAAGGCGCAACAGAACAAGAACAACAGCAGCGTTTTCGTCAGGTTGCCGAGCAAACTGGCTGCGAAAAAGAATTGGCACAATTCATTTAGTGCTGGCATTCAAACAGGTTGATGAGGACGCATAATGGACATTAAAGATCTCGCACTCGACAGCTTGCTGAGCAAGCAAGACGCCAAGGCAGATGACATCACACTGGTGAAAACCGGTGACACTTCCCCCCAAGGTTCAACGGAAGTTGCGATCATTGGTGCCTCTGTGCGAATTGGTGCAGCGAATGACCTCAATGCGTTCTGGGAGATGCTAGCAAAAGGTGAAACTGGCACGCGTGACTTACCGCCAGCGCGCCGTGCCGCCTTCGAAGAATACTTACACTTACGCGGTGTGTTTCATCGTATTTCCGAAGGCGATTACCAACGCGAAACCTTCCTCGATGACATCGACAACTTCGATTACCGCTTCTTCGGCATGTCCAAGCAAGAAGCCAACCTGATGGACCCAAACCAGCGTTTGTTCTTACAAACCGGTTGGTCTGCCCTTGAAGATGCGGGTTACGGCGGCGACAGCATTCGCGGCAGTAAAACTGGCGTATTTTGTGGTTACAGCGCCGACTTTGGTCAAGACTACCGCCACATCATTCATACCTTTGCCCCAGACGCCCCGGAAATTGCCGTTGCCGGTAACGTAAAGTCCATCATTGCTAGCCGCTTGGCCTATCAAATGGATTTACGCGGCCCAACCATGATGATCGATACAGCCTGTTCTTCTGGCCTTGTGGGTGTGCATTTAGCGCTTCGCTCCATTCGCAATAACGAGTGTGACATGGCGTTAGCCGGCGCAGTGAAAATCGACTTCTTACCGGTAATGGACAGAGACAACACCGGCGTTGGCACCAAAGATATTCAAGACACCATTGCCGCCGATGAGCGCACCAAAACCTTCGACGATTTCAGCGATGGCACCTCAGCAGCCGAAGGCGTGATTGCCTTTGTGTTAAAACGTTATGACCAAGCGCTAGCTGATGGTGATAACATTCTCGCCGTGGTGGCAGGCAGTGCCATCAACCAAGATGGCCTTTCAGTTGGCATTACCGCGCCAAATTCCGATGCCCAAGCAAGATTAATTCAAGACGCCCTACAAGACGCTAACTTAGAGCCGGAGCAAATCAGCTACATTGAAGCCCACGGTACGGCAACACGTCTTGGCGATCCCATTGAAGTGGCAGGCGTAAGTAGCGCATTTTCTCGTTTCACTCAGCGCAAACAATTCTGCGCCATTGGCAGTGTAAAAACCAACATTGGTCACATGGACAACGGCGCTGGATTAGCAGGTTTAGCTAAAGTCATTGCCTCGTTACAACATGAACAATTACCGCCAAGCTTAAACTTCAATACCCCGAACCGAAATATTCCGTTCGAGCAGTCGCCAGTGTATGTCAACGACATGCTGCGTCCGTGGTCAGTACCCGAAGGGCAACAACGCATTGCGGGTATTAACTCCTTTGGTTTAAGTGGCACAAATTGCCACGTCATTGTGCGTCAAGCGCCTTCGATGGCATTTAATGAAAGCGATAAAACCGATACAACACCGCATTTATTGGTACTTTCAGGCATTAACCAAGATGCCCTTACGCGCCAAGCCCAGAACTATTTACAACATTTAAGCAGCGAGTTTGGCAAGCAACAACGCTGGCAAGACATCTGCTTTACTGCGGCTGTTGGTCGCGCACATCATCAAGCGCGTTTAGCCATTGTTGCCGACTCCCAGCAAAGTGCCGCAGAAGCGTTGACTGCTTACTTAGAAAATTCGACAAACGCAAACTGGCAAGCCAATCAATTTAAAGTGGTGCCGCAAGCGTCAGGCAACGCCCAAGAGCTAACAGAAGCCGAGCAACAACAACTCAGCCAACAAGCTGATGCGTTAATTGAAAAAGCCCTGAAAAACCATTCCTTAGCAAACGAGCTTAGCGCGTTACAAGCATTATGGGTCAAAGGTGCAAATCCCAATTGGTCTGCTGCATATAAGCAAGAATCTAAAGAAAATTCGCCGCAATACCGCCGCGTATCCTTACCCACCTACCCCTTCGCCCAAGAAAGTTGCTGGGTAGAAGCCACAGTTGCCGCAGAAAGAGCCGTGGCCCAAGGTGCCAACGCCAAAACCTTTAATCACCCCTTGCTCGACCAATGCGTGGTCGATAGCTTTGGTTTAAGCGTGTATCGCGTGAATTTAAGCGCGCGCAAGCATTGGGAATTGGCAGACCACATCGTCAAAGGCGTGTGTGTATTACCGGGAACCTGTTACATCGAAATAATGCTGCAAGTGGCAAAACAACTGCGGGGCGCGCACTATCACGACCAACCTTGGCCGTTGGTATTTGAACGTGTTCAGTTCTTGTCACCGTTCGCGATCTACCCCAAAGAAAACCGCGACTTACACATTCAAGTGCAAGAAAAACAAGCACGCCAGTACGACATTCGCATTGTTAGCCGCGACGACAAAGGCATTAACGCCCACGCACGCGACATTGAGTGGGACGTTCACGCCGAAGCCAGCATTCGTTTAGAGCAAGATGCGCCGCAAATGGGCAGCGTGAACCCGGTTGATTTAATCCCCGGCTTCTCGCGTCATTTATTATTCGCCCAAGCTGATGATGTACGTCGAGGTTTAGAAATTGGCGACCGTTGGAATCACTCTTACGAAGATGGCTGGCACAAAGACGACATGAGCGAATTCATGGTGAAATTAGCCTTGCCTGCACCTTTTCATCATGAAGGCGAAGTTTACGCATGGCATCCAGCGTTACTCGATGTTGCTGTTAACGCTGCTAACCACGTATTAGGTGAAGACGATTTATACCTGCCCTTCTCCTACAAAAACTTCACGGTCATCAGCAAAATGCCGGAAGAAGTATACGTCTGGTTCACCACCAAAAACGCCTCGGGCGAAATGTACAGCTTCGATATTCGCTTAATGGATACCAAAGGTAACGTCTGTGGTCGTATCGACGAATACACAGTAAAACGTGTACCAGAAAGCGAATCATTCGACCAATCTGCCTCGTTACCACAGGTGTTTGCGCTAAGTGCGACAAACGCCGGAGAAGCTTCCCAAGAAACGGCGGGTGATCAAGAAAACACCAACATCAATATCAGTGGCGAACCCATTTTGTTCATGCACAATGGCAGCGCTTCACAACGCGCATTATTGGCCGTATTGAAGCACCAATTTGGCGATGTTGTTGACTTATGCTTAACGGAAGCCGCGTTAAATAGCGAAGATGAGCAAGCACAGAACGCGGTTCGCGAACAACTCCAAAGTGTAAATAATCAAACTTTTGCAGCCGCGCTCTATGCAGCCACGTTAACTGACGCTTTTAACCATGATGGCGTTAGCCAACTCACGCAAACCTTGGCGTCGCTTAAAAATAGCATCAACGCCTTAGTACAGGAAAAAGTGCTAGTAAACGGCCCTGCGTTTGTATTGACATCTCAAGGCGTAACTGCCGCCTTAGATGACACCAAAAGCTATCAAGTTGAGCCGGACCAAGCCGCCATTGCCGCCTTTGTACGTATTGCTGGTATGGAAAACCCGCAACTTAAACTTACCTGCCTTGACGTCAGTCGTCAGGATTTACAAAACAAAAACGCACAATGGTTCAGCAATGCGTTAGCTGCTTTCGATAGCAACCAAAACCAAAGCCAGTTGATGTGGCAACGCGACAACACCCGTTTGGTGGAACAGCTTGAAGTGCTAAACCTTGGGGCGGATAAATCCCTAAACCTTAGTGATGACGGTGTTTACCTCATTACCGGGGGGACGGGCGCATTAGGTTTAGAATTGGCCGAATGTTTAGCCTACGAATTCCAACAACAAGATGCCAACCAGCATACGGGCAGCCTAAAACTGGCGCTTATTGGTACAACCGCATTGCCGCCCGAAAATGAGTGGGATTCGCTTCTCAACGAGAGCAACGGCAGCAACGATGCGTTAACAACCAAACTCAGCAAATTGCAACACATTCGAAGCACAGGCGCAGAAGTCAGTTGCCATGCCGTGGATTTAGCCGACAGCAAGGCCATTCAAGCTCTAACCGAGCAGCTTCGAACACAGCATCAAAAAATCAAAGGCGTGGTTCACGCCGCAGGTCGTGCAGGTGCGGGCTACTTAATGAATAAAACCGACCAACACATTCATGATGTAGTGGACGGTAAAGCCCTTGGTGCATGGTACTTACATCAGCATACTTTAAACGACGATCTACAATTCTTCGTGATGTATTCCTCTATCGCTACAGTGCTACGCAATCCGGGCCAAAGCGACTACACCGCCGCTAACAGCTTCTTAGATGCCTTAGCAGAATATCGTCGCGACCAAGGCTTACCCGCGCTGTCTGTGTGCTGGCCTGCATGGCGCGAAACCGGTATTGCCGTGGAATGGAACGCGGTAGACGAAGACGAATTCTTCGCACCTATTAACACCGCACAAGCCTTAAGTTTACTTGCCAGAGCCATGCATTCCAGTGAACAGCTCCCGGCAAGCATCGTGCTAGCGAGCTTGAATAGCAAAGCCACCTTGGCCGATCTACAACAGCTTGGTTTACAGGCATCGGCTGGCTTAGAGCGCTATCTCACACAAAACGAGCAGAAAAATGCCAATGATGGCAGCGCAACAGGCGATGCCAGCGACATGCCGGATGTCGTGCTAAAAAGCATAGCCGACCCAGACGAAATAGACCGTTTGGTAGCGGGTACATGGCGCAAAGTGCTGGGTATGCCGGAGTTCGATTACGAAGAAAGTTTCAGCGATTTAGGTGGCAACTCCATTTTAACCACACAGCTTTACAAAGAATTCGATCGCCTGCATCCGGGCATGATCGAAATGGCGGATTTGTTCAGCAACACCACCATTAAATCGCAAGCAGAACAACTGAAAAAAGCCCTTGGTTACAACAAGGCAGATGACACGGACAACGCTGCATCAGGAGAGGATGCTAACGCCGAGGATGAGCAAAACATGGACGACATTCTGGCAAAACTGGCCTCTGGCGAACTCTCCGCTGAAGAAGCGCAAGATTTGCTATGAAGCGTGTAACAACCGACATCAGATTAACCGGAAAAGTGAACTATCATGAATTCGATTAAAAACTACATCCTGCAACAGGTCGCAACCAAAGCTATTACCCAAGAGCAGGCCAAACAATTCCTGTTAGAGCTGAGCCAAGCACAAGCGGCGTCATCCGAAGCAGCAAGCAGTGACGACGACAACGCCGTGGCAATTATCGGCATGTCTGGGCGTTTTCCTAAAGCAGAGAATGTAGATGAATTCTGGCAACTGCTGCGCGATGGGGTGAACTGTGTTGACGATTTTCCAGAAGAGCGTCAAAAAGACTTCGAGCACATCTTACGTAACCCCTACTACACCGAATTTTTGATTGGCGATGCCATCGCGGAAAAAGACATTCACCGCGCCCACGCCAAAGCCGGTTACATGAAGCAAATCGACAAATTTGATGCTAACTTTTTCGGCATTCCACCGAGCGAAGCCACTCACATGGACCCAAATCAGCGCCAAGCATTAGAGTGCGCGTGGGAAGCCATGGAAGATGCCGGTTACGGCGGTGAAACGCTTTACGGCAAAGACGTTGGCGTCTACATCGGCAAAGAAAACACCAACTATTCCTTGTACCGTTACTGCGCGGAAAAAGACCCGATGCAGCTTACTGGTACGTGGGAATCCATTATGGCAAGCCGGATTTCCTACTTATTTAACTTCCGTGGCCCGTGCATGGTGGTCGATACTGCTTGTTCTGCGGGCTTAGTGTCGGTACACATGGGCGCGGCAGCCGTGCTTAACGGCGACTGCGACCTCGCCATTGCAGGTGGCATTAACTTGTCGATTGTGGGCGAGCTTAACACCGAATTCCAAGGCGGCATGACCATGGATTCGGTGGAGTCATCCGACGGTAAAATTCGCACCTTCGACGCCAAAGCCAACGGCACCGTATGGGGTGAAGGTGTGGCATTAGTGCTACTCAAGCCGCTGAAAAAAGCGCTTCAAGATGGCGACCACATTCACGCCATCATTAAAGGTAGCGCCATCAACAACGACGGTGCGTCCAACGGGTTAACCGCACCTAACGCCGATGCCCAAGAAGACGTTATCGTAAAAGCATGGGAAAACGCTGGCATTAACCCAGAAACCCTCAGCTACATTGAAGCCCACGGCACAGGCACCGTATTAGGCGACCCTATCGAATTTAAAGGCTTAACCGGCGCGTTTCGTCGTTACACTCAGAAAAAACAATTTTGCGCCATTGGGTCACTCAAAACCAACATGGGTCACTTAGTCGCGGCATCGGGCTGTGCGTCACTGTTTAAAGTCGTTAAACAGATGCAACATAAGCAATTAGCGCCCACCATTAACTTTAGTGAGCCTAACCCCTACATTAGCTTCCAAACTAGCCCTTTATATGTAAACGATCAGCTCAACGACTGGAAACCTAACGGACCAAAACGTGCCGCCATTAGCTCTTTCGGCTTCAGCCACACCAACTGTCACATGGTCATTGAAGAAGCACCCGCTTATACGCCAGCAGAAGCTACGCGTCCGGCTTATGTACTCAGTATTTCGGCCAAGAAGCCTGCACTATTATTGGATTACATCGAACGCTATCAAGACCGTATCAACCATAGCGACGAGTGGAACTTAGCAGATTTATGCTACACAGCTAACATTGGGCGTGGTCATTACGCCAGTCGTATTGCCATTGTCGCTAACAGCGAACAAAGCTTAAGCGCACAATTAGAAGCCGCGAAAGCATTAGTGGAAAACAGTGAAGCCGCTAATGCCGACAGCACCGTATTTTATAACACCCACGGCATCGTATCGGAAAAGAAAACCCAGCGTGAAGCCGGTGAAATTACCGATAAAGAGAAAAAACAAATCACCCAAAATGCCGCGGCAGCACTCAGTCATTGGCTAGAATCTGGAAACGCATCGGATATTACCGAAGTCGCGCAACAATATGTGGCCGGCGCAGATGTCAATTGGTCGGAAGTTTACAAAGGTGAAAAACGCCATCGTTTAGCCATTCCCACCTACCCATTTGAACGTGTGCGTTTATGGGCAGAGCCGAAAATCACCAAAATTGCCGACTTCACTTCACGTTTGCATCCCTTGGTGGACCGCCAAAGTGCGCAAAGTGACAACGCATGGACATACGAATCAGTATTCACGCCAGAAAATCACTGGGTACTATCGGATCACAAAATTAAAAATACCTGCGTTGTACCGGGCACAACCTATTTAGAAATGGCCCGTTTTGCTGTTAGTCACGCCCTAGGGCTAGGCGCTATCGACATGCAGAACATCTTCTTCCTACAACCCATGGTGGTAGAAGAAAATGAGCAGCGTTTAGTGCGTATTACCGTCACCAAAGAAAACGATACCGCCAACTTCAGCATTGAAAGCCGCGACAGCGACAGCAGCGACGACAACGACTGGCAACAGCACGTTGAAGGCAAAGCCGTAGCATTGACCGATGCGCCTTCTGCCGCGCCGGATATTCCCACGCTGCAAAAACAATTGCCGGACTTTGAAGAACACTACAGCCCAGAAATGGACACCGGTGTGTTCCAATTTGGCCCACACTGGAACAGCGTGCGCAGCTCATGGACGCACAACGAGCGTTTCGATATGGATGCCTTAGCTAAACTCTCGCTGCCGCAAGAATTACAAGGCGAGCTCGACAGCTTCCTGATTCACCCATCTGTGCTTGATAACGCCATGAACCTGACCTCGCAAACCAGCGGTCACACCTTCTTGCCGTTCATGTACAAATCCTTCCGTTTCTACCGTCCGTTCAGCACCGTAATGTACAGCTACATTAAGCCGGGCGACATTAGTGACGAAACCCACAATTACGATGTGGTGTTAGTGGATGAAGAGGGTCAAGTCTTAGCAGAAATTAACGGGTATGTGACCAAGAAAGTACACAGCTTTAATTTCAGTGGCGATGCACAAAATGAATACCTTGCCCTACGCTGGGTGCCTGCTGGCGAGTTATCTGAAAAGCCGGTGATTCCAAGCACGGTGAGCGTGTTCGCTCAAGAAGTGAATAGCGACCTAAGCGACGCCTTTGCCGACGCCGGTATTAAGGCGCAAATTCACAGCCTTGATAGCCTCACGCCAGAACGCGCCGCAGAACTTGCTCAAGGCGAATTGCAATCGACCGATGCCATCGCCATTGTGATGAACCAACCGGTGGATTTTGCCAAACTCACTAACGACCAAAGCGCAGCGTTACAAAAACACAGCAACGATGCCCTGTTTAGCCTGATAAAAGCTAACGCCGAGCACAAAGTGAAGCTAAATGCGGGCTTGTTAGTCTTAACCCAAAACAGTGTTGCAGCCGGGCATGACGATAAGGTTAACAACCCGTGGGGCGCGTCAGTTACTTATTTAGCGCTCACCGCCGCCCAAGAAGATGCCGACCTAAGCGCGCGTGTATTAGATGCCGACAGCATCGACAAACAAAGCATTGCGCAACTCATTGCGTTACCAGTAGGCAAACGCTTTGCTTTGCGCAACAGTCAGTTAACTCAAGCGGAACTTTACCCAACCGAGCTAGCAGCGGTTGACTCAAGCCGCATTGATTCTGGCGTGTATGTGATCACCGGTGGTTTAGGCGGCCTTGGTTTAGCCACTGCCGACTACCTTGCACAGCAAGCACAGCAACGTAAATTGGACATCCACATCGTGCTCACTGGCCGCTCAACACTAGCCGATGCTGCACAATGGGGCGAACTTGCCACGCAAGCCAACGATGAAAAACAAGCTAGCCGCTACAGCAAGCTTGTCGACTTGCAAAAACGGGTGAAATCCGTGCGTTACCTTGCCACCGACATAGCCAACCCAGAAAGCGTGCATCAGCTTATTAGCGACGCAAACAGTATAGGCAATGGCATTCGCGGTATTTTCCACACTGCGGGGATTGCCGGAGATGGCTTTATTTTGCGTAAAACCGCCGAAACCTTTGAGTCGGTATTAAGCGCGAAAGTCAACGGCACCGTGTTTATGCTCAACGCATTACGTGAACTCAAGATTTCGCCTGATTTCGTCTTACTGTTCTCCTCAACAACTGCCCTAACCGCAGGCGAAGGTCAGAGTGACTACGCTGCCGCCAACGCCTTTATGGATGCCATCGCCAGCAATAACAACGGCGTGTACGCCATCAACTGGCCAAGCTGGGCAGAAGTGGGCATGGCTGCGGATTACGGTATTGGTGATGAAAACTCCCCATTTGCGTTAATCGCTCCAGCCCAAGCCTTTGCCAAAATGGAAGCCATTTTTGCGGCCAGCAACGAACAAGCAGTGAATAACATCATCCCAAGTGATGTGAACCCAGCGGTACTGGCTGACGAATTAGGCCATTTGCCAATTGCCCTTGTGCCAGAGCTGGAAACTCGCTTAAAACGCGCCGCTAGCAGCAATGCCGATGCAGGGGTAGACGATGTAGATGTGGATATTCGCGGTAAGAGTGAAGACGACCTCACCGAAACCGAAATCACCCTTGCCAAAGTGTACGCCGCTGTATTGGGCCTAACCGAAATCGACATTTTCACCAACTTCCAAGACATGGGCGGCAACTCCATTATCGCCACCCACTTATTGAAAGTCATAGATGAATACTTCCCAAGCGTGGTGGATATTTCCGACGTGTTCTCCTACCCCGCAATTGACGTAATGGCCGAATACATCGACGAAAAACGGGGTGTGGAATCCAAACCCGCCGCTGGCGCAAGTGAAGAAAAAGCAGAAGATAAAGACTGGGACAACATGCTAGACAGCGTGGTTGATGGCGAAGGTTCCATCGACGATTTACTGGACTCATTCTAACGAGTTGGAGATAAGCGAGTGACTCAACAAACGGCAGACAACAAAAAAGACCTCATGCGTTACCTGATTGAACAGGTAAAAGCAGGTTCGTTGCCAAAAGACAAAGCGGTGGAATTCTTGAAGGTTGTGGACGGAGTAAAACCCGAAAACGCGGCCGCTCAAGACATCGCCATTGTTGGTATGGCCTGCCGTTTCCCCGAAGCCGACACCAAAGAAGCCTTTTGGGACAACCTTGCTTCAGGTAAAAACAGCATTCGCCCTTTCCCAGAAAAACGCCGTGAACAGCTTTTATCTATTGAAGATGACGACATTGAGCTATTTAACGGCGGCTTTTTAAACTCCGTTGAAGACTTCGACAACGACTATTTCAGCATTCCACCCGCCATTGCCAAGCACATGGACCCTTACCACAGGCTGTTCTTACAAAGCCTGATTGAGACCATTGAAGATGCCGGTTACAACCGCACCGACTTGCAAGGCAAAAACGTGGGTATTTACGCCGGTAACGACCACACCCACCGCTTATTCAGCAACTATTTAAGCTTTATTGAAGACAAAGATTTCAATTCTATTACCGGCTCATGGACAGCCGTATTCGCCAGCCGTTTGGCGTACTTGCTGAATTTACAAGGCCCCGCGCTGGTAATCGACACCTCCTGCTCTTCTGGCCTTGTGGCCATGGATTACGCCATTAAAGGCTTACAAGCTGGCGATTGTGAATCGGCACT
Source organism: Alteromonas sp. a30 (assembly GCF_026788005.1). GTDB lineage: Bacteria > Pseudomonadota > Gammaproteobacteria > Enterobacterales > Alteromonadaceae > Paraneptunicella. The sequence goes on from NZ_JABEPE010000005.1 coordinate 165,058, forward strand.
GGTTGGCGCGGCGAACCTGTTTTTTGCGCCGGGCAAAGGCATTGTTGGCGATGTAGAAAACGACGACTTTATGGTGCGCACTTTCGATAACCGAGCTTCCGGCACGGTTTGGGGAGAAGGCGTTGCCAGTTTCCTACTAAAAACCGTGGAACAAGCGGAAAAGGATGGCGACGACATTTATGCCGTGATTAAAGGCATTGCCGTTAACAACGATGGCGCATCCAACGGCATTACCGCACCCAACGCCAGAGCACAACAAGATGTGCTGCAAAAAGCGTGGAAAAAAGCAGGGATTTCGCCAGAGCAATTGTCCTACATTGAAAGCCACGGCACAGGCACCAATTTAGGCGATCCGATTGAAATTCGCGGCTTAAGCAACGCCGTTGCCAAACACACGCAGCGTAAGCAATTTTGCGGCATCGGTAGCGTAAAAACCAACATTGGTCACACGGTTGCCACTGCGGGATTGGCATCACTAAGCAAAGTATTGCTGAGCTACAAACACCAGCAATTACCGCCCAGCTTGAACTTTAATGTGCCCAACTTATTTATCGACTTCACCAACAGTCCGGTGTATGTCAACGATACCTTGGCAAGCTGGCCGGTGAGCGATCAGCCGCGCTATGCAGGCATTAGTTCGTTTAGCTTAAGTGGCACAAACTGCCACTTGGTGTTGCAAGATTACGTGAAGCAAACATCAGAAGTGAAAAGAAACAGCAGCGAACAACCGCTATTGTTAGTGATCTCGGCGCGAAATAACGCCTTATTGCAGCAAACTGCGCAACGTTATTTAGATTTTATTGACGCTGAACAACCAGATTTATATCACCTATGCTTTACTGCTGCTCACGGGCGTGAACAACACCAACACCGCATTGCTATTGTGGTGTCTTCTTTGAACGAGGCAACGCAAGCCTTGGCCTTAATTGCTCAAGCCGACACAGCGGGCATCGACAAAAACAGCAACATCATCACCTTGCAAAGCGCAGGCGAAAGTAAGCTTTCCGGCAGCCAACTCGACAAGCACGCCAAAGCGCTGATTCAAGAGGCTGAAACGAATCGCCAATCTATTGATGTAAAAGCCATCGCCACCGCCTTTGTCCAAGGTGCGCGCGTGAATTGGTTGCCGCTGTTTGCAGAATCGGATCGCAAACGAGTTCACCTTCCTGCACAACCCTTTAAAGAAGAAGCCTTCTGGTTATTGCCGAAAAAACGCGTGGTAAGCACGCAACAAGCACAGAACGACGCCGATGAAACTGCGGAAATTCTTGCCGAAATTAGCGGCAAACCTGCGCGCATTGAAGGCGTTGCCAACGACGACAGCTTAAACGGATTAGCAGCCAAATTTGTGGCTTATGTGATTGCCGAAACCCTAGGTTATAACGACTTAAGCGTTAGCAGTGATTACTACGCACTGGGCGGTGATTCCATTACCAGCACAAAAATCACCCATATTTTAAGCGACTTGTTACCTATTGAAGTGCAAGCCAACGATTTACTGGCAGCCGAAAATATTGGCGCTTTTGTTGCCCGTGTTACCGAGATTATTCTTGTCTCTCCTGAAGCGTGTAACATGCTTACGTCAAAACAGCCCAAAGGCCAACAACAGCCCTCAAGCGGGGCAAATGCCATTGTCACTTTGCCGAAACAAGCACACTACCCGCTTTCTCGCGCGCAACAACGCATGTACGTGTTGGCAGGGCTTGCGCCTAATTCCACCGCTTATAACGTCAACGCCGTGGTGGAAATTAGCGAGTTACCGGACTTAACCGAAACCGAAAACCTGTTTAATCAGCTTATTTCACGCCATGAAAGCTTGCGCACCGGTTTTAAAATGCAAGGCGAAACGCCGGTTCAGGTCATTGTGCCTAAAACCTCAACCAGCGCCCACATCAAGGTCACGCACACCAAGCTTAGCAATGCACATGACAGCATCGACGCTGCCGTGCAGCAATGGGCCAGCGACTTTATTCAGCCTTTCGATTTAACCACACCACCATTGATGCGTTTGGGCTTTGCCTCCAGCACCGATAACAGCCGTCATTACATGATCCTCGATATGCATCATATCGTCACCGATGGCACCTCAATGGGCTTGCTCATTGGCGAATACATGCAACTGGCCGCCGAGCAAGAGCTTGCGCCGCTCACCTTGCAATACAAAGACTTCGCCCAGTGGCACAATCAGCAAATGCCGCTTCTGGAAAACAAACATCAGGCTTATTGGCTTGAACGTTTTGCCGAAGAAGTGCCCGAAGCGCAGTTGCCGCTCGACTTCCCTCGCCCAGCATTCCAGAAGTTCGATGGACACAAAGTGCAATCAGTATTAAGCCGCGACCTGTTAGCGCGCTGCAAAACCTTTGCTGCAAGCGAAGGCATATCGTTATTTATGATGCTGTCAGCCGTGTTCCGCGTGTTAATGGCAAAATACCAAGTAGCCAACGACCTTGTGCTAGGCACGCCAGTCGCAGGGCGCAACCGTCGCGAACTGCAATCCATGATTGGTATGTTCGTTAACACCGTTGCCTTGCGTTATCAGCTAGACCAAACCCATAGTTTCAGCGAGATTTTACAAGGCGTAAAACAACACACTTTAGCGGATTTTGCGCATCAAGATTACCCGTTCGAATTGCTACCAGAACAACTGGATATTCCGCGCAATAACGCTAAAAACCCCTTGTTCGATATTTACTTCGTACTGCAAAACGAAGACATGGGCCTTGATGGCGATGGCGTGAACATGCTGCCCGTGGATACCGGCATTGCCCGTTTCGACTTAACCGTTGTCTGCCGAGAGTTGAAAAACCAATCGGCGCAGCACGGCATGACCATTGATTGGGAATACGCCACCAGCTTGTTTAGTGCGCGCACCATTGAACGCATGGCAATGCATTTTGAGCAAGTGCTGGAACAATTACTCTCACAGCCTAACGTTGCCGTAAGCGAAATCAGTTGTTTAACTGTCGACGAATACCAAAAGCTGGTAGTCGATTTCAATCAAACCGAAACCGATTACCCGTCCGATGCGCCAGTACAGCAGTTGTTCGAACAGCAAGTGGCGCAACATCCCGACGCGGTGGCGTTTCGTTATGTGGAAAACGGCGATAACGTTGCCGTTGAATTAACCTACACGCAACTCAATAACGCAGCGAATCAGCTCGCACATAAGCTCATTGCCGAAGGCATTCAAACGCAGCAAGTAGTGGCCTTGTATTTACCTCGCTCGGTGGACATGGCAATTGCCATTTTGGCGACGCTTAAAGCAGGCGCAACTTATGTGCCTATCGACAGCGCTAACCCAGAAGATCGTAACCAAGGTATTTTAGAAGACAGCGGCGCGGCGTTAATGCTCAGCCATTCCAGCATGACGCCGTTGAATGCCCCCGTGCCCACATTGCAAGTCGATGAACTGGATTTATCCGCGCAAAGCACCGAGAACCCGCCAACCTTAAACAACGGCGAAAGCTTGATTTACTTGATGTACACATCCGGTACAACGGGCAAACCCAAAGGCACGCAAATTCGCCACAAGAGCGTCACCCGCGTAGTCTGCAACACCAACTACATGACGCTTTCACCAAGCGATGTGTGCTTGCAGATTTCCAGCTTCGCTTTTGATGGCTGCGTGGCAGACTTTTACGGCGCATTATTAAACGGCGCAAAAGTCATTCTTACTAGCAAAGAAGACACCCTAGAACCAGCGACATTAGCCAAGGTGATCCGCAGCCAGCAAGTAACGTCGATGTTCGTAACAACGGCGCTATTTAACATTATCGCCGACAACATTTTAGATTCCCTTGGCAGCATCGAAAACATCATGTTTGGTGGCGAAGCGGTGTCGGTACAACATGTGGTCAAAGCCTACCAACAACTTGGCGCAGGCAAACTGATCCACGTATACGGCCCAACCGAAAGCACGGTATTTGCCACAGGTTATGTCATTAACGACCTGCCGGATTCGCCGGTAACGATCCCCATTGGTCCAGCCATTGCCAATACCCGTGTGTACGTGTTGGATGACTTCTTAAGGCCAGTTCCCGCAGGCATTAGTGGCGAACTCTTTATTGGTGGTGATGGCATTGCCCTTGGCTACCTGAATCGCCCGGATTTAACCGACGAGCGCTTTATTGCGTCACCATTTGTTGAAGGCGACCGCTTGTATCGCACGGGAGATGTGGTCACTTGTTTAGACGATGGCAGCATCGTGTATCAATCACGTAAAGATCATCAGGTGAAAATTCGTGGGTTCCGCATCGAGCTAGACGAAATCAAAGCCATTTTGAATCAATATGATGGCGTGATTGATAGCATTGTTACTGCTGATCCAGACGACAGCGGCACGCGCCAATTATTAAGCTGGATTATGGTCGAATCGCCAGAAAGCTTCGACGCTCAAGCCTTGTTAGCGCACCTACGTAGCACCTTACCGGACTACATGATCCCTGCGGCAATCACGCCAATGGCAGAATTCCCGCTGAATAATAATGGCAAGCTAGACAAAGCCAAACTGCCAGCACCGCAACTGAGTTCAGGCGAAAAAGTCGCTGCCCGCGATGACGTAGAGCAAACCATGTTGGATGTGTGGCAGGATATTTTGCAAACCCAAGAAATTGGCGTCACCGACAACTTCTTCTCTATTGGCGGCGACTCCATTAAAGGCATTCAGGTGGTAGCTCGTTTGCAAGAGCGCGGCATTAACCTTGATACCGCCACCTTATTCCAGCATCAAAATATTGAAGCTTTGGCGAAGCACACCGCGCTAAACAACCAAAGCATGCAAATATCCCAAGCGCCGTGTGAAGGCGAGCTAATTCTCAACCCAGTACAGCGCTGGTTTATGGATTCGGTCAACCAACAAGGCTTGTCGGCTGCGGCATACAACCAGTTTAACCAAGCCATGTGGATTGCCTTAGATGCCTCAGAGGCCATCGGCGAAGCACAGCTTGAGCGCGCCTTGCAACAGCTTTGTGAGCATCACGATATGCTGCGTGTTGCCTTTAGCGTGAACGCCAATGCTGACCAGCCTGCGATATTCGATTCACTATCGCACCAAGCCTTTGTGATTAACAGCACCAACGTTAGCGACACGCAATTAGCCTCGTCAGAAACCCAAGCATTCGCGCAAAGCATACAGCAACACATCAACATTGAGCGTGGCATTCATGTGAGTGCAGGCTTGCTTAGCAGCACTAAAGACTCTGCCCAACAAGCGTTAATCATTGCGATCCACCACCTTGTGGTGGATGTAATCAGTTGGAGCGTGTTATTGAACGATTTAATGACTCTGCTTTCTTCCGACAACGCCTCTGGCGAGCCTACCCCGTTGCCAGCAAAAACCCTGAGTCAACAAGTGTGGAACCAAGCCTTGTTAGCGCATGCAGATTCCGCGCAAGTGCAGGATAACAAAGATTACTGGCTGGAAATGGCGCAACAAAGCTGGACTTTCCCTGAGCTAGATAAACCCGCCGGTAAAGTAGCCGACGCGCAGATCATTCATCAACGCCTTGAGGCGTCGCTCACGCACCAATTACTGCACGATGCGAATTCGGCCTTCACCACCGAGCCACAGCATTTGTTAATTAGCGCGCTCACCCTTGCCACAGACAACTGGGCCGGAGTTGGCAAGCGTTTATTGAACTTGGAAAGTCACGGCCGTGAGCCTTTGGCTAATACGCCAGAGCCTTCAGCTAATAAAGAACCGGGTAGAACCGTTGGCTGGTTTACCAGCACCAGTCCATTCCTGCTAACCAGTGAAGGCGCAAGCAGTGAAAAACTGAGCACCGCAGATTTAATTAAAGACGTAAAAGACCGACTGCGCCGCGTGCCGGGCAACGGTCGCGACTACGGCTTACTGCGCTGGTTATCCACACAAACCAGCGACGCCGAAAAACAACAACTGGCACAGCTACAACCGCACATCGGCTTTAACTACCTTGGTTTGCTTGATGGCAACCAACAGGTGCAGCCGTTAGATCGTAGCGTAACCACCAGCAGCGAGTTTGAACAAACGCTGCCGTTAGATTTAGTGCTGTTCGTACGCGATGAGCAATTAACGTTAGAACTCATGTACGACAGCCAGCGAATTGATTCGCAACAGGCCAACGCGTTGTTAACTCACTACACCGAAGCATTAGCACAGATTGTTAGCTTCTGTACGGGTCAGCAACACAGTGAAAAAACGGCCACTGATTTTACCGTCACTGAACTGGATCAGGACGAGTTTGACGACATTCTGGATGACATTTTCTAAACACGGTTTAGATCTAATTTCGCTATAAAAACTATTACCGGAAAGCATTATGACTGTATCGCAAAACTTGGCAAACGAACTTAGCAAAGAGAATATCGAAAACATCTTCGGTCTTGCGCCCATGCAACGCGGGATGTTAGTGCAATATGCTAAAGACCCTGAAACAACAGCCTATATTGAACAGTTTGACTTTCAGTTAAGCGGACCGGTTGACCATAAACGGCTCGAACAAGCGTTAAATTTGGTGGTGCAAAAATACGCGGTTTTGCGCACGATTTTCAGTTTTCGTAAAACCGATGAACCTCGCCAAATCATCCTGAAACAGCGCACAGTCACGCTCAATCAACAGGATTTTTCCAGCGCAGACGAGCAAGGCATTGAGACATGGAAAACACAGGAAAGAGCCAAAGGCTTCGACCTATCACAAGACTTACTCATGCGTACCGCCTTGTTAAAACACGGCGACAATCAACACCGCTTAGTCGTGACGTTCCACCACATTATTCTTGATGGTTGGTGCATCGGATTAGTGTTTGGTGATCTATTTAGTTTTTACGAGATGTTAGCGGAAAAACCCGTTGAAGCACTAGCCAACGACCCTTCCGTACCGCTCCAAGAGCCGCATCAATACGCAAGTTTCATTCAGTGGTTAGGGCAACAAAATAACGAAGCGGGTAATACCTACTGGAAAGAGGTGCTTGCCGATTATGAAGCCGAAGTAGGTATTCCGTGGTACGACTGCGCTGTAACCGACAGCCCAGAAGACAGCATCACACAAACCCATTTGTTCGAACTGGACGACAAGCTCACAGCCCAAATTGATGCCATTGCCAAGCAGCATCAAATTACCTTTAACAGCGTATTCCAAGCCGCTTGGGGCGTGTTATTGCAAAAGTACAATAATACTCAAGATGCGGTATTTGGTGCCGTCGTTAGTGGTCGTCCGGCGGCACTGGCGGGCGTGGCCGATATGGTGGGTTTGTTCATTAACACCCAACCTTTACGCGTAAAGGCCGAATCAACAGACAGCTTTATTACTGTAGCCAAAGCTGTTCACCAACAGTTGATTAACTCTAGCCAGTATGAATTTATGGCCTTGCACGACGTGCAAAAACAATCGCCCTTAGGTAACGACTTGCTGAATCATGTGGTGGCATTTGAAAACTACCCGATTGCTGATCGCATGAAGGAGGTTGCCAGCAGCGACGATCCAAACCTATTGAGCGTGAACGACGTAGTGGTTTACGAGCAAACCAATTACGATTTCAATCTGATCGTCAACCCCGGCATACGTACCAAAATTAACTTCACTTACAACGCTGCACGTTTTAGTGAAAACCAAATGTTGCAGCTTCAGCGTGGACTCGAAACCCTTATTCAAGCCATTGCCAATCAACCAGAATCTGCCATTAGCGCACTTTCGATTTGCAGCGAAAATGAACGTGACACGGTATTAAATCGCTTTAACGATACCAAAGTAGATTACCCTTCCGACCTCACAGTGCCGGAGCTTTTCGAACAAACTGTAGCAGAATTTGGGGATCGCATAGCCCTGACAGGTGACAAGCAAAAATACACCTACAACGAATTACGCCAACACGTCATTAACATGGCATCACGCTTAGTCGCGCAAGGTGTTCAACCGGGCGATACGGTGGCGGTTTTGTTGCCCCGCTGCCCCGATGTCATCATGACCATTTTAGCCGTGCAATATGCTGGCGCGGCGTGGTTGCCACTGGATATTAAAGCCCCCGCCGAGCGCTTAGCCTTTATTCTGGAAAACGCAGAAAGTAAGTTAGTGATTAGTCATGGAGACTACGTAAGTGCGTTGCCAGCCAGTGTTAGCCGCATATTAGTTGAGTCGCTGTCTGATTCCGAAAATGCATCGGATGCAGGTTTTCCCAAAGCGCTCACACCAGAAAGTCCGGCCTACATCATGTATACCTCTGGCTCTACCGGCCAGCCAAAAGGCTGTACCGTTATTCAGAAGAATATTGTGCGTTTGGTGAAAAACACCAACTTCGCAACCTTCGATGAGAAGCAAGTGATTTTGTCGACAGGTGCGCCAGTATTCGATGCCACCACCTTTGAATATTGGGGCGCGTTATTAAATGGCGGCAAGCTGTGCATGTACGACGACAGCGTGATTTTAGACGCCAGCCGTTTAAAAATGCTGTTTGCCATGGAGCAAGTCACTACCATCTGGTTAACCGCAGCACTCTTTAACCAGCTTGTGGATACCGATATCACGTTATTCTCCAACATTAAACAACTGTTAGTTGGCGGCGATGTGGTGTCATTGGTTCACACCCGCAAGGTGCTAGAAGCCAACCCGAACATACACATCGTTAACGGCTACGGACCTACAGAAAACACCACGTTCAGCGCCACTTATCACATTGCCGAACCGTCTGAGTTCCGTTTCCCTATCGGAAAACCTATCAATAACTCCACCTGTTACATCGTGGATGAGCAACTCAACTTGCTACCACCGGGCGCTTATGGCGAGTTATGCGTGGGTGGTGATGGCGTAGCCCAAGGCTATATCAAACGACCAGAATTGAATGAACAAATGTTCGTTGATAACCCGTTTGAACCCGGTGAGCGTTTGTACCGTACCGGCGACATTGTACGGTGGCTGCCCGATGGCAACATCGACCTTCAAGGTCGCAAAGACTTCCAACACAAAATTCGCGGTTTCCGTATCGAGCTTGGCGAAATTGAATGGGCCATCAACCGTGTTGAAGGCGTTACGGAATCCATCGTGATGGTAAAAGAAGATGAAAACGCAGGTAAACAGCTTCACGCTTGGTTTGTCAGCGAATCGCCCACCATCGACGAAAAGAAAGTGCGTCAGAAGTTACTTCAGCAATTGCCGGGTTACATGGTGCCGGGCCACATGATGCGTTTAGACAAATTCCCGCTCAATACCAACGGCAAAGTCGACCGTAACCAGCTTCGCGAAATGCAAGCTGTGAAACTCAGTAACGACAACGCGGTTGCACCAAGAAATGATATTGAGCGTTCAATTGCTGACATTTGCCAACAGGTGCTTGGCCTTGACCAAATTAGTGTGTTCGACAATTTCTTTGATGTCGGCGCAGACTCGCTGAACCTGATCACCATTAACAACCGCTTGAAAAAAGCGCTTGAAAAAGACATTCCGGTGACAGCCATGTTTGAGCACACCTCGGTAGCGCGTCTTGCAGACTATTTAAACCCGAATGAAGAAGCACAAAAACAGCAGCAAGCAGAAGAAGCGGAAGGCTTAAATAACGCCCGCAAGAACCTAATGAAATCCCGTAAACTACAACGAGCGATGGAAGATTAATGGCTATTAAAACTCACCGCACAGGCTTTGAAGTCGCCGTCATAGGGATGGCTGGCGCGTTTCCGGGCGCAAGCTCCATAGATGAATTTTGGCAAAACTTGGTATCTGGCCAAGACTGTATTGATGTGCTCACGGATGAGGAATTATTGTCGGCTGGCGTCGAGCCCTCGTTATTAGAAAACCCAAACTATGTGCGCGCCAAAGGCGTGTTCCCGAACCTCGATAAATTCGACGCAGATTTCTTCGGCTATACTCCGGGTGACGTCACCATGATGGACCCGCAGGTGCGTATGTTGCACCAAGGTGTGTATCACGCCTTAGAAGACGCAGGTTATGCCAACGACACCCAAGGTAAGAAACGCAATATTGGCCTGTTTGCTGGGGCATCCGGTAACTTTACTTGGGAATTAGACACCTTCTTGCAAGCCACGCAATCCGCCGCTGGGCAATTTGCCGCGTTGCAATTAAACGACAAAGATTTCCTTGCGACGCGTTTGGCCTACAAACTGAATTTACACGGCCCTGCGATTTCCATTCATACTGCGTGTTCCACCTCTTTATTAGCGGTAGATATGGCGTGCCGTCATATTTATACCGGCGCTTGTAATATGGCGGTTGCCGCTGGCGTGGGTTTAACCCTGCCAAGCAAAAATGGTTACGGCTATGAAGATGGCATGATTAAATCCGCCGACGGCAAATGCCGCGCCTTTTCTGAAGACGCCAACGGCACCATTGAAGGCAATGGTATGGCGGCCATCGTGGTGAAATCCTTAGAAGATGCCGAAGCTGATGGCGATCACATTTATGCGATTATTCGCGGCAGTGCAATCAACAACGACGGTGAGCGCAAAGTAGGCTACACCGCGCCAAGCGTTGAAGGCCAAGCAGAAGTCATTCGTCGCGCCTTATTCTTAGCGGAAGTTGAAGCGGACTCAATTAGTTATGTTGAAGCCCACGGCACCGGCACCAACTTAGGCGACCCGGTAGAAATTGAAGCGCTGAAAAAGGCTTTCCGTACCGATAAACAGCATTTTTGTGGCATTGGTTCGTTAAAATCCAACATTGGTCATATGGACACCGCCGCAGGCGCAGGTTCTTTCATTAAAACCGTGTTGTCGTTACAACATAAAACCATTCCACCTTCCATTAACATCACCGAGCCGAATAAGAAAATTGATTTCAGCAGCGGGCCATTTTATCTAGTGGATGAAACCACTCAATGGCAACGTTTAGCGGATGCAGAAAACCCCACAGACCAATTACCGCTTCGCGCAGGTGTTAGCTCTTTCGGAATTGGTGGCACCAACGTACATGTGATTTTAGAAGAAGCGCCAGAAAGCCAATCTGGTGAATTCGACAAGCCCTTGCACGTACTGTCGCTGGCGGCTGCCGACAAAGACGGCCTAAGCCGTATTCAGCAGCAATTAGCCGACTTTTTACAGCAACACCCAGACACCAACCCAGCGGATTTATGCTGGACATGGCACGCTGGCCGTGGCGGTTTACCCGTACGCCAAGCCATTGTTTTTAACGATGTTGCTACGCTGAGCGAATCGCTGAAAAGCAATCAATACAACCCCGAACTGATGGCTAAAGATCAGCTTACTCAAGCAAGAACCGCCTTTATGTTCCCGGGACAAGGCACGCAATACGCGGCCATGAGTCAACAGCTTTATCATGCCCTGCCTGAATACGCAGCAGCATTAAATAGCTGTTTAGAAAGTTGCGACGCTCAAGGTTTGCCAGTGAGAGCCTTGTTATTGGGTGAGGCCAACGATAATAGCAAAGCCCAGATAGACCAAACCCACATGACTCAAGTGTGTTTGTTCGTGGTGGAATATGCCCTAGCCAAAACGCTAATGGATTACGGCGTGAAACCGGATGTGATGATTGGTCACAGCTTAGGAGAATTTGTTGCCGCGACCCTTGCAGGCGTATTCACCTTAAAAGATGCCATTGCCACAGTAAGCTTGCGCGGCAAGCTAATGCAGTCGATGGATGCGGGAGCAATGTTGGCGGTGAACTGCGACGAAGCCACGCTAACACCTTTCCTTGAAGAAGCCCTTAGCGAGAAAGAAGCCCTTAGCGAGAAAGGAGCCTTCAGCGAAAAAGGCGGGCTTAGCGAACAAGTGAATTTAGCGGCAGTTAATGGACCAAAACAATGCACAGTAGCCGGCACGTTCGCCGGTATTGAAGCATTTTCGCAGCAACTATCCGAAAAAGACATTAAAAACAAAATCCTCAACACTTCCCATGCGTTCCACTCTTTTATGATGGAACCAATGCTGCAAGAGTTTGGCGATTTTGTTGCGGCGTTGCCATTAAACGCGCCCAGCATGAGTTACTACTCTAACGTGACCGGAGAGCTAATTAGCGCTGAACAAGCCACCGATGCAAGCTACTGGCAACAGCACATTCGCCAAGCCGTGCGTTTTCATCAAGGCATTGCCCAAATTTGCTCGGACCCAACCACCCTATTGATTGAAGTGGGTCCGGGTACGGTGCTCACCGCCTTTGCCAAACAAGCTGCTGGCAAGCCCATTCGCACTATCTCTACCTTAGCCTCAGCTTCGGTGAAAACAAGCGCAAATGAAAACGCCGCTAATGACCTGCAACTTTTTGCCCAAGCTCTTGGTGACATTCAAGCCAATGGTGTTAACGTGGATTGGAAGGTATGGTACGGCGTTACCGAAGATACACCAACCAAACGCCAAAAACTGCGCTTGCCACTGTATCCGTTTGCACAACGAGAATTCCCTATTGGGCGAGGCGATATTGGCACCTTATTAACCAGTTTAGACCTTGACGATAGCGCCGCCTCAACATCATCGGCAAAAATGACCGTGCCAACGGAAGTTGCAGGGCCACATAGCTTTACATGGCAAAAAGCCCTCGCACCGGTGCAACAATATAGCGAAGGCGTGCAACCTTGTTTGTATTTCCAAAACGATAACAGCAAACCTGCGTTAATTAGCGCTATTGGCGGCTTGCGTGTATCCCATGTGATGCATGGCATAAACCCAGAGTTGGGCGATTTATCCCTTGGTAACAACAAATACAAGGCCGATTTAGATTCACCCGCGTCTATCAGACGTTTATTGACGCTATTACGTCGCCTAGATGACATTCCCGACTTGTTAGTCACCCTAACCGACTTAAGCAAAACGCCATCACTCACCGCCATGCAGCAACGAGCGAGCGCGTTATGTAAGGTGTTGAAGGAAGATTATCCAAATCAGACATTTACGCTAATGCTGTTGGTACAATCAAAATCGCCACTGGATGAAGCGAGCGAGCAATTGGTGGCGCTATGGCAGCGTCAATTACAAGCCAGTTTGGAAAAAATCAATGTGCGCGTCGTTTACGTGCCAGCGGATACTAAACCCGCATTAATTCAGGCAATGGCGAAGAAGCTAGAACGTGAAATTTTTGATGAGCAAGCACAAAACGCCATCATTCGCTTGACCCTGCGTGACCGCTATTCCTATGAACTAGCCGCTGATGACCACTATCGAGTTGGCAACCTGCGTTTCAACCGTCAGAACATGGCATTGTTAATACCGCAAGGTTATCCCGTTGAAACTTTGCAGCAACGGTTACAGCTTGCCTCTGGCGCAGCGATCACTCCGGTTGAGTTAAGCTTAAATAAACCCATTACCCCGGCAATTACACAGTCGCTAGAGCAAATTACTGCGGGATTGCGTGATACCCAGCTTTCTTGGCAAGAGCATTACCAACTACCAGATTTAACCGAAGCGCATCACTTAGTCGATGAATATTGTATGTCGTGGCTTTCCAGTTTCTTGGTCGCGACTTCTCGCTTAAGCGTGGGCGATAGCGTTGACCGCGAAATGCTTATTCAGCGCTTAGATTTGCCTGAGCAATTGCATCGTTATGCCGACTACTTCATCCACATGTTGCAGCAAGATGGCTTTTTAACGCCAGCGGCGGCTGAAACAGATAGCACTTTGCAAACCTACACCTTAACCAAAGCCTTGGATGAGGTGCGCCCGGCAGATGAAATCTTAAAAGACATTCAACAAATCACGCACCTTTTCGACGGTCAGCTTACGTTATTGCGTCACGCAGTTAACAGCTATGTGAAAGTGCTCAATAGCGAAATCCAGCCCATTGAAGTCTTGTATCCTGATGGTTCAAACCAACTGATCCAAGACACCTACACAGGCTCCATTCAACAGGTCGAAGATGAGCTTATTATGAGCTTGTTTGAAGATGTGTTTAAACGCTTGATTTCCGGCGTTAATAGTATCCGTATTCTTGAAGTCGGTGGTGGCTGGGGCATGGCCATGCGCCGCATTATGCCGATGATGGCGAATGTAGGTCATGTAGAGTTCTGGTTCACTGATGTTGGTAGCACCTTCCTTGCCGATGCCAAGCAATTCGCCATGGAGCAAGGTTACGACAACATGACCTTTGGTGTGTTCGATATTACCAAACCGGCGAAAAACCAAGGTTTACCGGAAGGTTACTTCGACCTAATTTACGCTTATAACGTGGTTCATGCCACCAAGCACATTGGTCAAGTTGCCACGAATTTAGAACAGCTATTAAACGACCACGGTGTGTTCTGTTTGCTTGAACGGACTAACACACGTCGCTACGTTGACTTAGCGTGGGGCATGGCTGACGGTTGGTGGCATTTCGACCAAGACGAGCGCGCCCTTTCGCCGTTGGTTTCACTGCCGCGTTGGGAAGAAATTCTTGCTGCTGTGCCATTTGAAAGCGTGGCGACTTACCCGCGTGATGCAGCAACCCAGAACCGTACCGATGTAGGTTTGATTATTGCACAAGCGAAGTCAGGCCCAGAGCGTCAGATCAATCAAGATAGTATTTGGCGCAACGCCCCAAGTGCGCTTGTTACCAATCAATTTGAAGGTCGCCAGTTAGATCATGTGCTCGTATTAGACACCGTATTGGCGGGTTATACCGACGCCTATACACATGTGAATGGTCATCCGCACCCGGGTTGGTTGGCTTATGAAAATTACTTTCAACAGGCGAGTCAGTGGTTGAAATCACAGCAAGGCCATGCCACTCACGTCGCGATTTTATCCGATGGGCAACTAGCCGAAGGCGCCTTCCATAACGATACCCGTTGGCATGCTGCCGATAAATTCCGCGCCTTAATGGCATCGCAAAGCGAAGGACTAACACCCGGGAATCAATACCTTGTGCCCTTCAGTGAAGCGTTAGAGCCAGCGGATGCATCACCGCTTTGGCATCATGTGCCTTCCGTGAGCGACTTGCAGCATGCTTTTGCAGCCATGGATAGCGACTGGATTAGCGCCTGTGTACAACCAGCGCAATGCAGCATGATGCGCTTGCTTGAATCAGAGGATGCAGAAAGCGCCAACGCAGAATCCGAAGACACAGGTGTGTCAGGTGGCAAATCCGATTACGTTACCTTATTGGTCGACTTAATGAAGCCGCTATTTGGTTTAGACCACATCTCTGCCGAGGACGACTTCTTTGCCCTAGGTGGCGACTCGCTTAAAGTGGCACAGCTAACCACGGAATTAGAAAAACACGGCATTAAAATTATGCCAAACGAAGTGTTTAACTTCCCGAAAGTGTCGCAACTTGCTAGCTATTTGCATCAAAATTATGGTGCTACATCGCGTCAGGTTGAAACCGATGAAGAATTGATTGCTCACCTTCAACGCCAACTCGGTTTGCAAACCAGCATCAAGCAATACACTTTGTTAACAGATGCGCCAGCAGATACGGAAAGCGCCCATGAAGCGCCTATAGAGCGTGATATTCGCGTGCTGTATTTGGATGACAAAGACCTCACTGCCAGCAATCACAAAGGACAAGCGTTGGTCGATGAAATCCTTGCCTTGCACCTAGATAAACGCTTGCAACCGGACTACGTTTTCCCCGCGTCTAAAATGTTAAACAAAGACGGCAGCAACAGCCGCTTCCAACAAAGCGAATTTGATGCGCATTTTGCCATGGTTGATTTGTCTCAACCGCAATTACAGCAGTTAGTACAACAAGTGAAAACCGCACAGCGCCGCTTGAGCATGTCGATAACCAATCAACCTGTGGAAATGGATTACGCGATTAGTCCGTTCCAGAAAATGTATTTGAAAACCGACAACCGCGTGTCTTTATACCAAATTGAATTGGATGAAATTCCAGACCGCGAATTGCTCAATCAAGCCTTTGTGGATGTGGTACGTCGTCAAGGCTTAATGCGCAGTAGTTTGCAGCGTAACTTCATGAATAAGCACCGTTGGTTACAGCATCAAACACCATCGTCATTAGCCTTGCCATACTTGGATTTATCACATCTTTGCCTTGAAGCGCGCGAGCAAGTCATTGAAGCGTTAATGGCAGCGGAATACGAGTCCGATTTCGATAGCGAAAACGGCATCATGTTCCACGTTGTCTTGATTAGGCATCAGCTAAACCAATGCACCTTACTGTTTAATTTGGATCACTCCATTTTCGACAACATGAGTGGGCAGGTATTACGCCGCCAATTAGTGAACCGTTACCGCACTTTACGCGCAGGCTCTACTGCATCAATGCCGCCAGTACGTAGTTTTAATGAATACCTGACACAAATTAACGCTGGTCCGTTGGGCATTACGCCGCAACAAATGATCGAGCTATTCGAACTAGACAAATACGGTGAAAGCCGCATCGTGGTGGAAAACCACATTGTGGCTAATCGTCAGCCGAAGATATCGCAACTGCAATACAAAGTGCGCTTAGCTGACTGGAATATCGGCGACGATGACGAAGTGGCTTTTGAAGTCACACTGTCGTTACTCAGCTACGGCTTAGCCCGTTATTTCAATATCGAACACGTGCCCATGAAGTTGATTTATCAGGGCCGTAAATACCATGACCTGCCCTTCTTCGATACGTTGGGGCTTTTCGTGGATGTGGTGCCGCTGCTCATTGATACGTCGGGCACGCCATCACAAATGATTGAAGGCATGAATAAGAAGATTCAAAGCCTGAATCGTTACAACATTAGCTTCATGAACATGGTGTTAAACCTTGGCATGTTAGTGAAATGGCGTGACGTTGTGGGTCTGACCAGCCCGAAAAAGCTATCGCAAAAAGATCCGATGATCTTGCTCAACTATGCCGGTAAAGCCGGACAGGAATACCGCAAGATTATCGACTTCGCGACTAGCCAGATGCTCGATTCGCCCGGAAAACTGGATTACGCCAGCTTCTATGCGATTGCGACATCAGATGATGAGCACATTGTACTGGATATTTTATGTAACTTTGAGGCAGATATGTCCCGCTTTACCGAAGTAATGGACGATGCCCTAAAGACCGTATTTTCAGATTCAACACCACTGGAGTAACCATGAAATTAGCAACCTACGGAACCTGTGTTCTGTATCGTCCTATAACAACAACAAACGGAGACTAACATGCTACTTAGCTTGTCAATTAGGAATCTCTTTCGACATCGTTGGCGTTTCTTGATCAATATTTTAGTGGTAATGGTCGCCAGTTGTTTGCTTGTCGTTGCCTTAGGGCAAATTGGCGGAATTAATCGAACCTTGACGCAGAGTGTTACTAACACCTTAACTGGTCATTTAGTGATTAAACCTGAGTCTGCTCCGGTAGATTTCTTCCAATTTACCTCATCGAAAAAGTTACCCGTGATTGCCACTGATGATGTCGGCAAGGTGTTATCGTCAATTAAAAGCCAGCCTTTCGTTGAGGCGGCATCGGAACGCGTCCGTTTTGGTTCACTCATTGGTGATGATAACCAATCTGAACCCGCCATGATCATTGCGGTTAACCCAGAAACGGAAGGCTTGGTATGTACCGACTTAACCGACATTATTGCGCCACTTAAAAATGGTGAAAATGCGGCTATTTCGAGCTATTTGTCCAAGAAAACGCGTTTGAGCAAAGGCGAAAGTATTGTGGTATTTAGTGAGACGCCAAACGATTCATTTAATGCGGCGGAATACACCTTAGCGGATATTGTGAATACCCCTGTACTCATCGATGAATTCATCAACAATGTGTTCTTTATTAACATCGATACTGCACATGAGTTGCTGTATTTGGATGGTGAAGCCACGGAAATTGTGGTGCGCGTTAAGCCAGAATTCCAAGACAAAGAAACCATTGGCGCACTGGCAAAGCAATTAAATGCAAGCTTAGCGAACGACTTCCCAGAGTTAAAAGCTTATGCCTATTTCGAAGTGGAAACCTCAATAGAAAATATTTCCGTTATTGCAGAAGGTATGGGTGTCATTCAGGTGGGCACCATTATCCTAGTTATGCTGGTGACGGTGCTTATCTTAACCAGCATTACCTTGCATGAGCGTCGCTTTGAAATCGGCACGTTAATGTCGATTGGAATGACGCCGGGCAAACTAACCACCATGTTTATGCTGGAGGTGTTCTTGAAAGTTGTGATTGGTTATCTCGTTGGCTTCTTACTGGGCGTCGCCATTCTTTCAGGCATTAACCTTGCCGGTGGTATTCAAGCTGCGAACCAAGTTGACCAATATATTTATGGCGGAAAAGTGATGTTCCCTGTCATTAATATTAGCGGCAGCTTATTAGGTGGTTTGCTCGTGATTGGTGTGTCGATGCTTGTCACATGGACCACTTGTCATAAGGCCGGACGTCAAAATCTGGTTTCACTTCTTAGTAACAAGAAATAAGCAACGAGGACACTATTCATGAATGCTATTTGGTCCCTGGTTTTTAAAAGCCTACTCCGAAACGGAGGCCGTAACTTGTTGCAAGCGGGTTTGATCTTCTTCGCTGCGTTTGTCATGGCATATTTTGCCCAGTTCTTAGCCGGCGTTACCCGTAACTTTACCGATAATCTTGTTGAACTTGCGACGGGGGAAATTTACGTTTCATCCACAATCAACAAAGAAATTGATCAAAACGTGTTTGACCGCGAATACAAATATTTGCGCGTACCAGCTCCATTTTTAAACGAAGTTAGCAAATTAGAAGGGGTGGAAACCATTCATCCACGCATCGATTTGCCTGTACGTTTGAATCTACCGGATGACACCGTGACCTTTAAAATGGCGGCGTTTAATCCTGAAAATGAGCCTCGTTTAGTCAACAACTTCTCCATCACCGAAGGTCGTATGGTGGAAAACGACGCGTTTGAAATTATCGTGCCACAAGATTTAGCGCGTCGTCACAATATTAACGTGGGCGACTCCATTCCGCTGTTAGCAGGCACGGTAAATCGTCGTGTGAACTTGGTGCAGTACACTGTGGTTGGGAAATTCCTCACTAACAGTTTGTCGGCATGGTTTAACAACTACGTTTACACCAGCTTGCAACCTGCCCGAGTGTTACTCGACGACGAAAACGTGATGACGCGCCTTAACATTCACCTTGTTGAAGACGCTGAACGCGAGGTGTTGATGCCGCAAGTTAACGCTTTGGTTGCTCAGTATTTAGATAACGACAGCAATCCCGAATTAGATGCCACATGGTGGGAAGATGGTGCTGAATTCTTTAGCTCTTTGGTATTTGGTATTGAAGCTGGCTTCTTTATCATTGTGGGTATCATTATGACCATTTTAGGTTGTAGTATGGGTTTTGCCACTGTGATGACGGTCATCGAGCGTACCAAAGAAATCGCTACATACGGCGCATTAGGCGCACCGCCTAAAATGATCCGTAAAATCTTCATGATGGAGAACGTGTTGTTGTCCGACCTTTCTTCACTGGCAGGTATTGGTATTGCGGTTATCGCTTACTTGCTAACGGTAGATGTGGGAATTCCCATTAATAATCCGCAATTTGAAGCCTTTATTGGTGCCTCGCATTTCTACCCGGCGCTGGATATTGGTGGCTTCATCTTGCCCTTTATTATCTGCAAATTAGTGACGGCACAAGTGAGCTTTTTCATTGTCACCAGTGCCGCCAAGAAACCTATTACTGAAGCCATTGCTGACCGATAGTCAGTGCAGCAGAAAAGCATTTTCGGAGAAAATCATGGAAATCAAACTTACTAACGTCAGCAAAGAATACGACTTGGGTGCAACCAAAGTAAAAGCCCTTAAAGACATCAATTTCACAGTCGATTCGCATGACTTCATTACCATCGCAGGCCCATCCGGCAGCGGTAAAACCACTATTTTGAACATGTTGGGTTGTTTGGATACGCCCACATCTGGCATCGTGACTTTTGATGGTGTGGATTCCAGCAAATTAGACTTAAAACAACAGGCATTACTCAGAAACGAGAAGATTGGCATCATTTTCCAGTCATTTAACTTAGTGCCTGTACTCAGTGTGTATGAAAACATTGAATTGCCCACCTTAATTGGTGAGAAGCCACAAAAACGCAAAGACACCAAAGATTGGATCATGCATTTGATTGAATCCGTTGGCTTAGGCGACCGCGTGAACCACAAACCAGAAGAGCTTTCTGGTGGTCAACGTCAACGTGTTGCCATTGCCCGCGCTTTGGTGAATCGCCCACAATTGGTATTAGCTGATGAGCCAACTGCCAACTTGGACTCGGTAACATCAATGCGTATTTTGGAACTCATGCGCGAGTTGAACCGTAACGAAAACACCGCGTTCGTATTTTCTACCCACGATCCAGACATCATCGAACATTGTGACACGGTTGTTCGCATGCGTGACGGTGCGATTTTGTCTGAGGAAGATGTTCATCAGCGCAAAGATGTCAGCCAAACCACCATTGTGGATGGTATCGCACAGGTGCCGGAATCGGATTCCGAGAATAAGGAGGAAAATCATGCGTAAATCCCTATCAGCTATTGCTTTATCGCTGGTATTCGCTTTAAACCCAAGCTACGCACAGCAAGCAGATGCCGCGCAAACTGCGACTCATGAAGCAAGCTCGTCAATGGCAGAAAAGCAGGACATGAGCTCGGAGAGCATGGGCGCCAAAGAAACGGCGGTGGTCTCAGAGGAAGTGCGCGAGTTGTTCCACAGTTTAGAGAAAAACAGCTTCCCACCTTCGGCAATTGCCACTATGAGCCTAGCCAGTTTTAAGGGCGAGAAAGAATCGAAAAGCTTGTCGATGGAGTTTTTCGCTAAAGGCGATAACGTGCTTATCGAAATCCTGTCGCCTCGCGTAGATAAAGGCAAATACATTCTTAAATCTTCCGAAGATTTATGGATGTACTTTAGCAAAATCAATCGTTCGATTCGTATTGCCGCGCGCGATAGTTTTATGGGAACCGATGCGAATAACTACGACTTGCTTGAGCTCAATTTGGTAGACGATTACGACATCGTATCGCACACCGATGAAATGCTAGATGGTAAGCCGGTTATTCGCGCCGAGTTACGTGCGCGTCCTGATACCGAAGGTTATTCACGAATCGTGAGTTACATTGACCCCATCAACAAAACCATCATTCGTAATGACTGCTTTGCGATTTCCGACACCATGATTAAATCCATTGCGTATTTTGATCATCAAATGGTAGGAGATTACAAAGTACCGATGAAGACCACTATCCAAAACCATTTGGAGAAAGGTCGCCACAGCGTGATGACATTCGACTCGGTTAACGCGTCTGACGACATTGAAGAGTTTATGTTCAGTTTAGGTTACCTCGAATCATTGGAATAACATGGGACATAACGTAATTCAAAACTCCCGCCGCTTAGGTCAAACATTGTGCTCGCTGGTTCTTACCAGCGCAGCCCTTGTGAGCCTAAGCGCAAATGCATTACCTCGCCCGGGAGCAGGTGTACGGGTGGATGCCGAGCTAAACCTTAACTTCGGCACGGAAAACGTGAACAGCGACAGCATATTCCTTACTGATAAGGACGGCTTTAATACGGTCAACGAAATTATTGGCACCAAAATTAAAATACGCCCAGATCGCAAGACCACCTACATTTTCGACGCTTACATGCTGAAATTCGATGATGGCGTATTTAATACCGATGGCAGCTTTCACACTGAAAGCGAATATGATGTCACCTATAACCAGCTTTTTGTGGCGCATCGTTTTGCTGGCAATATGAAAGTTACCGTAGGTCGACAACGCATATTATGGGGGCATGGTTTAGCTTATGTTCCCTCTGACTTCATTAATCCACCGCTTGATCCTAGCGGCTTGGATTTAACCAACGCCAAAGGCGTAGATTCTGTTTCATTAGATTGGTTCACCGCTGGCAATAGCTATACGCTTTTGCTAAATCTCGATAACAGTGCAGAACGCACTGGCATTGGTGCAAAATGGACCAATAACACCATTGATGGCTTCGACTTCAACGTGGTGTACTACAATTCCGAAGAAACCGGTAACGCCGCTGCGATTTCCTTTTCCGGCGACCCTTTAGTCTTTACCGGAGAGAGCAAAGGTGAACTGTCCACCACCGTGAATATCGCCATGCGCGAGCGCTCTCAGTATGCACGCCCGACGACACAAACCTTCGTTGGCGATGCTTTTAGCGATCCGACAGGCATGGGCGCTATTAGTAATAGCATCACCTACCCCGCACCGGGCGAAGTCAAAGACGACAAAGGCAATTGGCTGACCTACTTAGTTGGCATGAGCTACGAATTGCTCGAGAGCCACTTAACCTTTAGAGGTGAGTATTACTATATTCAAGACGCCTACAGCAAAGACACTTTGCGTGACATTTACGGCGCATTAGACGACCCCGCATCACCGCAAGGCTTGTTGTCGG
This sequence comes from Alteromonas sp. a30, assembly GCF_026788005.1. Classification (GTDB taxonomy): domain Bacteria; phylum Pseudomonadota; class Gammaproteobacteria; order Enterobacterales; family Alteromonadaceae; genus Paraneptunicella. The sequence continues at coordinate 187,314 of NZ_JABEPE010000005.1, forward strand.
CTAACTGGCTCAACTCCCTTGCTTACGGGCGTAACCAGCATCGCTATTTTGCCTTTACCTTAAGTCAGGATGCCCTTACAGAAGGCTCAGGCAATCAATTCACCGATAACTTCGGTTATAGCGTCAGTCTGACTCGCGGTTTAGAAGACCATTCTACCCTCGGCTCTATTAATCTAAATTCTCGTTATTTTGAAAACGCAGAAATCACCTTAGACATTCTTTTACCCTTTGGTGATGATGACAGTGAGTTTGGCAGTATGTCTTTTAATTGGCGTGCGGATATTGGCGTCAACATCAGCTTTTAATGCGTAAATTAATAACAGGAAGAATAGCGTTCAATGAGTACGGCTAACACAATCAACTTTTTTGCGGTCCCTTACGCTGGCGGCATTGCCGAATCCACTTATGGAAAGTGGCAGGTGCCATTAGGTGATCGTTTCAAAGTCATTCCGTTAGAGCCGGCGGGTCATGGAAGACGCATGAATGAGCCGTTCACCGATTCCATGCAAGCCACCGTTGATGATTTATTCCCACGCATTAAACCTTTGATTGAGCAAGGGACACCTTGGGTTATTTATGGTCATAGTATGGGAACCATTATCGCCTATGAGCTAATTCGTCGCGTTATTGACGAAGGACTACCGCAACCTTTAGGACTCTATATTTCGGGCAGAAATGGCCCAGAGCACAGATACACAGAACCGGATTACCATATTTTAAACGATGAGAAATTGGCCGAAGAATTAAAGAAAGTCGACGGCTCTCCTAAAGAGCTATTCGAATTTCCAAGTTTACTTCAAACCTTCCTTCCCATTATTCGCAACGATTATAAAGTTATAGAGAACTACCGTCACAAAAGTCCAGCCATCCAAATAGATGGCTTTATTACCGCCTTTTTTAGCGACAACGACAAATTAGTGTCCCGAGATGTATTTGAACACTGGGGCAACTATTGTAAAGGTCGTTTCAGTGTCCATGAATTTGAAGGTCATCACTTTTTTATCCACGACGATTACCCAAAGATATGTGAACTGATAAAAGCAGATTTACTGTAGTTCAGGGTACGCCTTTGCAGTACCAATAAAAGTTTACCCTGATAGATAAACGTGCAGCGCATACCGTTTTAGCGTTTGTACACTTTTTCAGGAGAGTTGTACCATGTCAGATAATTTCGAATATCCAGAATACGATATTATTGCCTCAATGTATGAAAAGTATGTGGAAGGCAAAAGCCTCAATATGCTTCCCGCCATTGAAAACTTTGTTCTATCCAAAACCCCCGAAGGTAGCCGCATTTTAGATGTCTGCTGCGGCACCGGAAAAGTCACAGAAGTATTGCAACAACGCCATTACCAAATGACCGGATTCGATGGGTCTTCAAAAATGGTTGAAGTGGCCTCAAATAAAGTCCCTGATGCCGATTTTTTTGTCGCTGATGCCCGCAATTTTAGCGTAGACGAACCGTTTGACGCCGCTCTTTGCATGTGCGACAGCCTTAACCACACAACAAAACTTAATGAACTTGAGATGATATTCACCAATGTCGGTCAAGCATTAAAGTCCGGTGCCACTTTCTTATTCGACTTGCGAATGGAAGCCGGGTTTGAACATTATTGGGGACAAGATAGCAACGAGCTCAACTTTAACGTTGTAGAAGATGAAGTCGTATGTACATCTCATACCACTTACAATAAAGAAACTGGCGATGGTCGATTAGTGATTACCTCATTCCATCGCAAAGGCGACTTATGGCAGCGTCATGATTCCATCATCGATCAGAAATGCTATTCCGAAGAAGAAGTCAGAAACTGCTTAACCAATGCCGGCTTCGACAATATTTATATGTTCAGAGTAAAAGAAGACTTTGGTGCAGATGAAATTGGTCGCGCCATTTTTGTTTGCAATAAAGTCTAATACCGTGATTTTAGCGCCCGAATATGCCAATTTTTCAGGCGCTACATTCTCGCTTTAACGCCCTGAATTTAGGCGAAATCAACCGCCCTTAGCGGATTAGCAATCGGCTCACCTAATTCTGGCAGTGGGCGCTCGTCGCTGTCGTCATAACCGATTTTAAAACGCACGCGGTTAATGCATACCTTCTCGATTTTCTCACTCAATAAATTGAATAATTCAAAACGCGCCTGCAACTGCGGATGATCGCTTTGGTACTGGCGAATTTCCTCTGCAAGCCAATGATAAAACATCTCTTCACTCACTTTATGTTGGGCTAACAATGGTGAGACAAAACGCAAAACAGTCACAAAGTGTCCGGTTAGTAAATCATGAATAAGATAGTGCGATGGCAAACGCGTTACGTTGTCCTGAATATCTTTATCGAGGGATTCCAATTCAGGGAATGCTTTGTCGACTAAGCGCAAATCACCGTGGAAATCTTTAATAATGCAACCAACGGGGCGATGCTGTTCATCCAGCACCAACGTAATGTTCTGACCATGTGCTACCAACGCCACGCCATAACGACACATTAAATGATATAAAGGCACAACCACATGGCGGAACATGCGTCTTAACCATTGTTCAGCCGATAAATCGGACAAGCTAATCAGCGCATCAATGCAGCTCTTACCTTGGGCATCAGTTTGCATTAACGTTGCCATCGACATCGGGCGCAAACCATCGCCAATTACCGACTCGGCGCGCTCGCGCCAGATACAGCCTAGCATTTCTTTGTATCGATACGCGCCTTTCTCCAATTCCGCTTGTAAAGGTTGAGAGCAATAAATACCAGCCACTTCTTGCTGTACATGTAACCCCAGCTCAGACAGTAATGGGTCGGTAGACACTTGCTGTGCTAACCAGCGGCTTAAACGCGGACCATGTACGATAAAATCGCCGGGGATCCCGCGATAACAAGAGGTGTTCAAAATGGTGATAGCGGTTTTAATATCAAACTCGCCTTGCTCGCTCGGACTTAGCGTGCGAATAGACTGCTGAGCAATCCAATCGCCGGTTAACACGCCCAAATCAATCAAATCACCACGAGCAAACAAACTGGCATACTGTGTTAACAAAAAGCGATTAAATTGCCACGGATGCACAGGCGTTAGCCAATAATCATCGGGATTGACCTGTTTACCTTCAACTTGCTTGTGTTTTAACCGTTGAAGGCAGTGCTGCCAGCTACTTTTGCCAAACGTACGTTGCCATAAATCCGATTGTGATAAATCTTCTCGAAAACCTGTGCGGCAATGCGCTTTATGAATCGCTAAGCAATGCAATTGGATCCTTTGACCAGCTTCGGGTGTGTATCGGTCTAACTCGTCAATACCCCAACCTAAACGCCCTTTATTGGCCACCGCTTTAGGATGTGCTTTTAAATATTGCTGCCTTTCTGTTTCTGATATTTGCACCAGCGCTTCGGCAGAAATACTATCGAGCTTTTGCAAATACACACAATCAGCGTACAGCGTTTGCTGCACTTCTTCTATCAAACCAGACATATGAATATCTTTCATTTTCATAAAGGATTGAATATCAAGCAGCAAGCGTCCTGCCTCAACCGGATGCTGATCAGCATTAACCACGCTTTCAGGTTCAACAACAAACATGCCCCAAATCGACCGCGTTGCTACAAAAAACCAATCTCGATGAGGCGTGACCAATCGGTAGTATTGAGGGACGCCTAACGCAGACTCAAACGCTGGCGTACTTGCATCGGTTTCCCCTTGTGTATCAGAAAAGGCTTTTTCGAAAACGGCTTTTTCAACCACCTCATAATTAAGCACTTCTTCGAAATGTAATTCAGATAAAATTTTTGCAGCCAGTAAACGATTCGCCACAGACCACTTATCAAACACAACAGACATATTTTCCACTATGATATTTCGCCTTTAGGTTTTGAATATCCAACTTGAACCTTTCTTGCATTGCTCGCACTTTTTTTGATCAAAAACGGCAAACACAAAAAACGATGCTAAGCTTATACCGTTAATTTAGGTTAATTAGCCGATATAAAGCTGTAAAAGGAAAGCATCTTCACGCATTTTAGCCCTAATTTTGCACAAAATATGTGCAGTTCTATTACCAATCCTAGGCTAGAAAAAATTTATGCCCCTAATGTATTGACTTTGCCTTAGAAGATCAATTGTAATATGAATCATTCTCATTTACGTTAGTAAATTAATTTCATGTTCTATGCTATTCATCTGCTTGTACTGGGTGCAAACCAGACCCTTTTGCTCGCGTTGCTTCCGCAAGTGGCGAGTTTATTGGGCTTTGGCAGCGATGCTAACGAATGGGGAATGCTCATCCTTATCATGAATTTGAACCTACTAAGTTATTGGTTTGGTTCAGGTTGGTGGGGTAAAGCCATTGGTGTAATTGGCCTAAAAGACGCCACTCGCATCGCATCCATCGGATTAATTGTGAGTACAGTGCTGTTTGTGTGTCTTATTTTCTTTACACCTTCGTGGTTGATACTCATTGCTGTTACCCGATTAGCCACAGGTTGTTTCACCAGCGCATTTTTACCAATAGCACAAACCAACCTCGCACTGGCACATCAACAAACGACTCAGAAAAGCGATGCAAAATCAGGTAATACAAGGGTTGCAGCGCTTTCTAAACTCAGTAGCCATATTACAATTGGTCGATTTATTGGACCTATTATTGTGTTACTGCCAATTCCACTATATGCACTGTTAATTGCCCCGGCCGTTATCACTTTGTTAACCCTATTTATGAAGGTGCCTATTACCGACAAGAATACGCAAAGGCAAGCAAATTTAATTCCCGCAGAGACTCAATTAAATGCCTTTAAAAAAATCAACAAATTCGGCATTAGCGCAGCATTATTAACCACCGCTTTGGTTGCCATTGTGCAGCTTATTCTTTTGCCGTTCATCACCCAATTAGGGTACTCAGAAGTGGAAGCGAGCCAGCATTACGCCAAATTACTGTTGTTTATTAGTTGCTTGGTTATCCTGTTTCAACGCTGGATGCTTCCCAAACTCGCTAAACGTGATACACAAGAAACATGGTATGCCAAATTGTTGCTTTTATCGGTGGTTGCTGGCAGTGCTTGTTTGGTGTTTTTACCCAACTCATGGTCCTTTTTACTGTTGGGTTTAGCGCTACTGGCATTGGGTATTGCCGGTCTGCCCTCTTGGTACACGCACCAACTCATGCAACAACATGAACACCGATTACCGCATAGCCAGATCAGTGGCGTTACCGCGCAATCTCACACCATTGGGCATCTGCTAGGTACAGGACTTGCCGCCTTTATTTTAAGTAGCCCGTTCAGCATGCACTATTTACTCCTGCCGACAGCCATATTACTTGCGATATGCGTTATTCAACTCAAACGCGTATCCGCACCCGAGCTTTGCGAACCAGAAGAAACGGCTCCAGCACTGAAAGCATCGGAATTACATCACCCTCAACAGAGAAACAATACATGAACGCCCTGAATCGCATTACGCTTGGTATTTGTTTAGCAACCTGCTCAACACACTTAATTGCCGATGAAGTCACAGAGCAGAATGACAACCCGTTAGAAACGGTAACGGTTACCGCCACTCGCGCGCAAACCAGCATTGCTGATGTCGCGGCAACCGTTTGGGTGATAGATAACGACCAAATCGCACAGGAAGTCGGTACAGGTGCAGACTTAAAAAACGTCTTGGGACGCCTGATCCCCGGCTTCGACTTTGGTAGCGAAAGTCGCACCAACTTTGCCCAAAATTTACGGGGTCGCACGGCACTAGTAATGATCGACGGTGTCTCGTTGAACTCAACGCGTCAAATTAGCCGTCAATTAGAAAGTATCGACCCATTCAATGTTTCTCGCGTGGAAGTGCTTTCCGGTTCCACTTCTATTTACGGCGCGGGTGCGGCTGGCGGTATCATCAATATCATTACCAAAAAAGCCCAAGGGCCAGAATGGGAAGTGAGTGCCTTAGCGGGTGTTTCTTCAGGCTTTAATAACAGTGAAGATTTAAACCGAAAACTGGCGCTTTCTGTGGCGGGCGGCTCAAACAACATAACTGGCAGATTAGCCGCTGCATGGTCAACTACGCGCGCTAACTTCGACGCCGATGGCAATCAAATCTTGCCCGACATCACCCAAACCGACACCCAATTTAACGATACGATTGATGTGCAAGGTAACGTCAATATTCGTATCGACGAGAAGCAATCGTTGTCGTTTGTTGCCCAATATTACGAAAGCGAACAAGACTCAGATTACGGCACATATTTGGGGCCAAACTTAGCGGGAATTCTGGGCTTTCCAGACTTCATTGAATTACGTGATGGTTTATCGCTAGAAGAACAACCAAAAACCGAGCGCGACTTCTACAACGTGCAGTATCACAACGATGAATTCCTTGGTCATCAATTATTGATGCAAGCTTATCATCGCGAGGAGTCCTTAAGTTTCTTCCCGTTCCCGTCAATTTTCAGAGTCACGGGTTCCCCTTTCCCCGGCGAAAGCTACCCGATTTTTGCTTCTTCAGTGCAAGAAACCGACATTTCTGGTGCAAAAGTGGTGTTAGTGAAAGACATGGACGACTTACGCATTAGCTATGGCGTGGACTACGACACCGAATCTTTCACCGCCATTCAGAACATTTTCGATTTGAACTCAGCCTTGGCGTCCGGTGGTTTAGTGTTCGAAAAAGCCCAAGTATTGCAGCGCTATCCCGACATAGACAGCGATCAACTGGCCTTATTTGCCCAAACAGAATGGCAGGCAAGCGAGCAATGGCGCTTAACCGGTGGTTTCCGTTTTCAACGCATTGAACAAGAAGTGGGCGACTTTACTGGCTTGCTTCAACAAAACTTGTTCGCCAGTGGTCTATACCCTTTCGCACCAGATAGCATCCCCGGCGGCGAAACAGACTACGATGAATGGGTTTTTAACGTTGGCGCAGTCTATGCCATCGACAAAAACCAGCAATTTTGGGCAAACGTGAGTCAGGGCTTCGATATTCCTGATCCAGCTCGCTACTACGGACAAGGCACTTACTCCGGCCCTTACGGTGAAGGCCCTGTGCTTATCGACAGCATTAACATTGCACAAAACCCCCTTTCTGGCATTAAAACGGATTCCATTGAGTTTGGCTGGCGTAAAGCGGAAAACAACTATCACTTCCAATTGAGTGGGTACTATTCGTTGTCGGATAAAACCACCTCGTTTAACCGTGCTACGCTTGCTATTGATGTGAACGACGATGAGCGCCGTATCATGGGAATTGAAGGCCAGTTTAATTTAGATATTACGGATGAATTCTACGCCAGTGTGCAAGGGCATTTCCTGCGTAGTGAAGTAAAAACCAATGGGGACTGGAGCGATTTAACCGCGGAAGAAGCCAGCCCAAACACCGCATCAGTTCGATTTGGTTATGAGGATGACGTATTGGGTTTAGAGCTATTAGTACAAACCATGCGCGACTATAACGACGATAATAACAACGAATTAAACGGTTACACCTTGGCGCATATCAATGGTCACTACCAACTGGGCGAAGGCAAACTAAGCTTTGGTATTCAGAATTTATTCGACAAACGTTATGAAACGATTTGGAGCCAACGCGCGCAAATCTTGTATAGCACGCTTTCTGCACCGGCGTTATTTACCTACGGTGGTCAAGGAACTCGTGTTGCTGTGAGTTACGAGATGCAATTTTAAGCTCCCATAGTAAAAATAAAAGGAACAGCTTCTTGATTCACTTTGACAACATTCAAGTCAACATTAATAAAGCCGCTATTTTACACTCCGTTAGCGGTCATATACCCGAGGGCGCAATCACTGCACTTATCGGCCCCAATGGTTCGGGAAAAAGTACCCTACTGTCGGTATTAAGCGGCTTACGCGCCCCCAATGGCGGCCAGTGCTTTATTGGTTCAAAAGAAAAAAAGGCTGACTACAAACGCTACAGCCGTGCCGATTTAGCCAAGCAAATTGCGTTGCTACCGCAGCGTAATCCTGTGCCAGCAAGCTTATCAGTGTCGGACTTAGTGGCGTTTGGCCGCCATCCACATCGTCCTTGGTATCGCAATTTAAGCAGTGAAGATAAAGAGCTGATTGATTGGGCGATGAAGGAAACCGGGATTTGGGATTACCAAAATCGCGCACTCACCCAGCTTTCTGGCGGGGAATTACAGCGTTGTTGGTTAGCGATGGTATTAGCGCAAAACACGCCTGTGCTGATGCTGGATGAACCAACCTCATGGCTGGATATTTCTCACCAAATCAGTTTATTGAAAATTGTTCGCCGACTTAACAAAGCGCACGGCAAAACCGTGGTTTGGGTATTGCACGATCTTAACCAAGCCAGTGAATTTAGCGATCATGCGATTTTATTGAATCATGGCAAAGTGGTCGCTCAAGGCACAACAGATGAAGTGATTACGCCAACCTTGGTTTCCGACGTATATGAAACCAAAGTGAAATCTCATCAGTTGGGTGACAGCCATATTCTTTGGCCGGAGTACAGTGCATGAAGTCTCGCGTGTTTACTCATGTTGCCAGTTTCATTGCACTTATGACCAGTGCAATGTGTGTTTCTGGGTTGGTTCAAGCTCAAACACAAATTCAAGATGAGCAAAAAGTCCGCGTATGTTTGTCGACTTGTGTGGAATTAGCGCAGCCTGCCAAACGCGTCATTGCCCTAAATTGGTCGGTCATTGAGATGCTGTTGTCACTTGAAGTAGAACCTATCGGCGTGACTCAAGGTAACGGCTATCGCAAGTGGCAATCGAATCACCCTGCACTGCCTGAAAACGTAACAGAAGTGGGTCGTCGCCAAGAGCCGGATTTGGTCAGTATCGCTAAATTAAAACCCGACTTAATTATCGGCTACAACTTCCGGCATGCTCGCTTACACTCTGCATTAAGCCGCATTGCCCCCACGTTGCTGTATCAACAATTTCCACAAAAAAGCGATGACGTGCCAAGTGATGCGCAAAACGCCTCCAATCCCCACGCGAAATTCTTGTATTTTGATGCGGTTCCAAGCATATACAGCGGCATTGCCAAAGCGGTTGGCAAAAGCCAACTCGCGCAACAAAAGCTGGCCAATATGGAGTCAGAAATCAATAGCCTGAAAAACACATTGCATAGTGCAGGTTTTGCAGAATATCCGGTAAGTTACGCCAAATTTGTGGGCATGGGTTATGGCTTGCGTGTGTTTGGTCCGCAAAGTGTCGCGGGTACGGTCGCACAAAAAATCGGGTTAACCTACCGCTGGCAGCGCACGCTTCCGGGTAAAGACTTCACACATTTGCAACTAGAACAAATGAGTGAATTAGCCAATTCCCATATTATTTTGGCCGACAATCAAACCAATAATGATCGTATGTTAACTTCGCCGGTTTGGTCTGCTTTGCCTTTTGTTAAAGCCTCGTTGATTTCCCAAACACCGGCATTGTGGAGCTTCGGCGGCCCGGATTCTATTTTGCGTATGGCACATGCCTTCACCGATTCCTTGCTGGAATGGAAAGCCACGAGAAAAACAGATAACCAACAAGCGCTAACCACAAACACGCAACAGGGGGCGAGCGAATGAAGCACTCTCTTCCTGTTTTGTTAGTCATGATAGGTGCGCTCGGTTTAGGCATTTGGGGCTATTTAGCTACGCATCCGAGTATTCCCGAGGCAGAATTACTCAGCGTAATGATGCAATCCATTTGGATCCCAACTGCCATTATGGCGATATTTACAGGTGCCTTGTTTGCCAGTTCAGGGTTATTAATTCAAACCACACTGGATAACGACTTTGCTTCGCCGTCCACTATTGGCATTGCCTCTGGTGCCTTACTTGGCGCGGTGTTAGTGCGCATGTTACTACCCGATGCCACCCTTTACGCCGTTTGGTTAGGCGCGTTCAGCGGCGCGGCATTTTTATCGATTCTAGTGCTATTAGTCAGCCGCTTAATTGGCGGCGGCAAATTGCCAGTGATTTTAATCGGCATGGCATTAGGGCTTGGTGCTGGGGCGATTGCTTCTATCTTCCTAATTTACTTTGAGCATCAAACCGATGGCTTGTTCATTTGGGGCAGCGGACAAGTGCTGCAAACCTCCTCCAGCGCATTAGAAGCTACCGCCCTACCGATGCTGGCATTGTTGTTTGGTTCATTGCTAATTATTCCTAAACTATCCTTGTTTGTACTGGGTGACGACCACGCCAAAAGCTTAGGGTTAGCGGTGAACCGCTGGCGCTGGCTTATTTTATTTTTGGCGATTGCACAAGCTTCATTAGCCACAGCGTTAGTGGGTATGATTGGTTTTGTTGGACTTATGGCACCGCATTTAGCGCGCTACCTTGTACAGTACAGCAAACAACTTGGTCAGAGCACTCGCCAACAAATTGCCAGCCACACGTTATTTCCACATTGGTTATTTACCTTGGTGGTGGGTGCAATGTTGGTATTGTTCGCGGAATGGTGTTCTCGTAGCTTATTGTTCCTAGGTTATCGCCTGCCCACAGGTGCCTTTACCGCTCTGTTAGGCGCACCGTTTTTCATCATGTTGTTGTTACATCGTAATGGTCGAGCGCTGGCGGCAACAGAAAGTCAAAGCATAGGTATCAAGCCGCTGCTAAAAACCCGAGCCGGCGTGACGCTTAGCGTATTATTAGCGCTATTAATTGCCAGCATTTATTACTGGTTGCCGCAAAGCAGTGCCGATGAATTCTTCCAAGGTAGCCATACGTGGACACAACACCGCATTTTGCTTGCTGGTTTGGCTGGTTTTGGCCTTGCTTGCGCAGGGACACTGCTACAAACCTTATTCCGCAATCCAATGGCAAGCCCAGATATTTCTGGCGTCAGCGCCACCTCGGTATTGGTCATCGCCTGTTTGTTAGTGCTATTCCCGGCAGCTAATCAACTCGCCTTGAGCGTGGCTTCACTAATTGGCGCAGGGATGGTGGTCTTTTTGCTGTCTAAAGGCTTAAAACATCAATTAAGCGTGTCACAAGTGGCGCTGATTGGTATCACCATTACCGCCTTTGCGGGTACAGCAACCCATATCTTGTTGACCTTTGGTAGCAGCACGGCCTCGGTTACTTTGATGTGGTTAACGGGCACAACTTACGCTGCATCTATGGATCAGTTAATACCATTAATCAGTATTCTCATTATCGCTGCTTTGGCAATTTTGCCCTTCCTTCGCGACTTAGACATTCTCCCGCTTGGCGAAACCATTCCCGGCGTGTTAGGCATTCCCGTGATAAAACGCAACCGCTGGTTGCTTGGCGTCGCGGCTCTAGTTACCGCTGTCTGTGTTGCCAGCGTGGGTGCCATTAGTTTTGTTGGCTTATTGGCTCCCCATTGCGCTCGCTTACTGGGTTTATATCGACATTCACATTTATTGCCCGCCGCAGGCATGACCGGCGCAATATTACTAATTTGGGCCGATGGTTTAGGTCGTACTTTACTTGCTCCCAATGAAGTTGCTGCGGGCCTTGTGGTTTCTATGCTCGGCAGCCTTTACTTCTTATTACTGTTGCTTATCGGATACAGGAAACACAATGACCGAATTGCTTAATTTCCTAACAGAACGTGTGTCTTACCACGTTCATGAACTCACTCAACCAGCGCCAAACAAAACGCAGCTTCAGCAAATTCTGCGCGCTGCAATGGCAACCCCAGATCACGGCAATTTGACGCCTTGGCACTTCGTTGTTATTGAGCAACACCAAATCAGTAAATTCATTGATTATCTGCGCACAGCGTGGCTCGCTAGTGATGAACAGGTTGACCCACAACAAGCTAAGCGTTTAGCCAATTACTTAGAGCAAGCGCCCTGTATGATTTTAGTATCGGCGGACATTCAGTCGCACAAAGCGGTTTCCGATCAAGATCAGTTGTTTTCCGCGGTTGCCTGTTGCCAAAATATTCTATTGGCCGCCGACGCAACCGGTTTTGGTGGCGTTTGGTACAGCACAGATGCGGTTGAATTACCCAATGTACGACACATTTTGGGCCTAGAAGAAAACCATAGCCCAGTAGGTTTTCTAGTATTAGGCACACCAACCAATACCCGCGCGAAAAAGCGCAAAGACCCACTACATTTTACTTACGAATGGTTGGGTTCAAATCATCTCCAAAGGTTTGAACCCGATCCCGAGCAAACCAACCAACCCAATATTTCTGCTTTAAAAGAGATAAATAATGACTAATGAATCTACTCATTACCTAAGTCATCAAGCATTTTTTAACAGCTTATTGTTGGAAACCGACTTAGGGGACGTTGTTACACAATCAACGGGTAGCAAAGTATTGGTGCAAATAACCAATGGTAAAACACTGCATTTGCCATTGGCTTATTTGTCGCCAGCTAAACGCCATCGCTACACTGGTGAATGCTGGCTATCGGACAACGCTGTTAATCAAGGCGAGCCCAAGCGCATTGATTTTGTTACCGCCATTAACCTCGTGATGCAACACCACTTCGATGATATCGATATGGCTGAAAAAGACCGCTTTTTAACGCGCGTATCGGCCTCCGATGCGTACGTTAAGCGCGCTGAAGCATTCCGATTAAATCCCAAAGATGTGCCTAACCGCAATGCCTTTATTGAATCCGAGCAATCGTTAACCGGTGGGCACAGTATGCATCCTGCACCAAAAAGCTGTGAGCCACTTAGCGAAGACGAGCAACGCCAGTATTTGCCCGAATTTGGGCAACACTTTGCGATTCAATGGTTTGCAGTGCAGCGTTCACACCTAACCGGTGATGCAGTAAAAGGCGATTTAGCTTCTACGTTAACTCACTTTTTCAATGAACAAGTGCCAGCACAAGCACAACAAGAGCTGACGGCACTAGGTGACGACTGGTTGCCGTTACCAATGCATCCGTTACAAGCTCGTGCGTGGCTGGCATCCGAAGATGCACAAGCGTTAACCGATGTGGTTAAGCCGCTTAGCATCACATCAGAAGGCTGGACGGGCACCTCCTCTTCACGCGCTATTTATCACCCACATTCAGAGTGGATGCTAAAAGTGTCGTTTCCGGTGAAGCTCACCAATTCATTGCGCTTGATGAGTGCTGGAGAGGCGAATCGTGGCATCCAATTCAGCAAGTTGCTGCAAACGCCCGCAGGTATTGAGCTTAAGCAACGTTTGCCAGATACGGTTTTTGTTGAAGAGCCCGTATGGGCTTCCATCACCAATCACCAAGGCGAAAGCATTGATTTATCCTTGGTTTGCTTTCGTGAAAACTGCTTTAAAGAGGCGGCTGAGAGCCCGTCTGAATCAAACCAAAAATCGTTAGCGCAAAGTAGCTATTTATTAGCATCTGCAAATCAGGTTTCTGCTGCAAACGCGCAAACACAAGTGGGTCGATGGGTGTCTGCTTTTGCAAAAGAAGCGAAAATGACACCGCTGGCAGCAGCAAAAAGCTGGGTAGCTCAGTTTATGGATAAGGTGATTCATCCGCTGTGTATTGCCCGCAGTGACTACGGTATTGTACTGCTCGCACATCAACAAAATGTGCTCCTAAACATTCAAAAAAATCAGCCGGTTGGCGTGATTATTCGTGATTGTCAGGGAATGGGATTAACTGATACCGCCTTAATTCGCTTTAAAGAAGTCTTCGACAAAGAAGACGCCGAATATTTTATGACAGCGCAAGCCCTAAACCCGTATCAAAACTACTATGTGGTGGGCAACACTTTACTGAATACGCTGTCAGCGATTGCTGCAGACTTACAAGTTGAGGAGGCCGAATTATGGCAACTTTGCCAGAGCAAGCTCGATAAATGGCGCTTAGCGCGTCCACAAGATATTTCGTTTTACGACTATATGTTGGATTCGCCTAAGATAAGCTGGAAGCGCAATTTCTACTGTTTTGCTGGCAACCTTAACGAAAACACCCTGCCTGATCCGGCGCAAATTTATTGCCAGATTGAAAACCCACTGCATCTGGAAATTGAAACCACTCGGGTTTATAAAACCTTGCCCGATAAACGTGAAATCGTCATTAAAGACACATTTTCAAGCAACGACGCATTGTCGTTTACCTTTAGTGAATTAGGCCAAAAACCTGTCAATTTTGAGGCGAGCAAAACCGGCAATCAAGTCACCCTTAGCAGCGCAGAGCCCATTAACGATGCCATGCTCTGCTGCGCGGCGATGGAACATGCGCTGTACAGTACGAAAGCCGAACACATCAGCTTGCACGCACTAAGCACAAGCGACTTGCAAAGTCTGGAGACTTTTTACTTGGGCGTGACTCAACATGCCAGCCTAACCTTAGCGCAATTTGTTGAAAGTTCACCAACGTGGCTAAGAAAGCCTGTTGAAATGCAAGCTACAGAAGAAGTGACAGCAAGCAATGGGATTACTCACCCCATTCGACCAAGCAAACCGAAGGGCGTGATTTTCGAACGCTATTTTTATCATTTGAATCGCACCTTAACGCTTCGAGTGCTTGATATTGAGCGTGACCTACATTGCTTTAATTATTGGCATAACGTGCCGGAAACCGCCAAGGTGTGGGAGCTAGAAGGCGCCTTACAAAGTCATCGAGAATATCTGCAAAAACAAGCCGACGATGCACATCAATACTGCGTTATTGGTGAGTTCGACGGCGTACCTTTTGGTTATTTTGAGGTGTATTGGGCGCCAGAAGATCGCTTAGGGCCACATTATCAATGCGAAAACTTCGATAGAGGCGTACACATTCTGGTGGGCAATATGGCCTTCAGAGGAAGCATTTATTTCGATACATGGGCAAAAGCCATCATCCAATTCTGTTTTCAAGATGATCCTCGTACCAATAATGTCATGGGAGAGCCGAACGCGGCGAATCATCGTGTTGTTGCCATCACCGAAAGGGTTGGTATGGAAAAGCAGTACGAATTCGACTTTCCCCATAAACGTGCCGCTCTGCTTCAATGCAAGCGTGCTCGATTCTTCCAACAATTCGCAATTTAGGTAAAGAAACAATGAGCACAAATAATCAACTTGATCTTATTGGTGTGGGCATTGGCCCGTTTAACTTAAGCATTGCGGCACTTTCAGCGACAAAGCCGCAATTATCATCGCTATTTTTTGAGAAAAAAGAAGAATTTGCTTGGCATCCCGGGCTATTGCTTAAAGATTCCAAAATGCAAACCTCATTTTTAAAAGACTTAGTAACTGGTGTTGATCCAACCAACCCCTATAGCTTTTTAAATTATTTGGTGTGCCAGCACAAATTGCACCCATTCATGGCATCAGGGCAAACCGTTATTTCGCGTTTGGAATTTTCCGACTACATGGCGTGGGCAGCACATCAAATGCCCAACACACGCTTTAACAGCCCGGTAGAAGCCATCGATTATCACGACGGCGCCTTTGTTGTCACCAGCAAAGGGCAAGAATATCGCAGCCAACATTTGGTTATGGGTACAGGTACTCTGCCCTACACGCCAAAATGTGTAGAAGGCTTTATGGGCAGCCAGTGCTTTCACGCTAGCGAGCTGGCTTTGCATAACCCCGACCTAACCAACAAGCGTGTTGCCATTATTGGCGGCGGTCAAACGGGTGCAGATGTATTCCAGCACGTTTTTGACAACAGCTTTGGTAAACCCGCGTTTATTAACTGGGTATCAAGACGCCCGAATATTGAATCATTAGATGAAGGCTGTTTCACTGATGAATACTTCATGCCGGACTATGTGAACGGTTTCTATCACTTAGACCAAAACAAGAAAGATCGTGAAGTATCGCGCCAAAAACTCACTAGCGACGGTATTACCACCGAATGCTTAAAAGGCATTTATCAGCGCCTATATCACGACAAATACGTGTTACGCGAGCCAAATTGGTGGAGCATTCAACCCAATCAAACCTTGGTGGAAGTGGACAAAACGGGTGGCGGTTTTAGGATGCAACTGACCCATGGCTTAACCGGCGCAACCTCCTTTGTTGACGCTGATGTGGTGATTTTGTGTACGGGCTTTAAACGTGGCTTACCTAACTGTTTAGCTAAGTTGATGCCGCAAGTGGAAACCGATGCCTCAGGTCAGGCGATATTGTCGGAAGATTACGCGGCAAAATGGCAAGGTTCAAACAACAACCGCATTTACATGGTTAACGCTGGCACTCGCTCTCACGGTATCGTTGAACCACAACTCAGCCTTGCCGCTTGGCGCGCTGCAAAAATTATCAATAACATTTGTGACGAGCAAATTTACGATATTTCAGAAAGCAACCATGTGTTGGATTGGGGACTATTCGAAGAACACAACCCAAGTCAGCCTGAGCAACGCATGAGCGCTATGCCTTAATTAGCGGCATTGGTTTACGAGCACTCAGGAAACATAGTTTTAGATAAGAGAGGCATTCATTGAATGCCTCTAAAATAAAGATTTTTCAAGCCGTTAAGAGCATCGTCTTTGCTTTAGTTGGCTTAGATAATAATACCACCTAAACCATCGCCTCCAGCCGCAGGGGTTTTCCAATCAAAAAGGTGTTAAAGCCTTCTTTTAGCCAACCTTTGAATGAACTGCTCAATTGAAAAGCTGGTAAGTTTTACCCAATAGCTGTGTTTAATTGTCAGTCACAGAGATTTATCGCAAACTCGCTATGGATACGTCCATGTAGGCTCCACAGGCGACTGATAGTTTGGAATAGGTATGTAGACGCAGAAAAACGAAAATAAATAGGCAGAAAGTGAGTGGCGATACAAGATAGGTAATGACAGAACTTAGTTGTCTTCCATACGCTTGGCTTGTTGCTCTAGTTTTTCTAATGCTTGCATGAAGTTACGATATTCTGAAGCACTCAAACAATCGATAAGTTGGTCTTCCCAGCTTAATGCTTTAGGCACTAATTGTTGAAATAAGTTATTGCCTTTATTGGATAATGAAAGGTAGGTGGCGCGATTGTCGTTTGGTACTTTTTCTTTAATTAATAAGCCTTTTTCATCCATGACTTTGACGGTGCGCGACACTTTGGATTTGTCCATAAAGGTGATGTGAACTAGGTCTTTTGCGTTCATGCGTCCGTTTTCTGCAAGGCGCGCCAAAATGCGCCATTCTGGAATGGAAAGGCCGAATTCTTGTTGGTAAATTTGTGAGCACGAATCGCTTATTTGGCTAGCAAAATTCGCCATACGATAAGCAATAAAGTCGTTTAGAATGAGTTTTCTGTCGTTACTCGCCACGGCGTGCCTCTATTATTTTACAAGGTTGGATGATTTATATTTTGTGATAACGATTGCTCGCTAACCCCGCCTGTTAGCAATTAGCGCTGTCGATTACCGATGGAAATTACCCCGATTCGCCGTGAACACTTCCTTGTCTCCTCTCATGTAGATTACGCAGTCGCTTCCTTGCGGCTGAGGGTCTGCTTTTCATTATCCTTCGGTAATCTCGTTTTTGCCGTCGGGCGCTGTTGCTAATCCTGCAACTGATCCCACACCATTTTGTCGCGCTCTGCTGTCCAAATGCGTGGCCAGTCAATGCCGTCCATTTCGTCCCACAAACGCTGGACATCGAATGGTAAGCAGTGCTCGAAAATGGGCCATTTTCCGTATTGTGGTGCAAGGTGCTCGTGGGTGGCTTCGAAGGCTTGTTTTAATGTGCCGCCAGCACGATGTACTTCACCCACTTTTTCAATCATGCCTAATAAAAAGCCGCGCGTTTGTTCAATGGCGGCGTCCACAGCTTGTCGCCCTTGTGCCACTTCCCCTCGCCCACCAATGAGCGTTTCGGCTTGATAAGCTTTGATTTTATCTAAGGTGCTGCTGGACCAATCGAAGTGAAACCCATCACCGGTATACAAGGCGGCAGCCGATTCCACTAAATCACCTGCAAATAGAATTTTATGTTTTGGCAACCACGCACAAATGTCGCCAGCAGTATGACCTCGGCCACAATATTCCAACACTAAATCACCGCGATCGCCGCCAAGCGGTATCACCAGTTTATCGGTAAAAGTCAGGTCGGGATGGGTTAAACCGGGAATGTCTTCTGGTTCACGAAAGAGTCGTGGCATTCGACCATATTCACTTAGCCAGTCTTCTTCACCTCGCTCATTAATTAAAAACCGCGTGGTTTCATGGGTGACGATGGTTTGTGCATGAAATGCGGATGCGCCCAGCACGCGCACGGCATGATAGTGAGATAACACAAGGTATTTTATCGGCTTTTTTGTATGTTCTCGGAGCTGCGCTAGCCAATCGGTAGCGGCTTTGGGAGTCGCTCTCGCCTCAAAGGCAATAAGAAAATCTTCTGCTTCTATCGCGCCAATATTGGGATCGCCTTCAGCGGTTAATGCATAAACGCCATCCGCTAGGATTTCGAAGGATTCTTTCTTTTCGGTTAAATCAGCAGACGACGCAAAGGGTTTCTTAGCCATAACACATAATCTCATTTTCAACTATTCTTAGGCGTTACTGTCACAACTTTCGCTACAAAAGGCAAGCAACGCGAATTAATAGCAGAATAATTTACACTAAAAGCAGTTAAATGAGAGTTAAATTCCACCAAAATAGTTGCAAGTGAAACTATATAGTGCTATTTCTAGCACCAGAGTCGCAGCTAAGACTAAACATTATTTTCTTTAATTCCATTTACACTGAAAACTTAGGTCTACGCACAATGCACACACCTCACGTTAATCCTGTTTATGCTTACCGTCATAGCCCAGACCAAGATAGTCCAACTCCTGTTCACCACCCTGTTATTATTGTCGGTGGTGGCCCATGTGGATTGGCTGCCGCACTTGATTTTGCAACACACAATATTCCGTGTGTTGTTCTTGACGACAACAACACTGTCAGCGTTGGCTCTCGCGCCATTAGTTTTGCTAAACGCACATTAGAAATTTTCGACCGCTACGGTTGTGCCGATCCCATGGTAGAAAAAGGCATTACTTGGCAATTGGGCAAGGTCTTTTTTAAAGACGACCTTGTTTACGAATTTAATTTACTCCCTGAAGATGATCACAAACTGCCCGCTTTTATTAATTTGCAGCAGTATTATTTAGAAGAGTACATGGTGAATCGCGTTGAGCAGCGCGACAGCATTGATTTACGCTGGCTACAAAAAGTCACTCATGTGGATTCGCAAAAAGACATCACGCGCATCACGGTTGAAAACCAAGAAGGCAGCTACGAGATGACCTGTGACTATTTGCTTGTTGCCGATGGTGCCAACAGTAAAATTCGCACTCAACTTGGCTTAGAAAGCAAAGGTCAAGTCTTTGAGGACCGCTTCTTGATTGCCGATGTGCATATGAAATCTGATTTTCCGAAACAGCGCTGGTTCTGGTTCGATCCGCCTTTCCATAAGAATCAATCGGTCTTGTTGCATCGCCAAGCTGATGATATTTGGCGCATCGACTTCCAACTAGGTTGGGACGCCGACCCAGAAGAAGAAAAGAAAGAAGAAAATATTCGCCCACGCCTAGAGCAAATGTTAGGAAAAGACGTGGAATTCGAGTTGGAATGGGCCAGCGTTTATACCTTCCAATGCCGCAAGATGGATGACTTCATTCACAACCGCGTGTTCTTCATTGGTGATGCCGCTCATCAGGTCTCGCCTTTTGGTGCGCGCGGCGCAAATGGCGGCGTACAGTCGGTTGAAAACCTTGTCTGGAAAATGGCTAATGTCATGAAAGGTTATGCGCCAGAACCATTATTGTGGACATACAACGACGAGCGTCAACACGGCGCCGCAGAAAATCTCATGAACTCGACCCGCTCCACGGATTTCATTACGCCGAAAAGCGAAATGAGCCATATTTTCCGTGATGAAACCTTACGACTTGCGAAAAAGCATGCCTTCGCTCGCCCCTTGGTCAATAGTGGTCGTTTGTCTAAGCCTTGCGACTATCGCCACTCACGCTTAAATACCTTTACGGGTGATGATTTTAACTTAGGTGTAGCGCCGGGTTTTGTGTGTAAAGACGCCCCAATTCAAAAGCAAGGCGAAAACGCGTGGTTGATGAACCAGCTTGGTACGCAATTTAGTCTGATGCTAAATATTGATGTACCAGCTAATGAATGCGATGCATTAAAAACGCTTATCCAAGAAGTGGTCAATGTCGAACCGAAAATACGCGTACTCATGATCAGCAAAGATGCGAAAAACGCGGTTGAATTTAGTGCGTTAGACAACGCAAAAGACATTAGCTTAATTGAAGATACAAAGTCCCTCATTCAAGAACGCTATGATTTGCACCCCGGTAGCGGTTATTTAGTGCGCCCAGACCAAATTGTCTGTGCTCGTTGGAAAACCCTTAGCATCCCATCTATAAAAGAAGCTCAACAACGTGCCCTTGGCCGCTTTATCGAGGAGTAAATCATGGAAAAACAATTAAATACCGAACCTAATTTCGTTGACCCTGACGCCTTTTATGAAGCGCTAATGGACGCGCATCGTACATTGACTCGGGAAGACAGCGAGCGTTTTAACGCGCGCTTGGTGTTGTTATTAAGTAATCATATTGGCGATATAAAGGTGCTTAAAGAAGCACTCGCCATTGCGGGTGATTTAGAACCACTTGAAGCTGACACGGCTGAGGACTAATTCGCTATCGAAACACAAAAGAACACACTAAACGCAAAACAGAAGTAAACAATAAAATAGTGGTACCCCTATGAACACAAACGCAGAATTAACCTACCTAAATGGCTTTGGCAACGAACATGAAACCGAAGCCTTATCAGGAGCCTTACCTATTGGTCAGTTCAGCCCTCAACAATGCCCGTACAAGTTGTATGCTGAGCAATTCAGCTCAACCGCTTTTACCGCGCCAAGAAACAGTAATCGACGTACTTGGATGTATCGTATTCGCCCATCAATTGCTATGGGCGATTACCTACCAATGGATAAAGGCTTAATTCGTACCGGTCCCATTACCGAAGCGGTGTGCCCGCCGAACGTGATGCGTTGGGATGCTGTCCCAATGCCCGATGGTAAAGTTGATTTTGTGCAAGGGTTAACCACAATTGCTGCCAACGGTGATGCTAAAACTCTAACAGGCATTGGCATTCACGTTTATACCGCCAACACCGGCATGGAAAATCGCTTCTTCAACAATGCCGATGGTGAAATGCTCTTCGTGCCGCAACAAGGTGAATTAATGGCTTACACCGAATTAGGCAGATTGCATGTTAAGCCCGGTGAAATTATGGTCATTCCACGTGGTATCAAGTTCAAAATTGAGCTGCCTAATGGCCCTGTGCGGGGTTATATTTGCGAAAACTACGGCGGCGATTTTCACTTGCCGGAACGTGGTCCAGTTGGCGCAAATGGCTACGCCAACGACCGAGATTTCCAATACCCAACGGCTTGGTTTGAAGATAAAGACGGCGATTACAGCCTAATCACCAAATTTGGTGGTGAATTATTCCAAGCTTCGCTCGACCATTCTCCTTGCGATGTGGTTGCTTGGACTGGCAACAGTGCTCCGTATAAATACGATTTGTCTCGTTTTAATGTGATTAATACGGTGAGTTTTGATCATCCCGATCCTTCCATTTTTACCGTATTAACCTCACAAACCAACACACCGGGTACGGCTAACTGTGATTTTGTCATTTTCCCTCCTCGCTGGATGGTAGCAGAAAACACCTTCCGTCCACCTTGGTATCATCGCAATATCATGAGTGAATTTATGGGATTAATTGAAGGTGTTTACGATGCTAAAGAAAAGGGATTTGTGCCGGGAGGTATGAGTTTACATAACTGCATGACACCACATGGACCAGAGGCAGAAGTATTTGAAAAAGCCAGCAACGCAGCATTAGCGCCGCAGCGTTACGAAAATACTCTCGCCTTTATGTTTGAATCTTGCTACCCCATTGCGCCCACTAAATTCGCGCTAGAAAGCGACATTCGCCAAAAAGATTATTTGCAATGCTGGGGAGACCTGAAGAAATATTTTGACGGAAACCGGTAACATCAAAGCTTGCTTCCAAGCAGCAATATCCTTTTTTGCCGCTTGGAAGCCCCTCTCGTTTGATATATTTATTCATACTCATCTGGCGAATAAAAACAAGTATTCCCTGCTCCCTTGCTGTATTTTTAATCTTATTCTTCAACTATCACTATAATTAAGTAGCTGCTATAGATGACAATGTAAGGTATCTAAACGTTACAGCATGGATAAAAAACTAGCCGAAAATGCCAAAGTACTCGTAATAGACGACCAAACTCTTGCCAAAGGCTATATGAAATATGCGTTGGAAGAACTAGGGTTTGAAAAACTATATTACGTAGACAAACCAAAAGATGCTTTATCACTCCTTCGCTCAAAATACTTTGAACTGGTTGTTTGTACTTATGCTTTAAAGCAAGACCACGATGGTTATTTTCTTTACGAAGAACTGAAATCCAATAACATTCTGCCAACCTCAACGGCTTTTGTATTTGTCAGTGCCGATACCAGCACGGAGTTGGTTCGCAGTATTGTAGAGCTGCAACCGGATGATTTTCTGGTCAAACCATTTACGGTTGCGGACATGAATAAGCGTTTAACCCGCATTCTGGTAAAAAAACAAGCTCTTAAGAACATCTATCATCTTATTGATAAGCGTGACTTCCCATCTGCTTTAGAAGAAGCAGAACAATTCCTGACAATGCCGGAAAAGTCTGAGTTTTTCCCTCAAGCACTAAAAATAAAGGGAGAATTGCTGTTAGCCTGCGATCAGCCTGAAAATGCACGCGATTTTTACTATGCCATTCTTAATGTTCAGGATTTCAGTTGGGCACATCTGGGGTTGGTAAAAGCTCTGTTGTTACTACATGAAGACGAGGAAGCGGAAAAGCGCTTATTGAGATTAGCATTCAAGCCAGAAACGGAATTGCTCGCCTATGATTTAATTACACAGCTAAATATTAAAAAGCAAGACTTCGACACCGCACTAGAAAGCGCCGTCACCGCAGCCAACGTATCCCCTAGAAATTTGCGTAGACATCAACAAGCCATTGACCTTTCAAGAATTACCGCTGATTTTAAAACACAGTTTGAAGAATCGAAAAAGATCGCCAAATTTGCCAAAGACTCCATTCACGATAAACCCGAGAATTACTTGAATGTGGTGCGAGCAGGTATTGATTACGCCCTGACAACTGACGCCGAAGAATCGGAAGTTGTTGCCAAACAAGCGAGCGTGTTTTTAAAACAGGCGACATCCAGCGCAAGTCGAGACAGCTTCGATGCACAAATTACCGTTGCTCACGCGCGTCTAATGTACTTACAGGACGATAAACTCAGTGCAATGCAACTTATGGAGCAATTAGATAGCGACTACTGGGACGACGCCAGTATGGACGATCTTTTAGATCACGCCAAAGCCTTCCATGAACTGGGATTACACTCGCAATCTCAATCACTAATGGATGAAATTGAAAGGCGCTGCCAAGAGGAAGACAAACAAAGTGAATTATTTTTGCAATATATCCAAAAAGAGAAAAAGCAACGCAGAGAAATCACGCAGAGTCCTCGAGATTTAAACAATAGTGCGGTGCAACACTATCAAAAAGGCGACCTTGAAAATGCCCTAAAAACCTTCCGACAAGCCTTTACTGTGATGCCTAAAAATGCATCAATTGCTTTGAATTTGCTGCAAACCATTGCGATTCAAGCGCAAGAGAATGCGATTCCTGATAGCAGCAAAGCAGTGATTCAACATTGTTTCAAAACTATCGCTGAGGGTGAATTGAGTGACGAGCAACAGATCCGGTTTGAGAAAATTAAGAACTTCCTAAACCAATACCATTATCACTAACGTGCTCTATCATCTGCTTTTATCGCTGCGTAAATGTCGTTTTTCTTGATAGAATCGTGGCAAAGTCACGATTAATTGAGACCATTCCTACATGCGCAGCAATCGATTCCCAATAGACGAAAACACCGAAATTAACTGGCGAGTATTAAAAGATCTCGTCCCTCATTTGATGGAGTTTCGTGGTCGTATCGTACTTGCTATCGCTTTTCTAATTGCGGCCAAACTCGCCACCATAGGGCTTCCCTTTATCCTCAAATACGTGGTTGATGGACTAAATGTAAAAGACACCGCAACTCAACTGGTTGTTGTCCCTGTTGCTCTCATTATTGCCTATGGCGCTTTGCGTTTTGCCGGTGTCATGTTCGGTGAAATTCGCGACACCTTATTTGGTCGAGTGACCGAAAGAGCAATGCGCAGAGTCGCATTAAAAGTTTTTACTCATTTGCATAGGCTTGATTTAGATTTTCATTTAAATCGTCAGACAGGAGGGCTCTCCCGAGACATGGAGCGTGGCGTGTCTGGTATTAGCTTTTTGATGCGCTTCATGGTGTTTAATATTGTCCCGACACTGTTTGAAATAGCCGCCGTTGTTGGCGTGCTATTTGTGCAGTACGGCTATCACTTTTCCCTTGTTATTTTTGCATCCGTTGTTGCCTATGTCCTCTTTTCGATGCGCGCAACGGATTGGCGCACACAATATGTCAGGGAAATGAATCAAGCTGACACCTCGTCCAATTCCCGCGCCATCGACAGCTTACTTAACTACGAAACCGTAAAATATTTTAATAACGAAGAATACGAAGCCAAACGTTACGATGTTGATCTTAAAGCGTGGGAAGATGCGCGACGCAAGAACCGATTATCAGTATTCGTTTTAAATGGCGGACAAGCCTTCATTATCGCCTCAGCCATGACAGGCATGTTGGTATTCGCAGGATTTGGTGTTCAATCAGGCGACATGACTATCGGTGACTTTGTACTGATCAATGCTATGACTATGCAGATTTTTATGCCGCTCAACTTCTTAGGGTTTGTATATCGAGAAATTCGTGGCTCTTTAGCGAATATAGAAAATATGTTCAAAATGCTAAACCAAGCCCCGAAGGTCGTCGACAATGAAAATGCAACAGAACTAACGGCGAAAGAAGGTAAAATTGAGTTTAAAAATGTGCATTTTCACTATCAGCCAGACCGTCCCATTCTTCGCGGCGTGAGCTTTGATGTAAAACCCGGTCAAAAGGTCGCCATTGTAGGCGGTAGTGGCGCGGGTAAATCCACCATTATTAAGCTGCTTTTTCGATTTTATGATGCCGAACAAGGAGAAATCCTTGTTGACGGACAAAATATCAAAACCGTCACTCAATCTTCATTAAGGAAATTAATCGGAATTGTGCCTCAAGACACCGTCTTGTTTAACGATACCCTGTTTGAAAATATTCGTTACGGAAACCCTAAAGCTTCGGACGACGAAGTCAAACAAGCCGCCAGACTTGCGCACCTTGATCACTTCATCGACAGTTTGCCCCAAGGTGCAGAAACCCAAGTCGGGGAACGAGGTCTAAAATTGTCGGGAGGCGAAAAACAACGTGTTGCTATAGCCCGCACCGTGCTTAAACGTCCTCCGATTATGCTGTTTGATGAAGCTACCTCATCTTTAGATAGCCATGCAGAACAAGCCATTTTGCAGGCATTGAAGGAAATTGCTCAGGGCCATACCAGCTTGGTTATCGCGCACCGCCTTTCTACGATTGTCGATGCTGATAAAATTATCGTCATGGATAAAGGTACGATTACCGAGCAAGGAACCCATCACGCTTTGCTTAAGAAAGGCGGTTTGTACGCACAGCTTTGGCATACACAGCAATCTAGCGAAGAAGACGAATCATCAAAAGACAAGGTTAATAAAGAACGTTAATTATCGACATGCAACCATTTGATATACAGAACAAAGAAGCGTTGATTAAGGCCATCAACACAGTTATGCCATTTGGCAAATATTCAGGCAGGAAGCTATTGGAGCTTCCTGAACCCTATTTAGTGTGGTTCAACAAACAGGGGTTCCCAGAAGGCAAACTGGGCGAGCAATTAGCATTAATGTACGAGATCAAACGAAACGGTCTTGAAGGCATGTTAAAACCACTACTACACCCATTACACAAATAAAACGGTACTGGAAACGCTCGGGGTACCGTATTTTCTTTCCATAAACCCAACGCAAACTGCCCAAAATAAACGCACGTTTTAAATGAGTTAATGCTTTTTAGTCTTCTTTCGACTCATTATTCACGCCAATCGTTCGCTTTGAATTCAAATTAATACGTAAAGATAGATTTTTAAACTTTTTAATTTTTATCAAAATAATCAACAACTTAATTAAAAAACACCTCCCTAAGTGACGACAAAACCACCATAAAACGCCTCAATATCACCAATATTTAATTTGACCTCAAATTATTTTCCTCTAAAATAGTTCGTGTTCGAATTATTACTTCACTAACCAATTCATAAAAGAACTTAAAAAAGGAACAGGACATGCAAACTTCTGAAGAACCTGCACTAATATCAAAAATTTCGCAATTTTATCTAAATTGCACTGACTTACTGAACACAGTAAAAACCAAGCTTTCTATCTGCCTAGCGCTATTCCCCTACCTCATGTTTGTTGGATTTCTATCTCTTTTCGTAGCTGGTACACAGAAGCAGAAGCAAAAGTCCTAAAACATTTATGAATTACCAAATTATCTCTCTTGGCATCTATTTTGTTGTCATGGTGGGCATTGGTGTGTACGCCTATTTTGCATCTAACGATGACATGGAAGGTTATGTCCTTGGTGGACGTGATGTAGGCCCACATGTTACTGCCTTATCTGCAGGTGCATCTGACATGAGTGGTTGGATGTTAATGGGCCTTCCCGGTGCAATGTTTGTAATGGGCTTTGATGCAATCTGGATTGCAATGGGCTTGTTATTGGGGGCGTTAACTAACTATATTGTTGTCGCACCTCGATTACGCACGTACACCGAAATGGCAAACGACGCAATTACCTTGCCCGACTTTTTCGCTAAGCGGTTTTTAGAAGAAAAAGGTAGCTTACGTTTGATCACTTCCATTGTGACAATTTTATTCTTTACCTTATATACCTCTGCCGGACTTGTTGCAGGAGGAAAGCTGTTTGAATCCGTATTCCAGCTGAACTATTCCTTAGGCGTCGCAGTTACCGCAGGAGTGGTTGTTGCCTATACCTTGTTAGGAGGTTTCCTAGCAGTAAGCATGACTGACTTCGTGCAAGGTTGCATTATTTTTGTCGCGCTCATTGTTGTGCCATTAACGGCTTTTCAGCAGTTCGATACTGTGAATGAATTTAACACGATTACCGCAACGGAGATTGGCTCGTTTATGTCGAGCTGGGAATCATTAACGGTACTCGGATTACTTTCAAGCCTAGCTTGGGGCCTAGGTTATTTTGGTCAACCTCATATTCTAGTGCGGTTTATGGCTATTCGTTCAAGAAACGATATTCCTACCGCTAAAAATATTGGTATGAGTTGGATGACTGTGACCATCATTGGCGCCCTTGGTACCGGTTTAGTTGGCGTTGCCTATACACAAAAATTCGATTTGGCACTGGATGATCCAGAGACAATATTTATTGTGTTGTCGCAATTGCTCTTCCACCCAGCAATTAGTGGGTTTTTGTTGGCAGCTATTTTAGCAGCCATCATGAGCACCATTTCTTCGCAGCTATTGGTGTCATCTTCGTCATTAACCGAAGATATTTTAAAAGTATTTTTTAAATCTAACTCAACCAGTCAGTCCACTCTACCGGGTCGAATTGCGGTTGTTACAGTAGCCATTGTGGCTTCCATTATTGCCCTAAACGATAACAAAAGTGTGTTATCGCTCGTTAGTAATGCTTGGGCTGGATTCGGTGCGGCCTTTGGCCCACTCATTATTTTGAGCCTGTTCTGGCGAAATATGACACGCGCCGGAGCTCTAGCAGGTGTCATTGTTGGCGCAGCAACCGTGCTTTTTTGGATTTACTTCCCGATTGAGATTGCTGGAAAAACATTGAGCCAGCACTTATATGAAATTATTCCTGGGGTCATTGCTAGTTCATTAGCCATTGTGTTTGTGAGCCAACTATCAGCAAAACCCCGTAAAGAAATTTACGTCAAATTTGACGACGTAACAGATGCTATTCGCAGCTAGCTACAGTAAGGACTATCTAGAATGAATCAGACAACATCAGATAAACAAACGATTGTAATTAAAGTAGGTAGCACCCTAATTGCACCGAATGGACGGGTTGACAGAAAGACCTGTCTACCTGCAATTTCTAGCTACATTAACCAATGCTTCGAACAAGGTATACGTGTTGTATTGGTTTCCTCAGGTTCCGTCGCTGCCGGTAAGCACTTTTTCTCTAATGAGACTCCTTCGGCCATTGAGAAAAAGGCGATGGCAGCGACTGGACAAAGTGAAATGATAGCAACTTGGGATTCCTTGTTACATAAGCCTTGCGCGCAAATATTGTTAACTCAAGCGGATCTTCAAGAAAGAACTCGCTATACCAATATCAAAAGCACGGTAAACCAATTGCTAGATAATGGCATCATTCCGATTGTAAACGAGAATGATGCTGTAACTTCTGGGCAATTTGAGGTAGGTGATAACGATAATTTGTCTGCCATGATTGCAGCATGTATTCATGCAGACACGCTTATTATTTGCACCGACATCGACGGGTTATACGATAAAAACCCGCACACACATGATGATGCACAGTTAATAAAAGAAGTGAAAACCATCACTCCAGAAATTTTGAAAATGGCTGGTGGCAGTAACAGTAATGTTGGTACAGGCGGTATGATTACCAAGTTACAGGCGGCTCAAAAAGCCACTGAACACGGCATCGATACCATTATTGTGAATGGTAAAAAGAAAGAAAGCTTCGAGGCTTTATTCGAAAAGGTCAACCCTGGGACGTTCTTCGAAGCCCAAGGTAAGCCATTACAGGACCAAACACATTGGTTAATTCACACTTCAAAAGCAGTTGGTGAGCTTATCATTAAGGAAGAAGAAGATAACAAAATTGCGGTCAATGCGCGGAATCTGGATTTCAGAGACATCGTTGAAGTCAATGGTGAATTTGCCGCAGGTGATACCGTATTAATCAAAGATGTAAAAGGCAAGAAGATTGCTAAAGCAACGTCCTTATGCAGTAGTTGCTTATTAAACTTTGTAAACGACCATCAGGACGAAAATACCATTATGGAATCGGCGTTAAAACAAGGTCCTATTATTCAAAAAACAGAGTTAGCTATCTTTGCACCGACCTTATAAGTACAATCGCTCTTTTTGACTACAATTTTAATAAATTACAGCCAAAGGAGTTAATAAGGTGTCAATAGAGTATTCGGTTCCCGAATTAGCGGAGTTAGTAGAACGTTATAAAATTCTTAGCTCCGCGATTCTGCTTTTCGCAGGGTTATTCGCGAAGCACCTTATTGTACGACGGGTTTTAAAAGTTAGTGAATTAAAAGGCGAAGATAAACGTCATCAGATCAATACATTAAAAAATGTATCTAACATTGGCTTGTTTATCCTCATGTTACTGCTGTGGTCCACCGAACTACAGCAGTTTGCACTTTCTCTAACGGCTTTCATGGTAGCATTTGTGTTGGCTACCCGTGAATTTATTCAATGTCTACTCGGTTTTGTGTATTTAGTCAGTGCCCGCCCTTTCCGTATTGGAGATTGGATCCAGATTGGCGATACAATAGGTGAAGTGGTAGAAACCAACTGGCTCAAAATTGTTCTATTAGAAGTCGATGAGCACACCTACGAATACACTGGACGCCACGTTTATATTCCCAACAATAAGCTGATTCATAATACAGTAATCAACCAAAACTTTATGCGCCGTTACGCCGTACATAACTTTACGTTAGTGACGGATTCAGATGTCAATGTGTTTAGTTTAAAAGAAGACTTGGAACAGCTTGCTAGCCAATATTGTAGCCACTTTAACGACATCGCCGAACGCTATAAAAGCTTCATTGAAAAACGCATGGAAATTGATTTAAACATGCTCGAACCCGGTGTTCGTATCACGACCAATAAATTTGGAAAATTTGAAACTGAAGTCAGCATTTTTTGCCCGACTGAAGAAGCAGTAAAGATTGAACAGCAAATTAGCACCGGATTTATGCAAAAATGGCATGAAGCCCGAAACGCGTTATACGCTTCTAACGCGAATAGTCTGAATCGTCCTGCTTGCCAAATGAGTATGTTTAATCAGATATAGCCGAGTCATAAACGATGTATGCTCAAAACCGACGCGATAAAAGCGCCAGAAATCATCGTCAAAAACGTAGCTACCGCCTCCAAAAAAGCGGTGTGAAAGATGAGTTTATTGATCGCCAAATACTCGTCTTACACGCAGCTATTGTTGATAAATTACTGAAACATCCAGAGTTGCACGCTCACGTCTTTTCTACCCTCGAACAAAGGTTAGCATCCGGCAAATTGCGCTATGGGGGTTATATGACGTGGTATAGCCTGATGGATAACATTGAAAACGAAACCTTATTCAGAAATGCGGTACTTGAAAATACGCCTCGAATGCGAAAACTGCGTCGGTCCACTCCCTTCGTTGGAATTCTCACTGAAGAAGAGCGCTCATCAGCACTCAACACCGCAGCCTGTGGTGAAGCCGACATAAGTCACTTGCTGTATTAGCCCTTATTACCACTTTTTATTAACATTTTTGTTTCAAAATGGTGTTTTTTCTTCCAAACTTATTCTCACCCAGTTTTAACGTTTAAGTATTATGAAAAGACTAGTTAACCTGCTACTCATTACATTGTTTATGACAACCTCCACTCACGCAAGTACGCCAGAAAAATACCAGCCCAAACCTTATGTTGAACTAACCCATCCTGCATGGTCAAAGAACGCGACCATCTATGAAGTCAACGTACGCCAGTACACCAAAGAAGGAACGTTTAAGGCGTTTTCTCAACATATGCCTCGGCTTAAAGAACTTGGCGTCGATATTCTCTGGCTGATGCCTATTCACCCTATCGGTGAAAAAAACCGCAAAGGCGGTAAAGGCAGCTATTACTCAGTGAAAGACTATATGGCCGTTAACCCAGAATTTGGCACCTTAGACGACCTAAAAGCCTTAGTAAAACAGGCGCATGATATGGGTATGTATGTCATCTTAGACTGGGTAGCGAATCACAGCGCATGGGACAACCCTCTCACAAAATCGCATCCAGAATGGTATACAAAGGACCACAAAAGCAACTTTCAACCAACGCCTTGGTGGGATTGGTCGGATATTATCGATTTTGACTACAACAACCCTGAAATGCGTGAATACATGACAGAAGCGCTAAAATACTGGGTAAGAGAAGCGGATATTGACGGCTACCGAGCCGATGTAGCGGGCTTTATACCAACTGACTTTTGGGACACTGTGCGCGACGAGCTTGATCAAATCAAACCCGTTTTTATGCTCGCAGAATGGGATTCCCGAGATTTACACAAAAATGCGTTTGATATGACTTATGCTTGGAAGCTAGACGCTACTATGGTTGAGGTAGCGCAAGGCAAAAAAGACGCTTCCGCACTTTTCCACCATTTTGCACACACCTTAAATGCCTGGCCCGATAACGCCATTAAAATGAACTTCGTTGACAACCATGATAAAAATTCTTGGGAAGGGTCTATGTTCGAGCGTTTTGGCCCCCATTTAAACGCGAGTATTGTGCTTACCGTCACTGCTGAAGGTATGCCACTGTTATATAGCGGACAAGAAGCGGGGTTAGATCGTTCCCTTGCCTTCTTCGAAAAAGATGAAATCATTTGGCAATCACACCCTATTGGCGCTCTTTATAAACAACTCTTCAAGCTGAAAAAAGCGAACCCTGCTTTGTGGAACGGTAATTGGGGAGGAAAGATGGTTCCTGTAACCAACTCCCAGCCGAAACAAGCACTATCCTTCGCGCGTGTTAAAAACGACAACAAAGTTTTCACTGTAATTAATTTTTCTGATTCAGAAGCAGTGGTTAGCTTTACTGAAACAATTCAGCTAGGCAAATACACGGAGTATTTCTCTCAGCAAAAAATACAGATAAAGCCCGATACTCTTATCAAGGTGCCGGCTTTTGGTTACAAAGTGTTTGTATCTGACACGAACTAACTGAAAAATTAGAAGAGGTTAAGGCATTCAAAACACATAATAAAACCCGATGAAGCTGGAACGACATCGGGTTTTATTCATTACTTTATCCAACAGTGTTAGGCGCTATAGCGCTTTCCTACTCTCAAGTTAGTCTTGATCTGACTCATCCAGAATATGCATTTCCAAATTTGTTAACTCTTCTAAATCGGAATCGTGCTTGCTGTTTTCGCTACGCGCCATATCGAGCTGTTCTAAATAGGCTTGGGTAATGTCTCCAGTTACGTATTGACCATCAAACACCGACGTTTCAAAGTCCGTTAACTGGTCATTTTCTTTAGAAACCGCGCTTTTTAGATCATCTAAATTTTGATAAATGAGCCCATCTGCACCAATTAGCTGACAAATCTCATCAACCTCGCGACCATATGCGATCAGTTCGTTAGAGGTTGGCATGTCGATACCGTATACATTAGGGAAACGAATCTCTGGGGCTGCTGATGCAAAATACACTTTTTTTGCCCCAGCTTCTCTTGCCATTTTAATAATCTCGCCTGATGTTGTACCACGAACAATAGAGTCATCCACTAAAAGCACGTTTTTGCCAGCAAATTCGGACTTGATCGCATTAAGCTTACGGCGTACCGACTTACGACGCTGAGTTTGTCCTGGCATGATGAAGGTACGACCGATATAACGGTTTTTTACGTACCCCTGACGATAAGGCAGATTCAACTCTTGAGCAATTTGGAGCGCTATATCAATGGAAGTTTCGGGAATAGGTATAACAACATCTATATCAAGGTCGGCCCATTCTTTAGCGACTTTTTGACCTAAGCTGGTCCCCATATTAACCCGAGCAGCATAAACCGACGCACCATCAATAAAGGAGTCTGGACGAGCGAAATACACGAACTCAAAAATACAAGGTACACTCTTTGGGTTCTCTGCACATTGTTGTGTGAACAACTCACCATTTTCAGTAATGTACACCGCTTCACCCGGAGCAATATCACGGATAACCGTAAAGTCTACCGCATCTAATGCAACCGACTCAGAAGCAACCATGTACTCATCACCCGTTGCTGTTTCTCGTTTTCCAATAACTAACGGACGTATGCCATTTGGGTCACGAAATGCAACAATACCGTGACCAATAATAGAAGCAACAACCGCGTAGGCACCTCGAATACGCTTATGTACGTGACTAATCGCGGTAAAAACATCATTCGCTTCAAGCTTCAAAGTGTCACACTTTTGCAGCTCATCAGCGAGGATGTTGAGCAGCAATTCTGAATCCGACGTGGTGTTAATGTGGCGTTTCGAAATCCGCAACACTTCTTCTTGCAATGCTTTTGCGTTGGTGAGATTACCATTGTGTGCCAACGCGATACCGTAAGGTGAGTTAACATAAAACGGCTGCGCTTCTGCCGAACTGGATGTGCCTGCGGTAGGATAACGAATATGTGCAATACCCACCTTCCCCGTTAGGCGTTGCATATGGCGATTACGAAACACATCCCGCACCATGCCATTGGCTTTTCGTAAATGAAACATTCCCTTGTCGATGGTAATCATCCCCGCAGCATCTTGCCCCCGGTGCTGCATCACCGTTAAAGCATCGAACAAATCCTGATTAACAGGGCCATTTAAGCCCACTATACCGGCAATTCCACACATATCTTATGCACTCATTTAACTACTAGCGATAAAACTTGAGCTGTTCTTTAAATATTCAAAGAACCACTCAATAACAATTGAAAATTCGGGTATCAACATGGACTCTTGCCAGCTTACGGAACCGGAAAACGGGGTAAAAGAATCCATAAAAAACAGCACAGCGCTGACAATTAACGCGCCACGCAGCAAACCAAAAACCGCACCTAACGCCCGATCGGTGCCAGATAATCCTGAGATATGGACCAACTGATGAACGAGATAGTTAATCAGACCACCTAAAATCAATGTCACCACAAACAAAATAGCAATAGCGACGCCATTACGCACAATGTCGTCCTGGATATTCGTAAAATAAATGGCTAAGTAGGGATAAAAGTGTCTGGAAACGAAGAAAGCGGCAGTCCACACTAACAAAGAGATAGCTTCTTTAACAAATCCCCTTGCGAGACTAATTAAAGTGGAAATAACAATGATGCCGAGGATAGTAAAGTCAATCCAATTCATAGGTGCGAGCTGTGCCTCGATTTAATGCGCGCGCATTCTAACAGATGAATCACCCCTTGTCTTTACGGATTTTAGTTCACCGTAAAAGGGGTAAGTTTTCCTTTCAATCCAGTTAGTTCTCGTAAGTGAGGCAGCGCTTTTTGTAAATTATCTTTTTCTAAATCCGGCCCAACAAATACTTTTGTTAGCAGCCCTGAACTCGTTTGTATGGGTCGAGTGAAGGTACGATAACCAGCTTGCTCCAATTTATTCTGTAATTCCCGAACATTCTTCTGATGACGAAAGCTACCTAATTGAATGATCCAACCTGCATCACTGACGTCTTCTGAGCCTACTTCGCTAGCGTCTGCCAACACTTCCATTTCGTCAGAGCCATCATCCTTCGGAATAACACCAAATTCATCAACGGGTTTTTCATCAACAATTTCAACCTTGCGAGCAACAGCTTCCTCGACTTCTTGTATGGGAAAACTCTCTGCGGGAGATAATGTTCGCATTGCAGGAGGTTTGGGAAAGTTCTCAAAATGGTCCTGACTACGTTGTTTTTCTCCATCCAGAACTTCAGGCAAAAATATCACTGCCAAAGCCACTAAAATAATAGTGCCGACTAATCTGTTTTGAAATGCAGAGGCCAAGCAATACGCTCCTTTCCATCAAACTAAAAACGGGGAACATCAAAGGCTTAGGTAAATCACCCAGATGCTTTACTCACTCTCACAAGCGATTAAATGACTAAGAGCGATAAAGTTTAACGCATCGAACTTAGAATACAATCTAAGAATACGATGCGTTGTTGAGAATGGGATTTTGCTACGAATAGCTAGGTAAGACTTGTGCAACAGAATAAAATGACCCAAAAACCAAAATACAATCATCTTCAAATGCATCTTGTTTCGCTTTCTCAAGAGCGGCTTGAATAGAGTCGAAAGTTTTAACTTTCTCTTCTCCATCGATCGCTTCTAGCAACTGCTCGGTTGTTGCAGAGCGTGGCGTAGGCAACGGTGACGCATACCAAAATGCGCCAAGGCCCTTAAATGGCGCCAAACTTTCTGCCATATCTTTATCCGCTAACATGCCAAAAACCAAATGCAAATTACCACGATGCAATTTCAATAATTTTTGTTTAACGTACTGCGTCGCATCAGGGTTATGTGCTACATCTAATACCACTAATGGGGCATTTCCGACAATTTGGAAGCGTCCGGGTAACGCCGCATTTCGACATACAAACTGTGCTGCGGAGTTATCTAAGGGCCACTCCAGTAAAGTGGCACAGGCTAACGCGGTTGAGAGGTTTTGCCTTGGAATAGAGCGCTCAATAAGGCCATTCAACCATTTTTCGCCGCAACGCCAATTCCACGTACTTTCCTTGGTATAAACAAACTCAAAATCCTGTTTTTGCCAAAGTGCTGTTACATTTAGGCGCTCGACTTCATCCAACAAAGTATGTGGTGGATCGACATCCCCTATCACAGCTAAGCCGTCCTTCCTTAAAATACCAGCCTTTTCTAACGCAATTGCTTCGCGTGTATCACCTAAATACTCTTGGTGATCCAAACCAATACTGGTAATAACAGCGAGTGTCGGTTCAACCACGTTGACTGAATCTAAACGACCTCCTAAACCCACTTCTAAAATAGCCACATCCAACTCGCTATCACTTAACAAACAGAGCGCAGCTAAAGTGCCAAATTCAAAGGGTGTAAGAGAGATATTGCCTCGAGCGGCTTCCACTTTTTCAAACGCTGCACAATGTGCCCGTTCGTCCAACATTTGGTTGTTGACTCTCACACGCTCGCGATAGTCTATAAAGTGTGGAGAGCTAAACACTCCTACCCGTTTGTGCAGGTATAAAGCCAGTTGCTCGAGGGCAGCACAGGTTGTGCCTTTACCATTAGTGCCCGCAACAGTTATTACGGTAGCACTAAATTGAATGTTGAGATTTTGGTAAACCTCAGCAACGCGGTCGAGGCCAAGGTCAATTTGTTTTGAATGTAATGTATCGAGGTAAGCTAACCACTCAGCCAAACTGGTTGGTTGAGTGGTATGTACGTTTGTCATATCGCCTGTTTCGCATAATGGAGTTTATCGAGCAATCCAAACAATTTATCACGCATTTGACGACGATCGACGATCATGTCGATAGCGCCCTTCTCTAACAAGAATTCACTACGCTGGAAACCTTCCGGCAATGTTTCTCGAACTGTCTGTTCGATAACTCTCGGACCAGCAAAACCAATTAATGCGTTGGGTTCAGCAACATTAATATCGCCTAACATCGCTAAACTAGCAGAAACTCCGCCCATTGTCGGATCAGTTAATACTGAAATAAACGGCAATCCCTGCTTACTCATTTTCGCCAATGCAGCACTGGTTTTAGCCATTTGCATAAGCGATAACAAGGCTTCTTGCATTCGTGCCCCACCACTGGCAGAGAAACAAACAAGGGGAAGATTGTGTTGTAAACAATATTCAACCCCTTTAACGAAGCGAGCTCCTACAACGGAAGCCATCGAGCCACCCATAAAGCTGAACTCAAAAGCAGCAACCACAATAGGTTGTCCTTTCAACTTGCCGTGCATAACAACAAGTGCATCTTTTTCATGTGTGCTTTTTTGTGCTGAAGAAATGCGGTCTTTATAACGCTTGGAGTCTTTAAACTTAAGCACATCTTGTGGCTCAAGCTCTGCACCAAGCTCAACTTTCTCCGATGCATCTAAGAAGTGATTAATTCGCGCTCTTGCCCCAATTCTCATGTGATGTTCACACTTAGGACACACTTCTAACAGGCGCTCTAATTCAACTTTATACAAAGTTGCATTACAGCCTCCACATTTTGTCCAAACGCCTTCAGGTACGTTACTTTTCGTTGCCGATTGGGTACGCGGCAATATTTTTTGAATCCAACTCATATGAAAATAAAGTTCCAGATTTTGAATCAATCACATCCACAACAGTGTAGATGAGTATAATTTTTCTTAATTTGCCGCAAATTGCAAGACCCAATTCAAACCATCAAGGCAATGAACTGAATAATATGCGACCAACGTGCTGCTAAAATGGTAAACTTAGCGATAATATAACGCTATTGTAACAACATAAATTTTTTGTCTGGTCTGAGAACTTACATTGACAAGAACAAAGGCCCGAGTTCCGGCGTTGGCAATGTAAACTCTTCAGGATAAGCCACCGCAACTAAATATAAACCATTTGCTTTTGCCGTTGCAGCCGCTTTCGTACGGTCCTTTTCTGCGAGTAACTGGGCGATCCACTCAATGGGCTGTGCACCAGTACCTACTTCGCATAATGAACCTACGATATTTCGCACCATGTGATGTAAAAACGCATTCGCCTGAATATCAACAATAACGAAATCACCTTTACGCGTCACCTTAACATGATGCACATTTCGAAACGGAGTCTTAGATTGGCACAATGCAGCTCGAAAAGCACTAAAGTCTTGTTCTCCTAGTAAACTTTGTGCAGCTTCGTGCATTTTCTCAGCATCTAACGGATGATAAAAGTGTGTAACTCCATGATAAAGAATACCGCCTCGTAATTGACTGTTGTAAATAATATAACGATAACGTCGAGAAGTAGCAGAAAAACGCGCATGGAAATCATCCGACACGTTTGTGGCCCATTTAACAGCAATAGTTTGAGGCAGATTAGCGTTTACACCGAAGGTCCAAGCTCTCATAGGGCGGGTATTAACCGAATCGAAATGAACAACCTGATTGGTTGCATGAACCCCCGCATCAGTGCGCCCCGCACATTGAATTTCAACCGTTTCATCAGCAACAGATGAAAGTGCTTTTTCCAACTCTGCTTGAACACTATTAACATTTCGCTGACGCTGCCATCCAAAATACGCTGCGCCATCATACTCAATTCCTAAAGCAACCCTAGTCATATCTTTTAATCTCTACTTAGATAGTCGCGGATTCTATGATAAAGCGAGCCTCAACACAAAATCGCTAAAGCGCTTAAACTAGGCGAGTATGATTACTGCTCGTAAACACACAACAGTTCTTTCACTGCTATATTATGCTCAGATGGGTAGCCAAAAGCATTATTAATGTACTTCACGCCATCTATAATGGCATGACGATTAACATG
Organism: Alteromonas sp. a30; assembly: GCF_026788005.1. GTDB lineage: Bacteria > Pseudomonadota > Gammaproteobacteria > Enterobacterales > Alteromonadaceae > Paraneptunicella. The sequence continues at coordinate 225,504 of NZ_JABEPE010000005.1, forward strand.
ACTATGACCATAAATATGAATTTTGGAATTAAGTTGACGAATTTGCTCTTCTAACCCTTTACATCCCAGAACCGGATACACAAATCGGAAATTTTGTGGAATATAAGGAGGCATCAAGTCAATTCGGGGTAAAAAATGGGAGAAACTAATGACGGTATCGTTCTTGGTTTGCAAATGTTTGGTATTTTTTTGCAGGAAAAACTCGGTCACATCGGTTAACTTTGCATCTTCTGGCCATTTACATCGCCTGAAATCCATCCAATGATCGAGCAGCATCGCATCAGGCTCAGCGAAGCTAAAGTCATACCAGCCATGCAAAGGCACAATCGACAAACTGCCGACATGATAAGGTTCAATAGAAACGTCACACTCGACAGCAACATTGCAGACATCTTCGAACTTATCTAAGGAATGGCCTTCTCTATCTTTTTCAATCCAAAGCTCATGATTACCGGGCACAAACATAACACGATGAAACTTGGTCACGAGTTGGTCAAAACTTTTTCGAAGCAAGTCCAAGCTTTCCGTAAGATCGCCCGCTAGTATGAGGATATCGTCTTGATAGTCATATCCAGAGAGACCAAATAACCATTCCATATTCTCTGTATAATCAATGTGTACGTCAGATATTACGAAGACTCTCATTAGTACCACTTGCTTTTTGACATTGCTTTATTCATACCTGTCGACCCTCAAGAGGATAACTGGACATCCTTGAAATTAATCCCCCGAGTCTTAACATTGTAGGGGGCCGCAACTCGTATATAAAAATACACACTATAACGGACACTTCGGTTAAGTCAATTGCCTAAGAACGGGTAAATTAACTTAAATTCAAAATAAGAAATATCTTACCAAACAATTGAAAAACAAAGCGTATTAATTTCAAAAAACGGTTTTCTTAAAGGGAAAAACATCCCTGCTTTTTTCATCTTTCTAATGGCATAAGTTTAATAAATTCTGTTCACTGTAAAGAAAAAACAGCCGATATTTCAGAGAATAAGACTGACTTTGTCAATCAAATGTAAACATAAGTAAGAAGATAATTTTGTTCAAAAAGGTATTTCCGTTATATATCAATGAACTATGATTTGTGAGTAATTGGGTTTTCTATTTACATCCCTGTCTTCCACATTAACCAAGGTAACTATCAATATTGAGACAACTTATTGGCATACACTTCGCAAAGATCACCTACTGTTTTAATATTTCGCATATTCACATCGTCGTTTTCAAACGGGTTAATTGAAAACGCATCCTCTAAATCAGCGACTAAAGCTACAATCGCTAACGAACTAAAACCGAGATCATCAACAATGTCGAGGTTACTCATCAAATCAGGCGCACCATGTTCTTGCGACTGGGCAACATTAGCGATGACTTGTTCGACTTTTCGATAAATTTCAGTTTTCTTCATTTACACGCATCACCTAGCAATGAAAATTGTTTAGCCTTAAAACATAAGAATAGCACTTATTTATGAGAGCGTTTTACAAGTAATGCCAATATGAAACTAATAAAATATCATACCTATGTTAAAAATAGCATAAGGTTAAATAAATACCTATACCCTATCCTGCCAATAACTTGAATGTGCCTTTGATAAGTAGCCTTGCGTAGCATAGCTTCAAATAAGCGTTTTTAGGCTGATAATTTTTTATACACTTAAGTTGACTACTTTTCAATCAACAATATTTTACGATAAAAAGAAAGAGCCGATTAAAACCGACCCTTAAATTGTTAAATGCTTAAATTGAGTTTAATTTTTAAGCTGAGCAATTAATGCGTTAATTTCCTCAGAGTCTTTGTCAGAGGCCTTATCTAGGAGTTCCATAAGAATCTCCCGAGCCGATTCGTGATCGTCTATTTCAATATAAGCCTTAGCAAGATCAAGTTGTGCAGCATTGCCAGAATCGCTGTCGACATCAATTAAATCTTCATCTCCTGGCGCTCCTGGATAATCAGACAGCAAATCATCAAGATTTAGATCTTGTTCCGGTTGCACCTGAGACTCCGCCATTAAGCTCTCTTCCAATAAGGTTTCTACATCAGTAAAGTCACTATCCAATTCGGCCGATAGCGCTTCTTCAGTCGACATTTCCGATGTGTCTAATGGCGTCACATCATCAGATTCAGTTTCTTCGCTTAATAATGCTTCTAAGTCTAAATCTGGGTTGTCAGGTAGCTCCAACTCTTTAGGCAAACCCTCTTCGGAAGACTGAGTTTCTTCCTGATTTTCATCAATGCTACTTAGCAGATCTTCAAAGCTAATATTTTCCAATTCCTCCAACATGGAGTCATCTTCTTGTTCCTCAGCATCTTCCGTGGTTTGAAGGCTTTGCTCTTGCTCAATATCTTTTTCTGCATCGGAGAGAATTGCAGCCAATTCTTCATCTTCTTCGTGCGCGATGCCAAACTCGAGATCGTCAAGCGGAGGTAAATCGTTATCTTGACCTTGCGCTTGTTGTGAAGCCTCTATCCCATCAGCAGCAGTAGGCACTTCATCTGCATTTTCTAACCACTCATCCAGTTCTTCGTCAGAAATAATATCTGATATTTCCTCAGAATGACTCTCGTTAGTATCTTGATGCCCCTCTGAGTCTTCCAACCAATCATCTAAATCGGGCAAATCATCTAAGTCGGTTTCATCAATAACAGGCCCTGAGTCAGAGCTTACAGGCTGTTGCTTATTGCTGTGCTCATTTTCCAATTCGGGTGAAGGAGAATCTTCATCGAACGATACCGGGTTATCATTAGCTTCATCTTGCTCAGAAAACGCGGCTTCTAAATCTGCGTCCGTAATGTTATATAAGCCATCTGAAGCTTCTTCGGCTTCGCGATTTACTTCGCTTGTCGCGTCCTCCGAGGAGTCTTCTACTGCATCATTAAGTTCACTTTCAAAATCTTCTAGAGCAGCTTCAAAACCCGCTAAATCTGGCTCATCTTCGGATGATGTTTGCTCTTTAGGCTCAACTATATAATCAACCAATTCGTCATGTTCCGATTCTAATTCAACCTCTTCTGACGCAGATTCTTGCGGCATTGTAGGCTGAGGTGAAACATCGTCAACGCTTGGCGCGTCTTCACCTATGTCGTCAAAAGAAACATCTTCTTCTAATTCAAATGTTTCGGTTGTGGGATGTATTTCTGGCTCAGGTTCAACTTCTGGCTCAGGTTCAACTTCTAGCTCAGGCTCAACTTCTAGCTCAGGCTCAACTTCTAGCTCGGGTTCAACTTCTGGCTCAGGTTCAACTTCTGGTTCAGGCTCAACTTCTGGCTCAGGTTCAACTTCTGGTTCAGGCTCAACTTCTAGCTCAGGTTCAACTTCTGGCTCAGGTTCAACTTCTGGCTCAGGTTCAACTTCTGGCTCAGGTTCAACTTCTGGCTCAGGTTCAACTTCTGGCTCA
>NZ_JABEPE010000060.1 GCF_026788005.1 Alteromonas sp. a30
CTGTGGGTCTGGTTGCCTTTGTTGTCGTAACCAAAGCTCACGGTGCTGTCATCTTTTAAGCGGATGCTGCTGATTTTGTTGGTGCCAGTGGTATAACTATAAGCATTGGAAGCGTTGTAGGCCAAGTGATGCAGTGGCGAAGTCGCACCGGTTTGCACTTTGGTCGATAACATTTGCCCAGTCACACCGTGATACAGGTATTCGCCGTTTAGCGTGTTGCCGTTTAAATTGGTTCCAAATAAAACAACAGGTGTGCTTCGCCGGGCGGTTACAAAATACTTGGTAGGAATTTAAGAAATGACAGGTTGATTTTTAAACAGCAACCTAAAAATCAACCTTGAAAGATATTACCCGTTACCTTTTGGACGTTTGGACGGGGCAGACAGCCTCAATAATATTATCTTTCTAACTTTTTTTCTATACTCATATTGCTCAAACTCGGGAGTAATCTTATCTTCTCTCAAGTAATCTAGAGGTGTTTTACCCGTATTATTAGCTAAAGTTGGATCAGCGCCAGAATTGAGAAGGAATTCGGCCATATCATATTGGGATAACACAATAGCTGAAATTAAAGGGGTGTAACCCATTGAATCTTGTGTATTTACTTCAGCGCCATTTTTAACAAGAAGCTTCAGGTAAGGAAACCTATGTTGAGAAAGTGATAAAAAGATTAGACTTTCCTCTCCTCGTTTATCGGTCTCATTGACGTCTCCGCCATTTTTAATGAGCTCTTCCAAACATTCAAAACAACCATAGACAACAGCTAGTTCCATTGGACTAGTATCTTTTTCATTCTTGATGTTTGCGGAAACACCGTCTTTAAGCAATGCCTTAACGCGAGCAACATCACCTCTTTTTACTGCATTATGCATTCGTTCAACATCAGTACCCATATCTAAACATCCCATCAAAAGGAATAAATACAAAACCCCCGAAATAACTATTTTTGCCATGCTCTCTTACCCTCTAGCCCTTTTATTACATCATCTATTCCATGCATTCTGTATCGATTCATACCACTAACAATGGGAAACTGTGGAAACCCAACAACCCTTGTTGATTCCAGAGCAATCTGATTACCTAATTTTGCTGGTGCAATAACTTGTTGTTGCGCAAAGTGTAACAACTCCCCTTTTACATAATAAGCCTGAACATTAGAATCCGCTCCTTGTCTAATTGAATGAAAACTTAAAGTACCTTTGCTCAAGCCAGCAGCATTAAATGTCCTAGCTGTCAATCCCCACTTTGATGCAGCCAAACTGGCTAACCCACCTCCCAGAGAGTGTCCTGTAAGAGATAAACTTCTTCCTTTCAATTTACTCACCAAAATTTCAGTTGTTCTTACAGCAAGCGCATGCTGCCTGGAATAAATGCCGACACCTTCAGCGAAATTAGTCATCCAATCAACTCCATCTTCAGTTCCGGTAAATGCATATATATTCACCTGCTTCCGTGTCTTTATAAAGCCCTGATTTAAAGCCAGATTCACGCTCTTCATCTTCAAATATGGTTTTATCAATTCCTAATTCATCTAATTCCGAGTCACTTACTTTCTTTACACCAACTGATTCAAGATCTCCATTTCCTTCGTATACATCTTTGCTTATTACTGCGTCCCTTTTTGCTTTTTGTATTTCGGAACCAATATCCGCAGCTTCCGAACCACTGATATTTAAAATGCCATTAACGCCACTTGAGTTCGCTCCATTGCTCTTAACCGAAATTTTTCCATCTTCATCCTTACTAATTGAACCAACTACTTCACCATCTGCATTGGTAATATCCTTGGTTTCTCCATTTTCTATTCCCTCAAAACATGTTTGTACTTCGTCTGAGGTTGAACAATAACCACTCGGATCAATTCCACTCATGGGGTTATTCATAATGTAAGAATACGGGTTTACACTTTGAGTGTTCGTAGGCGATTGAATCACTGGGTCCACACTCATAAACCTGCCCACATTGTAGTCATACACACGTCCATTCATATGGATGAGTTCGGCTTCGTCGAGGTGCTCGTGGTCGGTAAAGCCTCTTCGTGTGGTCATGCTGGTATCGAGCAGGTTGGTGCCAAGTTGCGCCGCAAGGCTTAAGCTTTCTAGTTGGCTCCAATCGCCATTTCTTGGTTTGCCGAAGGCGTCGAAGTGGCGTCTTGCGGTGACGCTGTTTTGTGCGTTGGTGAAGGTGGCGGCACTGCCTAAGCGGTCGCGGTGGGTGTAGCTGATGTGCAT
>NZ_JABEPE010000061.1 GCF_026788005.1 Alteromonas sp. a30
ACCCCTTTCCGAAGCATAGCCCTATTCATTGAATCTTAGTGATGATTCCAGCCTGATTCACAAACGCATTCTAAGGCTGGAAAAATGCGAAATATGCAGAATTCTCAATGATGTTAAATAAGCGCCCTAGGCCATCTATACAGGGGCTTATGGGCGTTCTGCACATGCAGAAAAAACGCTAGATCAAGTCCGCAGGTGTGGCGGGGGGAGAACTGCGGAGCTTGGGAGCTGTGTTTATGCTCTGCGCTTTGATGTTATCGAGCCGCTGTTTCTTATAGCTTGGTGTCGATTCACGGTATTGAACTTAGAGTGGAAATTCTCGCTTTCACCAAAATAATCAACTCAGTTAAGAGTAGTAATTTGGGCTATCGTGCTGATATAATTAGGGAATGTTTGCGAAGTGGTGAGATTGAGGCATTACTAATGCTGGTTGTTACCGAGAATTCGCAGTAATACCCTGTTAGAAATACTGGAGTAACAATCACCTATGAATGAAGATTTTTTTGAAAACGGTAAACCAGTACATAGGCTGTCGTATTGTGCATTTTTAGATCTTCTAGGTTTTTCAGCTAGAACTAAGGAGAGTTATAAAAATCAAACAGGGAATCAACTGCTTCAAGAGTTTCATGAAATATTTTCAAATCAAATAGCAAAAATGAAAGAGGAGACTGAAGAGTCTCTTTTGTATTTTAAGTCATTTTCCGACAATGTTCTCTTGGCTCATCCTAGATTTAGCGATGATATGGAATCGGAGTTCGGGTTTATTCTTTGGGCTATCCAGGAATATCAATTTGCCATGGCTCTAAAAGGATTTTTTATTCGAGGCGGATTATCTGTTGGCCAACTTTTCGTGGACGATGATAATGTTTATGGTGAGGCGCTAATAGATGCCTATCAATTAGAAAGCAAAGCAGCTATTAATCCAATGGTTGTTCTTTGTGACAATACGATGAAGTTAGTTGACCATCATCTAACCTATTATCAAGGTGAGTGGGCTCCTCAGCTAAATGATGTATTAGTAAATAGTGACGGCCGCTACTTTATTAACTATTTATCTGAATGTGTTGTGGATACAGGAGAGGGCTATGAACTCGACATCGAATCACTAGCCATCCATAGAGATCGAATAATTGAGGCTTTATCTGAATACTCTGATAAGCCTCCTGTATTCAGTAAATTTATATGGCTGTCTAATTATCACAACTATTTTTGCGATTCAGTATCGAGTTTCCAAAATTATTCAGATGATCTTAAAGTTAGTGATAGTTTGTCAAAAGTTGAATTCAAAAAGCTTAATGAGAAGTGAATTTCTAACAAGCACATGCACAGGAAATCAAAAGCGCAGCTTCGCTCTGCTTTTGCCTCCTGTGATGTGAGCGTTACAGTTAGAAACTTATGCACTCAGAAGTTTTAGAAAAGGCAGTTTCGATCATCGTTAGCAATGGATGGGATTTGCCTTCAATTCCAGAAAATGCTGTCGAAGTAAAAGAGTTGTTTCGTAAAAAATATTTACGTCCAGACTTTAAGCACCAAGAAGCTATCAAAAATTATGGTCGGCAACTCACTACCGAAAAAAGGATGGAAACGAAATTGCTTGGATACCATCTAATCGCTTATTCTTATTTTTACCGTTCACAGGAAGCATTAGTTAACAAAGGCACTAAACACCCTGAGTTTCATGAATATATGAGGCATTTAACTCACTCAGATCCGTCATTTTTTCCTAAGCTTGTTTTTGAGCAGTTATCCCGCATATATTCAGCACCGGCTAGACTTAGAATTGGTAAGGGAAAATCATATTGGCGAACAGGAAAATAACAAAGCACTTTGCACTAATTTAAGTAGCCAACAAAACGCAGCGGCGATTGCACTCCTGCCGCTACGCTATTCTTTATTAACGTTACTCTACTTTAATCAACTCATTCGTATCTGGCTGAATTTCTAGTTCTTCCACGCGACCGCTTTCAAACGATAAAGCGTCTTTAATCCAGTCGAGTATGAGCACGGTGGCGATGTTGCTATTGATGCTGTTGCACTTTTCCGCAAAGGTCGG
>NZ_JABEPE010000062.1 GCF_026788005.1 Alteromonas sp. a30
AGAAAATTCCGAGCGTTAGAGATGGGCAATATCTAAAGAGAGGCGTTGCGGAGAGAATCTTTCCGCTCGAATGGGTAGCGGAGAATGCGCAGCAGTTGGAGGCAGGGAAAGGCTTTTCCTACACATTGTAAAATGGCGACTTAAAGACCAGAATGGTAGATATAGAAACCATTAAACGGTTAAAATAAGCCAATTCAAGAAAGTATTTTAACAGTGCTTTGGTATGCAATTCTACGGCTGTCCGCAGAGAGCTTCTAGGAGGAAACTTGTTCGATTCCAAGTATATAATAACAACAATCATATCGTTGCTTTTGGTTGCGGCATGGCAAAAACCATCACTTTATAAACAGCATTTATCTACTGCTGTTATCTCAATCTCTGTATTTTTCAGTGCAATATTTTTTGTTTGGACAATAGCTTTAAACTCAGCACGGAAAGCCATAACAGAAGAGTTAGCAGGTGAAAAACAAGAAGCAATAATCAATGCAATAAATAGTAAGGGAGTTTCAGAAACTTGGGGGCTTTTCGTGTTTTGCATGATATTTGTAGGTGGTTTTCTCGCGTGGTTAGCAGACATATCAGAAAAGCACGATAAGGAAAGAACCACCAATAAACCTGACGCTGCCAACGAGAATTAACACCAGCAAGCTCGATATTTCTAAGCAAGCGATTTTCCCTTTTCTGCGCAAAAATGTTTTCAGAGGACAAACATGGAATTTGACAAGGCCACTATCGGTTTGCTCGGTGTAATTATTGGTTCTTTATTAACGGTTATATTAACAACTCTAAAAGAGTGGTGGTTTCAGCAGCGTAAAAGAAGAGAAGAGCAAGTATATTTAGCTATTCAAATATCCTGTTTGTTGGATAGATTTGTGGCTGGTTGCTGGGCTGCTGTAAATGATGATGGAACAATTCATGGCCTCGAATATCGAGATGAAAGTGGTTGTTTATCTACTCAAGCAGACACTCCACATTTTGAACCACTGTCAATTGATGTGAGTTGGAAGTCTCTACCGACCAATTTAATGTATGAAATATTAGACTTACCTAACAAAGTTGAAGAAGCAAATGCGTATATTGAAGAAGTTTGGGAACACGCAGCTAGCCCCCCTGATTATGAAGAGCTTTTTGAGGCAAGAGTACAAAAATACTCAACATTAGGATTAAATGCTATGAGCTTGGCGGAACAACTCCGTAGCCTTGCCAAACTTCCTGAAAAAGAATTTACTGAATGGAATTCAAAAGAAAGACTTCAAGAAAGACATAGCAAAATCCAAGCCGTCATTGATGAGCGGTATGAAAGGCAATATAAAACACATTTAAAAATGGCTGAAAGCCTGAAGCAAACAGAGGGTAGAGAAAAGCCTGATTCCCCCTATATCATCCCCCGTTGCGCGAAAGACACCACTTCTTCGCCCACGATGATGTGATCCAGCACTTTTACCTCCACAAGGTAGAGTGCGTCAATCAAACGCTTGGTAATGTACTCATCAGAATTCGAAGGCTCCGCGATGCCGCTAGGGTGATTGTGGGCAAGAATGACACTAGCGGCGTTGTGACGCAGCGCCGTTTTCACGACTTCGCGCGGAAAGACACTCGCACTGTTGATTGTGCCTCGGAAAAGCACGTCTTCGGTGATGATGCGGTTTTGATTATCCAGCCATAATGCGTAAAAGACCTCGTGCTCCAGCGGGGCGAGTTTGACCTTCAAATATTGCTTCACATCGCCCGCATGGTTGATGGCGATGCCGCGCTTGAATTTGGTGTTTAGCATCAGTGTCGCGGCGTCAATCACTTCGTCAAAGCTAAGCTCTTGGTATGCGCCGTTTGGGTCGCGGACGTAAAGGGTTTGTGTGGTGTTGGCTGAAATTGTCATGGTGCTTTCCTCTGTCGC
>NZ_JABEPE010000063.1 GCF_026788005.1 Alteromonas sp. a30
TGTGTTTTTAATAAACAGTTGCCCCCCCTATTTTCTGTGGCCTATTAAAAATAGGCGCCCCTTCTCGCGAACTTACGGGGTTATTTTGCAGAGTTCCTTAACATTGGTTTTCTCGCTCGCCTTAGAATACTCATCTTGGGAACGTGTGTTCGTTCTCGGTACAGGTTGATAAAAAATTAACACTAGAAGCTTTTCTTGGAAACATGAAATCATTCAATTCGTTACTCGACCGAAGTCTTCACTATGCATCACAACTCAAGATTATGCTATACGGATTTGCCTATATAACTCTCTTGTTGCTTACCCCACAATCCAGTAAGTGGTAGAACTATCCTTTTTCGTCACTCCATCATTCTTTTACCAAGTACAGGAATATTAACCTGTTGTCCATCGACTATGCATTTCTGCCTCATCTTAGGCCCTGACTAACCCTGGGTGGACGAACCTTGCCCAGGAAACCTTTCCCAATAGGCGTCGAAGATTCTCACTTCGAATCGTTACTCATGCCGGCATTCTCACTTTTAATCTCTCCACCAGTCCTCACGGTCTGACTTCAACGAAATTAAAACGCTCTCCTAACGCACATAATGTGCCCGTAGCTTCGGTATTGTGTTTGAGTCCCGTTACATTATTGGCGCAAGATCTCTTGACTAGTGAGCAATTACGCACTCTTTAAAAGGTGGCTGCTTCTAAGCCAACTTCCTAGTTGTTTATGAAATCTCACAACCTTTCTCACTTAACACAATTTTGGGACCTTAGCTGACGATCTGGGTTGTTTCCCTCGCGAGCGTGGACGTTATCACCCACGTTCCGACTGCATAGCTTAATTTTAATGGTATTCGGAGTTTGATTATAGTCAGTACAGCTAGATGCCGCCATTCCACATTCAGTGCTCTACCCCCATTAAACAATACTATACGCTAGCCCTAAAGCTATTTCGAAGAGAACCAGCTATCTCCAGGTTCGATTGGAATTTCACCGCTATCCACAAGTCATCCGGGCACTTTTTAGCGTACTACGGTTCGGTCCTCCACTTAGTTTTACCTAAGCTTCAACCTGCTCATGGATAGATCACCTGGTTTCGGGTATATGCCAATATACTAAAGTCGCCCTATTCAGACTCGGTTTCCCTACGGCTCCGCTTTTTTCTGCTTAACCTTGCATATTAACATAACTCGCCGGCCCATACTGCAAGATGTACGCCATCACACTTTAACGTGCTCTGACTACTTGTAAGTAAATGGTTTCAGAATCTATTTCACTCCCCTCTCGGGGTTCTTTTCACCTTTCCCTCACGGTACTAGTTCACTATCGGTGTCTGATTAGTATTTAGCCTTACCGGGTGGTCCCGGCAGATTCAGACAGGGTTTCACGTGCCCCGCCCTACTCAGGATACATCTATGAGATTTTATGATTTCGTATACAGGAATATCACCTTCTATGTTGAAGCTTTCCAACTTCTTCTACTATCATAAAATTTTGTAACTCAATGTAAGATGTCCTACAACCCCTTTTTACAGGTTTGGGCTCTTTCGCTTTCGCTCGCCACTACTGACGAAATCATTATTTATTTTCTTTTCCTGTTGCTACTAAGATGTTTCAATTCGCAACGTGTCTCGCTAATTTGACTATGGATTCATCAAAATGCAACTGAGGTTTGCTCAGTTAGGTTACCCCATTCGGAAATCTCCGTATCATAGTTTATTTCCAACTCCACGAAGCTTATCGCAGGTAATCGCGTCCTTCATCGACTTTCAGACCCAAGGCATCCAG
>NZ_JABEPE010000064.1 GCF_026788005.1 Alteromonas sp. a30
CTGATGATAACAACTCCACTTTGCCATCATTATCCACATCCATTGGACGCAACTGGTTATAACGCAACGGCACATATCGCTCCGGCGGTGCCTGACCGGCACTTGGACCACCGATAGCCCGCTCAAGCACGGCTGGTATGGTATAACCCGTGTTGATAGCATCGGCAAAGCTGCCATCGCCTTTGTTAAGCTTCACTTTCAGGTTTTGGGTGGAAGGCGTAATGTAATCGGCATCTATCCAGCCGACCCAATCATCTAGGCCATCACCATTAACATCCATCAAGGTGGAGTAATGCGATACCGTGTCATCATCCACCGCATCAAAGTTGATATTGTGCGAGGTGAAGCTAACCACGCCACTTTGGCTAACCTGTGTAATTAACAAGGTGTCCATCACTGGGCGGTACTGGTCTCGGTAATAACGCGAAATCACAATATCAGGGATGCCGTCGCCACTTAAATCGCTGCCTACGCTCGCCGTCGTACCCAAAGCATTAGGCGCGCTGTCGGTTTCTAAAAACGCGGTGTTATTAACCACATAAGGGGTACTTAAGTTTTTGGTATGCAAGTGCAGGAAGTAATCTACTGACACGGCATTGGTTATTGAATTCTCTGTCGTGCGACTAATAACAATATCCGGCCAGCCATCGCCGTTATAATCCGACACACTTTCAATGCGGTCTTTAGATGTTGCACCTTCGCCATCGTTCATCACAATCGCCGTGGTGCCTGAATAATTAGAGGTAAAGCCACCTGCGCCGTCATCTTCGGTATAACCAATGAGAAGTAAACCGGTACTTTTTGGAATAATCCAGCGGTCGGTGCGCCCATCTAAGTTAAAGTCACCATTTACAAAGATGCGATTTGAACTGCGGAATTCTTCCATGTTTAGATTGGCAGGCGTATTACCGCTGTTAGTCTGCTCGCCTTCAGCATTCATAAAATAAGTGATTGGGTGAAGCTTATCACTGCTATCGACCGTATAACCCACCCAGTCACGCACGCCATCACCGTTAATATCGCCCACTGGCGAGCGAGGCAAACCGACCTTGTCTATTATGGTGCCGGGATTATAAGCATCGTCACCTTGATACGCCGGGAAGACTTCCGTGCCATCTTCGGTTTCAAAGCGCTCCAGCTCAAAACGCGGAGCCGCTTCAAGCCAGTCAAAGGTGGTCGGTGCACGGCAAATCGAAGCGCTGCCATCAAAGCCACACTCGGTCACGCTACGAAGCAATGAGCGACCACTGGCAGCACTGCTACTACCGTAACCTAAGGTGTATTCACGCACCTTGCTACCCGCGTACCAAGTATTGATTTTATGTAGGCGTTTGGTCATGCGCGACTTGCCACCGGCTAAATACTGGGTGCTATACTTGGCGCGGTTTTGGTATTCAAAGCGCACTTCACGGTTGCCATCGGTCGTGCCATTACCCGTGTACTTGATGCGGGTTAATAAATGCTCAGCATCACCGTAGGCAGTATAGCTATAGCTCATGTGGTTATTGCCTGAGACATCTTGCTCGCGGGCAATCAGCCAACTCATAGCAGCGGTTTTACCAGCGGCAACCACGCGGGTACTGGCACTTGTGCCATAAAGGCGCTGTGTGCCGTTTGGTAACGTGACAGTGAAACTCGCCGCGCCGCTATAGTCACCCGATTGGGTCACCGACACTAAGGATTCAATCTCGGTGCGATACG
>NZ_JABEPE010000066.1 GCF_026788005.1 Alteromonas sp. a30
TATTCGGCAATGTCTCTGCCTTGTAACACCGGTACAGGCTCACCAAAGGTAAAAGATTCAATGTTTTTCACTTAAAAAGTCTCCATGATGGATTTCTTACCGGAACCCACTTGATCCGCACTTTCAATCGGCGCTTTATCCAAGGCGTGCATCACCGCCCACGCTAAATCGGCATGGCCTGTTTTACTGGTTCGGCTGGCGCGATAAGTCACGTTTCGGCCCGATTGGGTACTGGTTTGGTGAATGGTCATAAAGGCATGGGCCAAATCCACCCACGCCATATCAAATTCAATGAGTTTTTTGCTGAAGAACTGCTTCGCGCGAAGCACCAAATCCGTTTTCACTTCCACCGAATATTTAATCTTTCTTACGCTGGGGTAGAACTTCTTCACAAGCTGATACACACCTGCGCCAACGCCCGTGGCATCAATGGCCATAAAGGCCACGTTAAAGCGTTCACAGATTTTCTTGATTGAATTGGCTTGGCCGTCAAAGTCCATGCCTTGCCAACTGTGTTTTTCAAGAATTCGGAACTTGCCGCCTTTGGATTGTGGCGGCGCAATCACCACTAAACTGGCATCATCTTGGGTTTCCGATGGGTCATAACCCACCCACACGGGCCTGTTGCCAAAGGGGCGTTTTTTGTGAGGCTGGTAGTCGTGCCAAATAAAGGCAGCATCCACCATACAGCCTTGCAGTTCAGAAAGCGGGAAGATGGATGCGGTGTCATCAATAAACTGACACATCAACAAGTTTTCGAACTTCGCAGGCGGGAACTTCTTCCTCAGCTTCTCCATTGTCACCAAGGAATAGCCCTTGTTAATGGCATCTTCTATGGTGACCACCTGACGCCAAATACCGTCTTCACAAAACTTGCCGTCTTTTAATGCTTTGTGGCTCACATCAATATTAATGTGTTCCGCTTTGGGCCTGTCTTGGTTGTAATGCGAGCCGTCCCACAGTGAATACGCTTGGTGATTGATGGTAGAAGGCGTGGAGAAATAAGTAATGCGCCTGTCATCGAGAATCGCCATGCCGCTGGCAACGTGCTCAATATCAACGAAGTTCGGAATCCAGAAATATTCATCAATGTACAAGTCGCCGCTGTAGCTTTGTGCGGTGTTCTTGTTCGTGCCTAAAAAGTGCAGTTCAGCGCCGTTAGAAAGCACAATCGGATCGCCACGCAACTCAATACCCGTGGTTTCGCGTACAAAGTTAATAATGTTGCGTTTAAAGACTTGGGCTTGGTTTTTAGACGCAGAAATGAAGATCTTGTTTTTGCCGGTTTTCGCAGCATCAACAATGGCCTCGCGGCTAAAGTGCAAGGTCGCGCCAATTTGGCGGCTTTTTAGGATTTCTCGAATTTCATACTTAAGTGCATCGTGCCAGACCTTTTGATGTGGGAACATGCCATCAAAGTAGGCTTTTTCCAGCTTTTCAACGGCGTCATCATCAAGGTGGTTTTTCTGCGGTTGCTTGCGCTTCTTGCCGTT
>NZ_JABEPE010000067.1 GCF_026788005.1 Alteromonas sp. a30
AACGGCAAGAAGCGCAAGCAACCGCAGAAAAACCACCTTGATGATGACGCCGTTGAAAAGCTGGAAAAAGCCTACTTCGATGGCATGTTCCCACATCAAAAGGTCTGGCACGATGCACTTAAGTATGAAATTCGGGAAATCCTAAAAAGCCGCCAAATTGGCGCGACCTTGCACTTTAGCCGCGAGGCCATTGTGGATGCCGCAAAAACCGGCAAAAACAAGATCTTCATTTCCGCGTCTAAAAACCAAGCCCAAGTCTTTAAACGCAACATTATTAACTTTGTGCGTGAAACCACGGGTATTGAATTACGTGGCGATCCGATTGTGCTTTCTAACGGCGCGGAGCTGCACTTTTTAGGTACGAACAAGAACACCGCCCAAAGCTACAGCGGCGACTTATACATAGATGAATATTTCTGGATACCGAACTTCGTTGATATTGAGCACGTTGCCAGCGGCATGGCGATTCTCGATGACAGGCGCATTACTTATTTCTCCACGCCTTCTACCATCAATCACCAAGCCTATTCACTGTGGGACGGCTCGCACTACAACCAAGACAGGCCCAAAGCGGAACACATTAATATTGATGTGAGCCACAAAGCATTAAAAGACGGCAGGCTTTGCGAAGACGGTATTTGGCGTCAGGTGGTCACCATAGAAGATGCCATTAACAAGGGCTATTCCTTGGTGACAATGGAAAAACTCAGGAAGAAATTCCCGCCTGCGAAGTTCGAAAACTTACTGATGTGTCAGTTTATTGATGACACCGCATCGATATTCCCGCTTTCAGAACTGCAAGGCTGTATGGTGGATGCCGCCTTCATTTGGCACGACTACCAGCCTCACAAAAAACGCCCCTTTGGCAATAAGCCTGTATGGGTGGGCTACGACCCATCGGAAACCCAAGATGATGCCAGTTTAGTGGTGATTGCGCCGCCACAATCCAAAGGCGGTAAGTTCAGAATTCTTGAAAAACACAGTTGGCAAGGCATGGACTTTGACGGCCAAGCCAATTCAATCAAGAAAATCTGTGAACGCTTTAGCGTGGCCTTTATGGCCATTGATGCCACGGGCGTTGGCGCAGGTGTGTATCAGCTCGTGAAGAAGTTCTACCCCAGCGTGAAAAAGATTAAATATTCGGTGGAAGTGAAAACGGATTTGGTGCTTCGCGCGAAGCAATTCTTCAGCAAAAAACTCATTGAATTTGATATGGCGTGGGTGGATTTGGCCCACGCCTTTATGACCATTCACCAAACCAGCACCCAATCGGGCCGAAACGTGACTTATCGCGCCAGCCGCACCAGTAAAACAGGCCATGCCGATTTGGCGTGGGCGGTGATGCACGCGCTGGATAAAGCGCCGATTGAAAGTGCGGATCAAGTGGGTTCCGGTAAGAAATCCATCATGGAGACGTTTTAAGTGAAAAACATTGAATCTTTTACCTTTGGTGAGCCTGTACCGGTGTTACAAGGCAGAGACATTGCCGAATA
>NZ_JABEPE010000068.1 GCF_026788005.1 Alteromonas sp. a30
CGCTTTCTCCAAAACTTTGCTTTAATAAAATGCTAGTAACTTGGTTTAAGCTATTGCTAGTATTGGCAAAATTTTAGGATGTTGAGATTTTGGTATGGATTTAAAAGTGGGCATACCGAGAATTCGCAGTAATACACTGTTATATGACTAAAGGAATTGTTGCATGGACTTAAACGCACGTTTATTTCTTGGAGCTTTGGTAGGTCTTTGCATTTACTTTGCTTTCTTGGTTGGAGGTCAAATAAACCTCGCAAGTGAAGCAATGACAATTCTAGAGTCGTGTGCAAATAGCCAAACTTCAAATTGCGTAAATTCACAAGGGTACACCCGACTAGTGAACCGATGGGATGGTAATGTAAAAGTGTATTGGGTTATTGGTTTACTCATGACATTAGCTTGTGGCTACTTCATGCCTAAACGAAAACAACAAGTGTAAGTCGTCATATAACAAGAGCCTCAATTCGCTCTTTAGCTCGCTCGGACAATTAACAATGGGCTATTGTCGCTGCGCTCAAAACTTTAGCCCATTATTAATCGCCGCTTAGGCAGACGTTATGTTGCATAAAGGAGAGATATAAGAATGGCAACAATTACTGATTTTGATTCATGGCTTGATCAAGCCGATCCAGATGACCATGAAGAGGTTTATGCCTTGTATAGGGCTGTCTCAGACGTCGATGAATTTGGTATGTATAAGTGCACGATGAATAATGGAAAATATTTCGTTAAAGGTGATCACACTGATGACACCTTAATGCTTGCTTCTGCGAAGGCTCATTCAGCTTTTCTTAACACCATAAGCTCTCGCTTCGAAATCGAAGGCGATATTGAGGGGTGGTATGGTTATAAGAGAGCAATGGCGAAAGATGATTAATAAACATAACAAGGCCATTAAATTCGCTCCCTTCGGTCACCCGACGCTCGCAAGCTCGCGCGGTTTATGGCAGCGTTAGATACCTAAGGATAGACATGGTCGTATACAATCCAATTTGGCTTCAATTCATTTTTTACATCGCAATAGCAGGGTTTCCCTGCTTGTCTGGATACATGTTTTATTTAGCTTATGAAGCATTTCCAAATTCTGGATTAAGTGGTGCAGGAGTATTTCTTTTCTTAGGAGTGGCAGTCGCTTATATCTCTTATATTAGGCTGCTGTTGGCAAAGTTTGTTCCTGCTAAAGTCGTTTTTGACGAATCTCATTTTACTGTGGAAATGAAAGGTACGAAGAATTCATATGCATGGTCAGACATTGCTTTGGTAAAAAATTATGAAAGTTCGCAAATATTGAAGTTGTTTGATTCAAACGGGACAACAATTTATGTTGTAGATCATATGACTCCCGGTTATAAGCAGTTCGCAGAAAAAGTAAACGAAGTAGTCGGTATCTAACAAGAGACTATGGCGTCAATAGCTAATTTGCTTCCCACATTACTCCATCTCTGAGCATCGAATTTAAGATTACG
>NZ_JABEPE010000069.1 GCF_026788005.1 Alteromonas sp. a30
GTGGCGGTGAGCACATCCGCTACTTTGGGCATTTGATTGGCTTTTAATTTAAAGCCGCTGAGTATGTTAGAGGCAATATCGGCGGTTTCTTTTAGCTCGGTGTTGCCATCGGCATAATTCAAATTCAACATGCTTGGCATAGATGCCAGAATATCCCGCGCATTAAACCCTGCCATTGCCAGAAACTGCATTCCTTGTCCCGCTTGGGTGGCTGAAAATTCCGTACTTGCGCCGAGCATTTCGGCTTGTTGCTGAAGCTGCTTAAAAGCTTGCGAGGTTTTGTTTAGCCGCGCCAACGAGCCCACCTTCGACATTTGTTTTTCAAAGGTGATACCCGTTTGAATAAATTCCCCCATTTTCCTAAGGACAGATGAGCCGGTTGCCACACCTGCCGCGCCAGCTATGCCCACGTTCGCGTTATGCTGCACGGTTTTATCGTACTGCTGGCGGGCTTTGGTCATGGCGTTGGTTTTCTTGCGGATGTTTTCAAGGCGCGTTGCTTGTGTGCCAAGCCTTTCATTCACCTTATTTACACGGCTGGCGAGGGTTTGCTCTGCCGCTGATAAGTGCCGAACGTCGATACCCGCCTGTTTTAATGTGGTGTTAAGGCGCGCCAGCGATTCGCGTTTATTAATGTGTGCTTGTTCGGCTTTGTTGGCTGCGGCTTTGGCCTTTAAAAAGGCGTTTCTCAAGGCTTGTGTGGGCCGTTTGGTTTCTTGTAGTTGCTGCTGTAAACGCCGTGCCACTTCGCGCTTTTGCGTTAACGTTTGCGCGGAATCCCTAAGCGCTGTTTGCAAAGATTTAAAGCTGCTTATTGTGGCTTGGGTTTTGTGAAGCGATTTCAATTCCGCGCCGGTGCTTGCCATTTTCCCACGCATTTTTTCAGCGGATTGAAGGATACCGCGAAAAGGCCGCGTCACCTTATCCACGGCCTTTAGCATGATGTGAAGCTTTAATTCTTTGCTCATCGTTTGTCTTTACCCCTTTTTGCTTAAGCGGTTTAATTTGGCGGCTTGATTGGGCGGAAAGGTCTTTTCTGTATGAACAAATAAGGCATGAGTTAACGAGGCTGAGACTGCTGGTGTTTTTCAATTGCGATTTGATGCCATTGAAGCAGTTCATCCAACGCCATATTATCCATTTCAGACGGTGGCCAACCGCCGCCAAAGACAAGGTTTATCTCGGCCCAGACTTCCATCACATCGTTTGGGAGTCGGCATCCAAGAAAAAATGCTGCACACCGTTCATCACCTTCATTAAATCCGCAGGATCTAGCGCTGAAACTTGCTGTTCTGTAAGCATTGGCGCGGTGATTCTGGGCAGTAGTTGCATATAAGCTGTGACATCCATTTGCATTACATCCAGTAACTTAATACCGCGTAATTCGCCTGCTTGGGGCTTGCGAAG
>NZ_JABEPE010000006.1 GCF_026788005.1 Alteromonas sp. a30
CTGCTGTAATTCAGTGCCACATTCGGCTGCACGCCGTTTCGACCCGGCGGTATCACTATTGGAATATGGTATGACGCTGCCCCGCCGCTGACACCGGCCTGTGCCGGCGTGGCACCATTAAAGTCACTGGCGGATGCGGTTTTGCTCACCTGTGTGGCATCATCTGCTTCTCCGCCAAGCTGTCCCCAGTCACCAGCCACCATCTCTCCAATGTACACAGACGCACTTTCCATCTGCTCTTGCTCGCCGCCCTCATCGGTATAAGAGACCTCTACCGTTAATAACTTACCGTCATCGTCTTGAGTAACGGTATACGTGGCAAGGGTAGCCTCAGCTATATCGTTGCCACCACGCTTCCATTGATAACTCAACTCACCTAGCCCATCTTCATCAACCAATTCCTGAGTGTCAGCGGTTAAGACACTGCCAATTTCGGCATCACCGGTAATCACAACACGACCTGTAGGCGCATCATTGACCGGCTCGATGGTCAAGGTAAAGTCCACCTCATTTGATAGCGAGCCATCAGAAACAGTGACTGTGATATTCACCTCACCATGGGCATTTTCTGCTGGCACAAGCGTTAACGTCCGCTCAGCGCCATCACCTGTAGTAGTGATACCGGTCTGTGGCAATATTGACTGCGCATCAGACTCAACACTGACCAACAACTCACTCTGTGATGCGCCGATATCTTCTACAATAAAGGGAATAGGGGCAATCTCTGTATCTTCTTGCGCCACAATGTCGTTGATTAACGAAATGCTCGGCGGTAAGTTTGAAGATACGGCAGGGGTTAGCCCACTGGTCATTGACTCACGCTTTCCAAGCCCATCGATATAGGACACCGTCACACTTAACGCATGGCCGACATCAGCTTCCGACACCGTGTAATCAGGCCCTGTTGCTCCGCCGATGTCCATTACGTCTTCACCCTGATGACGATGCCACTGGTAGGAGAATATCCCTAGTCCATCAACGTCATTTAAGGTGGTCGCATCTGAACTTACCGTCAAACCGATCCCCGCCTGACCCACAATGTCCACCTCGCCACTTGGTGGATGATTGACGGGTTTAGGCTTTTCATTATAAAGCGCCGTGATTTCTTCGCGTGATAAAGCGCGGTTGTACATGCGGTAGTTATCTATCGCACCGTCAAAATACTGATAGCCGTGTCGACAATTATCGTTGCCGTAATAACATATCGACCCCACCTTTTTAGCCGACTTGGGCTGGTCAGCAGACCAATCATCCGGGCCGCTGATACTGGTATCAAGACCGCTTTGTACACCATCCATGAAGCCTTCCATGAAAGTGCCATCGGTGATAATGGTCATCATGTGCCAGCGACCATCACGGTAGTTTTTACGTCTATCGTAGAAGTACACTAAATCGCGCACGACATTATTATCACCCAAGGTCACAAAATGGATTGGCCCTGAGGCAAGTATCTCCGGCCTAAACTCCCAAGCAGGATACCCGCCATCCCAGTATCCTTGGTGCATCAAATACAGGAATTCTCGATTAGAATCGGTTTTAAACCAGAAGTTAATGGTCACCAATTGGCGCTTGTCAAAACCCGGCAACTCTTTTATCGCCCCATTGCGGGTATACATAGCTTTGCCAATTTTGCCTTCCCCTTGCACGGGCAGGCGATCAATCGTGGCATGATTGCCTCTACCTGAACTGTCATAAGCAAGGTTACTGGCATCTTCAAAGAGGTATTCTGCTATCAAACTTGGGTCACCACTGGGTACTTCACCCACGGTCACAGTCACTGTCGATTGAGAGGTATTGCCCCAACCATCTTCGATGGTATACACAAAGCTTTCTGTCCCAACAAAATCAGCATTTGGCGTGTAGGAAACTTGGTCGCCATCTGGCGTAATAGTCACCGTAGCATTCAGCGGCTGAGTGACCTGAACAACCGTCAACCCCAAATTGTTGGCATCAATGTCATTATTTAATACCGACAAGAGGTTATTTTGCGTATATTGCAATACCGAAAAGGTATCAGGGGTTGCTTGTGGACCTTCATTTGGGTCAATTCGACCATACACATCTCGGGTTACACTGGAATTATTGTTACTACAGGTAACTGAAAAATCCCATACCGCAGGAGAGTCCCGTAAAATCGGCCCCCAAACATAGGTCCCCGACTGCAATTGCCCATTATTAGGCACATAAACTACACCAAGGTTATTTTTACATTCCCGCACATCGGTATAGGTAAAAGAGAAGGTTTGAGACTGACCCACGGTGACCACTTGCGGCGCGTATTGTAACTCTGCCAACGTCACCACCGGGTCTTGAATAGGCGAGACTAAGCGTATTTCCACTTGTGCCGTGTAATTTCCGCCCCAACCATCATTCACCGTATAGTTAAAGCTGGTTTGCGCATTATTCACCCCTGAGGCAGGCGGAGCATAAGTGCATTTGTTTGAGCAGGTCACAGTTCCTACACTAGGCTGTGTGAAACTACTAATGGTTAACGCATGTCCATCTGCATCAACATCATTATCTAGCACGCGTATCACCACGGCCCCTTCACCATAGGCAACCGTTTTTTGGTCATCGTAAGCTATCGGCTTTTTGTTGGCGGTAATAATGGTACTAACATGCTGAGTCGAGCTACCAACGTTGTTTGAGCAGGTAACATCAAACGCCCATGTCGCCGGCTCACTGCGGTAGGCGGACCAACTAAACGTCCCCGACATCTTCCTAGTTTCATTCGGACCGCCGATATACGTTACCGAGGCTCCTGAGTTATCCGAATAGTTATGACTGCGACACCAAGAGGAATCTAAATACTTAAAACTAAATGTCTGAGTGATACCAACTGACGCCACAACTGGCGTGTAGCTCAGGTTACTAATCACCGCCTTTTTACCATCGTTTAATGGCAGCAGAGTCACCCTCACTTCATACGGGCTAGGACCCGAGCAATACGCATTGGTTTTATTACACGAATAAATTTTATAGGTATATTGCCCTGCTCCCCCGTTCACTCCACTAAGTTTAACCGTTTGAGAGGTCGTGGTTGACGGTATACCGATTTTTGCCCACGACTGGATACCGTTGGGCTCTATTTGAAGTATTTTATAATACCCGCCTGAGCCAATCAGCCCATCAGGGCGCGACCAGCTTAATGTCACTGAATCATCACCATTTCCTGATGCAACCACTGTGTCGCTTGATGCCACAAACTGCGTCACGAACTGAGGAATATTGAAGACATACACGCTTTTATAAGGGCTTGCACTACTACACCCTTGTGCATTACACGCCTTAATATAATAAAAGCGACCACCTTCGGAGTGTTCAACAATACGATGTTTGAGCGCACTAGTATAACGGTTGGTATACTCCATTTGGGAGCCAGGATAGCTAACCCAAATCTCATATCGAGTCGCATTTGGCACCGCAGCCCAACTCAATTCAAATGGTTGACCAACAGCGGGGTAAGCTCCAACCGAAGAAACAGGTGGAGTCGTCAGTTCATCAGGCTCACTAAGCGTCGCCACATCTGAAGACGTCATAACACCGGCTGTTGCAGACATGGCGGTAACATCGTGTGAAGCTGATGCTATTCCGACAGCATCAGCTTTTGCATTATTCCCTCTGTTTTTTTTGCGTTTCTTATACTTTTTGCGCTTTTTACGCTTAAGCTCACATTTTGTGCCCGCCTGCTTGCTTTTGGGCATAAAGTACACATACTTACAGCGTTCATGACGCAACTTATCTGTTGCATCTGGGATGAAACGCCCTTCTTCATCCTCACCACCATTTTGGTTGTACAAACGCACCAAATAATGTTGACCGCCCTCTTCTTCAAGCGCGGTACTAAAACCATCGTCCGTCCACTCATAACCCGCAAAGTCGGCCTTTATCTTTTGAGTATTCTTACGCTTAAATATCCCTTTTTTATTGGCGTAAGCAATATAATGTTTCTTGTGCTTTTTCTTAGACAAGGCAAAGACATCATCGCGTCCATCTCCATCAAAGTCAGCAATGTAAAGCTTCTCTGTTTTCTTCATCCCCCAACGCGACTTCTTGTCGCGCTTTTGGGCTAACTCAAGCTTACCATCAGGCTGACTGTGATATACCTGATGCGCCCCAGTTTGACTCATTAATACCAGTAAATCACTTTGCCCATCGCCGTTAAAATCCCCCGAGTAGAGCTCCGCTTCTTCGCTATCCCCCAACCAGAGAAGCTGCGTAGCATCAAAGCGCCTAAAACTCACAAATCCATGCTTGCCGCCCATCAATAGATACGCTTTTTGGGCTCCGGGTAGCGCCACTAGCGCATCTTCAAAAATATCGTCGTTGAAAAAACCGATAGTAATCTGCGCTTTATCCGCTGACCAAGATAAGCCATCTAAGTCAGCTTCCAACGCCAACCGTTGCTCGGTGTCATACTGCGTACCGAAGTTGAGCTGAGAACCAAAATACAGGGCGTTACTTGAGGCATCGTCCACGGCTTGGAGTAATAAGTCTTTGACGCCATCGCCATTGGCGTCAACATAATGATCGACATGCGTTGACGAGTCCCAATGCACGGCATCGGCAGCGCTGGTTTGCGCACTAAAGATGAAAAAAAGAAAAGTAAAAAACGACAGAAGCGTAGTGTGTTTCATTCCCTGACCTGCATTCCCTAAAGGATGTAATTGTGGCTGATAAAATTCGGCCAGAAACTTATCTCAAACAGGTGAACATTTCAACCAAAAAGCGTAAAAATTATCAAATTAAGGGAAGGGGGGGGAGATAAAAGTGCCCTGTAGTGGTTACGGGCACTTTTATTAGGGAGACTTAGGCAGTACCGCCAACGGTTAACTCATCAATTTTTAAGGTAGGTTGGCCGATCCCAACAGGCACGCTTTGCCCATCCTTACCACAAACCCCAACCCCTTTATCCAAGGCCATATCGGAACCAATCATTGAGATCTTTTGCATCACCTCAGGCCCATTACCAATTAACGTAGCGCCTTTAACTGGACTGGTTATCTTGCCATCTTCAATTAAGTAGGCTTCGGATGTTGAAAACACAAACTTCCCAGATGTAATATCCACCTGACCACCGCCAAAATTCGGAGCATAAAGCCCTTTTTTCACACTTGAGATAATTTCTTGAGGATCATGTTGGCCGGCCAACATATAGGTATTTGTCATGCGAGGCATTGGCAGGTGTGCATAGGATTCTCTTCGCCCATTCCCCGTAGCCTTTTGCCCCATCAACCCTGCATTAAGCTTATCCTGCATATAACCAGTTAATACGCCATCTTCAATCAAGACATTATATTGACCTTGCGTACCTTCATCATCAATATTTACCGAGCCACGGGCATTAGCAACGGTGCCATCGTCAACAACGGTAATCCCTTTTGCAGCAACTTGCTGACCTACGCGTCCGCTAAAAGTGGATGCTCCTTTGCGATTAAAGTCTCCTTCTAGACCATGACCTACAGCTTCATGGAGCAACACACCCGGCCAACCATTTCCTAGTACCACAGGCATATTACCTGCTGGCGCATCAATCGCTTGCATATTAACATTGGCCACATGTAGAGCTTCATTGGCAACGCTTTGATAACGTGGGACACCATCTAACAACTCATGGAAATAGGTGTAATCGACACGAGCCCCCGCTCCCGCACTTCCGCGCTCGCGTCGACCATCACGTTCAATGACAACACTGCAATTAAAACGCACTAATGGGCGAATATCGGTTGCAAAGGTGCCATCGCTCGCAGCAACCAAGACTTCTTCATAAACCCCCGTTAAACTCACCGTCACTTGGATCGCATCCGGTTCTTTGGCTCGAATATAAGCATCAGCCGCTTTTAATAACGCCACTTTGTCATTCTCAGACATACCTATAATAGGGTTATGAGATTGATAAATAAGCTGCCCACGTACATTTGGAGTTGAGCCTGAAAATGCCTTTACCTTACCGCTTCCACCTGAACGAGCAATGGTTCTAGCCGCATTTGCCGATGCATTAAGCGCTTCTAGATTTATCACATCGGAATACGCAAAACCGGTTTTTTCGCCACTCACGGCTCTAACCCCGACACCCCGCTCTAGGTTGTAGCTTCCTTCTCTGATAATGCCGTCTTCGAGTATCCAAGCTTCATGTTGACTAGCCTGAAAATAGAGGTCAGCAAAATCGGTATCATGCTGATAAATCAGACCTAAAATGTCTTGCAAATCCTGAGCTTGAAGCCCCGAATCATGAATAAGATGTTGTTCGACGATATTAGACAAGTTCGCTCCTAAATCGGTTGTGCTGAGTGATAGGCATATTGTTACGAATTTCTGTTAACTGTTTAAAGTCCATTACGGCAGAGACACAACCCGGGCCTTTTCTTATTTCAGTTAACAGTTCACCCCATCCAGAATAAATACAGGAATGACCGTATGTCATCCGCCCATTTTGATGTTCTCCGCCCTGATTGGCGGCAACAACATAGCATTGCTTTTCAATACTACGCGCCTGCAATAATGGATGCCAGTGAGCGGCACCGGTTTTTTCGGTAAACGCTGCGGGTAAGGCCAGAACATCGATTTGCCCCATTGCCTGAAATAATCCCGGAAATCTGATGTCGTAACAAACCGCCACACCCAAGCGACCAAAAGGCGTATCATCAATAACGGTAATCTTTTCTCCGGGTTTAGTCGTGCGAGACTCAAGGTAACTGCCTGTATTGTCTGCCACCTGAACATCAAACAAATGGATTTTTTGGTAATCAGCTCGACATACGCCTTCATCATCGAAAACCAAACAACTCGCCTGAAAACGTTCGCTTTCTGTTTCTATCTTGGTTGGCATTGTGCCGGAGACCAACCAAACACCATATTGTTTGGCGATGGAAGATAGCCTGTCCTGAATCATGCCAGTTCCCATTGCTTCTGCAATGTTTAGCTGGTCTTTATCTTTTGCCCCAAAAAACGCGAAGCATTCAGGCAAAACAACTAGCGCTGGCGTTTTTGGCTTAAGTGCCTTTATCAGGGATTCAACTTGGTCGAGGTTTTGTTTAGCATCAGGTACAGATACCATCTGCAACGCGATGAGATTGGGCAGCATTAACCATTTACTCCTTGAAAAGGGCTGAAACTGTTTGGTTCTAATCCCGGATTAACCGAATTTTCTGTTTCAGGTTCTATAACACTAGGTTCTACCGGAGACTTTTTAGCAGGCAGTTCAACCGATTTGCTGGACTTGTCCAACAACTCGACTTTCGGGTCTGATAATGTTCCGGTTAATGAATACTTCAAGTTAGACACCACATTAGCAGAAGTAATCACTTCATCAAATGCAAAAGCCGCTACCGCTGTTGCGGGGTTTACCATCCACGCGAGCAAGACTGGCAAGCTTGAGGTTAAATTAGGCTGTACCGACACCGTGTAATTGAGCTGTTTATCTGACAGGTCGGTGTACCCCTGTATTTTTACCCGAGCGGCTGCGCCATCAATTTCAGAGTCTTGTGTTTGCATTCGACCATCGCTAATTTGGAATGACCCTTTCATCTTCTCGTAAAAGAATCCCTTTGCAAATACATCCCTAAAATCTAAAGTCAATTTTCGGATTAATGACTCAAGACTCAAAAAGCTGAAAATTCGAGCACCATTGTCACTCACTTCAGTAAGATAACCATCGCCTAAACGCCATTGCACGTTCCCATTTAACGTCGCAAACTGTGGTTGATAAGGAGCTTGGTCCCACTTTAGATCAAAATCAATTTTGGCATCGGAGTCGCGTACACCAGACTCATAATCAAGGCTGCTAAGGAAATCGCCGAAGTCTTTACTCTCGAAGCTACCTTTAAGATTAGTTTTATGCCCTGCCGCATCAATTTGCCAATCGCCCGTTGCACTGATGCTGCCATCTTTTTTCTTTAATTTAAAACGGTCGATTTTCATGCCTGATTGGGTTGGCATTAAGGCAAAATCCAATTCTCCTAAATCAAAATCGTCAATTTTGCATTGTAAGCACTTGACCTGCAAAGGAGGCAACTGAGAAAAGTCGATTTCTTGCGTTAAATCTTCATCAAGCTTATTCCAGCTTTTTATATTTACGAAGTCAGCGTTAAC
Source organism: Alteromonas sp. a30 (assembly GCF_026788005.1). Classification (GTDB taxonomy): domain Bacteria; phylum Pseudomonadota; class Gammaproteobacteria; order Enterobacterales; family Alteromonadaceae; genus Paraneptunicella. Next base: position 8,092 of record NZ_JABEPE010000006.1, read on the forward strand.
CTTCATTCCTTGAGAATAAAGCGCCTTAGCGACCAACGCTTGTGCTCTTAATTGCTCAGCGTTAATTAATACATCCCAGTCTGTGTCACGGTTCTTGGCAACCACATCAACTTTATTGAACTGCTGCCCACCAAAATGCAATTCATTCGCTTTAATTAACACTCGCTGTGGAGGAGATAACAATCCTCCTTTTGCAGATTCAGGCAACCCAGATAGCATATCGTCAACAAAATCAAACCAAGGGTTGAAGGTCATTGTATTTAATTGAGCAGAAACGCTAAAACCTATTCCCATTCCAATAAAGCTATCTTCGCCTATGGTTAAATGCGCGCGGGAAAACTGTTTCTTATCATGCGGCAAGATACCGTTAAACTTGATATTGTCGCCTAACAACATTCGCACGGTTGACGTTTTTTCATCGCCTTCGCTATCCAAAAAAAGCAATCGGCTATCTTCTGCCTCTTTTGCGATAGGATCAGGCAACGCAATCCCAACGCCTTCCATCTGGGAAGTAAGCTGCATACTGTAATAAAAACCGGTTTGAGGAATAGAAAGGCGCAAGTCTGCCTGCCAATCTGTGGCACCATCAAAATATTTATTCAAGTTTGGGTGGAAAGTTTGCGTTAGTTCATCTGCATCCCACTTCCCTGATATATCAATGTCTGCCTCGTAGGCGTCTTCCCCTTGATGCCCAACAAAATCAATAGAAATTGGTTGTCCCCATAACTCAGCAGAAAGCGCTGAAGTGGACACCTTGTCATTATTGAAAGCGATTGCACCGCGGCTTTGCTCTAATCGCAAATCTAACCGAGGGATGTAAATGGGGTTATTTGCCATATTTACATTCCCTTTCACTTGAATATTCTCACCCGAAAGAGGGATCTCTAAATCAACATCCAAATCTAGTGGCCCACTCAAGTGCACATGATCTAATGCCTCGCCCACACTTTCTTGTAAACTACTGGCTTGAACTAAGCCCGTTGCTAATGTACCGGTTGTTTGACCCTTTACATCAATAAACAACGTGGACCCTTCCGTTAAGTTTGGTATAGAGGCATGAATATCATCTACGGTTACATCCAGAATACGGGCATGTTGGCTCGCCATAAACAAGCCTTCATTTTCAAATAACAGATCCACATTCAGCTCTGTTACCATTGGCCATGTATCATCGAACTCAAACTGGGCATCCGACAACGAAAGTTTAGCCTGAAAAATACCTTGGTTATTTTTGAATGGAAACTCAGAAGGATCACCGCTCCAAATACTGTGTATGTCGCTTAGCGTTCCTGCATGTAACGATTCTTTAAGAAAATCATTCGTCACGGGTCCCATTAATTCCTTTGGAAAGAGCGCTTTTGCTTGGTCAATATCCATATTGCCTAAACGCGTATAAAGCTGCATCAGCTTGGTATCAGAGCGATATGTGACGCTTGTTTCTGCTGTTAAGCTTGGTCCTTGGAAACGAATAGAAGGAGCAGAAACGGCCAGCTTGTCGGAAGAAAGATCAAGATACGCATCCAAGGAAATATGGTCATAAGGCAAGTTGTAACCCAACATCTGCCCTGTTCTGAGCTCCCCCAAATCATCATAGACTTGGACTCTTGCCAGCTTATCTAACCAGTGAATATTACCTTTTAGGTTGGTCACTCCGGGTATGCTACTGCCGTTTTCTGACGACAATTCGGAAAAACTTAAATTGGAAAAGAGTAACTGAGCGGCAGCTTGCTCTGGGGACAATTCAATATGCAATTTATCAATTTGCAGATCGGGGGCAAGAGCTGCAATAGGGCTTGCTTCATTTGTCCCCAAAATTACACTGAGTAACGGCATGACAGGCGAGAACTTAACAGGTTCACGATTATGGAAACGCAATACACCCGCGCGACTAAATGTGCCATTCCAATTTGTTTCAATCGCCTTTTCATTCACAACAACGGTGAATTCATTCATGTTAAACGCCCAACCCGACGGTCTTGGTTGAGCTAGGAAGTTACCCTTAAAAATTTTAGCATTGACTACGTCACCTGCTTCGTTTTCCCACTCAAAGCTGCTGTCTTGCAGCAATACTTGTGTGGAGGTAATCACTGAGTTTCTCAATCCCGCCCAAAACTGGAAATTAGCTCGACTTTCAATTAGCTCATATTGGGTTGGCACAAATTCTTTCAGCCAAGGGGCAATATCAAGATCCCTTGCTTCAGCATAAAATGTTCCCGTTAAATCCCGTTTTTCACCCTTTAAATCGAGGACAAAACGCGCCGAATTGCTTGCCAGCTCGGCAACACGCATTTCCCCAACGCCTTGGTGTCGTTTTCCATTGTTAAGCCAAGATAGCTGTTGAATTTGGATTTGCTGTTCATCTAAACGTGTTTTGATGGTGACGTGACTATCACTCACGGAGAAACGCTGTAGCTGCTCTAAAAACAGCGTTTGCAACGCATCAACAACAGGAAAATTGCTCTCTCCTCCTTGAATTTTGTCAATATCGGCTTTCATTTCCATGCCAATTAGATTGAAGCGCCTTGAGTGAACCTGACCTGTTCTTAGAGAGGTAAAAAGATCGAGTTCCACTTGTGTTTCGTCAACACTAAAAGAAATTGGAGAGTTCTTACCTTCAACGAGCGTAAGGTCTTTAAGCACAATCGCTGGGCCACGACCTTTCCACATTGCACTGATATAGCCAATTTTGATATTTGCGCCGTAGTTATCACTTAGCCATGATTCAATAAAATCTCGCTGACTGTGCATGTAGGGAAGGGAATAGCGCAATAAACTGATTAGCAACGCCAAACCAACCGTGAAAACGGCAAGCAATAGCCATAGTTTGCGAAGAAAATACGATAAATAGTAACGACCAGTTTTCAAAATAGTTCTGCTTAGCGCTCAATCATTTTTGGTGATACGTTGCATTCCACACAGCTACATCATTACAACGTCATAATTATCCTGATTATACAGGGTCTCAGTCTGTACTTTGATTTGTTTTGAAACAAAGAGTTCCAATTCCGCTAAAACATGGGATTCTTCATCCATCAACGCATCCGCAACCGACGGTGCCGCATAAACTACGAACTTGTCCGCATCGTACGCGCGATTAACCCGTACAATTTCTCGCATAATTTCAAAGCAAACGGTTTCAACCGTTTTCACTGAACCGCGGCCTTTACAAACGGGGCATTCACCACACAAAATATGCTCCAGACTTTCACGAGTGCGCTTACGCGTCATTTCCACCAATCCTAACTCGGTGAAACCGTGAATTTTGGTTTTTGCTCTGTCTTTGTTAAGTGCAACTTCTAGGTTCTGCAAGACTCGTCGCTGATGATTCGGTTCAATCATATCGATGAAGTCGATGATAATAATCCCACCCAAATTCCGTAAACGCAGTTGACGGGCAATAGCTTGAGTCGCCTCAATATTGGTATTAAATATGGTTTCTTCCAAATTTCGGTGTCCAACAAACGCGCCTGTGTTGATGTCAACAGTGGTCATCGCTTCCGTCTGGTCAATAATTAAATAACCACCAGACTTAAGATCAACGCGTCTTTCCAGTGCTCGTTGTACTTCATTTTCCACATCATATAAGTCAAAGATAGGGCGCTCACCGGGATAATATTCAAGCAACTGCTTAAATTCTGGTGCATATTCGTCCGTAAATTGCTCCAATTCTTGGAAAGCTAATTTCGAATCGATTCGAATTAAACCAAGATCTGTGCCGACAAAATCACGCAATACGCGTCGTGCAAGCGGCAAGTCCTCGTAAAGCACATAGCTTTTTCTGCGCTTGGTACGCTCCTGAATTTTTGACCACAAACGCCGCAAGAATTTGGCATCTTGCACCAACTCACTTTCACCTACGCCTTCAGCTGCGGTGCGAAGGATAAAGCCACCGTCGCCTTCTAGTTCAGACATCAACTCCCGCAAACGTTCACGTTCTTGCTCATCCTCAATACGCTGAGAAACACCGATATGAGTTACGCTTGGCATGAAAACCAAATAGCGAGAAGGAATAGTAATATCTGTCGTTAAACGGGCCCCTTTTGTGCCGATAGGATCTTTTACTACTTGCACAACAATGTTTTGCCCGTCTCGCACCAATTCTCTGATGTCTTTTTTCTCGATGGGGGGCGCATCAGGGACTTCTTCTGCAATTTCTTGATGCATCGCTATATCAGATGCATGAAGGAATGCCGCTCTTTCCAAACCAATATCAACAAACGCTGCCTGCATTCCGGGCAATACTCGGCTAACTTTGCCACGATAAATATTGCCAACTAGACCGCGTTTAGTATGGCGTTCAACATGGATTTCTTGTAATAAACCATTTTCGATCAACGCCACTCGGGATTCAGATGGTGTGACGTTAATCAGTAGTTCACCGCTCATGAGGGGTTATTCCTGTGTGTTTTAGCAATCTAACTGTCTCATACAAAGGTAATCCGACTACGGCGCTATAACTACCTTTAATCTGTTTCACAAATTGTCCGCCTAAGCCCTGAATGGCATAACCGCCCGCTTTATCTTGCGGTTCACCCGTTTGCCAATACCAGTGTGAATCGGCTTCGCTGATAACACCAAACTCAACCTCGGTAGTCACAACCTCAGCAAAAGTACCTGTTGGAGTGCTAACAGCTATTGAGGTATGAACATAATGTGTTGTATTCGACATCAACTGCTGCATTTGCAAAAAATCGTTTAAATCTTGGGGTTTTACCAGTACCTGACCATTAATCTCCCCAATGGTATCTGAGCCTAAAACGACGCACTCTGAGTTCGACTGAGAAGCTTGCTGTTGGTTCCAAACTGTTTCTGATTTTAACTTCGCCATACGCAGTACGTATTGCAATGGCGGCTCATCTTCAAGAGGCGTTTCGTCAACATCAGCGGGACATGTTATGAAATTAACGCCAACCTGATTAAGCAATTCAGCGCGCCGTGGAGATTGAGATGCAAGTATTAATTGAGGAGACATTATCTACCCTAAAGGATTTTAGGAAACCCGGAATTGCCTTCTCATTTTACGCAGTAAAAGGAAAATCCAAGGCCAGAAAACCATACCTGTAATAACAGGCCACAAGAATTCAAAGTTAAAGTTCAAATCGGTAAGTAATCTAAGTAACCAGAAAACAATCAAATGATATAGCGCGGACAATAATCCAATAATGATGGCCTGCTGCCATACGGAATAATTTCTTAAACGCAAATAGTTAGCGGCAAGGATATACGTTACGGCACAAAGCGCTAAGCTGTGCACACCAAGAGTCGTGCCAAGCAATACATCAAGTAGCAAACCATTAATAAAAGCAACGCCTACATTGACTCGATTAGGCAATGCCAAGGTCCAATAGGCAATCACCAGATACACCCAGTCTGGCCTAAATGGGTCAACGACAGGAGGCATTGGCATAATCTGAAACATTAAAGCCAACACCAAACTAATACCAATAATATAGTGTCTTATCTGAAACATTAGGAAACAGGCTCCTGCGTTTTGCTAGGGCTTTCGCCATCAGCATCATCGCCAAAGGTCGGCGACGCAGGGTCGGTAGGCGCATCGCTTGGCCACAGAAGTAACAGGTATTTCAATCGATCTAAGCGTGCAGCAGGTTCTGCCTTGATGGAGGCAAAAGGCCGTGATTCGTCGCGTATAACGGACGTTACCTTGGCAACGGGATACCCCTCAGGGAAAACATTACCTAATCCAGACGAAATGAGAATATCACCGGCTTTTATATCGGTACTGTGAGCTACGTGGTCGATAACCAGCTCATCCAAATCCCCTGAGCCTGAAGCGATTAAACGAACATCATTTCTTGCCAAGCGAGTTGGTGTGGCATGGGTAATATCGGAAATCAAAAGAATACGACTATTAGTTGTTGCCACTTGCAACACCTGCCCAACGATACCGTGCTCATCCAACACAGCCTGCCCCTGATAAACCCCATGTATAGCACCTTTATCAATGACTATTTGTTTACTGTATGGGTTGTTATCAACCGCCATCAGTTCAGCGACCATTTTGCGAGCATTTTCACGAACAGGTGAACCAAGCAAGGTACGTAAACGATCGTTTTCTCGCTTTAGGAACTGGTAACGTAGGTTTTCTTCACTCATCAATGTTGCCTGATGAGTTAGTCGAGCATTTTCTTCAAGAAGTTGTCGCTTTGAGGTGAGTTCTCTAGCAAGCCAGTTAAGCGCATCACTCGGTATATTGGCAACATACTGCAGGGGAGCAACCAAGGAATTCAGGTATACACGCGCAAAACGGAAGCTATCCAGTCGATGATCCATAACCATTAGCGCCAAAGACAATATGATGCCCATGACGAGCCGACTATTTAACGAGGGACCCCGACTGAATATGTTGTCCATAAATTAAGCGTTATCACTTTTGTGAGCACAAAGATCAGTTAGCATTATTCGTAGCTAAACAAATCCCCGCCATGCATATCTATCATGTCGAACGCTTTACCGCCTCCACGAGCAACGCAGGTTAAAGGGTCATCTGCAATGACAACAGGAATTCCTGTTTCTTCCATTAATAAGCGGTCCAAGTCTTTTAGTAGCGCACCACCACCGGTTAGCACCATGCCGCGCTCAGAAATATCAGACGCCAACTCAGGTGGTGACTGCTCCAAAGCAACCATTACTGCTGAAACAATGCCAGTTAACGGTTCTTGTAACGCTTCTAGGATCTCATTGCTATTCAAAGTGAAGCCTCGAGGCACACCTTCAGCTAAGTTACGACCACGGACTTCGATTTCCTTAACTTCTTCGCCGGGGTAGGCAGCACCAATTTCATGCTTGATACGTTCAGCCGTTGCTTCACCAATTAAGCTACCAAAATTACGACGAATGTAGTTGATAATAGCTTCATCAAATTTATCACCACCAATACGCACTGACGATGAATATACAACCCCGTTCAGTGAAATGATCGCAACTTCAGTTGTACCACCACCAATATCGACAACCATAGAACCTGTTGCTTCTGATACAGGTAATCCAGCGCCGATTGCCGCTGCCATTGGCTCATCAATTAAGAATACTTCTCGAGCACCTGCGCCTAGCGCGGACTCACGAATGGCTCGTCGCTCTACTTGTGTTGAACCACAAGGAACGCATACCAGAACACGAGGGCTGGGACGCAATACGTTGTTATCATGCACTTGCTTAATGAAGTGTTGTAACATTTTTTCTGTTACGTAAAAGTCGGCAATTACACCGTCTTTCATAGGACGAATGGCTTTTATGTTGCCCGGCGTACGTCCTAACATTCTTTTTGCTTCTGCACCTACAGCAGCAACACTTTTGGGACCCCCAGCACGTTCTTGACGAATGGCTACAACTGAAGGTTCATTCAAAACAATACCCTGATCTTTTACATAGATCAGAGTGTTTGCGGTGCCGAGGTCAATGGAAAGGTCATTGGAAAACATTCCTCGAAGCTTCTTTAACATGGAATGGCCGCTTCCTATACTTTAGGTTATATGAAAATTCGCTAACTTTACCACGCCGCTGAGATTCAGCAAGCAGTAGAGTGTAGAGTAAAGAATAAAAAATCCCGGTGGCAATGACCGGGATTCAGATATTACTGCTCTCTTAAAACTCGGAATCCTACGTAGTTTGATCTAAATGTAGGATCAAGTTCCATTCGAGTCGAGGCTCTGGCTAAACGAGGAGCAAAGTTCCAAGCTCCACCTCTTACTACAGCGCCGCTTTGAGAACGATGACTGACAGTCCATTCCCAAACGTTACCCACTGTATCAAACAAACCAAACTCATTTCGCTCGAAGTTGCTAACAGGTGCCGCGCTCACATTTGACCATTGACTACCACACCAGCCACAATTTGCATTATCGGTACCAACACCTTCGCCCCACCAATAGTCGGTTTCAGTGCCAGCGCGAGCGGAGTATTCCCACTCAGACTCCATTGGTAAGCGATAAGTTTGCTCGCTTGAAGAACTTAACCAGTCTACATAGGCTTGTGCATCTTTAAGGCTAACGCATACGACCGGATGTTCTTTCGATTGCGTATACCCCGGAGAGCGCCAGTTCAGATTTTCCTGCCACACAGGACGCCCACCCTCGTAGTAAGCACAGCCCTTTCCTTTTTCCGCATCAGTTACATAGCTTGTTGCTGATACAAAATGTTGGAACTGCTCTACGGTAATTTCGGTTTCACTCACCCCAAAGGAATGCGAGATTTCTTTACTTTCAACCGGGCGTTCGTTTTCTAGACCATGACCTGCGATGTCCCCCATACGGAAAGAACCAGCGGGAACAACAACTAAATCGGGTCCATTAATATCGCCTGCGAGAATGTCTTGAATTCGCTCACCTTTGTTGAAAGAGTATTGTGAACGATTCAATTCAACTTTGAGTGTACGGCTATCTTCAAGGTTAACCGTTTGTTTATACGTTTCGTAGCCACGCTTAACCACTTCAATATCATGCTCACCAGAGGGCAACATAATTTGCAAACGCGTTGAGCCATAACTAACGCCATCAATGAATACTTCATCATCATATACATTGGAACGAACGGTAAGCTCGTACATCACTGATTCGTCGGTTTGCACACCACTTTCAGTTGTGGGAGCTTCAAACTGCTTCACCGTGGTTGTTTCTTTATCTAGTGCACAATAACGACCATCTAAGCCAAGTAATTCGCAACCTTCGTTACGTTGCAAATTACCTTTCACTTCCACTGCCATAGATACAGAATAGTTACCTAAGCCGCTGAAGTTATTATTGGTAATTTCACTACGAATAATTTGAACATGAGCATCCGAATATGGGCGACGTTTTAACGCCTCTGTAGATTCAGACAATCCATCATAAAGCTTATCAAGGTAGCGTTTTGATGCTTTCTGTTTCGCTAGGGACTTGCCGCGCTCCATACACTTAGCAAGTGTTTCTTCACGGTCACATGCAATATTGTGATCAACCGATACAACATCTTGACGATTAAATTCTTCAAATAATCGATCAAGGCGAGCGCTATTCAGTTGTTCTCTTAAGCCTTCCAACTTATTCAGTAAGCTATGCTTTGAGAGGCGGCGTAGTTCCACGTCCTGCAATTGTTTTTGCCAATCATTGTATTTTGCAGTGATGGCATCTTTCACTTCTTTATGCGTTTTCACGGCGGAGAGATAAGTTTGACGAACGTCGGTAATATCCAATGTTGGATCTTCTACCATACGCTCATATTGAACATTCATTTCGTTCAAAGCGGACTGCCTTTTGGATTCAGCCGTCACTGCTTTTTCACGTAAGGATTCCAGTTCTTGCTCCAATTGCTTGGCGGTAGCAATTTGAACTTCTAAGTCTTTATTGTAGTTGTCAAATTCAGCTTGTCGCTCTTGGATTTGTAGCCTGATCTCTTCTACAGATAGATCCGCTGCAAACACAAAAGATGAAGAGAAAGCGACAGTAACTGCCAAGGCTAAATGTGCTATTCGATTCATTATTCCGTTCCAAACATAATGTTTTGCCCCCTTGCGGCAAATACGGATTTATTTTTATTATGGTGCAGAACATGGCAATTGACAGGCATTTTCCCGCCGTTCCCACAACAATGCCCTATGCTATTGACTTGTCGAGTAAAGCGCAAGTTTTAGCTGGACCAAGTGTAATTTTATCCTAATTTTTAATTATCTAAACACTTCTCGCCAATGAATTATCCGATCATTTCCTCTGAACTGACCAAATGAGGCGACAGCGCTTGGATTTTCAGGTCCTGAACCATTCCAATTAAACTGTAAGAAAAGCAAATCTGCGGGAATTTGGTATTCGATAGGGATCTCCCGTATCGATCCAAATGCGTCAATTTGCATCATCCCCGCGGTATTTGACGTAACTCCAGCATCTAATATTCCGTCTCCAAAAGTCGTAATAGCACTCGAAGAGTCTTTACTAACTAAGTTGATAGCATCAAAGGTAGTGCAAGAATCTTGAGTGTTCACCACCCAATCATTGCCATCAAAATATTGCACACCAAAAGGTACGCTTAAGTCTTGGTTTTCTGGACCAAAGGCATTAGCCAATACAAACCTTCCTTCTCGTAATTCAACACCCGAAGTTAATGGGCCAAACTCAAACTGTGCTGGGGCTCCTTCTAGCCCAACACCATTCGCATCCGTTAAATCTCCACTGGGAATACGAAGCGCAATATCATAATCGGCGCCCGCTATAAGGGGGGCTGAAACAGCTCCCTGTTTCGGCACATTAAATGTGTCAGCGCCACTAATAGTCATCCTAAAGGCAGCATCAAAATCAGCCGCGCCACTTAGTGTAACGCTTCCAGCCGCATTGATGGATAAAGTCCTTGAATTAATGCTCTCAATGTAAGTACGATTGCTCAACAAACCCACGGATGCAAAGGCAAACACTCCTCCACCAATACCACTATCGTAATATTGCGTTGGCACACCGCCATTATTATAGGCTTGTAAATCAATTTCTGTTCCGGGTGGGCTTGAGAAATTCTGTCCTAGGTAGTGAATATTGCCGCAGAAGGCCCCGTAACTATGATCCACATTTTCAACTCGGAAATAGGCTGGAATGAACTTCACTTCTCTATCGGAAGGCGAAATAACGGAACTTGTCAGAAGTTGCCCAAAGTAATTGATGTCCGCAACATCGAACAAAGTATTTCCAGCCTCAGAATAAGCAACAGGCAAAGCACCAATCCCGTCCTCAAAATCAAGCGGACTTGTTAGCGGATCAAAGCTTGTTAAGCGGCGTTTTGCTGCACCACTTCCATCAGAAACACCAACGCCATCTCGTACTGTTGTGAAATAGTCGGAGGTTAAGTTACCTGTAAAACTAATTCCGCTCGGCAATGTATTGGGCAAAGTGCGTTCCATGGCAATATGTAGCTGCCCCGGTTGATAGTTAGGTAATACAACGCCGTTGGATAAGGCCGTAATTTGCAAGTTCGTATTCGTCCCCGCAATAGCAACAGCGTCGGTTGCGAGCCGAAGTGTTTCGGGATACACCACAACGGTTTTTGAAACCGTGGCAGTGCCCACTTTAATATGAATGGTTATTTGGCCTGCATCGTTGTATTGCAGACTACCTAGCGTAATTCCATTGGTGGAATCAAAGTTGTCTCCTGTGCTCACGTAGCTTAATGCCTCGCCTGCATTGACTTTAGGAACGACCACTCCGTCCAGATAAAATTCGTTACCCGCTGTGGTACTACAGGTAGCAGGAGAATTACATTCGATGGCGATTTCAACCGGTATATCGGTTGGATAGTTATTGCAGACGTTGTCTGCAACAACGCCAAATGTACCTTCAAAAGGGGTGACGGAAAGCTGGTTAGGAATGGCCGAATCATTGCCGTCTACCAGTAATTTTAGGGACAGATCGTCAAAGGTTAGTTCACAGTTTTCTGTACTACACGTTAGCGGATTGAACGCCATCGGCATCGTGTTTGCTAACGAAAGTGTCACGGTTTTAGGCTCAAATAGTCCCCAATCATAACTGGCCGTGCCATTCGTCAATGCTAAGGATGAGACGATGATGGACTCGCTTCCAACGCTATCCGTATAGCGAATATCAACACTGGAGCCAACATCAGCGAGTAAAGAGCACGACTCATCAGCACACGCTCTAACGGTGAGTGTACTTAAGCTACACACAGAACCAGGATTGCTATATGACAGATCATAATGATGCACTTCTAATGGACAATCAGTCACATCGTCTTTATCAGCTTCTATTTGGGTTTCGCTTTGCACATAATTATATATTCTAACGTTGTCGAACTGCCCATCAGCCGAGCTATTCGATACATTATTGTTAGCGTAACTATCACCAATGATTAAATGAGACAGGTTTGCTACGCTCGACGATACAAATCCGTTTTGCTGTGTGTACTCCCGATTTTCACTGTTAGAACGTATATAAAGCTTGAGTCTCCCTGCGTTTAAATCCCATGTAACAGCAATGAAAGCCCATTGATCCGCGGGAATGGACAAACCTGAAGACGAGAAAATATCATAGCTTCTGCCAAAATTATCATTCATTGAGAAACGAATACTGCCGTTTCTTCTTAATCGCATGAAGAAACGAGCGGAATCGGTGGTGGTAGCATCGAATAATGTTCGTCCTCCTTCTGAAGAACCCGAATGAGTATCCCACGCGGTATTGGATTTATACCAAAATGAGATCGTCCCTTTAGTGCCTACATCATCTCGGATATTAATACCTGTATCGAGTGCATCGGTTTGTGAGGAATTGACACTGTTATCTGGGACGTTCATTGCTCGACAAGATTTTTCGGGATTCGGGAAAACAGGGGAAACACTACCCAAAGGTGAACCGTTAAAGTGACTCATTGTGTCGATAATGGAGTTGACGCTAGGCCAATTTGCTTCTTCAAATTGGTAATACGCCACAGGCTGAAGATTACACTGAGTACAGGTGTAAGGAGACTGGTTATAGACTTCACTGACAAATGCCGCTTTGGGTTGCCATGTGCTATAAAAACGCACATCGTCCATATCGCCGTTAAAAAAGTCCGATAGCGTTTGTGGCTCCGAAACACTATCACCTGAGTAAATCGCACTAGCGCCCAAAATAATCGGCTCTGGATTATTTTCTACGCCCGCAGTTTCACCCGAGGCTTGATCAACGAGTTGGTTATCCACGTAAAGCGTCATCCCATCACTTCCCCATGTATAGAACACATGGTGCCACTCCCCATCATTCATGGCAGGAGAGGTTAAATAAACGGTTCTATCGGTATTATTCTCACGTATCTGATGACGTACATAAACACTACGATTACCTCGACTCCAAATCGTTACATGACCACCGGCATCGTGGCCCCCGGAGTCTTTTGAAAAGAGACCTTGCTCACCGCTGGTCCCCACATTTCGGTTATACCAGAAGGAGATCCCTCCTTTTCTCACTAAATAATTTCCGTTGTGCGGAATATTAATATGTCCGCCATCCCCCGAGAAGCTCGCTCCTTGGCAATAACGCGCATCGTAATTGACACTAACAGGACCTACGGAGCGTCCATGGTTGTTTAAATTAGAATCACCAGTATCAATAATTTCTCCACCTGTGCCATCTAGCGCGCACACATCCATTGTCCAAAGTGACTCTAAAACCGGCGTTGTATCGCACGTTTCCGAACAGCTATAGGGTGATTGGTTATACAACTCATCAACAACACTCGCTTGGGGTTGATAAGTGCTATAGAAGCGAATGTCGTCTAATTCTCCCACAAAGAACTGTTCAAGCTGATTAGGGGAGGAAACTTGGTCGCCAGTATAAATTGCACTCGCGCCAAGAATGATAGGCTCGGGGTTATTTTCCAGTCCTGTTGATACTGCATGTTGGGCGACCAGTTGATTATTGACATAAAGTCGCATGCCATCACTGCCCCATGTATACATCACATGATGCCAAACATCATTGTCCAATGATGAAGAGCGCAAATACTGGGTTCTTTCTGCGCCGTTTTCAAAATATTGATGTCTTACCTCAACAATTCTATTGCTTTTGCTCCACATCGTTAAGTGACCACCTTGGTCATGACCACTAGAGTCTTTGGAGAATAACCCCATATCACCATTTGTGCCTGATGCTCGCTTAAACCAAAAAGAAATTCCCCCGTCAGTTGTCGCGTAATTTCCGTTATGTGGAATGTTGATATGGTCATCGCCGCCTAAAAACTTAACAGCCTGACAGAATTTAGCGTCGGGATTGATTTCGGGATTACCTAGAGTACGCCCATGATTATTGAGTCCACTATCACCCACATCGATAATTTCTCCCCCCGAACCATCAACACTGCATATATCTAATGGCCAATGGGACTCTAAAACCGGATCCCTCACACAAGAAATACAAGTGTAGCCTGATTTATTGAAAAGCTCAGATACATGACCACTGTTTAGTTGCTGATTAAAGAATTGAATTTCATCGATTTTCCCATCGAAAAAACGACTTAATTGGTGAACAGGTGACATTTGGTCCCCCGTAACCGTTGCATCAGCCCCTAAAATGATAGGCTCGTAGTTGTATTGAATACCAGCGACAACATCGGTGCGCTGATCAACCATTTGTCCATCTACATATAACGTAGCGCCGGCGCTGCCCCATGTGTAAACGACATGGTGCCATTGATCGTCAGCTACCGGACCAGACTCCAAATAAGCGTTATAGCCATAAAAGCTATCGATGTACTGATGTCTCACCCAGACCGTTTTAGAGCTATTGCTCCAAATTCCAAGATGTCCACCAGCATCAAAGTCCAACGATTCCTTAGACACTAAGCCTAATAGCCCGGACGTTGCGGAGTCTCTTTTAAACCAAAAAGAAATCGCGCCGTCACTTACTTCAAACGCATTTTGATGAGGAATATTGATATGCTCTAATTGACCAAAGAACTCTGCGGCTTGGCAAAAACGTCCATCATCCACCATTGTCGTTCCGGGGTAAGCTTGCCCGTTGTAGCCATTAATTGAATCAATAACCTCACCTACCGTGCCATTGACTGAGCAAATGTCGAGCGCCCAATAAGCGATAGGTTCCGGCGCTGGAGCCTGACACGTTGTGGTGTTGTCTTTTAAGGTTGTAATTGCTTGGGCATCCAACGCCCCCTTGTACACATAAATTTCGTCTATTTGACCATCAGCGGAATACCCTGAACCATGTGAAACGATATAGGAACTGCGGTTATCGCCTATATACAATGATTCAAAATTGCCAACACTCCCGTTTAATGATGCTGTTGCGGTGTAATTAGAACTGGCTTCTACAGCATTAACAAACACTCTTAAATCGCCAGAGCCAAAGTCATAGGTGAACGCCAAATGCACCCACTCATTCGCAGCAAAGTTATAAGATTGCGTGAGGATGCGTCGATCTGCATCACTATCATCTTCCACACCAAATTCAATCCTGCCAGCATCATTTAGTGCAGCATAAAAATATTGGTTAGACTGCGAGCTCGATGCATCAAATAGTTGGCGAGAGTAATTAACGCCCTGCCAAGGGAGATTTGGTCGATACCAAAAAGCAATTGTACCGGAAGTACCTATATCAGAGGCCACATCAATACGGGAATCGACAGCATCGTACTCCGAGTTTCTGGAGTTAAAAGGCACGTTTACTGCTTGGCAAGAAATTTGAGCGCTGGATAAATAAGGAGAAACCGTTCCAACTGGTGAAGCATGATAATTGTTGCCCGTTGAATCTAAAATGGAGCCATTACCATTCCAAGCAGCCTCTTCTAAAGCATAATGCGCCACCGCTTCTGGTGAGGCAGAACCAGACTCACACTCCTCACCAAACTCTATTGTGGTTAAGCTCGCTTCAGAGTAAGTGATAGTGCTGTTTTCTTTCAGCTCTATATCTTTCGCAGATACCCCACCGACAATGTTACTAATTCGCTCTAGTTTGAAATCATCTGCGGCGTAAAAGAAACCATAACCAGCGGAACCTTCTTTGAATTCAATATCGTCGTAACTAATGATGACTAAATCAGCTGGATCTCTACCAGCATTGATCAAAGTATTTCTCTCAAACTTAACATCATCTCTGGCGTAGATTCGAACCGTCCCATCACCAACCACATTGAGTCGGGAACCTTCTTTAAAATCAACATCTTCAATCCAATATTCACCAGGGCTCATATTGACTATGGAATTTCGCTCAACGATAAGCCGCGACATTCGGTATTCGCCGTTAACTGTTGTGAATTCAATGCTGGAGCCTTCCTTAAGGTTTACTCTGTCGTAATGACCTGCGGGCAATGACCCAAAGCTGAAACGTGAAATTTGAATATCTTGATTGGATGTCGTGGTTTTAAAAGTGGGTAAATCAAGATCACTAGCAGGTGCGCCAGAAGCCTGACAGGATGTTGTAACACAACTACTATTTTGAGTTTTATCGTCGATGCTACCAAAAGGGAAATCGATGACACCATCCGTACCCCGGATTTGTGCAAGGCGGTCAATTCGGAGCGAACCACTGGTCGAAAATGTACTGACACTATCAGTAAAAACATTCGTACATTGGTCTGCAAGCACGGGTAAGCTCAACAAGCTTAAAAGCGCTCCAACGGCGACTAAAGTTCGTTTCATTGATAGGTTCATTAGCACGATACTTTTTCCTAATGAGTTGGTTTATCCAGCAAGCGGACAACGACTACAACTTTCTTGCATCTACAGCCACTGTACGGCTCACCACAACATCACTAATCACACACACTCCAGTGCTTGAAAAGCGAAAGTAATTTATGCCGTTAATACTGTTATCGCTTTGACATATCGCGGTATACGAACACCCTTCTAAACCGGCGATATTGTTAAATGAAACATTACTTGGACCACTATCACATTGCTCTGAGTCAGTTGAGAGTAGAGGGAACGCATCCGCTATTTTAATATCCAATCCTGATCGCGCTGCATTTAGCGCTCTTAACCCTAGGCTTTCATATACTACGGAATCTTCAGATGTTGATAAAATATTGGTTAGCGTCATTCCTAACATGCCTAATACAACGATAACAAAAACACTGATAAACAACATACTGCCCCGTTGATTACTCGGCGCACTCGTTACCGATGCGTGACCGCATTTAAGGCGAATTGGGAATGTGGATTTCATTATTAAATACTACCACTTCTTCATTGCGTCTGAACCTTAACCTAACTCTTACATAAGCATTTCTTTGCAATGATGCCGCATAAACACGAAAAGGATCATCATTTTGAGGCACCAACTGCGGATTATTCGATAATGTATTATCAATGTTTTCTGCCATCAGCACCCCTCCCGAGGTATAAATAGGTTGAACTTCTTGATAAGGAGCAATATGTCGATACATATTTTTGCTTCCTGAAATAGCATTAGCGCCAACATTTCTAACACAGTAACTAACCGTTTGCCCATCAACGACATATAAACGGGACAAAGGCGAATCAGTTGCAAATTGCACTGAGTTATCCAACTCGACAGTAGCAATAGCAGCGCTTGTCACTGAATTGAGGCCAAAGCGTCGAGATACTCCCGATGTTTGGGTTGTGTCGTATACCTGCCCACTGTTTGTCGCATAAACGACAACAAAGTCGCTGTTATCTACATTTTCTATGTAGCTCTCCGAACCCAACCCTATTAGGTTAATTGCACTGAGTGCACTGCTAGCGGGTTCAGGGGCAACGGGAATATCCTCATAAAAGGTACTCCATCTAATCGGAGCAAACTCCAAACAATGTGCATTATTATTACCGGATATTCTAACGCTATTAGGTAGCGCTGTCCTTACTTCTCTGCTCATTCTTTCGACAATAAAGCGGCTATCACCTAAAAGTTGGTCTCTTTCTGTTGCATCAAGGTAGATCTGCACGCCCGATCCAATAAAGCCTGTTACCCCCAACATGACAATAGCAATTAAGATAATAACGGAAACAAGCTCTATTAATGTAAACCCTGAAATCGGTTTAACTGGCGCCGGCATCAATAGTTACTCCGATAAGCGCTGTAAATGAAAGTTTGGCCTAGTGGTGTTGTGATATTAATAGTAATGAGTTTGTGACGCCCGGTTGATGTTGGATCTTCTAACAGATCGTTATCCCCATCAAAATCACCATCATAAAATACAGAAATGGATACGCCAAAACCTGCATATAAATCACGGCCATCCTGACTAACAACATCGTTAAATGAATTCACTACGGCGCTAAAGCCGTGATAGTCATCGACGTCATCGAAAAGTTCCTTGTCACCGGCTTCCCCAGCATCGGGCCCTAAAACCAAACTACAGGCAATTTCACCTGGGCTGGTAAACGCCATATCTCCGTCTAAATCTTCATTACAGCGAACATTAGCTCCACCTCTTCCCGAATTTTCATCGAAGGCTTTTGCGCTAATTTCGTTATAAAGAGATTGCGCTAGCTCTGACGCCCTAACGTTCATAATAGGAGTAACACTGCGGGTGGCTTGCGGAGACAACACGCCAATGATAATCGTCAGCACCACACTAAAAGCGACAATACCCATTACCATTTCTATCAGGGTAAAACCCACCGCTTGACGTTGTTTATTAGCCACCACACACTCCCGAATGGATATAACCTTGAGGCTCAACACACACCTGTGCAGTTGACACTACACTCGAGAATTGTATTGTACAACCGGCATTACAGTTATCGTTTCCTGCATCACTGGTGAGAGGTCGGCCAAGATGATCAAAGCCAATATAAGTGATAACACCACCCACAGAGTTCAATGCAAGTAAATCGATGTTGTCTTGCTGTAACTCAGATGCAAGACCAAATAAATGTTGATATTTAGCGCTTTCCGCCCCAAGGAGAAGTCCATCGACATCAATGACATCGCTACATGTTCTGCTCGAAGCACCCGCAGCCGCAGTATATTTTAAAGTAGGTGGGCCAAAAGCATCGTTCGCGTTATCAAAATTGACTTGAAAACAGTAAGTTGGTCGCGTGTCGTTTAAGGCTCGAAGTTGCATGTGCCTTAGCGTGGAAATCAGCCGTGCTTGGTACGCATATTCATCATAGCCAGCAGAACCACTAAATCGAGGAACTGCAAACACAACAAGCGCACTAATAATCAACATAGTGATAATTAATTCATAAAGGGTAAAACCCCGTAAACATTGCCCACTAAAATTCATTAAATTTCTAATCTTTCCTATACAACGGATATGAGCATTTCGCTCATTACTCTAGTTTCTCGGATTACGTGCAATTAGCTAACTTTCTTATAGATTTCATTAAACTATCTTATAAAATTAGGGGTCATTCTAAGCATATGTTACGCTAACCGCTAATGGCATTATTCTTTGGTCGATAGCTAGCACCTATATATGCATCAATTCTTTCATCGTTTTTTAAGACGACTTCACCTTCCGGTATTTTGGTTCCCCATTTGTTTATATTTCCTATTTGGCCTTCAATACTTTCAAGCTAATATGGGTGGAGCTGGAACTGACCTTCCGATTAATTTAGTTGGCTGGATATGCATAGGTTTAACGCTAAGTATCGGCTTATGGCAGTTAAATCAAAGAAAAAAACTCAAAATTAATCGTCAATTATTGGCAATAGGGCTTTGCTTCCTAACACTTTATATTCCCTTTCTCTATGGAAATAGTGCGCCTCAAGCTAGCACTTGGTACCGATTCTTAGCCATTCCCTTACTTTTTGCCTTAACGCTTTTATCTCTGCAATATCGCTTAACCAGACGTTCACAAAACACGATTATCGGTGTTATTTTCCTAAGCAGTTGCGCTCAACTCAGTATTGCTATTTATCAACTCCTTTCCCCACAGCACGCATTCGAACCATTTGGTCATTTTCAACAAACCAATTTAATGGGCTCTTACTTAGTCACTGGTTACGCCTGCTTGATTTACCTCATTTCCCAACTAAGCCTAAACACAAAACACTGGTTTAGGTGGATCATGCCAAACTTATTAATAGTGGCTTTTTTAATGGGATTCATGACACTGGAACTTCATTCTAGAGGTACGCAATTAAGTGCACTTTTGGTTTCACTGCTTGCACTTATCTTTTCATTTCGCCAGAAAAAACCAATGGTATTTATCGCAGTGATTAGCTTTTTCATTGGCTTGATGGCACAGTTTTCTCTGCATAACGCAAAAGAACAACAAAACAATTCGGCAGCGTTACTTGCCCCTTACCAGCAAGATTATGATCGCGAGATTCTATACCCACAAACCCTTGAGCTTATAAAAAATAATTTTTTCACGGGTGTAGGTTATGGCAACTTCGAGTCTGCTTATACACTTTTGAGCGTTAACAGTGCAGCAAAAGCAAATACGCCAGATGATATACGCTACAACATGGACCACCCTCACAATGAAGGATTATTTTGGTTTGCAGAAGGAGGCGTATTAGCAGGGTTATCAGTATTAACGCTACTCTCCCTGTTGATTTATGGGTTAACACGACAACAACGTCACTCAGCTTGGTTGGCGTGGAGCCTTATCATTCCTATCGGGACGCACTCTTTAACAGAATACCCCTTGCATGCTTCAGTCGCTCACCTGCTTGTGATGCTGACATTTATTCGATTATTTATCCTTAAACAAACTCCTGACAAAACTTACACCATCCCCGATAGTGTTTCTGTATTGCTCAGACCAATATCACTAATTATAACCTTAATAATAACGGCCTTCGGGGTTACGGGATTACATACGATTAGCCTCGTTTTGGAATATGAATTATCAGGAGGAAGAAGTCCTGAGCCGTATTTAAAGATAATCAACCCACTTGTCCATTATGATCGTTATTGGAGTAACATCATGGCTCATAAAGCGATTGCTGCGGCTAATACTAACGATCGAGAGGGCATGCTGGAATATATCAGATGGGCACAGAAAGAAATTAAACATCACCCAAAGCAAATTTACTTCGAAAATAGTATTCGCCTGAAACACCACTTAGGCATACTTGAAAACGCAGATTGTGCTCAATATGAATTATATTTTCCCAAAAAAAAGTGCGCCGAATTGACGCACTGATTTGCATTTAAACGCTGTTAACTGACGATTAGTTTGTACAAGGATCAAGCACAGATGCATCGAAAGTTGGATTAACCGCATCCGCAGTTACGGTGTATTGAACAGTACAACCACCTGATTCATTTTGGTAAACATAAACTGCACCACTTACAGCACCCTGCCAAGCGGTATCAATATCAACTGCACTGCCAATACCCGCAGCCGTAGCAGCTGGGAAACCACCTGCAACAGTTGTTACGTTTTGACCAGAAGCACTTACGTTACCACCAGAAGCTGCAACACCACGTACTAAAGCTGCACCACGAACGCTAACAGCAGCACTATTGATCGCCCCCGCGATCCCTTGAGCAGCAGATTCAGCCGCATCGTCTTGAATATTAATGAAACGAGGAGCCGCCGTTACCGCCAAAATCCCCAAGATAACGATTACGATGATCAATTCGATCAATGTAAAACCACGTTGTTGCTTCATATCTGTATTACCTTAGTTTAATTTAAATAAATACGCTGCTCAGTATACTAATCTACACATTATCAATAAAGTAAGCACTTTTGCATGACGATTAGTTATTACTAAAGACAGTCACTTGACCAATACGAGAATCATACACGAATCCGTTCCCTACATCGTTACTCGTCGGTTCATTATTTTCGTTTTTCACAGTTTGAGTTAAATAGTATTGACACAGATCATTACCTGCTGTGCCAGCCCCTGTATTCACATTAGTGAAATAACGAAAATTTTGAAATGGCTCATTGCTTGAGTCCCAGACAGATGTGATTGTGGGTGCGCTTTGTATAATTAAATTGAAAATGCTCTCACAATCAATACTAGAAATATTTGAGTCTTCTGTATTATCTGACGCTTGCCCAGTTGGATAACCCGTATCTTTATCAACACCAATTTGAATGCCATCTAACGTAACAAATGTCACGTTTGTCCCCGAGTTTTCACTTGGACGACCTTCAATTTCCCACTGTGCACGGATTAAGCCCACCCCTGTTGCAAAGCCTCCAGCGACACCTTCTACCGTTGCATCCTCTGCATCGTCAGTAACGTCGAGGAAGCGAGGTAGCGCCGTGGCAGCAAGTAAGCCTAAAACCACAACAACAATAACTAGCTCAATGAGTGAAAAACCACGTTGCATATTTTCTTAACTCCAACACGCAAACGAACGTCATAGCGATCTTATGCGTATAAATTAAAGGGTTATTATTGGTAAATAAATTGGCAATAAGTCTAATATTATCAAGCATCTGATTTAGTCACGACACCAGTATAAACTTTATAATCAAAATAGGGACCAACGGCGATACTAAAACGACAGAAAGAATCTAAAATTTTACCACTGACATCAAGCCCATTGTAGTAGTTTGCCTTGACCTTAAAGCCTTGAATCTTCAATGGAAGCCCTAAGATCGACTTCCAAAGCTGCTCACATCCTTCTCGGCTCGGCTCAACTTTCGGCCAACCTAAGTGACTCATTGTCACGGGCCTTCTATCAACTTCTTGCTGAGCCCGATTATATTCAATCAAAATAATTCGATTCGGATTTCCTTCCGCTCGCCACTGCCAATGAGCATTAACGACACTGGTAGTAAACGAATCAGCCGCAACATTCATTGCCACCTTGTTAACTTCTGGCTCCGATTCACTTACGTACCAAACCAGCGTCGACATAAAAATTGCAATGATGATAAATATCACCAACCCCATAAAAAGACGTTGGCTTTGATCCGAGTTTGTACTCATGATTATCTGCCTTTTACTGCGTTCATCATATCCCACATCGGTGTGAATATACCGAGGGCCAAAACAAGCACCATCACAGATACAATAGCAATAAGAATAGGCTCAATTTTTGCGGTTAACCCTTTTAGGTCATAATCCACTTCCCGCTCGTAATATACTGCCACGTCCATCAAAAGCTCATCAACTCGACCGGTTTCTTCTCCTACACCAATCATTTGCATAACCAATGGTGTAAATAGCCCACTACCCGCTGCGACACGAGACAAACTTTCGCCTTTTTCAATCCCTTGACGCATACCAATAATGCGAGATGCCATAAAACTGTTATCGACTGCATCCGCGGTTAAGTTAAGCGCATGAGTTAAGGGCACGCCTGCTTGAATCATCATCGAAAAACTTCGACTAAAACGGGCCAATAAAGAACGTTCAAATACAGAACCCACCGTAGGCATACGGAGTTTATACCGGTCCCAATTTAGTCGCCCTTGTTTGGTATTAAGATATCGCTTAATGAAGAAAATACCGCCAGATATAGCAATAAGTAGCCAATGCCATTTGTGGATAAAGAAATCCGACATACCTAGCAGAAAAAGGGTCATTCCGGGAAGTTCCGCGCCAAACTTGTTAAACATGCCAGCAAATGTCGGAATAACAAAAATATTCATAATGACCAATGCAATCACAATGGCAATGATCACGAACATTGGATAACGGGTAGCTGATTTTATTTGCTTACGCGTTTCCTGTTCACGTTCTAAATACTCCGACAGCTGCAAACAAGCTTCATCCAATTTACCCGTATTTTCCCCGACATGAATGATGCTCACATATAACTGATCAAAAATCTTCGGATATTGGTTAAGTGCAGAAGAAAACGAACGTCCTCTTTCTAATTGCGCCCCAACATCAAATAACGCCCTCTGCATTCGTTTTGAACTGGTCGTTTCAGCCAGCCCTTTAACCGCTCTTAAAATTGGAATACCGGATTTCATAAGGGAGTACATTTGCCGAGAAAAAATAACCAAATCGTCTAACGTCACTTTAGGTACGAAAAGGTCGGCTAACATTCCTCCATTCATGGTATTTGACTCTCCAGAGGAGACACTACCTTGAGAACGACTTGGGGAAATATTCAACGGAATAACACTACGTTTAATCAACGCTTGGGCAACCGAATTTTTGTCAGGAGCTTCAATCTGACCCTTAACTAACGAACCATCCTGATTTCTAGCTGAGTAATCAAACAGGGGCATCCGTTCCACCACTCAATGACTTCTGCTGGTCATCGGATATAAGCTCAAGCTCTCTCAATTTTTCTTCATCATCAGCAACCATTTCGACAAGCTTCAACACTTCCTCTACCGTAGTCACCCCTTGTTTTGCATACTCTAATGCAGATTTTGCTAATGGAAAAAAGCCCGGACTTTCTTTTGCTACCCTTGAAAATGCGGCGGTATCGCTATCTTTTAATGCATTCATCATCGACTCTGACATTTCCAACAGCTCAAACACACCTATCCGCCCGTGATACCCGGTTTGATGACAAGACTGACAACCAAGACCACGCTGAAACGTTTCTTTTGGAAAATCCCCTTCAATATTATGGAGCCAAAATAATTCTTCTGACGTTGGCTTATATTCCACTTTGCAGTTTTGACACACTTTACGAACTAAACGTTGGGCGATGATAGCTCGCAGAGAACTTGCGACTAAGTATCCCGGCGCTCCCATATCAAGCAAACGAATGGCACTGCTAATAGAGTCGTTCGTGTGCAGTGTTGATAACACTAAATGGCCTGTTAATGCACCACGCAAACCGATCTCAACGGTTTCATGATCACGCATCTCACCCACCATAATGATATCTGGATCTTGACGTAACGTGGTTCTTAATACGCTGGAAAAATCTAGCCCTATTTTGCTATTCACTTGAACCTGATTAATCCGGGGAAGCCGATATTCAACAGGATCTTCGACCGTAATGACTTTTTTCGCAGGCTTATTTAACTCACTCAACGCACCATAGAGTGTGGTCGTTTTACCTGAACCAGTGGGTCCTGTTACCAGAATCAAACCGTGTGGCCTGTGTAGCAGTAACCGAAAACGATGCAGTAAGCGGTTGGGCATCCCTGTTTGTTCTAGCGTGAGAATACCCTCGGACTGATCTAACAAACGCATCACCACCGATTCACCATGCTGCACAGGCATGGTTGATACACGCACATCAATTGAACGCCCTTTAATTTTGATGTTTGTACGACCATCTTGAGGTAAGCGTTTTTCTGAAATATCTAACCCCGACATCAACTTTAAGCGCAATACCAACGCACTAGCAATGTTACGTTCATTGATGATGCTTTCTTGCAATATACCATCAACACGTTGGCGAATGCGCAGTGCACTTTCATCAGGCTCGATATGAATATCTGACGCGCTCATCTGTACGGCATCTTCAAAGATAGACTGTAGCAATTTCGCTACCGTGGTATCTTCTTCAGAGTTATCCATGACGTTTAGGTCGAACTCTTCTTCCCCTTGATGCTCAGTGGCAAGCGCTTGTGCAAAGGACGCGATATCCTCCGTTCGACGGTAGTAAGTATCAAATGCATTATAGAGCTGAGCTTCACGCACAATCGCTAGCTCAATAGCCTTGGGTAGAATGCTCGAGAGGGTGTCAACCACTGACAGATCAGCGGGGTCGCTCATACCGATGAGCACTCTGTCACCCCTATCTTCAATTGCAATAGCCTTTAGGCGTCGCGCTTGTACTTCTGATATAAGCTTTATGACATGAGGTTCAATTTGTTTTTGAGAAATATCGAGCAAAGGAATGCTGAGTTGTTGAGATAAAAAGTTCAACAACCCATCTTCTGTGACGAAGCCTAAATCCACCAAAGCTTGACCTAATTTACGGCCAGAATCGCGTTGCGCAGCAAGAGCCTGCTGTAACTGTTCATCCGTAATGACGGATTCGTGAACGAGCAAATCCCCGAGCCGCATCTTTAATTTAGGTTTCATTTTAGTTCTCTAATGCTCCAATTCTGTTTTCAACAAATCTAAGTACCGTTGGTGACACTTGTTTTAATTCGAGCACCTTTTTATAAGCAACTAAAGCAGCGTTTGAACGCGCTTGTTTGTCCTCGGCAATCGCTAAACCCAGCCACCAGTTTGCCCTTGATGCATCAAAGTCAACTAAGGTTGTGAATAACTTCGCCGCCTCATCAAAGCGACCCAGTTGCTGAGCGGCAGCAGCCTGTAAGGCAATGTACTCACTGTGAAGATTTACATCAGGAGTGATAGGTAACAGCATGTCATACAAGGATTGCATTTTTTTCTGACGGTGTAACATACGCCCTAACATCAACCTTAGGTCAATACGCTCTGGTGCCAATTTAACACCATCTCGCAACACGGTCTCAGCTAACCTTTCCTGCTGGTGAGCAAATAAAATAACGGCCAAACGCTTGCGAATATCATGACGCTCAGGAGCAAGTTCCAACGCACGATCAAGAATGTTAATTGCAGATGCTGGCTGCTTGTCATTCATTGCCGAAGTTGCACCTTCAACCATTTGTTGCAGCTTTTCATCAAGTGATAATCGTCCTACTCTGGAAATCTGCATTTCTCCTTGAGAAGCTTTTTGCGGCTCAGATGCTTGCAATGCCTCTAGTTCTTCTGTGCTAGCGTTTAGGGGAACTTTCGGTGCAGTTTCGGCTGGAGAATTGGCTAACTGTTCGAATGTAGCTTCAAAAACCTCCGGGTCTCGCGTTTGCAGGTTAGGGTCGATTCGCGCGAGCGCATCTTTCGGCGCGAACTCTCGAGTAACCGATGCCATCTCTGGAGCCACACTTTCATGAGTGAAAGAGTTACTGACATCGCTGGTCGCATTGAGCATACCACTCGAATCAGTCTCGATATTTTTCATACTCACTTGAGAGCTATCTGGTTGCTCATTGTCGGTGTCTTCTTCAAATGAACGCGGCGCTTTCTTGCTAGTGGCATCATGCGCATCATCAGAGGTGCCATGAATTAAATTGGAGGCATATGATAAAGACTGAGAAGCAACCTCGTTAATACCAATGATTCGATCAACAATAAACAACCCAATTGCGATACCAATGAATAGAATCATCCATGTGGCGCGTCGTGACGATACGGATTTAGGTGCAGTGTAATCCGCAGAGTTGGTATCACCTAGGCCATCTCTGTTCTCCAAGTCTTGAAGCATCTTATTAACAACACTCAAATTAATCCCGCTCCTGTGGCATAAACCCAACCACCCAGTGCCAAGCCTGTCACCACAAGCCCTCCCATCACATAAGCGAATACATGGGATTGAGGTTGAACACACGCATCTGTATCCTTTATTGCCAACCGCATGTGTTTTTTACTAACCGCTTCAACGCCTTCACCATAAGCTAACATCAGGCTCTTATGACACACCACATTAACCATTCTTGGCGTTCCTTGAGTGGCTTTAAATAGCTCTTTGCACACTCCGCGACTGAACACTTCTACTCCTCGATACCCCGCCACAGCAAGCCGGTGTTTTACATAATGATAGAGTTGATCTAAATCCATCTTATCTAAGTTATATGAGAAGGTAATTCGCTGGCGAAGCTGTCTCAAATCAGAGCGTGATAGCTTTTCATCCAATTCTGGCTGTCCAAACAATACAACCTGTAGCAGTTTTCTTGACTCAGTTTCAAGGTTAGTAAAGAGCCGCAAGACTTCTAAGCTCTCAACGGGTAACGCCTGCGCTTCATCAATAATCAACACAACCGCATTTCCACTTCGGTTAATATGTATCAGTTTCTCTTGGATGCGTTGGGTAAACTCTTGTTGATCAGAGTTCTCACTCAGTTCAACTCCCAACTCTCCTGCAACCGCTCGTCTCAGTTCCTGAGGAGACAAAAAGGGATTGGGAATGTACGCCGTTACGAAATAATCAGGCAGTTCGTTTAGCAGTTTACGACATATCAGCGTCTTACCGGTGCCAACTTCCCCAGTAACTTTAATAAATCCCTCGCCTGATTGCAGCGCAGTATTCAACACTTGCAACGCTTCTTTATGCGTTGGCAAACCGTAAAAGTAACTCGTGTTTGGCGTTAACGTGAAAGGTAACTCTGAAATACCAAAATGATATAGGTACACGCGCTACTCCACGTATAACCAATCAACCATCGAATCCTGACTCTGGCGAATTTGATTCTTCCATGTTTTCGATGAAACGACCGTTGGTTTTAACATGATGATAAGTTCACGTTTCTGCTCAACCTCTTTGCGACTTTTAAACAGCTCACCTAAGACAGGTACATCACCTAACCAAGGTGTTTTAGAGTGCTGTTCTGTGGTAGAGGTTTGCATCAAGCCACCTATTACTACAATTTCGCCGGATCGAGCATGTATAACAGTATCCGACTCTCGAATATTACTTCTTGCGAGCGGTAAAATGAGTTGTTCTTGATTAATGGTCACGATCTTTTCTTGCTCTTGAGTTTCCACGACGGAAGGATGAACATGCAATAACACATTACCACCATCGTCAATTTGTGGCGTCACATCAAGCGCAATGCCTGAGAAGAAAGGGGTTAGTTCAACATCGGGGGTGTTTGATGTAGTGCTCGCATTGGTGGTACTTTGATTGGAAACATCCGTTACAAAATACTCATCATTCCCCACCTTAATAACGGCTTTTTGATTATTTAGCGCTGTCACTCGCGGGCTTGACAGCACTTGCACATTTCCTTGCGTTGATAACAAACTAACGACGCCACTGAAATCTTGATTAACAAATGCCAAGCTAGACAAGCCACCAATTGCCCCGGTAATTGTGTTGTTAGTAATTTGCCCATTGGTTGAGAATCTAAAATCGGTGCTACCGGAATGGGACAGAATCTCTGTCCATTGTATGCCTTGTTGATATTCATCATTGAGAGTTAATTCAATAATGCGAGCCTCAAGCACAACTTGTCTTTGGATATTGTTTTCTGAAGCTTTTAAGAACTTGCGGATCTGGCGATGTTCATCCGGCATAGCTCGGACAGTAACTAATCCTGCTTGGGGAGAAACCACCACGCTGCGCCCTGACTGAGCACCAATCAAGGCCGTTAAAGATTGAGACAGTTGTTCCCAAAAATTGGTTCGTGTTGTTGTCGAGATATTCGTGCCATTTCCTGAATTTGAATTAGCATTATTACCTGTCTGATTATTAAAGTTATTCGATGAAGTCGTGTTTAATCCACCGTTATTGTTATTATTTCTATTATTCCCAAATTGGGATACGCCACCAGAACTAATGCTGCTTGATGTTAAGCCATCTCGTTGCATCAACAGATAATTTACAGCATACGTTTCCGTCCGCATTCCAGCAGGATAAACACGATAAACCTGCCCTTTCTTCTGAATGTCGTAACCATACATTTCACTAACTAAGTCAAATACTTCCATTAATCTAACTTGTTTTAGATCTAGCGTAATGGAACCGGTCACTTCTGGATGAACCGCAACCGAAAACGGGCTTTCTTGCACTAGGCCAGCAAAAAATGTTGATGCCGGTGTTGCATCCGCTTTGATGTCGTAACGCGGCTCACCAAACAATGCTTTTTCTTTTTGCTGAGGTACAACGGGTTGTATGGCTTGAGCCACTTCCTCGGGTAACTCTCCCAAGGGCGCTATTGAACCTTTTACGTTTTGTGTATCATCTACTTCCGATAAGGCATTTTGCATGGCCTGCTCAACTGGCTGTTGATCAACGCTCTGACAACCAATCAGCACCATTAAACAAATAGCAATACCAAATCCTTTAATAAACATAAGCTCTTTCTTCTACAACATCGGTATTAAATACTTTCACGACTCGATGAAAGTCACCATTTTTTAGTTCAATACTGTCTTTATTGATTTTGCTTAGCAAAATATTTTTCCATTTTTCTCCTTCCGATACCATCTCGTTATTAATGATGACAAAACGCCGCTCATCGGAGTAAAAAATAGCGGAGATTTTTACGTCAGGAATGCCACTTGCGTTATCACGCGTTTCTCCTGACTCCACAAGGCCGCCGGAAGCAGATGAGGAAGAGGATGAAACAGGTGGCCGAGTTGGATCAAATAATTCCTGCGCTAAGGCAGGTTTTAAAATAAGGATAAAGAATAAGATAAACCCAAGCTTCATTATAATTTTTACACACCTATAAAGGCTTCATTTGTACTTAAGGTATAAAGTTCAATTTCAGCATTCGCGACCGGATATTCATCCACTAAATAATCGAAACGCTTCCAATAGAAACGCCACTCTAAATCTTCTATTTCTTCTAGATAATTTAAAATGTCCATGTACTGTCCTTGTAATACGAGTGAAACACCATGCTGGAACAAATTAACACTTTTTCCACTTGCCGCATCAATATCCATCATGCGGACAGGCGCTATTGAACTTACTTTGATAACTTTTAATTTGGATGAGCGCTCTAAAATTTTATGCAAAACATCCGGCATTTTGTTTGCGGGGATAAGATCGACCGTCTGTTCCCTTAAAGTGCCATCCACTTTCGCAATACTTTCCTCTAGCTTACGCATTTTCTGACGCAAGGGTTCGTCAGGGTCTTGCAGCAGCTCCATTTCAATGCCTTTAATCTGCGAATCTAAACGTACTAAATCGACTTTTTGTCTCTCTACTGTGCGTAGTAAGGCTTCTAACGCTAACTGCTTGGGCTCAATAAACCAGTAAAAACCACCTAGAAACACTAATGAAAGACCACTCAATAAAGTTAACACCTTCTCCCTTTTTGTGAGTTGAGAAAATCCAATATTGAGTTTTTCAAGCCACTCCAGATTTAACTTCATCGCAACTCCGAAGCCACTTGCAATTCAGATTGAACGGAAAGCTCCGATAACTCAGAGCTAATAACAAAGTTAAGTCGATCATCTTCATTACGATACAAACGCGCTCCTGCGAAGCTTCTACCAGAAAAGTAATCCGATTCTTTCAGTTTATTCACCCATTTTGGAACGTTTGCAGAGTCTAATGCAGCCCCTTCCATCTTCACCTTATCTTCATTAACAACAATCCGAGTTAACCAAACATCACGTACATGTGTATTGGATAAGTCTTTCATTAGTAAAGAAAACCCTTGGTTCTTTAGCCTTTCTCGGCCTTGAAGTTCCGTTAGCAACCAATACTTATCATGTTCTTCTTTTTGTAGCTCTTGGACTCGCTCGAGAAGCTTCGGATCTTGCTTCCTATTTTCCCTTGCCTGTATGAGTGTTTGATGCATCTTTGTTTTGGCTTTGTATTCTTGCTGAGTCGCTAGTGTACTAAGCTGTGCCGCATCGTACTCCTTTTGATAGTACACATTAGCCACAACCATTCCACCTAACAACAGCCCCCAAAGGGTAAAAACAAAATTAAGTGTAAAAAGGTCCAGCTTAGGCTTTAACTCTTCGGGAAACAGATTGACACGATACTTCATGTTTAAGCCCCCTCTTCGATTTTCTCGCCAGCCACCTTTTTATCGGAAACATCCACACTATCCATCAATGCCGCCCCTAATACCGCGCATGAAGCAGACTCGATATTTACGTCTAGTGCCATTGGCACATCAAGCTGGATTTGCCCCACCTCCATCAACATGGAAGTTTTAATTAATTCAACCACGGTATCGGTATAAGGCGTATCTAAATGCACTAATATACGCTTTACACCACCTTGCCTTAACTGGCTTTCAAAGAAGTCCATGGAACGCTGAATTTCAATACTTAAGTTATCAATCACGCCCATCTTTAATTCAGGTTCAGAAAATGACGATAAACTTTCATAGCCGCGAAACGAGCGATTAAAATATAATTTTCCTTCTTTGATTATATTGAGCGATATTTCTGCTCCCGATTTTTGCATTAGTGCAATAACGGCATCATTACTTTTTGGCAGCAAATCACAAATAGCGAGCTCTTCAATTGTCACCGCTTTAACAAACAGCCCAATTTTAATTAATTGCCCGCAAACTTCATTAATTTCTTCTTTTTTGATAGCAGCAACATTGACCTTATTTGCTCCTAACGTTTGAGCGGGCAAATCAAAATAGTCTACTTGCATTTCTTCTTGTGCTGATAATAGCTCTTGCACAGACCACTTAAGGGCCTGAGCTAACTCAGAATCATCAACAGGAGGCCGGTCTACCTGCATAACTTGATATTTTCGCGAAGCGAACACTACCGTGCATTTGGTATTAGCTAATTCATGATCAGCAACGTACTTTTTTAACAGTTTTGGCCAATTATTAATTGGAAAGGTTTCATACAAAACCCAAGTTAATTCGTTATCAACAAGTTTTAAAACAGCTAGGGATATTTCATTTATATCCACCTCCAAACCGACTGAAACATATTCAGAAGTTTTTCTTGTAAGGTATCCTAAAAGATTTCGCCAACCTATTCGCATTTAAAACCGTTTTATTGAAAATTTCCTGTATTACATCAAACAACAGCAAAAAGTACCAGCTACCAATTAGTCTATACTAATAGTAAATACATTGGGTTGCCTTAAAACAGGCGTTTTATTTTTACACTTAATTTGTCTCACGACTACTATTGTTCAGTTTGTATACTTGATAAAGTTACGCCTACTCATCTGACCAGATACAAACCCATGCAATTATCACCTAAATATTTCGCTACTTTTATGAACTTTTACCCTCCTTATATAGGGGCAGGCATTAAAATTAATTATATCTCTGATGATTGGCGAGAAATGAAAGTCAGCATGAAAGTGAGATGGTACAACCGCAACTTTTTTGGCACCCATTTCGGTGGAAGCCTTTATTCAATGGTCGATCCGCATATAGTTTTATTGTTATCTCAACTATTAGGTCGAGACTATGTCATTTGGGATAAAGCTGCGGATATTGATTTCATCAAAGCAACCAAAAAACCTGTTCATGCTATTTTCACGATTACTGATTCACAAATAGAAGACATCAAATCCAATACTGCCGACGGCAATAAATACCTTCCCCAGTATGAAGTCGATATCATTGATGAAAATAGAAACTTAATCGCCCGCGTCAATAAAACCATTTATGTTAGGCGAAAAAAGTCCTAGATACAGAAAAGCCCAGCAAATGCTGGGCTTTATTTTTACACAGGGATTTAACACTGAGTAACAATCATGACTTAGTCGTAGCTGAAGTCTAATGTTACGCCGCTGTATGTGCTAAATGCGTGAATACCGATGTGCCACAAACCACCTGGGTTTGTGAATGAACAAGTTTCATTGTTACCTGCAACGTATGGACGGCAATCCCAAGAACTTAAAGTAGGTTGCGAACCTAATCTCATGTAAAGGTCAGCATCACCTGAACCACCAGAGATTGAAATAGACATGTTAGCCGCACCTGCTGGTACGTCGAACGTGTAGCGATCCCAGTTGTTACGAGTACCAGATAAGTTAGTTAACTGACCAGATACTGGGTCAACATCACCGCCAGTACCACCACCGTTACCTGCATTAGGGTCACCCGCACAACCAAATTGGTTCAAGTAAGCGTTAGCATCTGCAACTTGTACGATACCGTGACCGTAGAAGTTATCACGACCAGAAGCACCGCGATCTTGAGCAGTATCTCTTAACGCTTTACGGATTTGTTCGTTAGAACAAGATTGGTGGAAAGACCATACCAATGCCGCTGCACCAGAAACGTGAGGAGTCGCCATTGAAGTACCGCTGATAGTGTTGTAACCACCGTTGTTCCAAGTAGACTCTACAGCAACACCTGGACCCGCGATTTCAACTTGGTTGTTGAATTGCGAGAAAGAAGCAACGTTTCTTGAAGAATCAACCGCTGCAACTGACATTACTGCATCGTAAGATGCTGGGTAAGAGAAAGAGCTGTTACCTGCGTTACCAGCAGCAGCAACTAACATTACGCCACGGTCAACTAGGCCTTGTACGGCATTTGCTTCAGCACTAGAAGAACCTGAACCACCTAAAGACATGCTAACTACGTTTGCGCCAGCGTCTTCACACTGCAACATAGCTTCGATTAAGTCAGAAGATGAAGTGAAGTTACCTTGGTCGTTAAAGATCTTAACGATGTGAAGGTCAACACCTGGGTAAACACCAACAACACCAGTACCGTTATCTAACGCAGAAACTGTACCCGCTACGTGAGTACCGTGACCGTTACCGTCGTTGTTCCAAACACCAACGTTACCATTCTCGTTACCTGTTACGTGAGGTGCACCAGAAAGGTCTTCGTGATTGATTGTGTAACCTGTATCGATAACACACACTTTACGTGCTGTAGTGTTAGATTGAGTAAGCTGGTCAGCTTGCACCATTGGGATACCAAACGGTGTGCTTTGCATCATCAAGTAACGACGAGGATCGTCAGACACAGCTTCAACATTGCTGTTGTTAAGAAGATCGTTGTATTGCTTCTTAGTTAAGTTAGCAACTGTCATGCGAAGTTTTGAGATAGACTTGATGTATTTACCACCAACTGCAGCAATTGCTGCTTCTGCCATCTTCGCGTCTAATACGCCGTCTTTAACCATCGCAACGCCTGCGCCGTTGCGGCTAGTTGTAGATAAAGTCGCATCATCTTTAAAAGTGATGATGTAACGACCTGTGCTGTCTTTATCCTTCAAAGATGCCGACGCTAACTTAAGGCTTTGATCAAAACCACCAGCTACTTGCTGAGGAGCCGCAGCCATTACGCTGGTTGCAACTAAAGTTAGAGCAGATACACCCAATCCTACTTGTTTGAAATTCATCATTATTTAAGTCCTCGTTTTTGTTTGGACATTTATTTGTAATATTGGAAATGAGGTAATATTTATTACCTGCCTTTCTATTAAGATACAAATTGGATAATTAAGCAACCAAAAGCTTGGAATTATTTTTAATAAATGCCAAAAACATAATTAATACAATGTTTTATAAGGATTTATTTTCAAACCAAGAGGTTATCCAGCCCTGCACCCGAAAATAGAAAAACAATAAAATTCACTTATCTATACATCTTTCACAAATGAACTTTGGGTCAATTTAAACACATCTTAAAGGTGTTTGAAAAACAACCACAATAGCTTGCTAAATAGGGGTTTATCACATTCCACCCACACTATATAACCGGCAAAACGGTTACATATTTTCACTAATTAAGAAATTTTTTATTTGTAATGGATAAGTTATGGAAGAACACTAGATGCAAATATTAATTTCCACTTTCTACTAACAATAATTTTCTTGCTCTGTCGTACCTATCACACCAGGCAAATCAAAATTGATTTGACTTTTCATATTTTTAAAATATACCTTTCTAATTTATAGTAGTGAGCAAGCATAATTTTTTGTTTAAATATCTATCAAAAGTAGAAGCAGTGTTTGTTTATCCACCCAATTTGACAGAGAGAAGTATGAAAATAACGGTAGAAATGAGTCTTTATCCATTAGCAACTGAGTACCTTCCTATCATTGAGAAAACCGTAGCCCGCTTAAATGCCGAATCCGACGTAACGGTTGTCACTAATGCGATGAGCACACAAATTAGTGGAGACTTCGAAAAAGTCACCGCTCTTATCAACAGAGAAGTGAAAGCAACCTTCGAAAGCACAGGTAAAGCCGTATTTGTTTGTAAATACTTAAATGGTGAACTAAACCTTTAACACCTGTTTAATTTATTACCGAGCAAATCAGTTTCGGCATCACACTGATTAGGCAAAAAAATGAGCTATAAAGTTTCTGAAGAAATCCACGATAACAAGGGTAATAGAGATATTGTGGAGTGCATCATGGAACCAACATTAATGCCTATATTGGGTACAGATAGTGCCAAAAGTGTCGTCGATGAAATAGTCGCAGCTTCTGGGCTATCCAATATGACGGATGTCGAATTCATTTTATCGCAACGCTTCGATGTTCCCGAAGAAATCATCAAGAAACTCATCGCTAGCTAAATTGCGCTTATCCCGCTAAAACAGTCATCCATAGAATCGAACCAAGCACTCTATGGATGACAAGGTTGCTTTAACGCTACTATCTCAAGCAAACAACGCCTCCTTTTTCTGTTTCCCCGCAAACAATCCATTACTAAAAACCTATCAATTATGATACAAATCTACCCTAATTAACTTTGGTGCTGCCATTGGCTTAAGTTTATGTATCCATTCTGTTTGTTGGCTTGGCAGCGATATATAAGGAGAAAAAGATGATCATCGAAATAGACGGTCACAAGTTTGATGCGGTGTTTGAAGATAAACTTTCCCCAGAAAGTTGCGAAGCCTTTAAAAAAGCCATGCCATTTGAAAGCCAAGTGGTTCACGTTCGCTGGAGTGGAGAGGGCATGTGGATCCCGCTAGGCGATAGAGATTTTGGTGTGGGTTACGAAGATGCAACGTGCTACCCAGTCCCCGGGCAAATTCTGTTGTATCCAAAAGGGCAAAGTGAAACAGAAATTATTATCGCTTATGGTTGTGTGCATTTTGCATCCAAAGCTGGGGCACTCGCTGGCAACCATTTCGCGACAATCACTTCAGACTTAGATAAGCTTGCAGAAATTGGCCGTTCCACCATGTGGGAAGGTGCGAAAAGCATCAAATTTATCGCAGATTAACGTTGCTTAGGGCTGCCACCTCCACATAAACCTGTATCTTCTCGGCAGCCTTTACCCCCTCCACCAACCAATCTACCAATAAATATTCATGGAAAAACAAATCTCAGCCCTAACCCAAGCGTGCGAACAACTTAAACTCGACTATCGTTTTATCGATAAAGAACAAAACGTCGTACAAGTTGCCATGCCGTGGGGGTACGAATACTTCCAAATTGGCCGTACGCCTTTTAACAAAGAGGTGGTTTGGGGACTTTTGCGGGACAAAAAGCACAGCTATGACCTATTCCATGATTGTGTAACGATGCCACAGACACTGGCTTTCCTTGATCCTAGCGTCCCAGAGGAATACCGCAACTATAGTCAGTTCGATAGTATAGATGCCATCACCCGTAATATAGAGAGTACATTAGACTTCCCTGTTGTTATTAAACCCAATGCAGGGGCGCTTGGGATGGGCGTGTATTTATGCCAACACGCATCCGAAGTCGAACAAGCACTTACCCATATCTTTAACAAACAGTCCCAACATTATGATTATGTTGCCCTTGCTCAAACATTCGTCCCAACCCAAAGGGAATACCGACTAGTATGTGCATTCGGGGAACCTGTTTTGCTCTATCAGCGAGGCAATATAATAGGTTTCAATGCCCAGTATTGGCATAAGGGGGAAAAGGCGGTCCATATTGAAAACGCAACCCTCATGCAGCGTCTCACAGAATTTGTTCGCCCTATTTATCAGAAATTGGAAATAGGCTTTGTCGGCTTCGATATTATCGAAAGTGATGACAACACTCTTTATCTTATCGAACTTAACTCATCTCCTAAATTCAATAACTTCATTGCAGCCAATGGCAGCGAAGCAGTCATACAAATGTACGTTAAAACACTTAACTTATTTACCCAGAAAACCCCGCGTTTTTGAGTTCACACTATAGTTAACTGCTCAATTAAACATCATTAGCTGTAATCTTCGGAAGCTATTTTTACCCATGTCCAATTTTTTTACAATTAACAGTCGCGATCTTATGGATTGAATATTATGGTATTAGGTAAGAAGGCAAGGTTAATCATATTTAACCTATAGGGATCAGCCACATTCTTTGCTTTTGACACCCAAATAGTTATCACCATTGCCGGGCTAAATAAGAGATAACCGATGTCACAATTCATTCCGTGGAATAGTCAGCCATTAGAAGACTGGAGCAAGCAATACGCTAAAGGCACCATCATCGAACTGGAGGGAAAGCAAACCCATTACCTGAAGAGGGATTGTGCAAAACAGGAGCGGCCTTATCTCCTTCTACTTCATGGATTATGCTATGACTCCTTAATGTGGACCCCTAACGCTGATGAATTATCGAAAGACTACAATATTATTGCGTTAGACTTATGGGGGTTTGGTTATAGTACACGCGAACCACTTGATTACGGCTATCCGTTATTCGCTCAGCAAATTCACGCATTTATTAATTACCTTGGGTTAGAGCAGGTCGCCATTATGGGTCACTCAATGGGCGCAGGCGCAGCAATAGAATTCTCGACCCATCATCCCGAAAAAGTCTCCCAACTGATCCTAGTTGATGCACTTGGCTTACCCAACTCACCCCATCTGTTTACACGGCTAATGCGCACTCCTATTTTGGGTTCAGCTTTGCTGAAAATGAACAACAATGCACTACGCAAAAAACTGATGTCTTGCCACTTAAACCGTGGGGAAGAAATTATCAATGACAAGCTAATAACAGAGGCCACTTGGTCACAAAAAATTATGGGTTCAAACCAAGTATTATTGGATATTGAGAACCGCCGCTTTTGCGATCAATTGAGTGATGAAATACATCACCTTGGCGATCAATCCTTTCCCGTTCTTATTATTTGGGGCAGGCAAGATAAGATTTTACCCTTTACTCGAGGCGAACATATTCATCAAGTATTAGGCACTAATTCACAACTCGAAGTCATTGATAATGCCGGACACATGGTTAACCTAGACCAAACGGAGATTTTCAACGCAACTGTGTTGGATTTTCTGCTTAAATCGGAAAAAGAACAGAAAGACTTAGAAAGAGAACAGCAACACTTAACACCATCTGGAGAAACTGAGCAAACCTAGTCTGCTAACTGTCCCTTGAGGCTAGCCAAGCTCGGCGTTACTTCACCGAGCTTTGCCAATCTAAGTTATTCAACGCTAGGTGGGTCACGCTATTTAATACCTCTTGGTTTTTCCCCATGCCTCCCAAAATCAGATATTCACTCATATTGAATGTTGGCACTAAGCCTCGATGATCCATTGTTGCTTTAGGAGCCTTCGCAAATTGCCACACTTGGCGCTCAAAATTATAAAACCAGATATCACGACTAGCTTCAGAGGGCACGCCGTTATATCCAATGCCGTTATAGTTATATGGGTTAAGCGACCCACCAGCAAATACAACGCCAACGCCCTGAGTTAGTTTTGCTCCCGAGGCCGCCATACGATAACGCCCTTCACCTGTTGGGTGTTCCACTTTTCGCCAATCAATTTTAAAAGGAGCTTGCGGATCAATTTGGCCTGAGTAACAAGCCGCAACGCTAGAAAATGTGCGACGCACTAAATGTTGCGCTTTCACTTTCACACCATCGCAAACTAATAAATTATTACCCCATATACCACCTGCATGACCAAAAACGGGCTCACCAAGGAAGGGAGATGCTTGACGCCACTGGTTTGTTTCAACGTTATACATTTGCACCAAGTTAACGTTGCCATCATTGTGCCAGCCACTAATTAAATAGATATAACGATTCTGGTAAACCAAGGCCACTGCATCATCTGTTGGTACTGGTGTAGGCGCAATAAATTGATAGGAATCGGTTTTTAAGTCATATACAAAATTATCTGGGCTTGATATTTCACTGTGATCCTCTGCGACGGTATAACCTCCAAAAACATAGGCTTTACTCCCAATGCCAACGGCAATACTGGCTAATCGCCCTTTTAACGGCAATGTGGAAGGCACAGAGCTTTTTTGTTGCCACCTGTTTGTAGCCAAATTCAACGCCCACACTTTGTTATGTACCGCTTTGTGGGTTTTATCCGCCCCCAAACCCATAAATGACAATGCATAAGCTTGGTCATCTAACGTCACTTTCGCCACCGCATTATTGGTGACAGGTTCTGGTAAGAGATTAGGTGCAGTAAACGCGCGAAAAGAGACTAAACTGAAAAAGAATATGAGGTAGAAAGACAAGCGCATTACTCGCTCCAAAAGTGATGGAATGTGGAGTCGTATCCTACCCGATTTGACGTTAATGAGGCAAAACCGAAGCAAGAATTCACTTTTAATTCATAATCCGCATATTTATTTAAATATCAAATAAAAGATAGAAGCTTCAATAACAACCTTTTGACTGACACTTTAATTAGCTTTCAAAGAAAGAATAGAAAATATATTTATTCATAAATATTGCATAATTATATTTAAATGTTACTCTTTCTCAAAATTGATAACCCATACTGTAGTCACTGGACCTATTACCATGTTGCAAATGCATAAACAGGAAAACCCAAATAGCGCGAATAAGCAGCTAAGAACGTCACTACGACGACGATAAAACGCCTTTTTGGTGCTATTTTTATGGGCCACTGATACAACAACATGCCCACCTGTTTACTTTTTCGCTTCAATATTGGGAACCATTATGTCTACAAAACTCAAAGCCGCAATTATCGGCGCAAGCGGTTATACCGGTTCAGAGCTTGCCAAAATCCTCGTTGCGCACCCTCATTTTGAATTAACAGCGCTCTATGTTTCGGAAAACAGCGCCGATGCTGAAAAGTCATTGCATCAGATAGACCCTAGTTTACCCGCCAAGGTTTTCAACCAAGCTCATTTAGCCTTAACACCGCTTTCAGAAGCTCAATTAGTCAAGGTAGGCGAATCTATAGATGCAGTATTCCTTGCCCTGCCTCACTCTGTAAGCCACTCTTGGGCTCCTCAGCTACTTGAGCAAAACGTTAAGGTTTTCGACTTATCTGGTGCCTATCGTTTAAGCGATACCCAGCTTTATCCTGATTACTATGACTTCACTCATGAATTTGAAACTCAACTTGCAGAAGCAGTTTATGGCTTAGCGGAGTGGAATAGCACCGAAATAGCTAAGTCGAACTTCATTGCGGTTCCCGGATGTTATCCAACAGCATCATTGTTAGCGCTAAAACCACTCGCCAATGCTGGTTTTTTACATCCAGATCATCACCCAGTAATTAATGCCACATCCGGCGTGAGTGGCGCTGGACGCAAAGCCTCAATGACAAACAGCTTTTGTGAAGTCAGCTTGCAAGCATATGGCGTGTTAGGTCACAGACACCAACCTGAAATTGCCGAGCACCTTGGTCATCCTGTGGTCTTTACGCCACAACTGGGGCAATTCAAACGCGGTATATTGGCAACCATTACTGTCAAACTTGCTTCCCATGCCAATACGGATGCCATTAATGATGCTTACTTTGCAGCATACTGCAAACAACCGCTTGTTGAACTCAGCCAAAGCTGGCCTAAGTTAGACGATGTCGTTAACAGTCCAACCTGCCATATGCATTGGAAGTACGATGAAAATACACAATATCTTGTGGTGTCCAGCGCTATCGACAACCTTCTAAAAGGCGCCGCTTCGCAGGCAATACAATGTGCTAATATCTGCTTTGGATTGCCACAAGCTACGGGATTACTACCAGAATCTTATTGGCTGGAGGCGTAAGCATGAAAAATCCTCTTGTTGTTAAAGTTGGTGGTGCATTGCTCGACGACGCAAAAGCCGCTGCAAAGCTCTTTAGCGTTATTCAAAAGATCTTAGAAACACAACCTGTCATCCTTGTACACGGCGGTGGAAACCGTGTGGAATCGCTGTTAACGGCGTTAGGACTAACATCAGAAAAATTAGATGGCTTAAGGGTGACGCCTGAATCTCAACTGCCTTATATTGTTGGCGCATTGGCAGGTACAGTGAATAAAACCTTATCTGCATGGGCAATCAAATCAGGGCTTTCTACCGTTGGCCTTTCTTTGTTAGATGGTGGACTGTGCCAGTGCCAACAAATCAACGAAAAGCTGGGCGCAGTCGGCACCGCAACGCCTCTATCAGTTGATGTTTTAACGCCACTCCTGAATACCAAAAAATTACCAATCATCAGCTCAATTGGCGCGGATACACAAGGAAACTTACTCAATATCAACGCCGATGAAGCGGCTGCATGTATCGCATCACTGGTGCAAGGACAGCTTGTTTTATTATCCGATGTCCCCTGTGTACTTGATGCCCAAAAGCGCCCCATTGGCACACTCAACGCAGCCGAAATCGACAGCCTTGTTGCCTCCTCCGTTATTGAAGGCGGTATGGCCGTGAAAGTTAAAGCCGCTCTGGATACCGCCAATAGCATTGGATTACCCGTTTGCATCGCATCATGGAAAACGCCAGAACAGTTGTTATTGCTGGCTCGAAGCGAACCTTGCGGCACGATGATCCTGCCAAATTCTACGTCTAACTTGAGTGGCGATAGCACTCAGCAATAGAGAGACCAACATGAAACAAGATTTACTCAGCTTCGCCTCGTGGGAAACCAGCCAAGTGACGGCGTTAATCGAATTAGCCTTAGAAATAAAAAACACGCCGGAAAAATACCAGTCCGTACTAGCCGGAAAGTCCATCGTGGGCGTATTTGAAAAACCCTCATTACGGACCCGTGTCAGTTTCGATATTGGTATTAACAAGTTAGGCGGACACTTCGTTTATCTCGACTCAAAAGCTAATCATTTAGAAGGGCGCGAAGCCGTAGCCGACACAGCAGCTAACCTTGGTTGCTGGGCTGACGCTATTGTTGGCAGAGTGTTTAAACACAGTACGCTTGAAGGTTTTACTGCTGCATGTGACATACCGGTTATCAATGCATTGTGCGACTTATATCACCCTTGTCAGGGATTGGCGGATTTCCTCACCATGACGGAAACCTTCGGCGATGTATCACAAACCAAGCTTGCTTATATTGGCGACGGCAACAATGTCACCCATTCATTACTAATTGTGGGCGCGCACTTAGGTGCCGAAGTTGTCGTGATTACGCCAGAAAGTTTCGAAGTAGATCAAAGCATTTTTGAGCAAGCACAACTTATCGCCA
The DNA here is from genome assembly GCF_026788005.1 of Alteromonas sp. a30. Classification (GTDB taxonomy): domain Bacteria; phylum Pseudomonadota; class Gammaproteobacteria; order Enterobacterales; family Alteromonadaceae; genus Paraneptunicella. Next base: position 50,153 of record NZ_JABEPE010000006.1, read on the forward strand.
AAGGCACAGGTGCAAAGCTCAGCTACTCTAATCACCTAAACGACGCAAAAGGGTCGAACGTGCTGTACACAGATACGTGGCTTTCAATGGGTGACGACACGCCGCTCAGCACCATCAAGCAAACCTTTATGCCGTACCAAATTAATCAGCAATTACTTGAATTAACAGGCGCAAGCCACGTCATGCACTGCCAACCAGCGCACAGAGATTTGGAAATCACGAGTAACGTGATGGATTCCAAGCACTCTTTATTGTTGCAACAAGCGGAAAACAGAATGCATGCGCAGAACGCCATTTTGGCCACTTTATTAGGTTAATTCAGCTCAACACGTCAATTAGCAAGCGCGGATTAACAAACACGATTTATCAAAAATATTTTGGAGTCACTCATGGCAATTAATAAGCCTAAATCAGTTAACAAAGTAGTATTAGCGTATTCTGGTGGTCTCGACACTTCTGCCATCATTCCTTGGTTAAAAGACAACTACGACTGCGAAGTCGTAGCCTTTGCTGCCGACGTTGGGCAAGGTGATGAAGAACTTGAAGGCTTGCATGAAAAGGCGATTAAGTCCGGTGCTAGCGAGTGCTACATTGCCGACTTAAAAGAAGAGTTTGTTTCTGAATACATTTTCCCAACCATTCAAACCGGGGCGGTTTATGAAGGGGAATACCTACTTGGCACATCAATGGCAAGACCGGTTATCGCCAAAGCTCATGTGGAAGTTGCCAAGAAAGTGGGGGCTGACGCGCTCTCTCATGGTTGCACCGGAAAGGGCAATGACCAAGTGCGCTTTGAAGGCGCATTTGCCGCGCTCGCTCCTGAACTACAAGTAATTGCACCGTGGCGTGAATGGGACATGAGTTCCAGAGAAGATTTACTTGCTTATCTTGCCGAGAAAAACGTACCAACCACCGCTTCTGCCACCAAAATTTATAGCCGTGATGCCAACGCTTGGCACATTTCCCACGAAGGCGGCGAGCTAGAAGATCCGTGGTGCGAACCCACGAAACAAGTGTGGACTATGACGGTTGACCCAGAAGATGCCCCCAACACCGCAGAAACCGTCACGCTAAGTTTTGAAGAAGGTGTGTTAAAGCAAGTTAATGGTGACAGCCTCAGTCCGTATCAAGCCCTTGTAAAACTGAACGCGATTGCGGCTGCGCATGGTGTAGGAAGAATTGATATTGTCGAAAACCGCTTAGTGGGAATGAAATCACGAGGTTGTTATGAAACACCGGGAGGCACCGTATTAATGCAGGCTTATAAAGCGCTTGAAAGCCTCATTCTAGACAAAGCCTCATTGAAATTCAGAGAGCAAGTCGCATTAGAGTTTTCTCATGTACTTTATGATGGCCGCTGGTTCACACCACTTGCCGATTCGTTGTTAGCTGCTAGCCAAAGCTTTGCAAAACAAATCACTGGCGATATTGTAGTAAAACTTTACAAAGGTCGTTCTACGGTGATCCAACGTCGTTCACCAAATAGCTTATATTCAGAAGACTTCGCCACCTTTGGTGCAGACGATGTTTACGACCAAAAACATGCTGAGGGCTTCATTCGCCTGTACAGCTTAAGCAGCAGAATTAAAGCACTGACCAACAAATAATTAAGAAACGAGGAAATCGATATGGCGTTGTGGGGCGGACGGTTTAAGCAACAACCTAGCGAATTATTTAAAGCATTTAATGACTCTTTGCCGGTTGATTATCGATTAGCAGAACAGGATATCACTGGTTCAATTTCTTGGTCCCGCGCGCTTGAAAAAGTAGGCGTGCTTTCAAGCCAAGAGCAACAAGATCTTGAAGCAGCATTATCCGAATTACTGTTAAAAGTGCAGAATGATCCAGAATGTATTCTCAGTTCAGATGCAGAAGATATTCACAGTTGGGTAGAGCAACAATTAATTGCAGAGCTAGGTGACTTAGGCAAAAAGCTCCACACCGGAAGAAGTCGTAACGATCAAGTTGCGACCGACCTTAAACTTTGGTGCAAGGATAAAGGCAACGACTTGCTTCAGTCCTTAGTGAACTTGCAACAAGCGCTAATGGACCTTGCTCAGCGCGAGCACGCAACCGTACTGCCGGGTTACACTCATTTACAACGGGCGCAGCCAGTGACTTTTGGTCATTGGTGTTTGGCTTACGTTGAAATGTTTGATCGTGATTTAAGCCGCATGCAAGATGCGCTGTATCGCGCCGACACCTCGCCATTAGGCTCTGGCGCATTAGCGGGAACGGCATATCCAATTGATCGCCATGAGCTAGCACAAGATATGGGTTTTCGCCGCCCAACAATGAATAGCTTGGATGCAGTATCCGACAGAGATCACGTTATTGAACTTTTGTCTTCTGCCAGCATTAGCATGATGCACTTGTCACGTTTCGCAGAAGATCTTATTTTCTACAACAGTGGCGAAGCTGGCTTCATTGAACTAAGTGATTTAGTGACCTCTGGTTCCTCGTTAATGCCACAAAAGAAAAACCCAGATGCACTGGAACTAATTCGCGGCAAATCGGGCCGGGTTTGTGGTGCATTAAGCGGTATGTTAATGACCATGAAGGCACTGCCTTTGGCCTACAACAAAGACATGCAGGAAGACAAAGAAGGCTTATTCGACGCGCTCGACACATGGGAAACCAGCTTAAAAATGGCGGTACTGGTAGCAGAAGGCGTGAAGGTGAACAGCGCAGCAACGCTTTCCGCAGCGCAACAGGGTTATGCAAATGCCACCGAGCTTGCCGACTATCTAGTCAATAAAGATATTCCATTTAGAGAAGCCCACCATATTGTCGGCGAAGTCGTACTGGCTGCCATTGCCGAAAACAAAGCGTTGGAAGATTTCACACTCGCCGAGCTGAAAGTGTATAGCAGCAAAATCGAGCAAGATGTTTATCAACACCTGACCATTGAATCCTGCCTTGATAAGCGCCAAGTGCTGGGTGGCACATCACGCGAACAGGTGGAAAAAGCGATTCAATCAATGCAAGAAGCAGCGATGCCAGCTAGCCCAGTTACCGGCAGCCCAGCGAAAGAGCAAATTAGCTTGGCACTAAGGCAAGTACAGCAACGCTTGAATGCACAAAAAGCGGCGGTCATGTCGGTACGTTCAGCCAGAATGACAGATGTCGATAATATCGTTGATATTGTTAATTACTGGTCCGAAAAAGGGGAAACTTTGCCTCGTAGTAAATACGATATCATTCACGATATTCAAGATTTCGTTGTTGCCGAAGTCGATGGTCAAGTTGTAGGTTGCGCCTGTTTATATATCTATCAAACAGGGCTCGCTGAAATCCGCTCCGTTGGGGTTATGCCAGATTCACAAGGGCACGGTCAGGGTAAAGCAATGATTCAATTCTTGTTAGAGCAAGCACGTCACATTGAACTACAACGCGTTATTGTGCTCACGCGCGCCCCCCAATTCTTCGCCAAGCTAGGTTTTGCCAATACGCCCATGGACAGCCTGCCGGAAAAGGTCATTAAAGATTGCGATATTTGCCCGAAAAAGAATGCGTGTGATGAAGTGTCGATGGAGTACCTCGTCAAAATGACGGGCAACCCGTTTTCTAATACGGAAACCATTCCGACGAAGCAAGTGAATTAACTTCAGTAAAATATGCCCAGTCGCTAGCGCTAAGCTTTATAATCATTGTTATCTTTTCGCGACATACTCATAACAATGACCAATAAAGCACTACAAGGCGTTCGCGTACTGGACCTATCTCGCGTTCTTGCCGGCCCTTACTGCACCCAAATGTTAGGAGATTTAGGGGCTGACATTATCAAAGTTGAGCGTCCCAATTTAGGCGATGATACACGCCGCTGGGGACCTCCCTTTCTGCAATCCGATGATCATCAAAACACTGCCGAAAGTGCTTACTACCTAAGCGCCAATCGCAACAAGCAATCCATTGCTATCGACATGACAACAAAGGCAGGGCAAGCTCTGATTCATCAACTTTTGGCTGAATCAGATGTACTCGTGCATAACTTTAAAGTCGATGGACTCGCCAAATTTGGGCTGGAGTATGAGCAACTAAAGAGCCGCTACCCAAAGCTGGTTTACTGCGCAATTTCTGGTTTTGGTCAAACCGGACCAATGCGAAAAGAACCCGGCTATGATTTTCTCGCACAAGCCATGTCTGGATTGATGGCTTGTACGGGCGAACCTGAAGCGGAGCCAATGAAAGTAGGCGTGGCGTTAGTTGACGTGATGACAGGTTTGAACGCTGTCGCAGGTATATTAGCGGCACTTCACGCGCGCCATGCAACTGGAAAAGGCCAAATGGTCGACTTAAGCCTATTGGATTGTGGCGTTGCTAGTTTAACCAATATCGCACAATATTATTTAACCTCAGGCAAGACCGCCCCACGCCAAGGCAACGCACACCCGTCCATCGTACCCTACCAAACCTTTGCCACTGCCGATGGCTATATCATTCTTGCGGTGGGAAATGACACACAGTTCGCCCGATTAGCACACACACTTGAACGACCTGAGTGGTCGACGGATCCAAACTTTGCAAGTAATGCAGAACGTGTAAATAACCGAGACACACTTTGCCCATTAATAGCTGACATCCTGCAACTTCACAGCACCGATTACTGGCTAGAGAAATTGAAAAACAACACTATTCCCTGTGCACCAGTGAATAAGATGAACGATGTTTTTGAATCTGAACAAGTCATAGAAAGACAAATGCAAGTGTCGATGGCTCACCCGTTAACATCCAAACCGATTTCATTAGTGGGCTCACCCTTAAAGCTCTCGGACACCCCTGTCAGTTACGATTTACCGCCACCTTATTGTGGTCAGCATACCGACAGTATTTTGAAAGCAACACTCAACTTATCTGATGAAGAAATTGCTCAGTTACGCGCAAAAGGTGTCATTCAATAATGACTCCATCGGGCAGAAACCACCTTTAAACAGCAAAAACCCCCTTCGATTTAGGGGGTTTAAAATAGACACGCGCTAGCAAGAAAGGAATTAAATACTCACACGCTTATATTGACGATACTCTGGCGTCCAGAAGTGACGTTCGATTTTGTCGAGCAGCATGTCGTCATCCAAAACCAACGCCAATTGCTCAGCCTGAGCTTGTTTAGCAACATTAAATGCAATTTTCTTACTGACTTCTGCCACCTTTTTCAATGGCGGTAACAAGTCACCACTTCCAGTATTCGCATTCGGCGAACATTCGGCCAATGTTTGGCTAGCAACCATTAACATGCCATCGCTAATCAAACGCGCTTTCGAAGCCAACACACCTAAGCCAATTCCCGGGAAAATATAACTATTGTTACACTGCGGGATCACATATTCTTTTCCACTAAATTGAATTGCCTTGAAAGGACTCCCCGTAGCAACAATAGCTTCACCGTTTGTCCATTCAATCACCTGTTTTGGATGCGCTTCAATTTGGCGCGAAGGATTACTGAGCGGGAAAATAATCGGCTTTTCACATCCTAGATGCATCGTTTTAATCACCGCTTCAGTGAACAAACCAGCCTGACCAGAAACACCAATCAAAATGCCCGCTTTGATGGTGCCCACCGTTTCTAATAGCGAGGGATACTCCCCTTCATAATGCCAATCATCAATGGCACTAGACGCCTGCATCAGCTTCTGTTGGAAATCGCGTAAGTTCGGGGTTTTATCAGTCACTAAGCCATAGCGGTCAATCATGAAGATCTGTTGGCGCGCTTGTGTTTCGGAAATACCTTCAGCCACCATTTGTTGGATGATCTGCTCAGCAATACCACATCCCGCTGAACCTGCGCCAACAAATACAACTTTTTGTTCAGATAGCTTTGCCCCTTTGCTGCGACAAGCCGCCAACAAAGTGCCTACCGTAACTGCCGCAGTCCCCTGAATATCATCGTTAAAACAACGCACTTCATGGCGGTAACGATTCAAAATTGGCGTAGCGTTATGCTGTGCAAAGTCCTCAAATTGAATCATGGCATCGGGCCAACGCTTTTTCACTGAGTTCATGAACATACCGATGAATTCGTCGTACTCTTCTTGACCAATACGATTCATCCTACATCCCATGTACATCGGGTCGTTCAGTAACTTTTCGTTGTTTGTGCCCACATCCAACATAATCGGCAAGGTGTACGCAGGACTAATGCCACCACAGGCCGTATACAAGGATAATTTGCCAATAGGAATACCCATTCCCCCAATGCCCTGATCGCCAAGACCAAGAATGCGCTCTCCATCGGTAACAACTATCACTTTCACATTACGCTTAGTGGCGTTACGCAAAATGTCGTCCATTTGATGACGCTCATCATAAGAAATGAATAAGCCTCTTGCATTGCGGTAAATATCGGAGAATTGTTCACAGGCATCCCCCACCGTGGGGGTATAAATGATCGGCATCATCTCATCGATGTTTTCTGTGATTAACCGATAAAACAAGGTTTCGTTGTTGTCTTGAATCGCACGAAGATAAATATGTTTGTTAATGGGTTCATTAAAGCTGCTGTACTGAGCATAACAACGCTTCACTTGCTCTTCGATAGATTCATAACGCGGCGGTAATAGCCCGGTTAGGTTGAAAGCTGCTCGTTCTTCGGCACTAAACGCACTACCTTTGTTCAACAAAGGTGTTTCAATTAATGCAGGGCCAGCATAGGGTATATAAAGAGGTTCGCTTTTTTGTGATTCTGTCATTTTACTACGGTATCGTTGATGACTAAGGGTTAAGGCTTTTTTATTGTTATTGATGCTTAGTAAAGCCTGACGAATTATGGATGATGCAAAGCTGCCTGAAGCAACTGCGCACTATCAAACAATCTTCAAAAATTGGTTTATTGCGTACTAAAATATTTCGTCCGTTGGTGCAGGTTCCGCTTCGTTATCGCCCACAGGGTCAACAATTTCGCGTTCATCTACATAGGTTTGAGGCTCCGTTCCAGACATAAAATACTCGAATCGGGAAGTATGATCGACCCGGTCCGTTAGCTTACCAGTAGTTCGGTCAATACGCACGGTAACGATGTCTTCTGGAATATGTTTATTGACCTCTGGGTAGTCCTGTAGCGCTTTTTCCATGAAACGAATCCAAGCAGGTTGCGCCACTCGAGCTCCGTCTTCCCCTCCTACCATAGCATTTCCAATAATATTTGGACTCCGACCAGTTTGTTTTCTTACTTGATTGAATAAATATTTGTTGCGAGAAGTTCGCCCTAATGAGCGGCTCATATCGTCGAATCCAACCCAAGCAGTAGCCACCAGCTTAGGTGAAAACCCGCTAAACCAAGTATCCTTAGCATCATTGGTTGTTCCAGTTTTACCGGCAATATCTTTTCGTCTGAGCAGTGTATTCGCTCGCCAACCAGTGCCTCGCCAGTAAGTTTTATTTCGAGTGCTACCGCTGCCAGTAATTGCAGTACGCATCATTTCAGCCACTAAAAACGCATTTTGTTCTGAGATAATTCGTTGTGCTTGAGGAGGAAGCTGTGCCGCACTTTGCACGGATTCTTTGAGCATACTGGTATCTGGACTCACTTGAGCAATTGAGCCATCACTTAACGCACAAGCAGGACACGCAGTTGGTGGAGAGGCTTGCCAAACGTACTCACCAAACTGCCCTTCTATTCGTTCAATAAAGTGCGGCGTCACGGCGTAACCACCATTGGCAAATGTTGCAAAGCCAGTGACAACCTCTATCGGCGCAAGCGAAGCGGTTCCCAAGGATAAAGACTCATCACGTGGTAAGTCACTCAAATCGAAACCAAACTGACGCATGTATTGGCGCACGTTATCAATACCCACGGCTCTAAGTAAACGGACTGAAACCACGTTTTTAGACTTCCCTAAAGCAATGCGCATCCGAATTGGACCATCGTAAATTGCGGGGGAGTTTTTAGGGCGCCATGCATTACCTGACCCTCGGTCCCACTGGTTTATGGGGGCATCATTAATGATAGAAGACAAGGTATAACCATTTTCTAAAGCTGCGGAATACAAGAAAGGTTTAATGTTCGAACCCACTTGTCGCTTGGCTTGTGTAGCTCGATTAAACTGACTTTGATAGAAGCTATAGCCACCAACAATAGCGCGTACTGCACCATTATTAGGGTCAAGAGCCACAAGCGCTCCTGAGGCATCGGGGAATTGGCTAAGTTGCCACACATCTGCGTCTTGCATCCGACGAATCCAAACATGTTCACCTATTTTCGCAACATCTGCTGCCACCTCAGGTTCAGGGCCTTGTTTGGTATCACTCAAAAATGGACGAGCCCACGCCAATCCATCCCAATCAATGTAATGATATTCGCCACTTTTACTTAGCACGGTGATCGCTTTTTCATACACTTGTGTCACGATGGCGGGCTCAAGAGGCTTGTAGCTTGGAACTGGTGATAAATAGTCAAGCATGTCTTGTTCTGTCCAAGGCACATCTTCTTCTTGGTTCCAAAGTGTTGCCACCGGACCACGATAACCATGTCTTTCGTCGTAATCATGGAGGTTCTGAACAACGGCATTCCTAGCAGCCAATTGTAAATGCGATGGCACGGTTGCATAAACATTGTAACCACCGGTCTCTGCTTCCTCTTTACCATATAAGCTAATCATTTCTTCATAAATAACGTTAGCTAAATAAGGCGCATCTAACTCGATTTCAGCTCCATGTTTTTCGGCTGTCACGGCTGCGTTGGCCGCAACCATATATTGCTCATCCGTAATATAGCCCTCCGTTTTCATTCTCGAGAGAACAACTTTTCGACGCATTAAAGAGCGTTCTGGACGACTGATTGGATTCATTGTAGACGGCGCTTTTGGCAGACCCGCCAAAGTCGCAATTTGTGCGAGGGTCAACTCTTTGATGTCTTTCCCATAGTATACCTGCGCGGCTGCACCAAAGCCGAATGAGCGATGTCCAAGCTCAACCTTGTTTATGTATAGCGCTAGGATTTCTTCTTTCGTGAGAACCCGCTCGATATGCCAAGCAATGAAGATTTCTTTAAACTTACGTAAAAATGTTTTTTCACGCGTTAAAAAGAATCCACGAGCAAGCTGCATCGTTAATGTACTTCCACCTTGGCCTTTTTCTCCAGTCAGTACCAAATTAAAAGCCGCACGGAGAATGCCTATCGGATCAATCCCAGGATGTTCAAAGAAGCGGCTATCTTCAGTAGCAAGAATCGCGTGAATAAGCGTTTGGGGTACATCATCAAGCCCAAGAGGGATGCGTCGCTTAACTCCGAATTGGGAGATGAGCTTACCGTCTTGCGTAAACACCTTCATCGGCGTTTGCAAACGCACATCTTTAAGGACTGAAACACTCGGTAGGTCAGGCTTGATATAAAAATAAAGACCAGCTACAGAACAAAGCCCCATCACCATTGCAATCGCGGCCAAACTGATAACTCGTTTAAAATATTTCACTGCTGAAAACGATACTCTTTTGAAGTTATGGTAGTAAGCTGTCTTATTGTAACCAACATTACGCTGGTTGCCATGTCTATTCCTTTTATAAAAGGGGAATTTACCGTTAAATTATGCGGCATTTTTCTCATTTATTCCTATATTAATACCTAAAAAGGTATGAAATACCTCTCTTTTTTGCCCCTTTCCAAATTCGTTTCTATGCTAATAAAATCCCTTTAAAGCCTATTAGATAAAGCATTGAAGCAGAACAGGCCCATTAGCTTAGCCGAATAAAATCATCTTTAAATATACTTAAGTACAGCCAGACAAAACAAAGAGTTAAGTTAATTCGGTAATAATGTCGATAAATGTAACTAAACACGTAAACCGGAGTGCATGGTGCTAAAAAAACTTTTGCAACCAAAACAAAAGCCCTTGCTTGGCCTAGATATAGGCACCCGGTTTGTAAAAGCAGTTTTGCTGAATCACTCTAACGGTGTGTTCGAAATAACAGATGCCGCTTGTGAACCTATTTTGGGAGAAGCGTTTGCAGAGCGAGAAGTGAAAGATTTTGACGCAATTAGCCATTGTATTAAGAAAGTCAAACATCGACTTAAGCTCAAAAACAAAGAGGTGAGTGTTGCTGTTTCGGGCACTTCCGTTCTAACCAAAAAAGTGTATATGCTCCCGAATCAAACGGACGCAGAACTTGAAGCTCAAATAGAGCTCGAAGCAGATAGCCTTATCCCATTTCCATTGGAAGACGTTTATATCGACTTCGAAAAACTCGGCACCCAAACCGATGAAAGGGACGATGTGCTATTGAGCGTTGCTCACAAAAACATGATAGACAGTCGAATTACCCTGCTTAGAGAGTTGGAATTTGAGCCTAAAATTATTGATATTGAAGGCTTTGCGCTAGGAAACGCACTACAGCATTTTAGGCAATCAACCTCAGGTCAAGCCATCGCTTGTTTTAACATCGGTGCCACGCAACTCCAACTTACCGTTATTGACGAGAACCAAGAGATGCATAGCAAAGAATTGCCATTTGGCACAGATCATCTCATCAAAGACATATGCTTATTCCACGGCCTCGACCAAAATACAGCGATTCAACAACTAAAGGACCAAACCCTTCCTGAAACATGGCGGAACGATGCTTACCCTCACTTTTTAGGAAATCTACAGCAAAGCTTCAATAAAGTGATGCAACTCTACACAGGCTCAAGTCACAAAGACGCACCTAAGACTCTATTATTAAGTGGAGGCGGCACGTTAATAGAAGGCTTAGTATCAGATCTCAGCACCGATATGAACAAACAATTCGAGGTATTTAATCCCTTTACCTTACTTTCAAAGAATGCTCCCCATATTGACCGCCAATCTGGACCAATTTATGCCATTGCCGTAGGTTTAGCATGCAGGAGCACCCAATCATGCCACACATAAATCTCCTACCTTGGCGAGAAAAACTAAGGGAAAAGCAAAAGAAGCAATATATTGCCGTACTATTAGTCGTAGCCCTTGCTTCTATTGGCTCCATGTATTTGGTTGGAATGGTTATTGAAAAAATGATCTCCAATCAAAATGAGAGAAACATATTTTTACAGCAGCAGATCGCCATTGTTGATGTGAAAATTGGAAAAATTAAAGACATAAAAAACAATAAACAAGCTTTAGAAAAACAAATTGCCCTGATTGAACAACTGCAAGATAGTCGCAATGTTGCACCAAAAGTTGTCAACGAGTTAGTTAAATTAACCCCTAGTGGCGTTTCCTTCTCCAGCTTAAAGCGAACGAATCGTAAAATTGAAGTGTTAGGCAGAAGCGAGTCCAATAATCACCTTTCAGAATTCATGCGAAAACTGGAAGCATCAAGCCTATTTATTAATGGAGAGCTTACATCCATTGTTGCCAATACAGGGTCAACTGACGCCGGTAGCGAATTTAAATTAAACTTCGAAATTAGCCCTGAGCTTATGCCTCTTCCAGCCATTTCATCAGAAAAGGGAGGCAAAAAGTAATGCGTTTTGACTTCAAAAAGCTAAAGGATATGAACGACCTTGACCCCGAACAGATGGCGGTATGGCCATTTGAAGTCAAAGTTGTGGTGGCGCTCTTTGTGGCGATTCTTGTTTCCGTTTTAGGTTACTTCCTAATCGTAAAAGACAAGCTTCCCACCCTCGAATCGGCAAAAAAAACCGAACTCGATCTAAAACGAAGTTACCGTTCAAAATATGCTTTCGCAGCGAACTTAGAAGCTTACCAAGAACAACTAGAACAGTTACGAGCAGACTTTAAATCCATGCTTAAGTCATTGCCTACTTCCAACGAAACTCCAGGATTACTAGATGACATTACATTTGTTGGCACCTCTGCGGGGCTCACATTTAAATTGCTGAATTGGCAACAAGAGATCCCCAAAGAATTTTACACCGAACTGCCTATACAAATGGAAGTGACAGGACAATATCACGACTTCGGGGAATTCTTAGCGGAGGTAGCGGCACTACCTCGAATCGTAACCGTACATAACTTCGAAATAAAAGTAGACGGTGAAGAGCTAAATTTACAGTTACAGGCCAAGACTTATCGCACCTCAACTTTAGAGGAGGTAAGTGATGCCCAGCCATAAAACCATAACCACGTTAATAAGCATATTATTAACGGCTTGCACTCCTCAAACAGACGATCTCAACCAATTTATTGCGGATGTTGCGAATACACCTCCTACAGCAATAGAACCTTATCCAACCTTTGAAACACAACCTGCATTTCAATATTCAGTAGCGCATTTACGCAGCCCTTTCCAACGAAAAAGAGAAGGGCAACAAACAGTCATAAAAGAACCTGTTGCCAGTTGCCTGCAACCCAATACTCAGCGCACTAAGATGCCGTTGGAAAGGTTTGGTGTCGACGCCCTAAAAGTGATGGGATTTTTAAATAGCGAAGGGAAAACTTGGGGAATTATTTCAGCGTCCGACGGGAAGCTTTACAAAGTAACGTTGGGAGATAGGTTAGGCTTATTTTTCGGAGAAATTACCCGCATTTCAAACAATACGATCCACTTTACAGAATTGCTACCCGATGGCACTGGCTGTTGGAAAACCAAAGCGTCCAAACTAAGCCTCGCTCAGAGCACTGGAGAAAACAACGATGTTTGAGTCTAATATCAATCATTACTCATCAAGAACATACTCAGTGAGCTCATTTTGTCTTTTGATAATATGTTTATGTGTATCTTCAACACTACTTGCTCAAGAAACGAATTTACCAACGCTGGTCAATCCAGAGCAAATACTATCCGAAAAACAAAATACGTCGCTGGTGAACATTGATTTTGAACGATTCCGCAATGAGCAAGGCAGAACTCAGATCTCCCTTAGTGACTCTCAATTCCAAATGATTGTCAGCAAAAATAATACAAGCCTTTCCATCGACTTTCCGAACGTAAAACTGGCAAAAGAGCAACTATATCGCCTCAACGTAAAGGACTTCGGCACGATTGTTGAGAGTATTGAAACATTTGAAGACTCACGAGCCAGCCGTGTCGTTATTACAACAAATGCCCCTTTTGATTATCATCACAACAAAGAAAATAAAAACTTAATCATCGACATAAAACCTAAAGCCAAGGTTCTCCCTGAAAAAATTGATTCACAAAAGTATACGGGCTCACCAATTTCACTGGATTTCCAAGATGTTCCTGTTAGACAAGTTTTGCAAATCATTGCTCAGGTCAATGGTTTTAACCTAGTAACAACAGACACAGTAACGGGAAATGTTACGATTAATCTCAACCAAGTACCTTGGGATCAAGCATTAAGCATGATTCTAAAAATCAAAGGACTGGATCAGAGAAAAGAGGGCAACATACTGCTTATTGCCCCAGCGGAAGAACTAGCAGCGAGAGAGACACAGCAACTACAATCACAAAAACAAGTTGCCGACTTGGCACCTTTGCGTACGCATAATATTCAAATCAATTATGCCAAAGCCTCTGAATTAGCACCTATATTAAAATCAAAAGAAAGCAGCATTCTAAGCACGAGAGGTTCTGTAACCGTAGATGAAAGAACCAATTCTCTTATTATTCGTGATACACAAGAATCCATAGATAACGCCATTAACATGGTTCAAATACTAGATATTCCTGTGCGTCAGGTACTCATCGAGTCACGAATGGTCACCGTCAGAGATGGAGTAGATGAGCAAATTGGTGTGCGTTGGGGCTTTACTGATCAACAAGACTCCGATGGTATTTCAGGTTCTATCGAAGGCGCGGAAACGGTCGGGGGCGGCGAAATACCCGATGTCGCTGACCGATTAAATGTGAACTTACCCGTTAATAATCCAGCGGGAAGAATAGGAATTAGCGTTGCCCGACTGATCGACGGAACAATATTAGACTTAGAATTATCTGCGTTAGAAAGTGAAAACAAAGGCGAAATTATTGCAAGCCCGAGAATAACGGTAGCCAACCAACATGAGGCTTACATCGAACAAGGTACAGAGATCCCTTATGTGCAATCGACTTCCAGCGGAGCAACTTCTGTTACCTTCAAGAAGGCGGTTCTAAGTATGAAAGTCATTCCTCACATCACACCTGATAATCGAGTCATTTTAGATTTGGTTGTTACCCAAGATACCCGAGGGGAAACTGTATCAACACCAACAGGGCCTGCGGTTGCTATCGACACCCAAGAGATTAGCACTCAAGTGCTTGTAGAAAACGGTGAAACCATCGTTTTAGGAGGTATTTTTCAACAAACTACTGCCGACACAGAAAATAAAGTACCTGTTTTAGGTGATCTTCCAGCTATCGGACGTTTATTTAAGAACTCTCAACAGATTAACGATAAGCGAGAGCTTTTAATTTTTGTTACACCCAAAATTCTGTCCGAAGCGCTATAATAAGAAGGCTGTTTTCGGTGCGTTCTTTCTTTTTCTGAACGCTAACACCCAGAAGATGTCAGTAAATCACTACCTAAAAGCCCAAAATAACGGCATTTTGATAATTTTATTGACCTCTGCCAGAGTTAATTGTCAGCCAGAACTTGCATAACTGAGCAGACTCCTGAGATAATCCCGCCCTCGAAAATCTCGAGGGGGGTTGTTTCTCCTATAATTAAAAGTAACTAATCAAAAAATTGTGACGTAATTTTAAAATGGCCGAAAAACGTAATATCTTTCTAATTGGTCCAATGGGCGCTGGAAAAAGCACAATTGGTAGACACCTAGCAGACCAATTACACTTGGAGTTCTACGATTCCGACCAGGAAATTGAACGCCGAACAGGAGCGGATATAGCCTGGGTTTTTGATATTGAAGGCGAAGAAGGATTCCGTGACCGCGAAGAAAATGTTATCGCGGATCTCACAGAAAAGCAGGGCATAGTACTCGCTACGGGTGGTGGCTCTGTTATCAGAAAGTCCGTTAGAAACCGACTATCAGCTAGAGGCATCGTTGTATATCTTGAAACAACGGTAGATAAACAAGTCGCTAGAACTCAGCGCGACAAGCGACGTCCTTTACTACAAAATGCTGACAATCCTGAATCAGTATTGAAGGATTTAGCCGGTGAACGTAACCCGTTATACGAAGAAATTGCCGACTACACTGTACGCACAGATGATCAAAGCGCACGTGCAGTAGCCAATGAAATCATTAATCAAATCGGGCTTTAACCTCTAATCTTCTAATTCCATACAAACCGGAGAAATGCGCTTGTCAACCATTCACGTAGCATTGGGAGAGCGCAGCTATCCCATAGAAGTTAAATCAGGGGTGCTGAATTCAGGCCCCGATTCACTTGGTATTTCTCAATTCATTCAATCAAACCTTGCGGTCATCATCACCAACCCAACTGTTTCTGAACTTTATTTAGAAAAGCTAAAAGCGTGTCTTAATGACAATATTAAAGTTCATGTCATTGAAATTCCCGATGGAGAACAATTCAAAAACGTCAATAGTTTTGAGTCTGCATTGACGCAATTGCTCGAGATAAATGCGTCAAGGGACACCACTATTCTCGCATTAGGCGGAGGTGTCATAGGTGATTTGTCGGGCTTTGTTGCAGCAACTTATCAACGGGGAATTCCATTTATCCAAGTCCCCACAACCTTATTGTCTCAAGTCGACTCCTCTGTAGGAGGAAAAACTGCAATTAATCATCCTCTTGGTAAAAACATGATCGGTGCGTTTTACCAACCTAAAGCCGTATTTATTGATACCAACACACTACACACTCTCCCTAAAAGGGAGTTCGCCGCGGGAATGGCAGAGGTTATCAAATACGGCATCATATACGATGCAGACTTCTTCCAGTGGATAGAAAACCATATTGATGCGTTATCCTCACTTGAAGCCGACGCTTTGCAATATGCAATTTCGCGATGCTGTGAAATAAAAGCCGAAATTGTGGCGCAAGACGAAAAGGAATCAGGAATTCGAGCATTATTGAATTTAGGCCATACTTTTGGTCATGCGATAGAAGCCGAACAAGGCTATGGTAACTGGTTACATGGAGAAGCCGTCGCCGCTGGCACCGTTCTTGCTTCAAAGATAGCACTGGAGAAAGGCTGGTTGTCACAGTCAGATTTCCGTCGCATAGTACAGTTGTTACAGGCATTTTCATTACCGTTAGAAAAGCCTGAAAGCATGGTTTTCGATGATTTCATGAAACATATGCGTCGAGATAAGAAAGTTCTTGCTGGAAATATTCGATTCATTATCCCGCAAGGTATCGGAAAAGCCATCGTCACCAAAGAAGTTTCGGAAGGCGAGTTACGTAGCATAATTTAACCCTAACTAAGAGAGGCGGTCGTTTTGCATATGCACAATTTGTTAAATGAATTTACTGACCTCTCCGAGCGATTAGAGCATCTTGTTTCCTATTCGTCGCAAATGGTATTTATCAGCGGCGATCAAATGGGCGACCAACAAAAGTTCGTTGAAGCATTTTTAGGGGCTAAACAAAGCGATGTAGATATTGTTTATTTAACGGGTAACAGCTTTCACAGTGAAGAAGATGTTCGACATGAATTTGCCCGTCAAGTCGTTGGAAACTCCCCAAGTATAGACTTACCGCTTTTGCAGCTAGTTGCCACTAGAGAACAACGCAACACACCACTTTTAATTGCCGTTACTCGTGCAGAAAGGATCCCAGACCAAATCCTACAAGAATTGTGGGACTTAGTATTACAAACTCGGTTTGCACGAAACCACCAACAAATTAATATCATCTTATTTGGTGAGCAAGAATGGGCAGAAAGAACCAAGTCATGGTTGCCAACAAATAATAATGACAAACCCGTTTTATTAACCAGTGAAACGGTTGAAATGAAAGCTGAGCAAGAAATTGAAGGCGATCTAGATGCTTTTATTAAGTCTAAACGTAAAGAGTTTAATGAAAGATTAAAAGCAAGAGCCCTCGCTTATGATCCCCCCGCATCAGTATTAACTAATTGGTGGGTAAAGTTGCTCGCTATCTGTACCTTCATCATCTGTTTCAGCGGTCTTTTGATTTGGCAATATTTCGATTTAACGCAATCGGCATTTAAAGATTTTGCTCAATTTCTCTTTCAAACCGAAGCCAGCTCTCCAGCACAAGAGTGGGAAGAGGCCAAAGCTCTTTTAGCTGAAACAGACTCGACGACACAAAAAGCGCAGGAAGAAACCAACCAAAAAACGCAAACTGAAGATAACTCGTTAACTGAAGAAGCGAATACAGGATTTGTTAGCAACTGGAAAGAAGAGAGCGAACGGTTAGCGCGTAAAGTCATCCCGGTAAACCTTCCCGAAACACCAGTACAGAAGGCCCCAGATGCCTCATCGGCTAAGACCATCAAGCAACCCGAAACAATTAATACCAACTCGGGGGGGCTAGAGCTTTCTCAAGCCGAGTCCATAGTCGATATTCCAAAATCACGCTTAAAACAGCTGCAAGACAATACAGCGAAGAACGAACCAACGGTCATTGCCGAGCCACTCATCCCCAACGAATTAGCCGGAAGAATGGCTAAAGCTGACACTTCTAATGTCGAGTTTGTAGGCCCACCACTACCTGAGAATTTGAATAGCTCATCTCAGCAACAGGCTGATAGCACACAGGAAACCTCCCCCTCTCCACAACCTGAAATCGCAGACGTCACAACGGCGAATGAACTCAGCGAGACGCTAAGTGAAAATAGTACAGAAGTTGAAGATTACCGTATTGAGGATATTGTTAGCGTTGAAGAGTTAGAGCGTCAAACCGAAACACCACCTGCTCCATCTTATTTGTTTAATGAGCGTAATCTGCTTGATTTGAAGGAGTCTCAATATCTACTGCAAGTTTCTGGAATGAGTAGCCAAAGTGTACTAGAGCAATATTTAGCGGATAATCGCCTTCAAGACCGTGTCTGGGTATATAAAACTCAACGCTACGGCGGAAACTGGTTTGTTGTTGTTTATAACAAAGCGTTCAACAGCCTAGATGAAGCACGAAGCTCCGTTAGCGAACTACCTCAAACAACACGACAAAGTGCGCCTTTCGCGAAATCAATAACAACCGTAAAACAAGAAATTGCCCAAGGTTATCCTGAAAAATAGCGTCGGATCATTGTCTTTACCGTTATTCGCTGAATCTTTTAGCGGATGATCGCGATAACGACAATTTCTGTTAACTATTATTGTGGCTAAGGTACAATGACGCCACCTTCAATCTAAGTTACCAAGATACGTTTTTTTGAAACCTTCTCGAAAACCCCGCGCCTTTCTCAAATGGGCCGGAGGTAAAGCATCTATCTCAGAAAAAATTTGTCGGAGACTGCCCAAAGGTAGGCTACTTGTCGAACCTTTTGTCGGTGCCGGTTCTATTTTTCTTCGAAGTAATTATGATGCTTACATCTTGAATGACATCAATCCAGATCTCATCAACCTCTTTAAATGCGTTGCAAACGATGTTGAAACTTATATTCAAGATACCAAGACGTTTTTCAATGGGGAATACAATAACAAAGAAACCTACTATCAAATTCGAGAAGAATTTAACCAAACAACCGATCCTTACCACCGCTCAGTATTATTTCTGTACTTAAATCGGTTTTGTTATAATGGCCTGTGCCGTTACAACTCAAAAGGTATTTTTAATGTACCCTTTGGACGTTATAAGAAACCCTACTTTCCTGAAATTGAGCTTCGATATTTCGCGAAAAAAGCGAGTAAGGCGACCTTCACATGCTTAGACTTCGAAGAAGTGTTTCGCACCCTTCCCGACGATGCCATTGTTTATTGCGACCCACCTTACGCACCTATTAGCCCAACCGCTTCCTTCACCTCCTACGCTAAAGATGGTTTCTCTGCTGAGCAACAAGAAAAGCTGGCACATTTAAGCGCAATGGCAGCACTTCAGAAACGAATTCCTGTGATGATCAGCAACCATGATACGCCGTTTACTCGCGAGATTTATGAACAAGCTCGCCTTGTTTTCCTAAAGGCAGCCAGAAACATTAGTCAAAAGAAAGACAAGCGAAAAAAAACGAAAGAGCTACTCGCGATATTTACTCCAGAGAGTCAAGCTAAGTAGGAGTCGCTCCTATCATTAGGTTAACGGCAATCATAATTGCACCGATAAACCCGATAACAAACAAAACCCCAACAAGAAGGAAGGGGAGAATGGACTTTTTCTGAAAATCAGCCTGCCGATTGTGCTCGGACTGCACGCCAAACATGCTAGCCGCAACACTTTTAAAGACAGACCAAAATTCGCTGGAAGATGATAGAGAAGGCAGTAGTCTCATAGTAGCTCCTTAAAACATTAAGGCTGTTCTGATACTACTTATAAGATGAAGGCTCCGCAGTGGCAACCGGTTCATCATTTCTGAACAGCAATTCTAGCAAGTCCAAATAATGAAACTGAGACGAGCGGCTATTACCAACCAGCCACGACCCCCAACTCACATTTTTTGCTGAGTCATCACTACATTCAGCAGCTTTGGACTTTTGCTTATGCACGATTTGACGCTCGACTTGTGCTTTGTTATCGCAACACTCAGCACCACGACGCTGCTCCGTTGCGCCAGCAAATACTGCCGATGAAGTTGACAGCAATGCAACGGTATACGTAAGCACAAAGATGCTTTTTCTCATACTTAGCATATATTAGCTCACTCCGTAAGATTTGGTTACATTATAGCCCTGAACAAAGTTTAAGCAACGTGAGTTTATCGCAAATAAAAAGCGGCTCATCGTCAAAACGGCTCTGAAATATTTAGATACGACTTTAACCTTGGAGGAGATTCTGCATGGTGACGACTGAATCTTAACTGAACTTCTCAACGATAGTTGAGTAATTAGAGGCACAATAAAAACGGAAGTCAAACGTCAAATACCAATTATGCCAATCTTTATTACCGTGAAAAAATTAGATAAATGCAAAAGGCATTGTGAATTTAGGATAACTTATTCACATAAAAAAGTTACCCTAAAAGAGAAATATAAAGGCTATTAACGTTTTGAATTAAAGCTCAAAAGTCTTACGGATGCTGAATAACAAGCTCTCGTCGTCATCCAGATCTTTACCACTCCACGCTAAAGTAACACCAACGTCAAAGCCGGCAACATTTGTCATGTAACCACCTTGGAAGTATTCACCTTCGAAGTCGTTACCTAAGCCCGCAACACGTGCAAAGAAGCCATTGTGAGCCAACGTTAAAGAAACAAAAGTATAGTCAGACTCTGGAATACCTAAGTCGATGTCTTCGTTTTTCTTACCGACAGCGAAGTCTACTGTCGCGATGCCGTAACTTAAGCCAAGGTTCAATTCGTTAGCCGTTGAAGAATGATCACCAGTGAACTGGTAAGTTGTTGCACCAATTTGTGCACCAACGCCATTGTCAAACTTGTGTCTGTAACCGAAGTAGCCATCGACCTCAAAGCCTTTATTGACGTCAACTGCAAATGCACCTACATAAAAGCCATCTTCTTGCCAATCAATATTGATGTTTGCAGAAGCATCGTTTGTTTGGGCTACGCCACGGAAGTGGTGTTCAGAAGCAACACCAAACCCTGCTTTTAAGGCAGCAGATGCAGCATGGGAATATGCTAAAGATGCAATAGAAACCGCTGCTACTGCACAGATTTTTGCCAATTTCATATGTGTCTTCCTTATGTATTTTTGTTGAGAACTTTTAGGTAATATTTTTTTAGCCGAAGAAGGTTATCATTTTTCACGAGAAATGCAAAAAATGGTTAAATTTTTAAAGGTTAATTTTTTGTTTCATTTTTTATGTTTCTAAAACACATTTAAACGACTGTATTAATCAGTGCAAAGACGTTAGCTGGAAAAGAGTGGAACGATAGGTTGTAAACGAATGTTGGGAATGCAGAGATAGAAAGGGGAACACAGAAAAAGAAGGACAACCTTATTATTATTATGATTTTGTTGTCCCGAATAACATGTCAGTAATGAATTTATGTTAGTAAGAGTTACAAGTTGAAGGTTTTACCAATACTAAAGTAAATCGTTTCATCGTCATTAAGATCGCTACCGCTAACAAGAACGGATACACCAACATCGAAGCCGCCCACTTGAGTTCCATAACCAGCTTCGAAATATTCGCCATCGGACTCATCGCCATATGTACCAAATGTTCCGTAAAAACCTTCATACGCGACAGAGAGTGAAAGAAATGTATAGTCAGATTCGACGATGCCTAAATCAAAATCGTCTTCACGTGTTCCAATCGCATAATCTAAAGAGAATAAGCCATAGCTCAGTCCCAAATTAACCTCATTGTAAGCAGAATCAAAATCACCAGTGTACTGATAAGTTGTAAAGCCAATGCTGCTTGAAAGCCCATCCGTAATATCAAATCCATAGCCACCATAAAAGTCGACCTCTAAGCCATCACCTACATCCGCAGCCCACGTTCCTAGGTAAAACCCTTCATTCGTGTAATCTAGGCCAGCACTTGCAGATGCATCGGTTGTTTGCGCGACACCACGGAAGTGATACTCAGACACGACGCCAATATTTGCCGACACATCAGCTAGTGCAGCTTGTGAATATAGTAAAGTGGCAGCAACGGCTGACGTCAAAGTGGTGAATTTGATAGTTTTCATGTGTTTCCTCATCATTTTTGGTACTGCACGCTTTTAAGTGGTTGACGAGTGCAGACGCTGTGCTTCAAGTAGCTAAATAGAAATCTGCAAAAGTGGTGCCTGTGCAGCTTTACCAAGTGAAAACGAAGAAAAAAACGAATTAACACACTGATTTAAAACAACAAATCCAATACCCCTTGTTCATTTCTTTATGACTCTTATAATTTGCCTGTGAGGGATCACACATTCAGTTGCACAAAAAAGGCTCAATTGCCCTATTTTAATGCACTATAGACAACTTCTTAGTCTGTACTCTTTTTACAATATTTGCTGATTTACGGGGATACGCATGAACGAGTTTTTAATTGCACCATCTATCTTATCGGCTGACCTAGCTCGCCTTGGTGAAGATGTTGACAAGGTGCTAGAGGCAGGCGCAGATGTCATCCACTTTGATGTGATGGATAATCATTATGTCCCCAACTTAACGTTTGGCCCGGGGGTATGTAAGGCGCTCCGAAACTATGGTGTAACGGCAGATATTGACGTGCATTTAATGGTGTCGCCCGTTGATGAGCTCATTCACTCTTTTGCCAACGCAGGTGCCAACTATATTAGTTTTCATCCAGAAGCAACTCAGCATGTGGATAGAAGCATCCAATTGATTCTTGATTCGGGTTGCAAAGCCGGGCTAGCAATTAACCCCGCCACACCTCTCCATATTCTCGACTATGTATTGGATAAACTCGATTTTGTTTTATTAATGTCAGTCAACCCCGGCTTCGGTGGACAAAAGTTCATCGAAAATACGCTAGATAAAGCGCATCAGCTGAAGCAACGCATCTTAAAAACTGGTAAAAATATCAGGATTGAAATTGACGGAGGCGTAAAAGTCGATAACATTCGCGCTATTGCCGAATCCGGTGTCGACATGTTTGTTGCAGGCTCAGCCATCTTCAACCAACCGGATTACCATAAGGTCATCACAGCAATGAGAAACGAGCTTTCTAAGGCTCAACTGTAAAAGAAATCACAATAAGATACGAATTCAATCATGACTAAACCTATTGTATTAAGTGGCTGCCAGCCATCAGGACAACTTACTATCGGCAACTACATGGGAGCCCTAAGACAGTGGGTAAACATGCAAGAAGATCACGACTGCTTATATATGCTAGTGGACCTGCATGCGATAACCGTTAGACAAGACCCTCAAAAACTCTACAACGCCTGTTTAGATGGCCTCGCACTTTACGTTGCTTGTGGTATCGACCCAGAAAAGAGCACCTTATTTGTGCAATCTCATGTGCCGGAACATGCTCAACTTGCTTGGATCATGAATTGCTACACCCAAATGGGTGAGCTAAACCGTATGACCCAATTTAAAGATAAATCTGCCAAAAATCAGAACAATATCAATGTGGGTTTATATAGTTATCCAGCATTGCAGGCAGCAGACATTCTTCTTTATCAAGCTGATAAGGTGCCTGTAGGAGAGGATCAAAAACAGCATCTAGAACTAACCCGAGACGTCGCAACTCGCATGAACAATTTATACGGGGATTTATTCAAACTACCTGACCCGTATATTCCAGAATCTGGCGCTCGGGTAATGAGCTTACAAGATCCAATGAAAAAGATGTCGAAGTCTGACGACAACCCGAACAATTTTGTTGGCTTACTTGAAGACCCTAAGAAAGTGGCAAAGAAAATTAAACGCGCAGTAACAGATTCCGATGAGCAAGCTCGTATTTATTACGATGTTGAAGAAAAGCCCGGCGTGTCGAACTTATTATCTATTTTGTCCTGTTGCACCAATCGAAGCATTGAAGAGTTAGTCCCGGAGTACGAAGGCAAAATGTACGGCCATCTAAAAACTGATGTAGCAGATGCGGTTGTTTCCCTGCTTGAACCACTTCAAGAAAAGTTTCATGAATTACGAAATGATAAAGCAACGCTTGAATCTATCATGAAACAAGGTGCGGAACGAGCATCAGAAAAAGCCGCCAAGACGCTTGCCAGTGTTTATAAGGCGGTTGGTTTTATTCCTCGCCCAGAATAATGCATGATTTAGTGTGGGCAATGCTGAGCCCACACCCCCTCCTACTTTTTTGTTGTGAGTTTGAATTTGATACTCCTCATCGATAATTATGACTCCTTTACTTTTAACCTTGCTCGTTACTTAGTTGAAATAGGTCAGGAAGTACGTGTTGTAAAAAATGACGCCATTGATCTTGATGAGATAGAAACTATTGCACCTTCTGCCATGGTCTTTTCCCCCGGCCCCTGCACGCCCAACGAATCAGGTATTACGCTTGAGGCAATCAATAGATTTCATCCTCAAATCCCAATGCTTGGCGTGTGTTTAGGGCATCAAGCCATTGCACAAAGTTTTGGTGGAAAAGTGGTTCGAGCGAAGTCAGCAATGCATGGGAAAGTATCAAGCATTAGGCACAACGCCCGCGGCCTATTTGCTAACTTACCAACACGCTACAAAGTCACGCGTTATCATTCATTAGTCGTAGATCAACACCATTTGCCAGCACACTTTGAAATCACCGCATGGACAGAAGATGACAACGGAGCATTAGATGAAATCATGGCTATTCAACATAAATTCCTGCCTATATATGGCGTTCAATTTCACCCAGAGTCACTGTTAACTGAACATGGTCACAAATTACTACAAAATTTTATTTCGTAGACGATAACTAACAGATAATGAGTCAATGGCAATAGTCATCACAAACGGTAAATATTTTACTTCACCTTGATGGGGAATATAGGTAAATTATAAAATTACCCTCTAAATCGTTAAAAACTGCTTCCATTTACAGTTAAATGTATGACAATCATCAAGCCTCATGGTTTCTACACTTATTAGTCCATTTTTAAGGTAAACCATAGTTAATCAGCCTGGCTAAAAAACGAGAACAAAATGAGCACGACACCCAACATCATCGAAACAATTAATAACCGCTTTTACAACCTTCTTATTGGTCTATCCAATGCTCAAGAGGTTGCGGGTGTTGATGTTGAAGGTAAAGTCAAAGCGGAACACTCTGAACAATTCGACTCACGTCGAGCCTTACTGAGAGTCGAAAAACTAGCCAAGCGAGATATGGAACTGAATAAACGCTCTGAACAAAACTTCATTGATGGTATCAGTGCCCAGTTGAATGATGTCGTTACAGAGCGATTACTCAATAAATTAGAAGATTTAGACGATGTCCACTACAAAGTGCTCGGGTTAAACGACAACTTACCCGAGATTTTAGATGCATTATCCGTAAGAGCCGTATCAATAGCTAAGTTAGAACCGCTAATTGCAGAAACAGGTTGGCTAGCCACGGATTTGCTAAAGCTCGTTAACACGCCGAAATTTCGCAAAACCGATCGCTTGGGTAAGGTCGTTGTAGTAGAAAACCTAAAAATGGCACTTAGTTTCATCGGCATTGAGAATTTAAAAATGCTCATCCCCGCAAAAATTTTTAAGCGTGCGATTCCACAGATAACCGACCCATTCCCTGCATTTAAGAACCGTATTTGGGAACATGCATTGGCCTCTGCTATTTCCTGCCAACACATGGCAAAATTAAACAAAGCGGAGTCGAGTCATGCATTTACACTT
The DNA here is from genome assembly GCF_026788005.1 of Alteromonas sp. a30. Taxonomy (GTDB): domain Bacteria; phylum Pseudomonadota; class Gammaproteobacteria; order Enterobacterales; family Alteromonadaceae; genus Paraneptunicella. The sequence continues at coordinate 75,260 of NZ_JABEPE010000006.1, forward strand.
GGCATGTTCCATGAGCTAGGCAAACTTGCTATTGCAAAACTGTACTTTAGAACCTTCGATGAAACACATAGAGAAGCACTCATTGAGGCGCACGATAATCTCAAGCGAGAGGAGCATACAGCCCTACAAAAGATCGCTCCTTCATCCGATTATTTACTGGCATTAATTTGGGAGCATTCTCAGCCGCTTAGTGCCAAAATTATTGAAAAAATGAGTATGAAGCGCGTGTTTATTGCAAATGCAATGCAGGAGTTTGCAAATAAAGTGCCCTATAAAACCATGACACCATTGGCTCAAGTGTTACTACAAGGCAATGGCTACAGCAAATTTAATGCGTTAAAGAGCGTTAAGTTAATCACTACTGATGAAGCAAAATTGTTCTTGAAAAGTTTACATATCACCCCAACCAAACTCCAAGCGATGAAGAGTATCGATACTTCCAGACTTAATATCTCCACTGAAGATGAAGAATAACAAACACTGCTTATATTCCTTTTTGTTCTTAAAATAATCATTCACCTTCACCGCTTCCACACTCGCTTATTACTTTGGCTTTGAGCCCTCTTCCTTGAATTCAGCCATAGCCAATGCGGATACTTATGCAGCTTTTTTGCAACTTTACTGAAAGCCGCGTAAATAAAGGCGCCTACCATCATTGTACAGAAGACAAGGCCGCCATTTTCTGGAATAATGCGTGCCCTTTATAAGCAAATTTGACCCTAAGTCAGAGTTAATTTTGGAGACCCAAATGCAAGTTACTCGTGAAATGTTCAACGAAGTCATGGTACCGAACTATAATCCAGCAGCCATGGTTCCGGTTAAAGGTGAAGGTTCCAGAGTTTGGGATCAGGAAGGAAAAGAATACATCGATTTTGCCGGAGGCATCGCCGTAAACACACTGGGGCATTGCCACCCTGAAATGGTTTCAGCACTCAAAGAGCAGGGCGAGAAACTATGGCATCTCAGCAACGTTTTCACAAACGAACCTGCGCTTCGTCTCGCCAAAAAATTAGTCGACGCCACTTTTGCAGAGCGTGTTTACTTTGGTAACTCAGGCGCAGAAGCGAACGAAGCAGCATTAAAATTAGCTCGTCGCTGGGCTCTTGATAATCACGGTGAGCAAAAGTCCCAAATTATCGCATTCAAGCAAGGCTTCCATGGTCGTACTTTCTTCACTGTCACCGTTGGCGGACAACCTGCTTACTCTGATGGCTTCGGCCCTAAACCTGCTGATGTTGTTCATGCAACATACAACGATCTTGAAAGCGTTAAAGCCCTCATTTCAGACAAAACCTGCGCCATTATGATGGAACCCTTACAAGGCGAAGGTGGCATTATCCGCCCAACAAAAGAATTCGTTGAAGGCGTAAGAGCACTTTGCGATCAACATAATGCGTTACTTATTTTTGATGAAGTGCAATCAGGCGTTGGTCGTACTGGTGAGCTTTATGCCTACATGGGCTTAAACGTAACACCGGACATCCTTACCACAGCAAAAGCACTTGGTGGTGGGTTCCCAATTGGTGCCATGCTAACTACAGCAAAAATTGCAGAAAGCCTCAAGGTCGGTACTCACGGTAGTACATATGGCGGCAATCCTCTGGCTTGTGCAGTTTCAGAACGTGTTTTTGATATTGTTAATGACCGTCAGTTACTAGACGGCGTTAAACAAAAAGAAGCACTATTCCGCGAGTTATTAGGTGCAATCAATGAAAAATACAATGTTTTCGAAGAAATTCGAGGTCAAGGCTTATTGCTTGGTGCTGCATTAAAAGAGGAATATCACGGCCGTGCGCGCGAATTCCTTGATGCATCAACAGAGCAGCAGCTTATGTGTTTAGTTGCTGGCGCTAACGTTATTCGCTTTGCTCCTTCTCTTATCATCCCTGATGAGGATATTAAAGAAGGTCTAGCCCGCTTCGAAAAAGCCGTAGCCAAAGTGGTTCAAGGCTAAACTTTACAGTCTGATAGGACCGCTTGATATGATGATTATTCGCCCAATACAACAAACCGACTTCGACGCATTAAAGTGCGTCGCCGTTGAATCAGGGGTTGGTTTTACCTCTTTACCTGACAATGACGAGTTGTTACTTGGCAAAATCAAACGCTCAGTGGAGTCTTTTGCAAAAGAAGATGTACAAAAGCCCGGTACTGAACTGTATTTGTTTGTCATGGAAGACACTGACACGAAAGAAGTCGTTGGCACTAGTGGCATTGAAGCAGCAGTGGGATTAGACGACGCGTTTTACTCCTACCATCACGGAAAAGTCGTTCATTCGTCCAGAGAGCTCAATGTTCACAACACAGTAGAAACTCTCACCTTGTGTAACGATTACACGGGTGTTTCAGAAATCTGCACCTTATTTCTCAGAGAGCAAGCCAGAGGCGGTTACAATGGCAGAGTATTGTCGCGTTTCCGCTTTCTATTTATTGCTGAACACAACCACTTGTTTTCCGAGAAAATATTTGCCGAAATGAGAGGTGTTAGCGATGAAAATGGCTCATCACCCTTTTGGGAATGGTTGGAGGAGCACTTTTTCTCTTTAGATTTCCCAACCGCCGACTATTTAACCGGTGTTGGTCAAAAAGAGTTTATCGCCGAACTGATGCCCAAGTACCCCATTTATGTAAAACTTCTCAGCAAAGCTGCACAAGCGGTCATCGGTGAAGTTCACGAGAAAACCCGTCCAGCATTAAAATTATTGCAAGCGGAAGGCTTCACCAAATCGGCCTATGTCGACATTTTCGATGCAGGGCCAAGTGTTGAAGCAAAGATTGAAAACATTCGAACAGTAAGAAATAGCCGAAGAATGCCAGTCGTTATTTCTCAATCTAACGAATCTGAAAATATCTCGTACTTTGCTATCAATACAAAACTTAGTGATTTCCGTGGAATTATGCTCCATGTAGAAATTGATGAAGAAAACCAAACGGTGGGGATTTCGCAAGCCGCAGCTGATGCATTGTCAGTCTCAGAAGGCGATTTTATTCGCTTTGCCCCCATCATCTGTTGAGGTTAATCCATGACACACGCTCACTTTATCGCAGGTAAGTGGTTAGAAGGTTCAGGCCATACCATTAACTCTGTTGATCCAGCTAAAAATGTAGAAATTTGGTCCGCCAACGCAGCAAGCGAGGCACAAGTCGATCAAGCAGTCGAAGCCGCTAGGAATGCATTTGAAGCTTGGTCAGATTTAGGCGTGGAAGCTCGCGTCGCTATTATTCAGAAGTTTGTCGACTTATTGGGTGAAAACAAAGCATTAATGACCAAGGTCATTGCCCAAGAAACCGGCAAACCTGAATGGGAATCTGCAACAGAAATTGGCGCAATGATAGGGAAGCTCGCTATTTCCGTTCGAGCGTATAACGAACGCACTGGCACCGTTGAAAACCCAATGCCAGCAGGTAAAGCCGTACTGATGCACAAACCTCACGGCGTAGTTGCTGTATTTGGTCCTTACAACTTCCCGGGTCATCTTCCCAATGGACACATTATTCCGGCACTCATTGCGGGCAATACCATTGTCTTCAAGCCAAGCGATTTGACGCCTAAAGTGGCCGAAGAAACGGTGAAATTATGGGAAAAAGCGGGTATTCCAGAAGGCGTATTGAACCTCGTTCAAGGTCACGTGGAAACAGGGAAATCCCTAGCAAGCCACCCGGGTATTGACGGGCTATTCTTCACAGGTAGCTCTCGAACAGGCAAATTGCTACATGAACAATTTGCAGGTCATCCAGGTAAAATACTGGCATTAGAGATGGGTGGAAACAATCCACTTATCGTAAAAGATGTCGCCAACATCGAAGCCGCTGTTCACGACATCGTTCAATCCGCTTTCGTTACAACAGGGCAGCGTTGCACATGTGCTCGTCGCTTGTTTATTGAAAACTCAGAACAGGGCGATGCCATTTTGGGCCGCTTAGTTGAAGTGACTAAAAACTTAAGTGTTGGCCCTTATGACGCCGAAGAACAGCCATTTATGGGCGCAATGATCTCCTCAAATGCCGCACAAATGATGGTTAAAGCCCAACAAGGTTTACTTGATCTTGGTGCAGAAGCGCTTGTGGAATTAAAGCATTTGGATGCAAACACAGGGTTTGTTACAGCAGGTATTGTTGATGTAACCGACATTCTGGAGAAAATGCCTGATGAAGAGCATTTCGGCCCATTACTGAAGGTCATTCGTTTTGATTCTATGGACGAAGCTATTAAGGAAGCAAACAATACATCGTTCGGTTTGTCCGCTGGTTTAATCAGCGATGATAAAGCGCTATTCGATTTACTCGTTAAGCGTTCTAGAGCTGGTATTGTTAACTGGAACCGTCCAACAACTGGCGCTAGCAGCGCAGCGCCCTTTGGAGGCATCGGCGACAGTGGCAACCACAGAGCAAGTGCTTATTATGCAGCAGACTATTGTTCATATCCGGTAGCAACGATCCAACTAGATGAGGTCGTTCTTCCTGAAACATTAAGCCCCGGCTTAAAAATGTAGCTCGCATTACTCACAAAAACGGCTCCGCTTTGGAGCCGTTTTTTTGTTTAAGCAAAAAGTCATATAGTCAAATTCATTGGCTGAAAACTACCCAACGATTCGAGTACCACTTCTGCCTTTATCATCCGCAATATTGATAAAAGAATTAGGCTCTTTTCCAGACACCACTGCAATAGCTTCAACTGAATCATCGAGCAAATTCATCGCTTCTTCTACTCTGGGCACCATATCCCCCGCAACACGCCCACTATCAATGAGGTTAAGGAACTGATGCCGGGTCAACTCCTGAATACGTGATGATGGGTCAGCATGATTCCGATAGATAGCCCCTTCTGTCGTTGTTAGTACAAGTAAATCAGCTTGAATTGACTTAGCAATAGCCACAACGGAAGTATCAGCATTGATATTGTATACCTCACCCTGTTCACCAATGCCGAGTGAAGCTATAACAGGGACAACATTAGAATAAATGAGATTTAGAATTAACTTACTATTGACCTTAGTGACATCACCAACCAGCCCTAAATCTATTGCTTTTGAGCCACAACCTTCAACGACTCTAGGGGGACGCTTTTTGGCTTCAATAAGTTTACCTGACGCGCCATGACAACCGAAAGCGTTAATGCCGGCCCCCTGTAGAGCAGACACCAATTCAACATTCACCTCTCCAGCTAATGCCATTTTAACCGCTTTTAGGTCAGCTTCGTTGGTGATCCTACGCTTACCAATAAAGCGGGTTTCCAACCCCATTTGCTCCTGACAAGCCGTGATTTGTTCCTGACCTCCATGCAAAATGACAACATCCCAATCGTTATCTATCAATTCCTTAATATTTTCAACCAAACCTTTCAGCTCAGACTTATCCAATAAAGCGTCACCACTAACCTTTATAACCGCGATGGGTTTTCTACCTAAATCAGTCATAACATTGCCTATTTCAGTTATTTTTAAGTGAATTTACTAGAAAATCAAAACGCGATGCTTTCACTTAACACATTTAAGAAAGAATAAACCTAAAAATGAAATTTTCACATTTCACTTTCAAATTTATAAAAAATTCATTTAATAGAAAAACATTCGAAATGAATGTGAACATTAAAAAATAATACTTGGCATACAAGTAAATTTTGAACCCAGATTTAACATTGGCTATAGAAAACGAATAGTTCTGGGAATTTGATTTAGATTGCTCAGTCAATGAGCAGCAATTAACAACTTGTTTAATTCGGTTTTTTTAAGATGGTGTAGGATAACAAACGGTAAATATGTTTCAATACGGAGGAATTACTGAAAACCCCGTTTTTGAATTAAGTCACTAATACTACAACGTATTTTACGGTAAATTTTTTATTTGGTTTAAATACCACCCATTTTACGAATAATTATTTATCCACGACAACTGACAATTTATTCACTTTGCTAACACTCTCCCATTGAATGATCGTAACCGCACGCAGATATAGTTGCATGCCAGCGCATGACAAAAGACATGGTGAGGACAAATTTCAGACATTTATACCGGCAACATCTAAGAAGTTACTCACATTTTAGCTAGCATGCTTAGTCATATATTACATAATAGACTCATTGATAAAAGTGGAAGCATATTGCAAATGAATACTCATCAACACCTAAAACGGGTGTTCATTTAGTCACATACTTTTATTTTTATGAAAGACAAAGACACAATAAGGAAAGTAAGAAATGCGAATCCAATCTCTACAAAAGCTCATCTTTGCAGCCTCTCAAAGCTCAAAGCTTTGATTACAACTGTAGTGGCGTTAGGTTGATTATTTTCATCTTAGGCAGCAAATAATGAAAGGATTTTTGTAACCAAATAGAGAAATACTTCTCAACACTCAATACCGTTATAAGCAAGTACGCACAGATAATATATTTGCATTTTGTTTAATTTAAAAAATAAAAATGCTCAAGGTTCTGAGAATACTGTCGATTTGATATAAAGTTTTGGATGAATACATTCACAATTAAATTATGTGAATATTCTCACTTCTTTTTCGGTTCAAATTAATTACAGACATTTTCTACCAATAGGGTTAATATGGAACTCATGGTGCAAAATAATTCAAAAGTTAAATTTGCAGAGCGACTACATCATGCTCTCGACTCGTTAGGTTGGAAAAGTCGAGGACGTCCGAAACAATTGCAAAACCACTACGGTAATATCGGCGTTCACCTTTCAGAGAAGACTTTTCACAAGTGGCTAAATGGACAATCATTTCCTGATTGGGATAATCTGATCCACTTAGTTCGGTTAACCAAAAGGTCAATCAACTATCTTATTTATGGCCTCGACGATATAGAAGCTACAGGAACGCCAAGCCATCACATGGCTCATAATGAACGCTTTCATTTATCCAAGGAAGATCTTAAGTCAGCTTTTATTGAAGCGGTGGAGCAAGCCGCAGTTTTCAACTTGATATCGCTTAGGGAATCAACATCACCTCAACAAATGTACCACGCGTTTGTGAGAGAGTTAGGTGTTAGACAAACGAACGAAGAAAAAGTCAAAATCCCTTCATAACTGGTTTTCTATGGCTCTGACGTGATAACAAGGAAAAGAAGGTAGTGCTTCAGAGCGTCTTTACGGTCAAGACAAAGCGCATCTTTTTCAAAGAAAAAATAATCACACCTTTATACATTCCAACCTTTACCCTTTGTTAACCCAACCGCATATTAAAAATTTTCCATTATTGAAAATTCATGTTTACGCCATGACACAAAGCTTTCAGGAAGGTTTTTACCATATGAAAAGTTCTTTCAAACAAACATTCATTCATTGAAGTCGCGATAAATGTTGACCAAGCAGCATAAATCCCTTTACAAAAATTAACCATTAGTTCTATTATTGAACCATCAGTTCCATTTGCAGAGTTAGCTCTAGCACACATTTTGTTGTGGTGGACCGCAAAAAGTAGCATATGGATGCTAAAAATACTAACCAAGAATTAAACAATATTTAAATATCAAGATCGAAAAGATGCTTAAAATGTATGAAATTTTGTTAAACCTACAACTTTCAATACACCTTGCGCGTATACACATTCGATCTACCAGTGGTTATGTTTAGTACCAATAGTAGGGATATACAGAGAACTGATTCGATGGCTCCCTCACCTCCGACTGTGGTCAACTTTTCCAATTTATTACGTCTTATCACTTCGGTTGTGGGTATGGCTTCATCGAGACTAGCAAGGTTAATCAATACAAATATGATTCGACGACACCTTGTTTACTTCAGTAACGAAGCATTTTCGTTACCAAGCAATGTATAACAACGACGAGGAAAAACATGCATATCCAATCACCGGAGAGGACATTCTATTGCCTCTTCAATCCGGGTAAGCGCACAAATGAATTGCTTAATATTAAGCAAGATTCTTCTCCGAAAGGCTTTATCAAACGCTTTTTTGAAAAAGCTTTAGCCTTTAGAAATTCACTTGGAGAAAGAAGAAAGAGAGCGACGACAGGATTGAGAACTTCGAACTCAAATTTAAAAGTAGTGACAATTAGTTGTCTTTATTTAAAAGCATTAATTAACCGCGCAGGCACAATTAACGGAGCAATAACCAGCTACGTGCCTCGTGGAATTGAAGAATTAGTTTGGTGAGGTGTGAAATGTATATCAAAGGCGAAGATTTAAAAACCATTCGTAAGCGAGCAGGTTTAACTATTACAGAAGCAGCGAAGCTTGCCGGGGTAAAAACCCGTAAAACCATTATGAATTGGGAAAAGAACGTTGGCGCCCCCAACATTAATCAGTTTCTTCAACTATGCCGAGGCTATGGACTAGACTGTCACAAGCTTATGAACGCTGTAATGCAGCGTAACGCAACGGGTCAAGAACTCGAACTCTAAAAAGAACACGTGGTTCAGGTTTGGGCAACATTGCCAAGCCTGAACACACATTATTGCATTGAAGTGCTGCTGGAAAGATATTTACGACAAAGCTTAAAAATTATTTGTGACGGAAGTCACTCTGCCAATAACATCGAGCATGCTAGCCTTATCTTTAGGCAGCGATTGCACAGGGTAATTCGTATTGTCACAGATCAGGTTTATACCACCTTCAATGGTAATTTGAATACGACGTATACACTGAGTTTCATTAATGCGAAGCAAGTACATTTGTCCGTCAGCTAAGTCTTTGTCACTGCTATCGTAAACGACTCTCGCGCCTTCTTTAACCGTAGGTTCCATCGCATCCCCTTCTGCCAGCCAATCATGATGTAGAGGTGGCAAATGTGGCGCACTATAATCTGTTGAACCTTCACAAACTTGCAATACGGTTTTTAAGTCAAGGATGTTGTTAGAACTAAATCGGGCAATCACCCGCTGTTTAGTTAACTCTTTGAAATCGTATCCGGTCTCATTAGATAATGCGAGCAAGTAATCAACGTCTGGTAAACGACCAGAGTTTTCGTAGGATTTAAGCGTATTAGGGTGGCATTCATACTTCTTTGCCATTGCCACCCGCGTAATGTGGGGAGCTCTTAACGATTTTATCCACTGTCCAAATTCTTTTTCGTTCAATGTCTTATTCCTGGCAAACTTTTGACCCATGCATTCTATATAAAGGAAGCTGCTTTTCCCAAGGAAAAATTTGTATATTTTTTACCTTAAGACACAATGTTACCTCAAAAGATAACCTTATGTTATCCCTCAATAGCCAAACATTTTACGCAGCTTGACTCTGTGTCATGTAGGGTTTTACCTTATTATTCATAAGGTTGCAATTATTAACAGGGAGTTTTTAAGAATTGAAAGGGCTGGCTATGTAAGTTGCTTCTGGCATAAATAGATTTGGAAAAGGATGCTGGTAAACACTAACTTCCAACATCCCCCTTGTGTTTATTCACTGGGATTATCAAGATCGAGCATATTAACTTGCTGCCCTTGGGACTGTTGCGACTGATCATGAGCTGGATCTGACGCCTCAATTTCTTCGGAGTACGCGGAGCTTGCATCAATTTCGATAACGTCGATACGCTGTAAACCTCTCGGAAGTTTACTGCCTCGACGCCCACGCTCTCCACGGTAGTACTCAAGATCTTTTGGCGCGAGAGTCATTGAACGTTTGCCCGCGGTGAGCTTCACCGATGCTCCTTCAGGGACGACAGCCAAAATTTTCACGTATTCTTCGCGCGTTTGCACTCGTCCACTTGGCACATTAATAATTTTATTTCCTTTTCCTTTACCCAAAACAGGCAAGTCTCGTAACGGGAACATAAGCATTCGCCCCTCGTTAGAAATGGCAAGGCAAAGGTCTGTATCCAAACGCTTAACGGGTTCAGGCTTAATGACTTTCGCACCGCGAGGCAACGATAGGTAGGCTTTACCAGCCTTATTCTTACTCACCATGTCATTAAAGCGCCCAATGAAACCGTAACCCGCATCGGAAGCGATTAAATAACTCTGCTCATCTTCTGCCATAATCGCGTGATCGAACTGTTCACCTGCAACGATATTAAAGCGCCCCGTTAACGGTTCTCCTTGGCTTCTGGCAGAAGGTAAACTGTGCGCATCACACGCAAATGTGCGCCCTGATGAGTCGAGGAATACAACTTGTTGGTTGCTGCGACCTTTAGCGGCGCTTTGGTATTTGTCTCCGGCTTTGTAACTTAACCCTTCAACATCCACATCGTGGCCTTTTGCACAACGCGCCCAACCTTTTTCTGAAAGAACCACTGTTACCGCTTCTGATGGAACCAGTTGCTTTTCAGATAACGCTTTGGCTTCGCCACGTTTCACCAGCGGCGACCGTCTGTCATCGCCATAGATTTTGGCATCTTCCAGAATTTCTTTCTTAATTAAGGTCTTCAAACGACGCTCAGAACCAAGTAGTTGTTCTAACTTTTTGCGTTCTTCTTCTAATTCCTCTTGCTCGCCGCGAATTTTCATTTCTTCGAGTTTCGCTAAATGGCGCAATTTCAATTCTAAAATGGCTTCCGCTTGCTTATCACTTAAACCAAAACGCTCCATTAGCACCGGCTTTGGCTTATCTTCGCTGCGGATAATGGCAATCACTTCATCAATATTAAGGAAGGCAATCAGTAAACCTTCCAAGATATGCAAGCGAGCTAAAACTTTGTCGAGTCGGTATTGCAAACGCCTAGTGACGGTGCCTGTTCTAAACACCAACCACTCTTTTAAAATCGTTTTCAAATCTTTGACTTGAGGACGGCCATCCAAACCGATCATATTTAGGTTAACGCGGTAGTTCTTTTCTAGATCGGTTGTGGCAAATAGATGCTGCATTAACTGCTCTACATCAATTCGATTAGAGCGTGGTGTAATAACTAGACGAGTCGGATTTTCATGGTCTGACTCATCTCGTAAATCACTCACCATTGGCAATTTCTTGGCCTGCATTTGTGCGGCAATTTGCTCTAGAATTTTGCCGCCCGAAGCTTGGTGAGGCAACGCTGTAATAACAACATCTCCAGCGTCGGTGTGGTAAACAGCGCGCATTTTGATGCTACCTTTACCAGTTTCATACATCTTTTGGATGTCTTTTTTCGGCGTGATAATTTCCGCTTCGGTGGGGAAATCTGGCCCTTGAACATATTCAAGAATATCGCTCAGTTCGGCCTTACTATTATCAAGCAAGTGAGCACATGCATTCGCTAGCTCTCTAACATTATGCGGAGGAATATCCGTTGCCATCCCAACAGCAATACCGGTAACGCCATTTAATAAGATGTGAGGCAAGCGAGAAGGCAACACCTTCGGCTCTTGCAATGTGCCATCGAAATTAGGCACCCAATCCACCGTGCCTTGACCCAACTCTTGCAGCAATATTTCGCTGAATTTGGAAAGTCGCGCTTCAGTGTAACGCATTGCTGCGAATGATTTAGGATCGTCCGGTGCTCCCCAGTTACCTTGCCCATCCACCAGCGGGTAACGATAAGAAAACGGTTGCGCCATGAGAACCATGGCTTCGTAGCAGGCAGAGTCGCCATGAGGGTGAAATTTACCGAGCACATCACCAACGGTACGCGCCGACTTTTTATATTTTGCAGTCGCACTTAAACCTAAGTCTGACATCGCATAAATAATACGACGCTGAACTGGCTTTAACCCATCGCCAATGTTTGGCAAAGCCCTATCCATAATGACGTACATGGAATAGTTCAAATAAGCATCTTCGGTGAATTTCCGAATTGGGAGTTGCTCTACGCCATCGGCGCTAATGGTGATATCTTGACTCATAGTGACTCTAGCAGTAAGCCCTGTGTATTAGTAACTTCTAGCCCATTAAGGCATTAACTTCAGTGAACACAACGTCTGGATGTCGCGCTATTACCTGACTAATCGCTCATGTTACTGGTGGTAAGTGATCCTGTAAATGGCATTCGCAAAGTCATCGGAAACTAGCAAACTCCCGTCAGGCAAAGGAAGCAACGCAACAGGACGCCCCCAGACTTCATCCCCGTCTTGTAGCCAACCTTGAATAAATGGCTCGTACTTGGTGATCTTGTTACCGTCCAATGTTGCCATCATTACTCTGTAGCCTACCTTTGAACTTCTATTCCACGATCCATGTTCTGCAACAAAAAGCCTGTTTTTATAAGACTTGGGATACATGTTGCCTTCATAGAAATGAATTCCTAATGGCGCAACGTGAGCTTGTAGGTCGAGTGCGGGTGCGCGAAAATCACTGGCTTTTTTGCCCTTGCCAAACTCAGGGTCAGCAACATCGCTACCGAAGAAATAAGGATACCCGAAGTGTTGTCCATGTTCGGAAACATGATTGATTTCGCACGGAGGTAGGTCATCACCTAGCCAATCACGCCCATTATCGCTAAACCAAAAATCCCCTGTTTTCGGGTGCCAGTCAAAGCCTACGCTATTTCTTACGCCTTTTGCGACCCACTTCTGCTCTCCCGTTTTCAAGTTGAACTTTAAAATGGAATCAAAGCGCGGATCATCAAACTTTTCGGAACCTGCTGTCATACAGACATTACATGGCGTCCCCACCGGAACATATAACCAACCATCAGGGCCAAAGTCGATGTTTTTCCATCCATGATGGCGTTCTTTAGGCAAATTTGGGACGACTACTTCTGGTTTTGGTGGCTTTTTTAAATTCTCCTCGATATTGGGAAACTTCAATATCTGATGCACCTCTGCCACATATAAAGCGCCGTTTTTGAAGGTCACACCCGAGGGCATATTCAAGCCTGACGCTATTTCAATCACTTGATCAGCTTTACCATCCGCGTTTGTATCCACTACCGCGTTAACGACGCCAGCACTGCGGCTACCCACAAATACGGTACCTTTATCTCCCAAAGCCATTTGCCTTGCGTTTTTAACCTCAGTTGCATACGTTTCGATTTTGAATCCATCAGGCAAACTCAGTTTATTTAAAGGCAACGGCACTGCATCATCAGCATGGGCCAATTGAGCAATGCCACTAAACATAAATGCCGAGAGTAACGCGTACATTTTCATAGTATGTCCTTGAGTAATTTCGCTAACAGGGTTAGCACTAAGACAATTTTAAGTGCGGTCATTTTTGCTTAGACCGTAACCAATAAACAAGTGGTTTTTAACCCTTTCAGATTGCATCCCCCCTGATAAGTTCTTCACACCACTTGCGGAGAGTGTTAAATTTAATCACAACAAACTGAGCCAATAAAAAGTCCGAATTGGATTGGACAAAAATCAAAAGGGTAAGGGTAGAATGGGAAACAACAATCTGTTTCGCAGTTTTTTCTGTTTGTATGTTTGGTTAATTATGTTTCTGCCCGCAGCTTACGCTCAATCGGTCAGCTCGCTTTCCAATTCATCATTTTCAGGCATTTCACTTGTACACAAAAATGAAGTGTACTCATTAAATGAATCCCCGTTGCTACTAACGGAACCCTTGTCTGCCTCCAGTATTGAACAGATTATACAACACAAAAGCGAATTCAAACCGGCTACATCGAGTAACCCCAATTATGGCTTAAGTGCCAAAGCCGTCTGGATATATCAAACCATCACAAATCGCACCGAGTACGAGAAGTGGGTGATCTCTGTCAATTTTGCACAAAACGATGAAATCGAACTCTACCTAATCCAAAACAATAAAATATTGTTCTCAGATAAACAGGGAAAAAGCAGCGACAATCAATTTTATCGTTATCCTTCTTTTCCGGTCACTCTTGAGCAAGGGCAACAGTATGAGCTCATGGTCCGCGTATTCACGCCAAATCAGTACAAGATCGTTCCAATCGAAATAAGCTCAGATCTAACTTTTCTACATGCGATGGCCGTGGATCAAATTCTTTGGGGAATTTATTACGGTGGCCTGATCATGCTGCTCCTTTATACGCTCATGCTATATCTAACGCGTCGAGAACAAAGCATTATCGCCTACGCTATTTATGTTTCATCCGCTATTTTCTTCGAGCTCATTTGGGGCGGACATTTAAACCTATTTCTAAAAACAGACCTATCACACTGGTTTGGTAATCACTCGGGTTTGGCATTTAACTTCGTGACTATTGCCGCCGGTTATTTCACTTTGAAATACCTAGAATCTTCCAAACAAACTCCCAAAGTCGCTAGAACTATCAAGATATTACTCATCTCGGTAGCAGGGTTATCCTTGATATCAATTTTCGATTTACTTGATACTAGAACACTTAACATTTTTGTCTATTTTGTCAGCCTACTCGCCACCATACTCTTATTCGCAGCGGGAACAGAAAGCTACAGAAAGCCCTTTAAGCCCGCGCGTTATTTTGTTTTTGCTTGGGGGTTATTGCTCTCTGCCGCTACCATTGGCATCTTAAGTATACTGGGGATCATCCCAACGAATGCGTTTACAACTTACTGCTTCCAAGTCGTTGTGTTCTTCGAATCGGCTTTGTTTGCTGTCGCGTTGCTGGAACAAAAACAATATGAGCTTGAGGTCGATGTTAAAACAGTAACTGACGATCTACGCAACAATATGGAGTACATAGAAGAGCAAAACGTTCGCTTAGACATTGCCCGAAAAGAGGCGCTAAAAGCCAGCCAGATCAAGTCACAGTTCTTAGCAAACATGAGTCATGAAATCCGTACCCCGCTAAATGCAATTCTTGGCTTTAGTAAAGAGCTTGCTAATTTGGCACTCCCTAAGGAGAAGCAAGAACATATTCAAATCATCAACACTTCTGCATCAAATCTACTAGCCATCGTGAATGATGTTTTAGATTTCTCAAAAATTGAAGCGGGTAAGTTAGAAATCAACCGCGAAAGCTTCAGCCCCACCGAGTTATTTGAAGAAATTGTGTTTTTGTACGCAAAAACTGCGGCTAAGAAAGGCTTAACATTTAGTTTCCATCGAAATGCCCTGCCTTTAAAGCTGCTCGGCGATCCACTTCGCATCAAGCAAATATTAACAAACTTGATTAGCAACGCTGTCAAATTTACTGAAAAAGGCCACATAGCTCTTTATGTTAAAAGTGAACCTGTTGGCAAAAACCAGATACAACTTACTTTTGAGGTTGAAGACAGTGGAATAGGCATTGCCACTAAAGACAAAGTAAGACTATTCAGAGCATTTTCTCAGTTAGATGAAGCGCTCACTCGCTCTTACCAAGGTACAGGGCTGGGTTTAGTGATTAGTCAACAATTGGTGCACCTGATGCAAGGCGGTATCTCATTTAATAGCCTACACGGTGTTGGCAGCACCTTTATAGCGCACATCATTTGCGACATCGACGTTGCTAAACTTGATCTAGCAGAAAATGCGACTTGGAATAACAAGAAAATTGCCGTCTATGATTGCAATCACTATATGCGTCGGGCCAAAAGCAATATTTTCTCAGGCTTTGGCGCCCAAGTTACCAGCATCGATTCTCTTGGATACTTACAGCAACAAACACAAGAGTTCGATTATTTAGTTGTAGACATTAATTGTTTTAGTTGTACTCGGAGTGATCCTTTGTTGGTGCTCAAAGCTTG
Source organism: Alteromonas sp. a30 (assembly GCF_026788005.1). Classification (GTDB taxonomy): domain Bacteria; phylum Pseudomonadota; class Gammaproteobacteria; order Enterobacterales; family Alteromonadaceae; genus Paraneptunicella. The sequence continues at coordinate 90,715 of NZ_JABEPE010000006.1, forward strand.
CCAAGATTTCCCTAGCCAAGAAAAGCTCTTGATATACAAGAACAGCGAAGGATTAGATAAGTTGCCAGCCATCAGAGACACCTTCAGCCGATTCGTTGAAAGTCCCATTCCACTTTCACGTTTGCAAGACTTGTTAGAAGAAGATGAGAAGGAAGATGCGAATCTCTGGCAACACCGCTTAGCTTCACTTCCCGAGTTAAATGTACTTGCTGTTGATGACATGGAACTCAACCTCAAGCTCCTGAAAACGTGGCTTTCAGATAGTCCTATCAATTTAGTTTTCGCCAGCAGCGGCATGGAAGCATTAAACTTATGTGAACATGTCGATTTCGACCTTATTTTGATGGATGTGCAAATGCCAGATATGGACGGTGTTGAGACAACTAAGCGAATACGAAAGACTCAGGTAAATAAAGGCACGCCTGTCATAGCCGTGACCGCTCATGCTTTTAAGGAAGAAAAAGAGCGTTTATTAAACTCAGGCATGGATGACTATTTATCAAAACCACTAGATTTAGGCAGTTTAATTAACACCATCAAGCGTTGGAGTGTTGGCTCAGAAGATAAACCCGCACCCATTCGCTCGGATTTAATGGACTTCGACTGGGCACTCGCAGTACAAAAAGCCAACGGCAATGAAACCATCGCAAACGATTTATTCTTTGAGTTTCTGGCTGAACTGCCCACGTCAATGTCGGCCATTCGCACAGCGGCAGAAGAAAGTGACTGGAAAGCGTTACAACATCAAGTACATCGGCTTCACGGTGCCAGTTGCTACACTGGCGTGCCAAGACTCCAGTACCTATGTGCCGAATGTGAAACTTTGTTAAAACTGGGGCAATACGAGTCAGCTTGTATGTATTTACCAACAATGGAAGACTCGGTTTCTGAATTATTAAAAATAAAGGAGCAAAGTTAACTATTGGATGAAGAATGGCATTGCTTTAATAAACCAACAAATGCATCCGCGGATCTATCTAATTCAGTTACGCTAATGTAAATATCGTAACCTAGCCCTTCACGCAAGCGCTGCATTCTGTTTGCGAACATCGCTTGCAATCCTGTGTATTTGCGCCCTTTTTCAGAAGTAAAAGCGGTATCTTCAATTAAGTAGTCGCTGTATTGATCAAGAGAGGCATCTCCAGCTTTATATTGCTCTTTAAAGGTTTGCACCAATAATGCTCTTTGCTCAACAAGGATATTATTCATTAAGCGAGGCGAAATAGAGCCCAGAAACTCATCGTAATCTTTTATACGGATGCCTACCATGGCCAATGGTTCATGCTGCATGTTCCGATACACTTTTGGGGTATCAATACGCGCAATGTTGTTCCAGTTTAACAACCAGCCACCGTGACGATGGTGATAATTAATAGCCGTTTTGCTGAGATGCATACTATGCTCGGGCTCGCGTAACTTAAACCACCCTATTAACATTGCTACGATCCCACCACTCAGAATGAAAATCCCGCCTAAACGCAGAATATCCGGCAGCCAAAGTAAAATAATGCTTCCCAAAACAACAATTAAGCCGCCAACCAGCATGGTAAACAAACCACCTGTTTTAGATTGCGCCTTAATTAAAATTACGTCTTCCAATCGTTCACCTATATCCAGAAAAAATACGCAAGAAAAAACATTAGGACCGCCCATAACACAATAAATCGCCATCGCCGACATACAGGACAATCGGTATGCCACCATTTCGCCCATTTTTGACTGTTCATGTTCGAATTTCTTTACTTTAATAGTTAGTACAGATAAAGCCCATTATCAGATGCTGTTTGGGATATATAAAGGGCTATAATTTTTATGCTATCATGCGCGACCTTAAAGCCATATCGCCCCGCTTAAACTTGGGGTTGAAGCCTATTTTTTCAGTTTAGAGACAATCAATGACGGATAAACTAGCCGAACATTACAGCGAAATTATCACCATATTGGGAGAGGATGTTTCCCGAGATGGCTTACTAGACACCCCAAAAAGAGCCGCGAAGGCGATGCAATTCTTAACTGATGGCTACAACATGTCAATTGAAGATGTTGTTAATAACGCCATCTTCGAAGCTGACACAGATGAAATGGTCGTTGTCCAAGGAATTGAGTTTTACTCGCTTTGTGAACATCATTTATTACCTTTTATCGGAACCTGTAATATTGCGTATATTCCGAATAAGAAAGTATTAGGGTTATCCAAGTTTGCCCGTATTGTGGATTTGTTCTCTCGTCGTTTACAAATCCAAGAAGGGTTAACCAAGCAAGTCGCAGAAGCCGTACAGGAAGTTACCGGCGCACAAGGTGTTGGCGTAATAATGGAAGCCAAACACATGTGTATGATGATGCGGGGCGTACAGAAGCAAAATTCGTCAATGGTGACATCTGTGATGTTAGGTTCATTTCGTGAATCTCAAGCCACTCGTACAGAGTTTTTACGCCTCATCGGCAAATAATACAAAATAGTTTCGTAGGGAAGTAGGTGACATCGCTGATCATCTACTTCTTACCGGGCTTTTTTGGGGTGGCTACAGGGGCAATGGGTTCCTGATACAATTCAAATTGGTTTGGCAAATAGCTGACCAATTTCCCTGATATATCAACATATTGCTGTAGTGCTTTCGGGAAAGATAAAAAGATCTGCGCCAACTTCCCTTCTAAGCTTAAATTTCCTGTCTCTTTTGCCTGTTGAATGGCTAATGTAGGATCGGCAAAGGTACTGAACATCCTTAAACAATGACTCAAATCTCGCCTCAAGGCGGCCTGTTCTTCTGGAGCCCCCTTTAGCATATGCTGCCATGCATCTTGCCACACAGACTCTAATTGTTGATGACCAACAAGCAACCCTGTCAACCAATCGGTTAAATCTTGGTTGCTGGATTGAGCTTCAAATTGACAACGCTCGGGCAGATAAAAACGCTCATCTCGCATGGATGATAAGCGGGACTTCAAGCGCTCTAACAAGACGCCCATAAGTTGGTCAATATGCTTTTGCTGGATACCACCTTGGTTCTTAACCACCCAAGGAAGCCATACTTCTGGCATGGGGATTTCAGGTGCTGCACTCACCGCAAACAAAACCCCATCAATATACAAACAAGGATGAAGTACATGTCGCCATTGTGGCGACGCACAAATTTGTTCAAGTTTCTTGAATGAAATAATGTCTGCCCTCAATTTATAGTCAATTGAAATAATAACTCATGCAACTGGCATGGTTTATAGCAAAATAAGATAATATGTGAGTGTATTTTCGACTATGTTAACCCTGACGCTTCCCTCAACCGAAGCTATCTATAAACCCTATAAAGCGATAATAAGGATTACCATTGAATAAGATCAACTCAGTCACCATTGTAGGCGGTACTCATGGCAACGAGTACACCGGCATTTATTTATTAAGAAAATGGCAACAATCTCCACAGCTTATTGAAAGAAGTAGTTTTTCTACGGAAACGATATTTGCCAACACCAATGCATTTCGAGATAACCGCCGCTACTTAGACTGCGATCTTAACCGTCAATTCCGAGTTCCTGATTTAACCAACACAGCATTAAGTAACTACGAGGAAAGTCGGGCCAAAGCGATTAATGCGCAGATTGGCCCCAAAGGTGAGGCTAAAACAGACTTCATCATTGATCTACACAACACCACTAGCAATATGGGTCCTTCACTTATTTTGCTACAGTCAGATACATTTAATCTGCAAATGGCAGCTTATGTAAAACAGCACATGCCCGAAGCCATTATAGTAATGGAAGACCAAATTCCGTTAGAAGAACAGGCGTACCTTTGTTCGGTTGCCAAACAAGGCATCATCGTTGAAGTTGGCCCTCAGCCTCAATCCGTTTTACGCCAAGATATTATGGAATGGATGGAAACACTAACACAGCATGTATTGGACTTTGTTGATGCCTACAACGCGGGTACGGACCTTGACTTGCCAGAGAGCGTCAGTATGTATTACTACACAGAAACCCTGAAGCTCCCCATGAATGAGAAGGGTGAGCGCATCGGAATGGTTCATAAAAATGTACAGGATAAAGATTTTAAGGCGTTAAATCCGGGCGACCCTATTTTCACACTATTTACGGGCGAGGAGCTAAAGTGGGAAGGCAATTATGTCGCCTATCCACATTTTATTAATGAAGCAGCTTACTACGACAATAATCTAGCAATGTCATTGGCAAAACGGGTGGAATACAAAGTTCCTCAACGTTAAGAGTAGACTTAAACAGAGGATCAGTAGTTCCAAACAAGGAGCTACTGACAACCTCAACATTCACTTATTAAGCCTTTAAACGCTCAATCGCCATTTCCAAATGACTACGCGGGCATCCATAGTTTAAACGAACAAATTGTTTTTCACCGAAATCAGCTCCGGGTGAAGGACCAATCCCTTTAGACTCAAAATAAGCCTGTGGCAACTCAACCCCTAATCCAGACGCATCAACCCAAGCCAAGTAAGTCGCTTGTGGTAACAGAAACTCTAATCCATCAATCGCATTAATCTCGCGATGCAAATAGTCTCGGTTATCTCTTAAATAGGTAATTAACCCTTGGTGCCATTCATCACACAAGGTAAATGCGGCTTCGGTCGCCGTTAAGCCAAGTACGTTTGCCCAAGGCATGTGTCCCATCGCTGCACTTTGATATTTTGCGCGTACTTTGGCATCAGGAATGATGGCAAACGAAACCCCTAGTCCGGCAATATTAAACGTTTTGCTTGCAGCCATTAACGTCACACTTTGATCAGCCATATTGTCCATTTTGGAGAATGGCAAATGTATCGCGTCTTCATCTAGTATGAGATCACAATGAATTTCATCAGAGCAAACAAATACGCCGTTTTCTCGACAAATTCGGTTTACTTCCTTTAATTCTGTCTCTGATAGCACGGAACCAACCGGATTCATTGGGTTGCACAGAATGAACATTTTGCACTTTGGGTCTTTCGCCAAAGTCTCTAGCTGCTCAAAGTCCATCGTCCAGCGATGGCCTTCTCGAATCGTTGGCACATCAACTCGTTCCAATTGGTTAATAGCGGGAGCCGCTAACATTGGAGGATAATTCGGCACTTGCACCAAAACCTTATCACCCGGTTCACAAAAAGCCTTACACGCCAGATTAAATGCAGGCACAACACCGGGAGTCCATACAATCCAATTCTTTTCAATTTTCCAATCATAACGCTTAGATAACCAGCCTTGAACGGCTTGGTTAGCGCCTTCATGGTTAGCAGGTAAGGTATACCCTAATATACCGTGATCGATTCGCTTAGCGATTGCGTCGAGGATAGGTTGAGCACAGCGAAACTCGGTATCAGCAATCCACATCGGTAAGATGTCTTTGCCTGCATACTTTTGCCATTTTAAAGAATAGGAACTGTCTCTGGATATTACGTGAGAAAAAGACATGCGTTACGACACCTGCTGGTTAATGATTAACAAAGGATGAAGTGTCGATTGTAATGAAATTCAAAGTAAAACATAGCGACAGTTAGCTATAAAATATATTTACTCTTTTGGACCCACTAACTTCACTACTTTAGCCAGTAAATCCTTTGTGGTGAAAGGCTTCGCAAGAAAATCGCTCACCCCAGCTTTAATGGCCTCCATCACTAACTCTCGGGAGGTATTTCCGGTCACCATTAACACAGGTGTCTTCTTATCAAACTGACGAAATGCGCGTAGAAAATCAAGCCCATTCATTTCAGGCATTTCCCAATCGCTAATAACCAAATCAAAAAAGCCCGGACGTTGTTGTAACGCTTTGAGTGCTCGTTGGCTGGTCCCAAATTGAGCGACTTCTCCACTAGCAATATCCGTTAGCATATGTTTGATAAGTTCTTGAGTTAACTCTTCATCATCGAGCAATATAATATTAGCGTTCATGCTTGCTTTTTCAGACACGCTCACACCTCATCATACTCACCGAGTTCTAAGCGTATTTAGTTAACCATCAGATTACATTGATACGCACCAAGCTGATTATTAATTAAACAGATTACTTTCTTGATCTTAATCAAGCTTCTATATTTAGTATTCTGGAATAATCTTCCTGTACTCAATTGTAGGAGAAGAAACATGGTTGATCGAGATAATGTCGGCATTTTAGACACTGCCATCCGCTCTATTTTGGCCTGTCTGTTTCTGGCCGTAGCAGTAGAACAAATTTTGCCAGATAGCGTCAGCGTGGTCCTTCTTATAGCTGGCGCAGGGCTTTGGTTAACAAGTGCAACCGGCACGTGTTTTATCTACAAAATGTTAGGTATTGATACCTACCACGCGAAATAGTTTCTATTACGGAGGTCAAGGCAGGGACGCGCCCATTTGACGAGAGTCGGCATGATGTGCCGAAGAAGATGTCGTTATCTGCCTATTTTTTCGATTAAATACGTCCTTCAGCGGATGTTTAATCCAGAAAAACTTTATATAAAGAAATAATTATCCGCTATTTTTGACATATCAAATAAACGAATTTTACTTTCCTTCAATACAAGGAAGCCCCGTTCTAGAAACACCCTATAAGTAGAAAAAATCAAAGCTAATCAACTTATTGCAATACAGAATTAGTGCTTTTTACGTGCATTAGCTGCACCGAATTGCAATAATGGGGGTCGCAGCAGGATGTTGCGTTCCTGCTTCATTGAACTAAGCCGAATCAGTTTCGCCCATCTGATTCGGCTTCTTTGTAAGAATGGAGAAATTTACGCGGTTAAAATAGCGTAGGCAAGTACCGCAGCCACAACCAAGCCAGCAGCTCCAAAAAAGCCATATTCGACTCGATGTTGAATAGCTGCAACACCTTCAGAAGGCTTTAAGAATCCAGTAATAATGCTGGTTAAACCCAAAGAAAACGCTGCTACCATTAAACCAAAAACAATGGCTATACCCCAATCGCCCATAACAAATACCTTCTTTGAAAACATAGGCGGTATTATGACGGAATATCACAATTTTCCTAGGGGATCAGATCAAAAAAATAGCGGAAAATAGCTGCTTAGGAGATATTTTTCACGTTGTAAACCGTATTTAACTACCAACCACACACGACAATTTGATAAATGAGAGATCAATCATGCGTTCAATTAGCATATTAGGAGCAGGGTGGTTAGGCTTTGCACTAGCTGAACAGCTTCAATCGACCGGCAACTCAATTCGGCTTTCTAAACAAACGCAAGACGATGTTAACACCTTGAAAGCTCAAGGTTGGGAAGCAGCGGCTTTTAGCTTGGGACAATCGCTACCGGATACCCTCGTTTCCGAAATAGCGATTATTAATATTCCTCCTAGAAGACGCACTGTTGACCCAGTTCTTTTCTTCCGAAACGTTTGTTTGCTGTGTGACGAATTGATGCAAAAAGGGACACAACGCATACTGTTTATCAGCACAACGTCCGTTTATGGCGAACAACCAGGCATCATCGATCACACAAGCCCAACTTCTCCTAAAACAGACTCAGGCAAGGCCCATGTCAACATCGAGCATCACCTATTACAACATTACCCCCACCAAGTCAGCATCTTGCGGCTTGCAGGTTTAGTAGGGGGTACACGCCATCCGATTAATTCCTTGGCTGGAAAAACCAATATCGCTCAACCTTATCAACCAGTGAATTTAGTACACAGGAAAGACGTGATTAACACAATAAACGCTATTTTAGATAAGGACGCTTGGGGCGAAACTTTCTTATTATGCTCAACAGAGCACCCAACTAAACAGGAATACTATACGTGGGCGGCAACTCAGTTATCGCTTAAACCACCGCAGTTCGTTGAGACGCCGATTCCAGAAAACCCAAGGCAAATAGATTGCCAAAATACGCTTTCTCGTTTGAATGTGAAATTGGTGTATCCGAGCCCTTTTGACATGATTCCTCTCACGTAAGTTTTGGCGAATACAAAGAAAAAGCCCTGCTCTTGAAGAAACAGGGCTTTTTTCAATTCATTACTCAGTTAGGTTGACCTTACCCAATCAATCCTTGACCAAAAAACTTCAAGGCAACTGTGTTGATAAAAATAAGGAGAAGAATAACAGGGATAAAAGTACCAACCGAGAAATCGACATACTTCTCGAAGAAACTCCCTTCGTAACTTGGCTCACCGTGATCAAGTTCTGCATTAAAATTAGCTTTCTTCCAACGGTAAATAACAAAAATACAAATCAGGAACCCGTTAAAAGGCAAAATGGTATCGTAAAACACATCAACCAACACATCGAAGAAAGACTTACTTTGACCCGCATAACCCACGAATTGCGTAAAGAAGTCCACCATTCCAAAAGAGGTAATCGAAACCAGCGCTAATACAAGCATTGCCACACCTAAAACCATCAAAGATGACTTTCTAGTCATATCTCGCTCATCCATTAAAGCGGCATTGGGTACTTCCAAAATTGAAACAAGCGAGGTAATTGCGGCAAAGAACACTAATAAGAAGAAAACAGACGCGACAATACTTGCGCCGAGGTAGCCGATAGTTGCTTGCAACGCTAAGAAGATCTTAGGTAAGAAGGAAAAAATCAAACTCACTGACGAATCACTTAGCTCGCTGGTATTTGTATCTGGATTGAATGAAAACACCGCTGGAATAATCATTAATCCAGCGATAAACGCGACTGCTGTATCGGTTAGCGCAACCATTTTAGCTGCTCCGGGAACGCCATTACTCCGATTCAAATAAGAGCCATAAGTAATCATAATCCCCATCCCTAAGCTCAATGAGAAAAACGCTTGAGACAAAGCAGAGCTAACTGTGGAGGCTGTTATTTTAGAAAAGTCTGGAATTAAATAATATTCAACACCCGCAAACGCATTGTCCAAGGTTAGAACAAAGATAACCATGCCGATAAGCATGAAAAACAACGTTGGCATGAGTAACTTAGCGGCTTTTTCAATTCCTTCCTGTACACCACCCAGCAGAATCAAATAAACCAAAGCGGTTACAATACCGAGGAAAATAAACACACTTGGCGAATTAATAAAGCTCCCAAAGGTACTTGGGTCAGCAAGCATGTTTAGATCTCCTGTAACGGAATGGAATAAATATCCGAAGATCCAAACGGTAATGACCATGTAAAATACCGCAATCATAAACGGGGTAATAATGGATAACCAACCAGCAAGACGCCACCCAGCAGCACCACCTGATAATTTATTGTAAGCACCAAGAGGATCTTTTTGGGAGTGACGACCAACTGCCATTTCCGCAAGCATTACGGGAAGACAGATCACAAGAACAAAAATGGCATAAATGAGCAAAAATGCGCCCCCACCATTTTTTGTTGCAGCAACAGGGAAGCCCACCATATTACCGATACCTACGGCTGAACCGGCTGCTGCGAGAATAAACCCGAGTTTTGAGCCAAACTGCTCACGAGGTGCACTCATACCCTCTCCCTTCATTAAATTATTATTTTTTTACTTTCGCTAAATACCAAACACCGTGGCATTACACTTGGAGGCTGATGTTAACAATTGCCTAACAAAATGTCTTTTTAAATGAATATAAATACTTGGAAAATTATGTTTACCAAGGAATCGTCTGGCCAGACCAATCGATATAATGGGGCGCATCATGTGCCGCCAAGTTTGGCAAGCAAGAGAGCAACTGATGAGCGGTAAATTCCGGTGTAAACAGTTTTTCTTGAGGGATATTCTGTTGAAAAGGAACAGAGAGTCTTGTATCAACCGTGCCAGGATGATAAAGCACTAATGCACACTGCTTATAACGTCGCGATACTTCAATTTGCGCTGTTTTCACCAGCATATTTAAAGCCGATTTAGCAGATCGATAACCATACCAACCGCCTAACCGATTATCCGATATACTGCCAACTCTTGCACTTAAAAAGACAATCTGGCTAGGATGTTTTGGGGCCAATAGACGCACAACATGTTTCAGCCAAATAGCTGGAATGGTGACATTTTCTAAGAAGTATTGAGATAGATGGGAGGGAGTTAAATCTTCAAGCTTTTTTTCTGGATATAATTGCGTTACCGAATCGTGCAGAATGCCTAACGTACACACTACCAATGAAAACTGACCTTGGGGCAACGCAGCACAAGCATTTTCAATTGAGCTTTCTTCATAGTCCTCTACAAGCACAGGATGGTAGGACGATGCTTGTTGTAGTGCATGCGCTTCAGGCAAGCTTCGGCGAGAAACGCCATACACCGCCCCCACAACTTTGGAATCAATCAACGCTTGGGCGACTGCTTGTCCAATACCTCCCAGCCCGATGACTAAGGCATTTTTTTGCTGACTTTGATGCATGTTCCTCCCAAGACTATTTCAGCCTACATTGCTCACAGCGCGCCTTTCCTGTCAATAAAGCCGAAATACGATAACGGTGCGTCGCGAATTTAACGTATACCCAATCTGCAACAAGCCTCACTATTGGCCAACGCAACGGTGCAATCATCCAGCCTTTACCAATGGCTTTCCATGCCAAATAAGTTACATCAAGACCTTTGACCAAATGTCCATTTGCATCAATGCCGTGTAACACTGTTAACGCAGCATCCCGACTGATAAATGGATAATCGGATAGAGCACCTTCTTTCTGAACATCAATTAACCTAAGCGCATTGCGAGTATCCTGACGCGTAAGACTTTTCATTTCAGAAACACATAGTGGGCAAGTTCCATCATAGAAGACGGTTAATTCTGGCATAGCTTGTGATTGAGTTTGCATTGTCTTTGTCCACCTTGATTCAGAGTATATACGCCATCGTTAAGCGTTTGGATTGCTATGGAGAAACAGAAAATGCTAAACCCGTGCAATACGTAAACAGCCTTTTTTAAAATGCTGTGAAATAGAAATTAGCGCAACAATTCCCATCCCTACATTCGCGACCCCTAACGCCACTAACACCCCTTTATCGGCACCTAATTCGCCTCCCACAAATATGCAAGGCAAGTACAAAAATAGCACTCTTATGAGATTCAACTTCAACACCCGAGGTCCTTGCTTAAAACTGTAACTCACAGAGTTATTCACAAGAAAAAGTCCGATACCTATCATGGAGATAGGAATGTATTGATAGTAAAAATGCAGTAACGTGGTGGCGTTTTTTTCTGTGGTGAAGTGACTTGCTATCCAATCAGACAGAACAAAAAACAGGCCAGCCTGAGCACCTGCCCAAACAGCAATGAAAAACAGGGAGAATCTAACCGACTGTGCTGCACGACTTATATTACCTGCGCTGGCATTTTGTCTTAAAAAAGGAATAAGCGCCCCATTTAACGCTAAGATAAACGCGATAGGCAGTGTTTGCAGTACATTTATTACTCCAAATGCCGCGACCGAAGCCTTACCAAACTGCGAAATGTATGCAGTAGCAATCGCCGTGGCGCAAGGAATAATTAAACGATTAAACGTTATCGTTGACGCTAGGCCAACAATGTTTTTCCACAATGTATATAAAGATGCCAATTTGGAGAAGTTATACTCTCTTAAAGCGAAATGCAGATTTAAATAATAAATAACAAATATCGCCGCAACGACACGCGTCAACACTGAGGCCCAAGCGGCGCCCTCCATACCCCAACCTACCCAATCTCCGACTCCGAAGATAAAAACGGGATCGAGTACGGTGTTACTTAATGTCGCACTTAGTAGAATGTAACCTGCAAGTTTAGTTTTTCCACCAGCCCGAAGAATGCTAGTGCCAATCAGACAGACCGCTAAAGCAGGATAACCATACAACCAAACTTGTAAGTAAGTATTTGCCAACTCTAGAATACTTGTCTGGGCGCCAAGTGCCTGTACTATCCATTCAGAGAAAAATATGCCGACAAGCAATAAAACAAGCGTTATCGTCAACCCGTAAGACAAGACGCCAACAAGGGTACTTCGCACTTCAACTTGCTTCGACTTTCCTAATGCTTCAGAAAGCAGAATTGAGGCGGTTAACTCACAGCCAATCAATACAGAAATTAAAATAAGCAGAATCGGCCCTACGTAACCCAAAGCTGCGAGTTCATCTAAGCCAAGGCGGCCAATAAACCACATATCGGCCAAATTGAATAACACAATGGAAAGCGTTCCCAATAAAGAGTGTTTTGTTGCTCTAAGGAGTTGAGCCCTTACAGGCATTGTTAAAAAAGGATTATTTGATGGCATTCGTTGGGCAAGGTCGTTGTCGAACCCCCGTTCACAGCATAGCGTTACGTTCAACAAGGATTATTTTCTTATTATTCGAAATATAACAAACCCATTCATTCTATGCCTTATTTCTGCTTCTCATTTACTCAGTTAAGGAAGTTTGTTAGAACTACCTTCCAGATTACAACGCATTGATGGTTAACAAAATCAAATGAAGAAAACACAACAAGCCACGTTAGCGGGTGGCTGCTTTTGGTGCATTGAAGCAGCACTCAATAGTATTCAAGGTGTAAAAGAGGCTATTTCTGGTTATGCAGGAGGTCATGTCGAAAACCCGTCTTATGAAGCGGTGTGTAAGGGAGATACTGGTCATGCAGAAGTTGTACGTGTTGAATTTAACCCGGAAGAGCTAAGTTACCGCCAGCTACTTGAAATCTTCTTCTCGCTGCATAACCCCACGCAAGTGGATAGACAAGGAAATGATATTGGTCCGCAATACCGAAGTGCGATTTTTTATCATGGCGCAGAACAAAAACAAATTGCACAAGACATCATCAAGGAAATTGAAGAAGACGGAATTTGGGACGAACCTGTTGTAACTGAAGTAGTTGAAATCAAAAACTATTATCCAGCAGAAGGGTACCACCAAGACTACTTTACCAATAACCCTCAAAACCAATACTGCAATATGGTCGTTGCCCCAAAATTGGCAAAATTCAAAAAAACATTTGCAGAAAAACTAAAAGTTTAATCGGGATTATTTGATAAAAGACAGAAATGAAAAGTGGGAACGTCATGTGCTTATGTAAGCGCAGGCTAATGCGAATTTAATGCTGCTGGCGTAGCATTTGCCACGCCAATCGCATTGTATTAGTTCCCTCTCTTAAAACTCCATTGCCGATTTCCTTTCGACACAGTGACAACGTCACTTCTATCCTGACACCAACGATTCCATTGTTGGCTTAGTCCATTTAACCTAATCTTCCTGACTAGGGCATTCATCCCAGAATGTGTTCCTTCGCATATTAAACATCCTGTTTAACTATCCTCCTTGATTATCCTTTTTGCTCCTTGCGCTAACCTTCCCTAAGCTAGCTATTGACATTCTTTTTTCCATTTACGCTTCCTTTAATCCTTAAAGGAAACATTCATCCTTGAACAATGTCTTAGTTCCGTTATTCCCAATCTTCCTGATTGGGGCACCTTGACGGTGTGTCCATTATCACTCCCTGATTTATTCCTACAAACAACTCATTCCTTTAAGTTGTAATCTTCTTCCTGAAGTTGTCCTAAGTTCTTCCTGACCTCGGTGTTTCCTTGTGACGGTTATAACTATAGTTTTTTCCTGATTCTTTTCTATAAAAGGCAAAGAAATGAAGCGGTCAATAACTTAACCACCAAAACCAAAAACAAAAATTTATTTTTATATTTCAATTAGATAGGATTTATGAAAAATACTAGGAAGACACGAATTTCACCGCTTATCCTACAGCAATGTAGGACATGTCTTACATTGCTGTAGGCAAATGGCTTACAGTGAGGATTATTGTATTTGCTGAGTAGAAATAAGGTTATTTAAATAAGCGGCTAATCTCACACCAGCTTGTGACAAGCGACGTTGAATTTGTGGAGCGTGATCATACGCATATTGCCAATTTAACTTGATTTTTCCGTTATCTTTTGGCGGAACAGGATAAATTTGATCACGAATTTCGGTGCTCTCTTTAATCCACACCATAGGGTTAACTTCTTCCCATTCTTTACGCTGTTCTTCGGTAATCGCTCTCGTGAGCCAGTTTGTCCACTCTGAATAAGACAGTTGTCTTCTATCAATCATTTCACTGTCCCACACCCTATGTAAGTTGGAGTCTTTCCAGAAAAATTCAAGTTTAACATCATTACCACCTCGGTCCGTGCCGTTACCAGCATGAAGTGGCTGGTGTAAATCACCTACCAAATGCACGATAAAACGCAGTGCAAGCTGCTTGTCTTCTTTTGAGGCTTTAGGGTCGATCAGTGTTTTGCTAAACGAGTTTAATGCGGTTACTGCATCACCTTCTTTCGGATGCTCAACCTCCTTGTACAACTTGCCTTTTGGTACAGTGACATAATGCCAAGGACTTGCGGTTTTCTGCCAGAATTCGGCAGGATTAGAGCGTTGATCATCTGGGTAAGTGGATGCCTGAGCCAAATTTTCAGGCCCCATCAATTCGCTAATAAATTGCTTAGCTTCAGGCGTGAGGTACTTTTCAGCAATCGCCCCTGAAACTCGGTGCCCTGTTAATCCCCACGCATAAACATGGCTGCTTGCACAAATACTAAGCAAGAAACATAAAATAAAACGTTGCATTGTTTTTCCTGTGTAAAGCTAGTTTGAATAAACGGCTAAGGCGGGATTCAGCTTAGAATAAAAACCGAAAAACGCCTGAAATGAGAGATAAAACTAAGTGTAGAACTAATTCTTATGATCGTAACCCCAACGCATCATTAGGTCTTGTTCTACACCGATATGATCCAAAATTCGGGCAACTACAAAGTTAATAATATCGTCGATGGATTTTGGCTGATGATAGAAGCCCGGCGCAGCAGGCATAATGGTTACGCCTAAATTGCTAAGCGTTAGACAGTTTTGTAAATGGATACTAGAAAGCGGCATTTCACGCACAACCATAATAAGCTGACCACGCTCTTTAATGACCACATCCGCAGCGCGCTCAATTAACGTATTGCTGGCGCCAGTGGCAACGGAAGACAGAGTGCTAGTGGAGCAGGGGCAAATTACCATTTTTTTAGGTGCCGCAGAACCGCTAGCGACCGGGGAAAACCATTCTTCTTTCCCATAAACGCGAATTTGCCCTTCTCGACTTTCACAATACTCCGAAAAAAAGGTTTGCATCGCTTCTGGGCTTCCGGGAACGGAAATGTCGTGCTCGGTTTTAAACACCACTTTAGCTGCGGACGATACCAACAAATGCACGTTATATTCTGCTGCGACAAGCGCCTGAAGAAGCCTTATTCCATAAGGCGCTCCCGATGCACCAGTAAACGCTAAGGTAATGTCTTTTGAAGCCATGAAACTCACCTATGTTATTGAAGCTCGTTTATTTTTCTTGTAACTCATTTAGCAACTGCTTGTGAATGCCGCCAAAGCCACCGTTGCTCATAATGAGTAAGTGGTCACCTTGTTGAACATAATCCTTCACAGCTTGTTTCAGCAGTGTCATATCATTAAAAACTTCGTTAGCTTCTTGATTGAGCGAAGCTAATGACCAATCCTGATCACCGGGTTTAAAAATGAACGTATGATCTGCCTTAGCAAGCGAGTCGACTAGGGTGTCTTTATGATACCCAGATTTCATGGTATTGGATCGCAATTCCAATAGCGCAACAATGCGTTCGCTACCAACCTTAGCTCGTAATCCATCGAGAGTAGTTTGAATAGCGGTAGGATGATGAGCAAAATCATCATAAAGAGTCACGCCACTGGCTTCACCTAACATTTCCATTCTACGCTTTACACTTTTGAACGTTGCCAAAGCTTCAATCGCAAAATCGGGTTTCACCCCCACATTGCGCGCCGCAGCAATCGCCATCAGGGCATTATCAACATTATGCTGACCAATTAGCTCCCAATTTACAGTCCCTTGCAATTCGCCATTAAAGTACACATCAAATTCGCTGCCAGCGTCATTTTTATGTTTGCTTGTCCATTCACGACCAATTTGCTCATTAGCGCACCACAAGCCTTGTGTTAAAACCGCATCAACATTGTTATTTCCTTGTGGCGTTAATACCAAACCATTGCTTGGTACCATTCTGAGCAGATGATGGAATTGGCGTTGAATATCGTGAATGGTGTCGAAAATGTCGGCGTGATCAAATTCGAGATTGTTAATCACCAGCGTATTAGGGCGGTAGTGTACGAATTTACTGCGTTTATCAAAAAACGCAGTGTCGTATTCATCGGCTTCAATAACGAAGAAAGGCGAGTCACCTAAGCGAGCAGAAATACCAAAGTTTTCAGGCACGCCTCCAATCAAAAAACCGGGCTTCATGTCGCAATATTCCAGAATCCAAGCCAACATGCTGCTACAGGTTGTTTTGCCGTGAGTACCAGAAACCGCTAAGACCCAACGATCTTTAAGCAGGTTATCAAGTAGCCATTGTGGCCCGCTGGTATATGGCAGTTTATTGTCAAGGACGTATTCAACGGCAGGATTACCGCGAGACATAGCATTACCAACAACGACCATATCAGGCCGAGGCTCAAATTGTTGGATGTCGTAGCCGGTATGTAGCTCTATACCGAGCGCTTCAAGTTGCGTACTCATTGGCGGGTAAACTTGTTGGTCAGAGCCTGTGACTTTGTGCCCTAACGCCTTTGCCAATGCGGCAATCCCCCCCATAAAGGTGCCGCAAATTCCAAGTATGTGGATATGCATAAAAATTCTTTTGAAATATTTCCCACTGCGTGAGTTAACCGTTCAGATGCAGTACAATATCAGCTTGAACGCCAGTTACCGAGCAGAAATTGAAAATAATAACAATAATATTGGTAGCCCCTCTACACAGAAGAACTTCACTAATATAAAGGCTGTATGATTTTATGAAGCGATTGAACTCACAACTCCAAGAAGATGGTTGCCCTCTTGAACTAATCCTGTTGATTCGAACGTTACTCGCGGGCTGTAAAGAAATCTCTTTCCGTGTTGGTCAAGGGGAATTAGCAGGCGTGTTAGGCTCCACATTGAGTGAAAACGTGCAGGGTGAAACGCAGAAAAAACTCGATGTTATTTCCAACCAAATCCTAAAGGATATTTTAAGCGAGTCGGGCTATGTTAAGGCACTTTCCTCGGAAGAAGAAGACACCGTTGTGCCATGTCATCCTGAAGGTAAATACCTTGTCAGCATCGACCCTCTCGACGGTTCATCGAACATCGACATAAACAGCCTTATCGGCACAATCTTTTCTATCCAACACGCACCGCAATGGATGGATGCCGACGATCCAGAAGCCTTTTTACAACCAGGTGCACAAACGGTTGCCGCAGGTTACGTACTGTACGGCCCGTCTACAGTGATGATGCTTACTACCGGTCGCGGTACGCACCTTTATACGTTAGACAAAACCCACGGTGGATTCCTACTCACCAAAGGCAATATTCAAATTCCAGAGCAAACACAGGAATTTGCCATTAACGCTTCGAATCAGCGTCACTGGGAAAAGCCCATGCAAGATTACATTGGCGACTTGTTAAAAGGCGAAGATGGCCCCCGAGGTAAAAACTTCAATATGCGCTGGATTGCCGCCATGGTAGGCGACATTCACCGAGTGCTAACGCGAGGTGGTATTTTCACCTACCCATACGATAACCGTGAGCCAAACAAACCGGGCAAATTACGTTTGCTATATGAAGCAAATCCGATGTCATTCTTAATTGAACAAGCAGGCGGTATGGCATGGACACCAGAAAAACGCATCATGGAAATCATGCCAACGGAAATCCACCAGCGAGTCCCTGTGATTATGGGCTCGAAACAAGAAGTGGAAGTGTGTTTGGAATATCACACCAAAGCTAAGAAAGACTAATTATGTGGTACATTAGGCGTTAAGAGGAGCAGCATGAAACCGAGCATTAAGCCATCTAATCCACACTTTTCATCTGGGCCGTGCTCTAAGCGCCCGGGTTATGATGTGAATAACCTTGATATTTCAACATTGGGTCGCTCACACCGCTCTTCCATTGGTAAAGAAGCGCTTGGGCAAACTTGCTCAAAAACCAAAGCGCTCTTAAAACTTCCTGAGGATTACCGAGTTGGGGTTGTTCCTGCTTCCGACACTGGCGCAGTTGAAATGACTTTGTGGTCGATGTTGGGTGAGCGCAACGTGGATATTCTGGCATGGGAAACCTTTGGTAAAACATGGGTCGCCGACATCAAAAACCAGCTCAAGCTGGAAGGTGTTCGGGAATTTATTGCTGACTATGGTGTGTTGCCTGATCTATCGCAAGCCAACTTTGATAACGATGTTGTGTTTACATGGAATGGCACAACATCGGGTGTGAGAGTACCAAATGGTGACTGGATACCGGATGATCGTAAAGGATTAACGATTTGCGACGCCACATCTGCGGTATTTGCCATGGAATTACCATGGGGAAAACTCGATGTTGTCACCTTCTCTTGGCAAAAAGTGCTTGGTGGCGAAGGCGCGCACGGCATGTTGATTTTAAGTCCTAGAGCCGTAGCTAGGTTGGAAAGTTACACTCCACCGTGGCCATTGCCGAAAATCTTCCGCATGACCAAAAACGGTAAGCTTATTGAAGGTATTTTCCGAGGTGAAACCATCAACACACCTTCCATGCTGTGTGTTGCAGATTACCTTGATGCTCTTAATTGGGTTGAGCAAATGGGTGGCGTTGATGCTTCAATTGCGCGCTGTAAAGCCAACTTAAAAGCAGTCAAAGCGTTTGTCGATCAACACGATTGGATTCACTTTCTCGCGGAAGACCCTGCAACCTTAAGCGAAACCAGCATTTGCTTGAGCCTTGATGGTGGAGAAGCCAAAGTCAAAGCGCTTGTTAAGTTACTTGAAGAAGAGGGTGTCGCCTACGATATTGCCTCTTATCGAGATGCACCTATCGGCATCCGTATTTGGGGTGGAGCAACGGTGGAAGCTTCCGATGTCGCTTGCTTAATGCAGTGGATAGGCTGGGCTTATGAGCAAGTTTAGCTGAACCCAACATGGCTAAAAGGCTGTCGCAATTGACAGCCTTTTTTCTAATGGCATATTAGTCGTTCAATTACTTCTTACACTCTGGTATTTACTATGCGTCGACTCATCATCGCAACTTGTACTTTGTTCACCATTGCATGCGCTCAAGCACACGATGGAACAGATAAAAAACACACTCATCATCACGATGCCCCTGAATTTGTTCAGGTTTTTAAATACGATGGCTCTAAGCAGTGCGAAAAGTTTAGTGGCATGAGCAATGCTGAAATGGGGCAGTCACTGCGCGAAATTGGCATTCCGGTTATGTGCTCCTATTCATCAAATGATGGCATGATGCGTCCTCAAATGTGCGGACACGGCACAGGTAATATCCATGTTTACGAAATCCCAGCGGAAAAACTGTCACGCGCAGTAGAAGCAGGCTTTAAGTCGGTAAAAAGTTTGAAAGGTTTTAATCCAAAAGACTGCCAAGAAAAACAGCCCAAAAAGCTTAACTAAATAGCGGTGTTTTATTGTTAGTGACTTATAGGGATTTATGGATTCAGTGGTTTACCGCAAACTCGCCACATACCTGCTCCAAGAAATGTAAAAGGCGCTGATGATTATTCACTAGCGCCTTTTTCGATTTTAAACATAGGAAGCAAGGCTTTTACTTGCTTTAAGCTAGTTCAAGCACTTTCGCCACGAGCTTACTAATGCCTGCATCGGCTTCCAAAATAGAACCCGCCAACATATACGCAGGTGTACTCACCACTTTTCTTTCTTCATCAACAACGATGTCATTTACTTGACAACTTACATGCTCACCACCCATTGCGGTTAACGCAGAAGCGGTTTCTTCATCTGTGCCAATCGTGGCTTTCGCTCCTTTACCATACACCACTGGGATCATCGCCGGAGCAATGCAAATATACCCCGCCGGTTTACTCGCATCGGCAAACGCTTTACATGCCGCTAAAACATCATCCTGTACTTCTGCATCCGCCCCCTTTACCGCAAAGTTACACAGATTTTTCGCACCACCAAAACCACCGGGAATAATTAGCGCGTCGAAATCAGCCACATTTAGCTCAGTAATCGCTTTAATTTCACCACGCGCAATGCGTGCCGACTCCACCAGCACGTTACGGTTAGGTTGCATCTCTTCACCCGTTAGGTGATTGATTGTGTGCATTTGCTCAATATCAGGCGCAAAACATTCATAGCTCGCCCCCGCTTTTGCAATATTAAGCAACGTCAGCACAGACTCATGAACTTCAGCACCATCAAATACGCCACAGCCAGAAAGAATTACTGCCACTTTTTTCATGTTTACTCGCCTCAATTTTATCTGAACGATTAGTTTTTAGATCTCGTTAGGCGAGTGTATCACTCAGAATTGTGTGGTGGCTATGGGATCAGATTGCACAGGGCGTCATCAGCGAGATCGGACATGCGCTATGAAGCATCATGTCAATCATACATAGAAGAAAAGAACCCTCATCAATTTCAGAATCTAGGCATCTAATACCATGAGAGGGCTGCGAAAAAAGCCTCTCCATGAACAATAAGTCCCTACGGTAGTAAGTGGCTTAGAGCTAAAAACAAAAAACCGCTTTTAGTCTTCACCAAAAGCGGTTTTTCAAAACAAGCGGGTGACTTATGCCATATTAGGTCATAGTTACATATTCTTCCGCTGATGTTGGATGAATCGCTACGCAGGCATCAAAGTCGGCTTTGGTGGCACCCATTTTCATAGCAACGGCAAAACCTTGCAGGATTTCATCCATGCCGAGGCCAATTCCGTGCAGGCCAACTACTTTTTCATCTTCGCCAGCGCACACTAGCTTCATCTTTGTCATTTGGCGATGACGGGTCACGGCTGTGTACATTGCAGCAAAACCACTGTTATACACTTTTACATTGTCTTCCCCGTATTGCTCAATCGCTTCTTTTTCAGTTAAACCAACTGTGCCAATAGCAGGATGGCTAAACATGACTGTTGCCACTAAGTCGTAATCCATTTTGGCTTCAGGCTTGCCGCCGAATAGTCTTTCAGAAAGCAAACGACCTGCTTTTACTGCCACTGGTGTAAGCTCAATCTTGCCGTTGATGTCACCCAACGCATAAATATTTGGTGCTGTGGTATTTTCAAACTCGTCGGTTTTAATATAACCGCGCTCATTTAGCTCAACGTCAGTGTTTTCTAACGCTAGATTTTCCGTTAAAGGAGAACGGCCAATAGCCCAAATGACTTTATCTACAACTACCGATTTACCAGTAACAAACGTTAACGTTAGGCTGCCATCACTGTTCTTTTCAACTTTTTCAGGTGCGCTGTTTTTATGAAGTGTCGGGCCATGTTCCGCCATCATTTCAACTAACGTTGTGCTTAACATTTCGTCGAAATTACGGAGCGGTTTATCACCACGAACAACCAAATGGGCTTCAGACCCTAATGAATGCAATACGCCAGCAAGCTCTACCGCAATATAACCACCGCCGACAACGGCAACACGCTTGGGCTGCTCGTTAAGCGCGAAAAAACCATCTGAATCAATACCAAGGTCTGCCCCCGGAATATCTGGGAAAACGGGCTTTCCTCCCGTTGCAATCAAGATGTGATCGGCGGTGTACTCTTTGCCATTCACAGAAACAGTATTGTTATTAACGAAGTGGGCATAACCTTCAATGCGTGTAATACCGTTTTTCGCCAAAACACGATCATATGAGCCGTGGATACGATCAATATAAGCTTCACGATTTTCAACTAAGGTTTTCCAACTAAAGTTGTTAACAGTGACATCGAAACCGTAGTCCGGCGCATATAAATTGATCGCTTCAGCAACTTGTGCGCCAAACCACATGGCCTTTTTCGGCACACAACCCACGTTCACACAAGTACCGCCGACGACCTTACCTTCTATAAGGGCAACTTTTGCGCCACGCATTGCTGCACGATTTGCAGAAGCAATACCACCGCTACCTGCGCCTATACAAATATAATCAAAATCAGCCATTGTTATCTCTTCGTTGTTGGTTCGGGCATTACTTTGAACTTTTCAGTCAAAAATGCAAATTGGTTTTTTCATAGGATAGATTCAATAAATTAGAAACACCTGTTGCAATATTTTTTACCAATTACTCATTACACGCTGATAAAACCAAATTATTGATCTAAAGCAAAAGAGTATCTTGTGTTGTCTTGTAAAAAATCAACCCAAGCCTATGCTTATCTTACTGGTCTTGAAGATAAAACCTTGGAACTTAAACCGATATTTCATTTTTTATTGAGGTAACAATTATGAGTTTCTTCCCTAACATTTTTCATCATCATTCAAAAAGCCAACCGTCAGAGCTGCGTAAGCAGGTTGATAAGGTATTCGATAATTGGATGGCAGATTGGCCTATGGTTAACCCGTTTGATGAACGCTCAAGTGACTTTGTCAAGCCTGCTGTCGACGTTGCAGAGACCAAAGAACACTTTGAGATTAAAGCTGAATTGCCTGACATGAATAAGGACGATATTCATATTGAAGTGCAAGGTAATACACTGATTATTCAAGGCGAAAAGAAATTCGAAAAAGGAGACAAGAAAGAGAAAGGGTACCATTTGGTAGAACGCTCATATGGGGCGTTCAAGCGCATCATTCCGTTACCTTATGAAATTACAAGCGATGAGTCTGTTCATGCTAATTATAACAATGGACTACTTACAGTAACGGTTGATAAACCCGCCAAACAGGTGGAAAACCAACGAAAAGTCGAAATCAAATAGAACTTTAAAAACACACTCAACTTAAGCAGTGCCTTGTCGCAAAAGAGGTCCGTTTAACGCTCAAACCTCTTTTGTGACATTTTCAGCACATATCATGTCAAAAAAGACACTTATACACTAAAAATAAGCACTCTTCTTAAGCTAAAAAATGGCCGTTTGGTAATGGCTTTGCTTGCGCCTGACGACGCTCAGCCCAACTACTAACAACAACGGTAATAATATCAAAAGTAAAAGCCAACATTCTAACGCTCCCGTATGAGATATTTTTGTCATGCCCAAAATTTGACTGCTATCACTACTACTCGCTGCATAGTGCAGAATTCATGCCAACAGAGAATTTTATTTACCTATTTTCATTCTCTAAATAGACTATCGACCATTTTGGCGATGACTTAACATGCGGTAAATAATTTTCTTAGTGTCACACTACCACTCAACAGGTAAGTTTTCTATACATTTTTGAATATCATTAACTTTGCTTTTTACAGAAAGAATCACGATTCCACTTGAGTTTTACTGTTTACGTCTTATTTAATGGTAATAACCAAGACAACGCCGACAGGATACTCATCTATGAGCCAATTCGATTTACCTAAGTTTTCAGATGTTAAACCCGATCAAATCGAAACACAGCTAAAGCAATTTATCGCCAACTGCAAATTAACCGTTGAAGAAAAGTTAAAACAATCCCATTTTACATGGGACAACCTCATCGCCCCTGTTGACGCTGCTGAAGATGAACTCAGCAAGTTTTGGTCGCCTATTTCCCACATGAATTCTGTCGTAAGTAGTGAGGAGTTACGCGAAGCGCACGACGCTTGTTTACCCCTATTATCTGAATACGGTACTTGGCTAGGGCAAAATAAAGCATTATTCGAAGCTCATGTTGCCATTAAAGAAGATGCATCATTCAATGACCTAACGACTGCACAGAAAAAAGTTGTTAACGACGCTATTCGCGATTTCAAGCTTTCTGGTGTTGCCTTAGAAGATGAAAAGAAACAACGCTATGGAGAAATAAAGTCCAAACTTTCGGAGCTGAGTTCTAAATTTAGCAATCAGGTAATGGACGCGACGCTAGGCTGGAATAAACATATTACTGACGAGTCTGAACTAGCAGGCTTACCTGATTCAGCTAAAGCCGCAGCAGCTCAAGCCGCGAGACAACAAGACTTACAAGGCTGGCTTTTCACTCTAGATATTCCGAGTTACTTGCCTGTCATGACATATTGCGACAATCGCGCCTTACGTGAAGAAATGTACACCGCTTTCACCACTCGCGCTTCCGACGTTGGCCCAAATGCGGGGAAATGGGATAACGCACCTCTTATTGACGAAATACTGGCACTGCGAGCGGAGTTATCTGAGCTACTTGGTTTTAACAACTATGCAGCATTGTCACTTGCAACAAAAATGGCAGAAAGCACTGAGCAGGTAAACAGCTTCTTGCATGATCTTGCCGTGCGCTCTAAACCACAAGCACAAAAAGAACGCCAAGAAGTCATCGACTTTGCACAGGCCGAATTTGGCGTGAGTGATCTCGCAGTTTGGGATATGCCTTACTATTCTGAAAAACTGAAACATGCCCAATACAATATTTCAGATGAGATGCTCCGTCCTTACTTCCCGGAAGAAAAAGTGGTTAACGGGATGTTTGAAGTCGTTTCTCGCTTGTATGGATTGAAGATAGAGAAAGTGCCTGATGTGGATGTTTGGCACAAAGACGTTAGCTTCTACAAAATTACAGATGACAACGACGAGTTACGTGGAGGCTTCTATCTAGACCTCTACGCCAGACCGAAAAAGCGCGGCGGTGCGTGGATGGATGAATGCCGCACTCGCCACATCAAAATGGACGGTTCACTACAATTCCCAATTGCTTATTTAAACTGCAACTTTAGTGGTCCCGTTGATGGCAAGCCCGCCTTATTTACTCACGACGAAGTCATTACTTTATTCCACGAATTTGGGCATGGGCTCCATCACATGTTAACCAAAGTTGATGTGATGGCCGTTTCCGGTATTAATGGTGTGCCTTGGGATGCAGTTGAGCTGCCCAGCCAGTTTTTAGAAAATTGGTGTTGGGAGAAAGACACCCTATCTTTCCTATCAGGTCACTACGAAACAGGGGAACCTCTGCCTGATGATCTATTAGAAAAAATGCTCCGCGCCAGAAACTTCCAATCGGCAATGCAGATGGTAAGACAACTTGAGTTTTCCATTTTCGATTTCCGGTTACACCAACACTACGATGCATCCACAAATGTACAGGCCGTATTAGATGAGGTTAGAAAAGAAGTCGCTGTAAATATCCCTCCGGCTTCCAACCGTTTCCAAAATGCATTTACTCACATTTTTGGTGGTGGCTACTCTGCTGGATACTACTCATACAAATGGGCAGAGGTCTTATCTTCAGATGCGTATAGTCGCTTTGAAGAAGAAGGTATTTTTAACCGAGAAGTGGGTGACGCGTTTTTACATCACATTTTGGAACAAGGAGGTAGCGAAGAACCTATGGATTTATTCAAAGCATTCAGAGGTAGGGAACCGAGTATTGATCCTCTGCTACGTCACAGTGGCATTCAATAGGGCTAGCTCAGTGCAATAACCAACTATCTCACCTTGATTAGGGCTCGGCGTCGTTCGAGCCCTAATACAAAAGCACTCACATTAAATTTTTTGTAAACGATCAATCACTCTGCTCACAATGGCACATGTTTCTTCAGACTCCTCAAAGCCTCGGTTAATATCCTCCAACGCTCTATCCATTAACCTGTGCATGGCAGTTTCTTGATCCTCTTCTAAACCAAGACGAGGTACAAGCTCCCAAAAATCGTTAACAAGTTCCCGAAGCGCAACATGGCTATTACTCACACTGTCGCGTAGGCGACTAGAAGCATTACTTAATAAATTGCATATTTCCCGCACGGCATCTTGTCTTTCACGCGCATTAACAAGCTGCTGTTGTTTATTTAAGTTGTCAACTCGAACATCAAACGCCTCCATTAATACACATAAACTATCCCTTAGTCTTCCTGCCTTATCGCTATCCTCCGGCATGTTCAAAACTAACAAAGACGCACGTTGAAAGTTAAAAACAGCTCTTGATCCTCGCTCCCATATCCGACCTTGCTCTCTCACCATTGTAATAATTTGACTCTCAATAGGCGTGACTTGGCGTCCAGGGGTTGGCACATAGGTAGGTTCTTTAATTTTGTAGAAAAAGACTGTGCAACCTAAATCAAATTTCTTTAAACAAGAAAACAGAGCGTCACATAGTTGGTCAAAGTTACTCGAACAATTCATATCGCGCACAGCTTGCAATACACAGCCCATTTCACTTTGCGCCGACATTGCCTGCATCGCCGTGTCACTGGCTAAACTAAGCTGCTGTTTTAATGCAACCTGATTAGTGATTCGCTCCCTTGCTGCCTTAATCTTGGTATATAGCTCAATGATATCATAGGGTTTAAAAATATAGTCATCTGCTCCAGCCTCCAAGCCTTTCAAGCGCTCATCAACGGATGTATGGGAAGACAAAAAGACCACCGTTGTATTGTAGGCTTCGAAATCCCTCTTTATGACTCTGCATATGTCATAGCCACTCTCACCATTAACTTGTGTTTCGGTAATCACAAGCGCCGGCAAATGCATTTTAAGGGAGCTTAACAATGCCTCTCCAGAGTTGAAAAAATGAAGATCTTTTTCTTCCGCTAGGATGCCTTCCAAAATCTCCCTTTCAATATCGTTAGGCTCCAAAATACAGATTGCACAATCCGCCATAAATTAATTCTCCAGAATACAACTTCAGACTCAATTAGATGAGGTTGTAGCAAATACCTAAGGGATAAATCTTATAAATGAGTGTAGTCGAGATTATTGATTTGTCGCCTTATACTTAATTCCAATCAAACAGCGACCTTCCCTTTAAATCCGTGCTTGTGGTATCTGTTTTTCTGTTACACTATGCCACCGTTTGTTAAACGAATTTCCAGGCTAATTTTGCATGAACAATGAAAATATCCCCGAAAATACAACTCACTTTGGCTTTAAACAGGTAGAGAAAACAGACAAAGCCTCAATGGTGGCAGAAGTATTTCATTCAGTGGCGGATAAATACGATGTGATGAACGATGTAATGTCATTGGGTATTCACCGTTTATGGAAACGTTATGCGATTGACTGTAGTGGTATTCGCCCCGGACAAAAGGTATTAGATCTTGCTGGTGGAACCGGCGACCTCGCCGCTAAATTTTCTCGTTTAACAGGCCCTAAAGGGCAAGTCATTGTAGCCGACATTAATGCCAGTATGTTGCAGGTTGGCCGCGATAGACTGCGGGACAAAGGCATCGTTGGCAACGTTGAATGGGTTCAGGCCGATGCAGAACATTTGCCCTTTCCAGAAAACCATTTTGATTTAGTTACCATTGCCTTTGGTCTTCGCAACGTTACCGATAAAGACCAAGCATTACGTTCTATGTATCGAGTCTTAAAGCCCGGTGGTCGCTTGCTGGTACTTGAGTTTTCAAAGCCTGAAAGCGAAACCTTCAGTAAAATCTATGACTGGTACTCATTCAACTTATTGCCCAATATGGGTAAAGTCATTGCGAATGATGCCGAAAGCTATCAATACCTGGCAGAATCCATCCGAATGCATCCTGATCAGGAAACACTTAAATCCATGATGGATAGCGCCGGCTTCGAACAAACAAGTTATCACAATCTAACCGGCGGTATCGTTGCTTTACATAGAGGCTTTAAATTCTGATGCCAGCTAAACAACTTGCCGGTGGCGCAATAGAAGCGCTGTTAAACACCATCATAAAACTCGATCCAATTTCTGCGAAACGCCTACAACCTTTGCAGGATAAGCGCTTGAAAGTCAGTATCAAAGAGCTTCCTTGGCCGCTAACATTTGCCTTTTCTGATCGTGTTGATGTGTTAACGCAAGTTGATGCAGCTCAAAGCACAAATAAACTTGAACCCTCGGCTGATTGCCATATCAGCTTACAAATGGGTACGCTCAGCGAATTAAAAGATAGCAGCCAAATTACACGCCTCATCCAAGAAAAACGCTTAGATCTAGAAGGCGATATTCACGTTGCCCAACACTTTAGTACACTGGTTAAAGACCTCAATATTGACTGGGAAGAGCACCTTTCACGTTATGTAGGGGATGTCGCTGCACACCAGTTTTTCTTGATGGCAGAGAAAGCAAAAGTCCGTTTATCACATGGATTACAACACATATCGACCATGCTCAAAGAAGGTGCGATAGAAGAAAAAAAGCTGATTCCTCATGCGGTAGAGATTGAACAGTTTGTATCGGATATAAGCTCGCTTCGCGGACAAGTCGGCCGACTTGAAGCCCGCATCGAACACTTAGTTAATCAAGCCAAAACCCAAAACTAATATTGAGAAGGACAAGCGGTGAGAATTAAGCGCTTTTACACCATTGCAAAAACGTTATTACAACACGGGTTAGATGAATGGATCCCTAAGCGCTTTCTCCCTTGGTATATCCGCTATTTAAAAGTGATGTTGTTTTGGATGCGTAATCGTTATCCAGAGCACAACCGCGGGCAACGTTTGCGCTTAGCTTTGCAAACCTTAGGGCCAGTTTTCGTCAAATTTGGTCAAATGCTATCAACACGACGCGATATTCTTCCCCCCGACATCGCCACTGAACTCGCGATTTTACAAGACAACGTAGAGCCATTCAGCGGTGATGAGGCCATTAGTATTATTCTGCGCTCTCTCGGCATTAACTCATTAGATGAAATCTTCTCCGAATTCGATACAACAGCGCTAGCGTCAGCGTCTATTGCGCAAGTACATGCAGCAACCTTGCGCTTAGATGCTGAAAAAGTCGTCGTGAAAGTAACTCGACCGGGCATTGCCAAAACCATACAAGCGGATCTTGAACTAATGCGCTCCTTTGCGGTGATAGCGCAAAAATTACTGCCCGATGGCAAGCGCTTGCGTCCAATAGAAGTCGTGGAAGAATACCGTAAAACCATTATTGATGAACTCGATCTGATGCGAGAGTCTGCCAATGGCATTCAATTAGCACGTAATTTCGAAAACTCAAAATCGTTGCATATCCCCTATATTTACGCCGATTACTGCACCAAAGACGTAATCGTCATGGAACGCATTAAAGGTGTCCCCGTTTCCGACATAGACACGCTCATTAGTAAAAATGTCAACTTGAAAGTGTTGGCTGAACGTGGGGTAGAGGTGTTTTTCACACAAGTGTTCCGCGATAGTTTCTTCCATGCCGACATGCATCCTGGCAATATTTTCGTGGATGCATCCAACCCTGATGCCCCCAAATATATCGCTATTGATTTTGGCATTGTTGGTACATTAAACCGTGAAGACAAGCGCTATTTAGCAGAAAACTTTGTGGCCTTCTTTAACAGTGACTATCGCAAAGTAGCAGAGCTACATGTCGACTCAGGTTGGGTGCCTTACGACACTAACATCGACGAATTCGAAATTGCTATCCGTACCGTTTGTGAGCCAATATTCCACAAGCCCTTGGCCGAAATTTCATTTGGTCATGTACTATTGCAACTATTCAACACAGCAAGACGCTTTAACATGGTTGTGCAGCCACAGTTAGTGCTACTGCAAAAAACCCTGCTCTACATTGAAGGACTTGGACGTCAGCTTTATCCACAATTAGATTTGTGGCAAACCGCCAAACCCTTCCTTGAAAATTGGATGAAAGAGCAAGTTGGATTTAGCGCTATGTTTAAAAAGGTTCAGGCGAACTTTCCTTATTGGACGGAAAAAATGCCAGAAGTACCGGACCTACTTTACGACTCATTAAAACAAGTAAAGTTGCTGCCTGAAAAGCAAAGAGTTTGGTTTGAAACGCAAGCCAAAATTGAACGTTTGAGCCGCAAAACACAGTTTTACACGCTCATAGGCTCCACTTTTTGTATTGGTGGTTTGATCCTACCGTTACACGGATTACATATCGTGTATGCCGCTGTCACCGTTGGTATTGGCTTTGGTTGTTGGGCCAAGGCTTTCTTGACCCGTAAATAACGGCTAGATATCGCCTTCTAGCTCCACAAAAGGTGCTAGCGCCTCGCCATTTTTTACCGCGATTTGATTAAACACTGGCGCAGCATATGCGCTGTAGCCTTCTTGCTTCACTGCTTCTGGATAGGGAGCAAAACGCGCAATTAAATAAGCTTTCGCCTTTTCAATTTCAGCATTCGTTATCGTGCCTTTTACCTCTTGCAGTTGCGATTCCGTTAATGGGTTGTCCACTAACATAGCGGCGGCGATATTGGTTGGCATCAAGACATAGTGACCAATAATAGAACGCTCAATTTCCGAGGCAACAGCTTTGGCATTTTCGAACGAAAATACCTCCGATGCAGACAGCACCTTGTCAAAGTGAACATTGACACGACCTTTTTCACCCTGAATACCACTCGCAATACTGAGAATATCCTCATTGTGCTGTTTCTCATATTGTCCAGAAGCCTTACGTTCATACAACTCCAATGCTTTAGACACATCACATGGATCGTATTCATAGGAGATCGACACCGGCACAATGCGTAACGCATGAATATACTCCTCCACCACTTGCGGTTTGGGTTTATTCAAAAGTAACATGGAGATCACCGCTGAATTAGTGAAGTCGTTACCATCTTTTGCTCGGCCTTCACGTTGTGCAATCCACATATTGGCGTTTTCTTCTGTCATTGAAACATATACGTATTTCGATAGCTGCTTACTTGCGAGCAGCTTTTGTCGCACTGTTTTCACCGAACGTTTCACTACAAAACTCTTATTTAAACGCATTAAATCGGCTATCCAATCTTTACCCAATAAGTTATCACCGATAGCAATACGCATGGTATCGATACCATTTTGGTGCAAAGAAAGATTGATAAAAGCAGGATCCAGTACGATGTCACGATGGTTACTGATAAATAAATGCGGTTTATCGGGTGAGAGGTTTTCTACTCCCGTCACATTAATCCCATGAGTAGAGGTATCAATGACGTGGTGCATGTACTTTTCGATAATCAGTTGTAAATCACGAATACTATTGATTCGCTTCACTTTGCGTTTTAACGAAAAACGGGTAGCAGAAGCCAAAATAGGGCGTAAAAGACCCGGCCAAGAACTAAAACGAAAATCCAAAATAGTTTTTATTAACTCAGGCTCGTTAACAAGCCTATCCAACACTGCCCTTACTTCATTGTCGCTGTAAGGACGAATGTCTTCAAAATCACTCATGTATTTACTACACCTTTTATTATTTGAACGCTGTCCGGTTACGCCAAGTTTCAGCTTTCCCTGTGCTGATTAAAACCCATGACGTGTGGAAGCTAAAGATGCCCGAAGAATCCTTCTACGCGCAAAGCAACACCATAAGATGCAGAAAAATTGTCTTCTCGACTCCAGAGCACAAACGGCTCCACTTCAAAAAACAGCCACTCCCGCAACGCATTCTTGCGCCAACGAGAACTGACCAAATATTCTGTTACCTGATAATTAGGTTCAGATTCGCCCTCAACATACACACCATGAATAAACGCCGAGCGCTCATTAACTTGATGCATCATATAAAGACTTTGGCGCCATAACCAATCGTTATCGTCGCCACGGTAATACAAGTGGTTATCAAACCGAAGAACCGAATTTTCACTGATTCCATGCTCATACTGCAAGCCTAAATGAGACCCAAAGCCATCTTTTGCATAGTAATAACCAGACACTTCCGTTCGTAAATTGTTCCCTTCACCCATTGCAAACTTTTTAATCAACCTTGTTCTAACAAATGGCTGAAGTTGACGCCCAATACCGATACGATGCGACCAAATTTTAGAATTGTCAGTATTGCGGATCCAGCGCAGTGCCAAATTGAACCGGTTTTGATCTTCAATGACGTCATTTTGCGCGGCTTTCACTGGCGCTTGATCTAAGTCTTCATCATAGTCACTAAATACCACGCTAACCTGATTTTTAAATTTAGGTAATTTCCAACTTACGCGTAGCCGAGACTCAAATTCCGCAAAATTTCGACTTCTTGGCTCCCAAGCCAATCGAATGCGAGCGTACCCGTGAGCATCTTGATCAAGCTCCAAAGAGTCGTTAACAAAAAAAGTATCGAGCCAATTTGCGGTATCGTGTACAGAAGAAGTTAAACTAAGGTGAAGGTCATCCAGCCAAGGGTAAGGTGGCGGGTTTTCTTGAGCAGTCAACGTATTCGACGAAAATACGAAGCAAAGCAAGGTTGTGGTAAGCAGAATCTTTTTCAAAACTTCACCTCATTCTGTTGACGCCCATACGAGAAATACAGCAGAGCAACGCTTCAGAGTCCGATGTTTTTGAGTGTGCAACATGTACGAAAAGGTACTGCTTAACTATATGCTTATTTTACGGTTCCGACCTAAAAATCATCCGTTTGATTCACCTTAACAGATAAAATCTAGGAGAAAAAGCCAACAATACACTAAATGCAGTGACCTTTTTTTATAGCTACGTATAATAGCGACACTTAATTTTTTTGGAGTTTGTGATGGGCGGAATCAGTATCTGGCAACTGCTA
This sequence comes from Alteromonas sp. a30, assembly GCF_026788005.1. Taxonomy (GTDB): domain Bacteria; phylum Pseudomonadota; class Gammaproteobacteria; order Enterobacterales; family Alteromonadaceae; genus Paraneptunicella. The sequence continues at coordinate 122,900 of NZ_JABEPE010000006.1, forward strand.
ATCATCTTTGTAATTGTAGTTTTATTATTTGGCACAAAGAAGCTTCGCACTCTGGGTGGAGATTTAGGTTCAGCGGTAAAAGGCTTTAAAAAAGCTGTTTCCGATGAAGATAACAAAGACGCAGACTTTCAGGGCAAAGTAGAAGATAAACAAAACGCTGAAACGACGCAAAACAAAGAAAATACACAGCAGAAACAAGATTAACCATGTTCGATATTGGCTTCTGGGAGTTGTTTATTGTCGCCATCATTGCCTTGTTGGTACTTGGTCCTGAGCGTTTGCCAGGAGCCATTAGAAGCACTTCTAGAACCATACGCAAAGTGCGTAATATGGCAGCCGGGTTTCAAAACGAAATCGAGCAACAATTGCGTATTCAAGAATTGCACGACAACTTGAAAAAAGCAGAAGAGCAGCAATTTGAGAATTTGTCTCCAGACGTCAAAGCCTCAGTTGAAGAACTCAAAGCCGCTGCCGAATCGGTGCAAAAACCCTATAAGAAAGACGATAAAGGTTCGTGACTCAGCCCCAACCCTTAATAGCTCATCTCATTGAATTACGCACTCGCCTTTTGCGCGCGGTGTTGAGTGTGCTTGTTATCTTTCTTTCACTCGCTTATTTTGCGCAAGACTTATATCAGCTACTGTCAAAGCCACTCATTGAGGCATTACCCGAGGGTGGACAAATGATAGCTACCGATGTTGCGTCGCCGTTTTTTGCGCCTTTTAAACTTACGTTAGTGCTTTCCTTTTTTATCGCAATCCCTTTCGTGCTGTATCAATGCTGGGCTTTCATAGCGCCGGGTTTATATAAAAACGAAAAACGCCTTGTTGGCCCACTGATGTTATTTTCCAGCTTGCTATTTTACGGCGGGATTGCATTTGCCTATTTCGTCATATTTCCTCTCGCCTTTCCCTTTTTTGTGGGCGTTGCCCCAGAAGGCGTAGTAATTAACACTGATATAAATAGCTACCTTAATTTTGTGCTCAAGCTGTTTTTCGCCTTTGGTATTTCATTCCAAATCCCCATAGCCATCTTTTTACTATGCTGGAGCGGTTTTACAACACCAGCAAGCTTACGAGAGAAACGACCCTACGTAATCGTTTCTGTTTTTGTCATTGGTATGTTGATGACACCGCCGGACCCAATTTCTCAAACTTTGCTAGCAATCCCAATGTGGCTTTTATTTGAACTTGGTGTTTATGCTGGAAGTCTATACGGAAAGTCCAAAACTCAAGAAGAAGAGGAACAAGAAACGTTATGAAGTTAAAATTGTATGCATTGGCGCTTGTATGTGCATTTTCAAATGTCGCTTTTGCGGAATCTTTGGCAACAGCAATGAAAAAATGCAGTCAGGTTGATAACAGCCTGAAACGCCTTGTTTGTTACGATCAGCTCAATCAAAAAGCAAACGGTTATCAGGATAGCCAACTCCCTACACAGGTAAACCGTCAAGGGCCGCCTCAAGGCCGAAATCAAAGCGCACAGGTTTATCAGCAAGTGCCTCAATACGCTTCAAACCAAGCGAACGATCCCGTAGATAATTTCGGTAAGCCCATTCTCGAAACCATTAAACGTGAAGACTTGGATTCTTTGTCAGCACAGGTGACTGAAATTAAAAAAGATCGCCGCGGAAAGTTGACGATTACACTCGATAACGGTCAAGTTTGGCAACAGACGGATTCAAAAAGTATTTTGCTGCGTAAAGGCAACAGTGTCGTTTTAGAAAAAGGGCTTTTAGGGGCTTATTTCTTGAAAGAATCGTCAAGCACAAACCGCATTCGTGTTGAACGTAAATCATAACCGAGCCTATTTATGCAACTGTGTGATATTGGGGTTAACTTAACCAACAATCGTTATCTTGACGATTGGCAAGAAACTGTACATACCGCCGCGGCAGTTGGGGTTAGTAAACTCATCATCACCGGCACAAATATGCAGGAAAGCAAAGATGCGCTAACTCAGGCGCATACTTTGCCTGAACACCTGTATGCCACAGTGGGTATTCACCCTCATTATGCAAAAGAGGCCATCGACGGCTTAGGCAAACCGCAATTTGTTGAACAAATGCGGCAGATGTTGTCAGATAACAAGGCCGTTGCAGTAGGAGAGTGCGGTTTAGATTTCAACCGTAATTTCTCACCAAAAACGGCACAATTGGCGGTTTTCGAAGCACAATTGGAAATAGCCTGCGAATGCAAACTCCCTGTATTTTTGCATGAAAGGGACGCTTTTGATGAGCAAATTCGATTGCTTGAAGCCTACCGCCCTCATTTAGTGGGTGGTGTTGCACATTGTTTCACGGGAAACACTGAACAAATGCAGGCATATTTAGCACTCGGATTATATATTGGAATTACGGGTTGGTTATGCGATCCCAAACGAGGGCAAGCGTTGCGAGACGCGGTATCTCATCTGCCAGTAGAGCGACTCTTATTGGAAACAGATGCACCTTATCTCATGCCAAAAACGTTAAAAGCGAACTCGAAACGCAACGATCCAGCAAACTTACCGTATATTTTACAAGAGGTAGCTTCGCTGCTCCCGGCAAACTTAAGTACAGAACAGGTTGCCAACATAAGTTATCAAAATAGTTTGAGCCTATTTAACTTGGAGTAATGTGCCATGATGGCTCCCCGTCATATCAACAAAGTATTATCACAAATCCCCACTTGGTTGATGGGTGTGATTATTTGCTTTAGCTTTTGGGGACTATTTACAAGCTTCCATCCAAGAACAACGCCTTTACCCGATCAAACTATCGATAGAGGCGTCAGTTACTATGTTGCGGATTCTGAAGAAACCAGCATCAACACTGTATTTTCTTTATCTGACCGACAATGGACCAGCCAACAGAACGACTCCTTATTCAGCCCGATAGACAATCAAACCTTGTGGCTTAAATTCAATTTGCCCGCGCTTGATCCGATGGACAACTGGCTTTTAGAGGTTGATCAATCACAGTTGGATTTTCTCAATATTTGGTTTTTAGAAAACAACAATATTCTCGCCTCTTACTTTACTGGCGACCAAATGCCGTTCCGTTCAAGAGGTATCGCCCATGAGCGTTTCTTGTTCCCGATTCCTCAACACGAGAAAAGCGATTTAACCGTTTTTATAAAGCTCAGTAATGAATTGCCCTCGCAACTGCCTATCCATCTCTGGCGAGAAAGGAGTTATCTCGTTTTTAATGGTGAGCATAACTTAGCACTCGGCCTATTTTTTGGTTTCATGCTGGCGATGGCAGTCAGTAACTTTTTCTTCTTTATTAGTTCTGGTTCCACAAACTTTCTGCTTTATTCCGGTTATGCTATTTCCGTAACACTGATGTTGATCAGTATGCATGGATTAGGATACAAATATTTTTGGCCCGGAAACATCTGGCTGCAAAATCACAGCATCGGCATATTTGCGAGTTCAAGCTTATTATTCGCCCTGTTGTTTATCAGGCAACTTCTCGATATAGCCAAATATAGCCGCGTAATTAGTCGCTCCTTGGAAGTGCTTTGTGGTGTTTACCTAATATGCTTAATCGTCAGCTTTACAACTGACTCCCGCTTAGCCGCCAATGTGCTCATGCTATTTGTTACCGTGACCTCTTTCTATATTATTGGTGCGGGTATTTGGCTTTGGCGAGCAGGGCTTAAAGTTAGCCGTGTTTATGCGCTGGCTTGGTTTACCATATTGATGACCGCACTTTTTGCCTCCGTCCACGGGCTTCAACTGTATACCAGCGACTTCGCCATCCGTTATATTCTAATGGCGGGCACACTGATCGAAACATTACTGTTAGCGCTACTATTGGCTAGAAGCTTTAGTCAACAAGCCAGCGAATTGGTCGATGCACAGAAAACCGCTTTAAAGCAAGAGCATGAAGCAAGATTAGCCAAGGAGCGGATTATTGAAGTCCAAGAAGAAGCTAATGTAGAACTAGAGTACAAAGTGCAAGAGCGCACGCTGGAGCTAGAAATAACTTTGCGCGAATTGGAAGAAAAGAATCAGGCGCTAGAGGCACTCAATACCATAGACTCGTTAACTGGTATCAAAAACCGCCGCTTCTTCGACAAAAAATATCCTGCGGAATTGCGCCTTAGCCGACGTAATCAAACTGAATTATCAGTGGTCATGCTCGACATTGATCACTTCAAGAAAATCAACGATACCTATGGACATTTGGCGGGCGATGTCTGCTTACATCATGTTGCTCAAATGATAAAAAACAGTCTTAAGCGGCCGGGAGATGAAGCTTGTCGATTTGGAGGAGAGGAGTTTGCTCTACTATTACCACAAACCGATGAGAAAGGAGCGACACAACTTGTTGAAAAAATTCGCCAACAAATTGCTCAACACACGGTAGTATATGAGGAAGATACGATCCAGCTAACCGTCAGTGCGGGGATATGCAGCGCCATTCACACAGGCGATGACGAACAAACCCAATTGTTAGAAACGGCTGATAAAGCACTCTATGAAGCAAAGCAGGCAGGACGTAATCGCGTCGTTTACAAAACATATTCAAAAGATGCGGAAGGCTCATAATTTAACAGTCTGAATGTTTTAAACGATGAGCATCCCGATTTTTACGAAAATTTTTGAGAGAGGTTAACCCCTTGCAACAATTCCCTAACACCCGAATGCGCAGAATGCGCAAACAACCTTTCACCCGAGATTTAATGGCAGAGTCCCACCTAAATGCCAGCGACCTCATTTTCCCAATGTTTGTACTACCAGGGCACAACCAACGTGAAACCATAGCGTCGATGCCCGGCATTGAAAGGTTATCTATCGATTTACTTTTAGAAGAGTGCGCCCAACTGGTGGACCTTGGTATCCCTGCAATTGCCTTATTTCCAGTCACACCTATTGAATTAAAAACACTCAATGCCGAAGAAGCGTATAATCCTGAAGGATTGGCACAGCAAGCAACTCGTGCAGTAAAAGCCTCCTTCCCGGAGCTTGGCGTGATTACCGATGTTGCACTCGACCCATTCACTTCTCACGGTCAAGACGGCTTGATTGACGCTAACGGTTATGTGTTAAACGATGAAACCTGTGCCGTGCTCATCAAACAGGCGTTGTCTCATGCGGAAGCTGGGGCGGATGTTGTCGCTCCTTCGGATATGATGGATGGCCGTATCGGCCTTATTCGCAATGCATTAGAAACTAATTCATACATCAACACCTGTATTATGGCGTACTCTGCAAAGTATGCATCGAGCTATTATGGGCCTTTCCGTGACGCTGTTGGTTCGGCTGCTAACTTAAAAGGCGCGGATAAGAAAACCTATCAAATGGATCCCGCCAATACAGACGAAGCGATTAAGGAAATTGCCCTTGATATTCAAGAAGGCGCTGACATGGTCATGGTTAAGCCAGGTATGCCTTATTTGGATATCGTGCGCCGCTGCAAAAGTGAGCTTCAAATCCCTACCTTCGCTTATCAAGTTAGTGGTGAATACGCTATGCATAAAGCTGCTTTTGCGAATGGTTGGTTGCAGGAAGATGCGGTTATATTAGAATCTTTGTTAGCATTCAAACGGGCAGGGGCCAATGGCATCCTAACCTACTTTGCCAAACAAGCAGCACAATTGCTAAAAGGCTAATATTCCAGCGAACAGTGAATTAATAGAGAAATACTATGCCTTCAAACAGATTCGATGACGACATGCCGAAAATTACTCTGGACAAAGAGGACAGAGAGGCTTTTCGTCAATCTAGGAGTAAAGGGAATTACAGTGCTTCCGTTTCTGCAACCAGTTCCGAAACGAGCATTCCACCAGTACCACAGAGCGCACCGACATCTTCTGGAGGCTCATCACCTGTTCTCATTACCATCTTAGTTTTGCTGATATTTGCGGGGTTTGGTGGTAGCTACTGGCTTTACCAGCAACAAGTTGTTCTCAAACAAACGCTTGCTAATTCCCAAGAGCGCATTGTTGAACTCGAAAAGCAGCTTTCAGCCACCGGTGAGGAAATGGGAGAGTCAGCAGTAGCGATTCAAACAAAAGTGAACCAACTTAACGCTAAAACTAAAGAGTTATGGGACCAGATGGACAAACTCTGGGCATCCGCTTGGCGCCGAAACCAATCTGAAATTAAGGAAATGGGCGGCAAAATTGATACCTTAGTCGCTAACGATGGGGATATTGAAAAGCAGATCAAGTCGCTTGAATCAGAGATTGGCACGAGTATGACGAACCTAGATTTGGTGCAAGAGCAAATAAATCGACAAAGTAAGGATATTTCACAATTTAGTACCGAAGTTAGTACCAATAAGCAACAGGTCACTTCCCAAGGCAAGACCATTTCGGCGTTAAACCAGAAATTAGCCACGATGGATAAAGTGAACAACGCTTTGTTGAAGCGCATAAACGATTTGGAAAAATGGCAAAAAACCCAATCTGCATTGGAATCAAAAAATATAAAGACTGAACCGCCTAAAAAAGCGTTACCGCCGCCGATTACTGTCGGTGAGTAGGAAAGTTAGCAAGGTCTCTTAATGAGACCTTGTTTATTATGAACGACTTATTTTAATTTCGATTAATCCTCATCCATTACCACATCGTCGTCGATAAAGTCCGACTCATCAGAATCATCGCTCGCCGGAGAATTATTGCGGTTTGTACCGTAAATGCTTCCGGCTTTTGGACGGTTGATTCTCGATTGATATTTGACCCAAGCTCTTTCTACAACCGTTGAAGGGCTCTTTTCCCCTTGCGCTACCGCTAGTAGGTTCTCATCTTCTTCATTTGCACAAGATAGTTGTCCAGAGACTAACGCTGAAATCAGACGACCGTATTGACTCAAGGCTTGGCTTTCTGAAATCGAAAAGTCTCCCGAACGTGCGAAACCATAAGGGTAATTGCGGGGGTCATTAAAAGCGGAATTGAGCAATTGCTCTCTAGTTACTTTCGCCATAGTGTTTATCTCAACAAAAGAAATCACTTAACATTTAGGTGTAAGGCTTCGAAACTCACACCCGTCCATTAAAAAAATCGCTTCTGCTTCAAGCTTGCAATTAGGCTTATGAAGCTTCCAATTCTGTGCAAACTTTTAGTTTTAAATTCGCCGTTAGTCAACAATTAAAATGTGCTTTTAGACGAATTGCTCAGAAATGTTTCTGACTTGATTATCTTGAGTGCAATAACACGCATTTCGGTCAATCAAGTATCTCAATCACCCAAGAAATTTGCTTCGCTCATAGCGATAAACAAAACACCAAGTAGGTAATTTATTTACCAAAATATAAACACAAATGACGAATAATCAACCAAAAAATTAATGTTGTTGAGCATTTTTAGAGAAGAAATTTGGAGCGGGAAACGAGATTCGAACTCGCGACCCCAACCTTGGCAAGGTTGTGCTCTACCAACTGAGCTATTCCCGCATAAAGATGAGTGGCTTGGTTAGCCGCGCCATCGAGTTTGATTAACTTGGGCAGTTATCCCCGACAGCGGATGTGCATTTTACGAAGTTAATTCAGAGAATCAAGCATTATTTTTAAATAATATTGCGTTTGACGAGAAATCCATCAAATGCAAAAAACATTCTCTCGATAGTAAGCTAGCTCTTGAATTGATTCGCGAATATCTTCTAAAGCGGTATGCGTGCCTTTTTTGCTAAAGCCATCGAGCGCTTCTGGTTTCCAACGACGCACCAATTCTTTTACGGTACTCACATCAACCACGCGATAGTGAAAATAATCTTCTAATAACGGCATGTGACGAATCATGAAACGGCGATCCTGACCAATGCTATTGCCGCATAATGGCGCTTTACCTTTTGGCACATATTTCTCTAGAAAGGCAATTGTTTGTTTTACCGCTTCCTCTTCGGTAATGTGACTTTTCAAGCACTTATCAACAAGACCCGACTCACCATGAGTCTTGGTATTCCAATCGTCCATGGCCTCAAAAACCGCCTCATCTTGGTGAATGGCTAATACAGGTCCTTCAGCAACGATGTTCAACTGAGAGTCAGTTACAATTGTGGCAATTTCAATGACTCTATCCGTTTCGGGATTAAGCCCTGTCATTTCCATATCCACCCACACCAAATTGCTTTCACTGTACGACATTTAGAATACCTTGATTGATGTTCACACCCATTTTAAGAGTGCAATATATTGTTCCAATGGTTACTATGCACTCTCAAATTTCAACGCTCAATTTGAGGGCAGCGCAACACTCTGCTAAGAGTTTGAAGTAGGCGGCTTTCATGCCTTAACTTCCAACATGCGTAATATTACTTAATTTAACAGTAAAGTGGCAAAAAGAAACAAACTCACACATCGGCAAAAGCGGCAAGTTGGCAAAAACTTGCGAAAGCGCGCGCAAGCTACAGAAGATTTACCTGAAGATGGCGCATTGCTAAAAGAGCTTTCAGGCATTGTTGTTGGCCGTTTTGGTCAACATGCTGATATTGAAGATAGCGAAGGGTTAGTGTACCGCTGTCACATTCGTCGCACCATCGACAGTTTAGTCTGTGGCGATGAAGTGCTATTTCGCCCAACCAAAGATGAATCCAGCAGCATTAAAGGCGTGGTGGAAGCCGTGCAACCACGGCGCAGTATCCTTACACGTCCAGATTTCTACGACGGAATAAAGCCTGTTGCCGCCAATATTGATCAGATCATCATTGTCAGTTCTCTGCTGCCTGCGTTATCGTTGAATATTATCGATCGCTATCTTGTAGCCTCTGAAGACGTCAACATCACGCCCGTTATTCTATTGAACAAGATTGATCTTGCTGATGAAGAACACTTGCCACTGATTGAAGAAGCGATGCAGACCTATCATGACATTGGTTACGACGTTATTTTTGCAAGCTGCAAAACCCAAGAAGGGCTAACCGCACTGCAAAATCAGCTCGTTGATAAAACCAGTATTTTTGTTGGTCAGTCCGGCGTCGGAAAATCCAGTTTAATTAACCAACTTTTACCCGACGTAGAAGAAGCAACGGGCAAAGTGTCGGAAAACTCCGGTTTAGGCCAACACACAACAACGGCAGCTAAACTTCTACACTTTCCATTAGGTGGGCAGGTGATCGACTCCCCCGGTGTGCGCGAATTTGCACTTTGGCATCTTGATGATGAAAAGGTAACTTGGGGATTCAAAGAGTTCCGTGACTATATTGGCGGCTGCAAGTACCGCGACTGCAAACACAAAGATGATCCCGGTTGCGCCATTCGTGAAGCAGTAGAAGAAGGTAAAATAGATGCAAGCCGTTACGATAGCTACCACCGAATTTTGGAATCGATGGATGAACAACGCCCATCTTATTCCATCAGTAAACGTAAATTATGAGGATATGCAGTTCACGCTAGCACGCAATGTACGACTGCAATAAAGAGGAAAGAACGTGTTACCTGATACGCTAAAAGTCAAACTCCAGTATATTTTACCTAAGCATTTACTCTCTCGTTTAGTGGGCTTCCTTGCTAGCGCCAAAGCAGGATGGTTAACCACTCGCTTGATAGAGTTGTTTATCAAGCAATACAACGTCAATATGCAAGAAGCGGTTAAGGAAAAAGCAGAAGACTACGCCACCTTTAACGAGTTTTTCACCCGCCCACTAAAAAAAGATGTTCGTCCTATCGATGAAGACAAAGATGCGCTCATTTTTCCTGTTGATGGCGCAATTAGCCAATATGGTAAAATTGATGACAACCAAATTTTCCAAGCGAAAGGTCACGAATATTCTGTAGAAGCTTTGCTAGGGGGAAATAAATCACTCGCCAAGGAGTTCTATAATGGTGAGTTTATGACCATCTATTTATCGCCAAAAGATTACCATCGAATCCACATGCCATTAGATGGCGAACTCACCGACATGACATTTGTTCCCGGAGAACTGTTTTCCGTTAATCCGCTAACAACAGACAATGTACCGGGTTTATTTGCCCGTAATGAGCGAGTTGTCAGCATTTTCGAAACAGAACACGGGAAAATGGCAATGGTTTTGGTTGGAGCCACGATTGTTGCCAGTATTGAAACGGTTTGGGCAGGTACAGTTGCACCGCGCAACCAAGCCGTTTCTCACACGCGATACACGAATGATGTGGAAAAAATTAAATTGAAGAAGGGCGAAGAGATGGGTCGCTTTAAACTAGGCTCAACTATTGTCATGCTGTATCAACCGAATCAAATTGAGTTTAGTAACCATCAACCCGGTGATAGCACACGTTTAGGCGAACGCTGCGGCACCTTAAAATAACGGTGATAGAAAGTGGAAGATGTTAAAAAAGGGCTAATTTCCGCCCACTTAGGGGTCTTTCTTCTTGGAATTACCGCTTTATTTTCAAAACTGATTCCACTTTCGTCTACAGATATTGTTTTCGCACGTTCCGTTATTGCGTTTATTGCGTTAGCGCTACTACTGAAAATCACCAAAAAATCACTACGACTTTTTAGCTATAAAGATTATGGCATTGCGATTGGGCTAGGTCTGCTGATGTCCGTGCATTGGGTTACGTATTTCGCTGCCATGCAATACTCCACCGTTGCTATTGGCATGATCGCCCTGTTTACTTTTCCTATGATAACGGTTTTTATCGAGCCTTTTTTCGAGCCGGTTAAGTTAGTTTGGCAAGATATTATGAGCGCTATTGTTGTACTTATTGGTATTGTGCTTATCGTGCCCGAAGCCGACCTTGGTAACGAAGTCACTTGGGGCATTCTGCTTGGTATCTTTTCCGCTTTTTTCTACGCGCTTCGAAACATTTTGCATCGTAAACATTTTACTCAATACTCAGGTCCACATGCGATGGCAATGCAAAGTTTGGTGGTGGCGATTAGCCTCGTCGCTTTTGCGTCTGGCTCATTGACCCAAGCCAAACCTTACGATTACTTTTTACTATTATTGCTTGGTACTTTATGTACCGCCGCTCCTCACGCTTTAGTCGCATCTAGCTTAACGCATATCAGAGCCAAAACCTTTTCCTTAATCGCTTGTATTCAGCCTTTATACGGCGTTGTGTTTGCTTATTTAGTGCTTTCCGAAAACCCTACATGGCAAACCCTCGCAGGCGGGCTTTTTGTGCTCAGTGCTGCTATATATGAAACAGTCAACACCCACAAACTTCACAAGAAAAGCCAAGAGAAGTAACTATGCAGGTTTTTGCACATCGTGGCGCAAGCGGTGAATTTCCAGAAAACACATTACTGGCGATAGAAGCAGCTATACAACAAGGGGCTGACGGTATTGAGCTTGATGTCCAACAAGCGCTTGATGATTTAGCCGTCACACACGATAGGTATTACAAATCAGGGGATGATTATCACTCCGTTGCATCCACTCCTATGCAGGCATTACAACAGCATGCTTTGCCTGAAAACCAATTTATTCCAACGTTAACGCAAGTTATGCAATGTATTAGTGGGCGCTGCGCGGTAAATATAGAGTTGAAAACGCTCATTCAATTTGATGCTTTTAAACATTTGCTTACGTCAGCCATCAACGAATATCAGTTTGCACCAGAGCAAATTATTGTTTCTGCATTCAATCATCATATTTTGAAAGTCATACAGGAATGGGATCTGGGAGTGGAGATCGCCGCGCTAACATCATCTTTGTATTTGGACCTAGCCAGTTTCGCAGTCAATATGGGGGCGAATGCCGTTCATGCTGACGTCAACGCCCTTACACCATCTTTGGTAGAAGATGCACATCAGTTTGGGCTAGCGGTGCGCGTTTATACGGTAGATTTACCGCAAGACATTGAAATGTTGCAGAAGTGGGGAGTCGACGCGATTTTTTCAAACTTCCCCAAGCGGGCTAAACAGCTAATTGCGGAAAATCAGTACAAACTGAATCGCTAGACTAGAAAAGCTCAACATCGGCATCTTTGACTTCCTCAACCACTGGCTGTTCTTGTTTTTCCTCAACAACATTTAACGCTTCACGGCACTTACCTAAGGTTTCTTGAACCTTCTCTAAACTGTCCGTAGCTTCACGCTTTGTAATTTCTGTCTCAATTAGGTTAACAAAGTATGCTTCTTGTTCTTCATCTAAATGTAATTGATGAAAACTTTGTGACACTTTGTTTTCAATATTAATGAGTATTTCGCGTTGTTCTTTGTCCATCGACTCTAAATTTTCGCCAATTAATGTTACCGCGCCATCGAGTGATTTTTTTGCCTCTATTAACGCTTGGTGTTCGCAGATTGCAATAAACCTTGCATCAATTGCCGGCACCATTTTGGCTAATAAATCTAATAGATTATCGTAAGAGCGAGTTCCTGCCAATGGCATATTTTTAACTAACACAGAAACATGGTTATCATTAAAAATTGAACGCTTACCAAAGTGATAAATCCGTCCATGACTTTTCAATAGGTCAAATATTTGCATTTCAATATCACTGCATTCATTTACATCTGCATCATAACTATATAGCCGAGTTTTAGATCGTAATTGAACAGCCGTATGAAAACCTTGATTTAGCATGTACATCATTAATTCATTTGCTAAAGTACGAGCTGAATGGCATTTATTCATTCGAGCAATCAGTTCTAATCCGCTGCCATAAGAAGCCGATTGCATCATCACCGTTTCTGCTATCCCCTTGATGTCACTATCTTTACTTTCAAGTTCGCGGATTTTGTCAATGTCTCGTGAGAAACGTAGCATCCTTTCTTTGAAGGCGGTAACGTTGAAGGGTTTGCAAATGTAATCCCCTACACCTAATTCATAGGCTTCGCGCACCAAATTCTCGTTAGAGTCAGCACTTAAAATGACAATTTGTGGTTGTTTTGCAATCTCTAAAACCGACACTTCACGGCAAATTTCAATCCCTGATTTCCCGGGCAAATGTATATCTAAAATGACAAAATGAAAATTATGTTTCTTAATTATTTCTATGGTTTCTTGCCCAGTTTCTGAGAAATAAATGTTGAAACTATCGCGAAACATTACGTCAAGCACTTCTCTTAAATGTTCGTCATCATCTGCTATTAAAATATCATGTTTCAAACTATTACCCTCTCTCAAAATTTATATTTTGAGTCCTTTTAACCAACCATTTTTGGAGAAAATAAATTTCCGAAATTAATTAACATCTCTGGAACCATATAACAAAAAATAGTCAAACAATGCGATCAATCAACTTAATCTGAGTAATTAATAAAAAAAATATCTTTGTGCTACCTTTAATTAATAGTCGGTTAAGTACCGAGAAATCTTGTAGTGACTATCGAGGGAAAATACATGAAGAAAATTCTCACTGTTGATGACTCTGCCTCAATGAGAGCGATGGTTGTATTTACACTCCGAGGTGAAGGATATGAGGTGTCAGAAGCAGTCAATGGTAAAGAAGGATTAGACTTAGCCAAAGCTGACATATTTGACCTTATTATTTCGGACGTCAATATGCCCATTATGAATGGGATTGAATTTGTCACCAATGTGCGTAAAGAAGAAAAATACCGATTTACGCCTATACTCATGTTGACTACAGAGTCTGGCACCGACCTTAAACTGCAAGGTAAAGCAGCAGGAGCGACTGGCTGGATTGTAAAGCCCTTCGATCCGCAGAAGTTAATCGCCGTTGTCAAAAAGGTATTACGTTAGCGTTTGAGTGGTTAATTTCACCCTCAGGAGATAGATGTTTATGTCTGATCCGTTAGAGCGTTTCAGAGCGGTATTTTTCGAAGAGAGCGCTGAAGCCATCGACGCCATTGAGCGGAATTTGCTGAGTTTAAATGAAACCGAAGCAGATGTTGATCCAGAAATGATCGACGATATTTTTCGTTCTGCACACTCTCTGAAAGGGGGAAGTGCTACCTTTGGAATGGACTCGCTCACCCGTTTCACGCATGTGATGGAAACTCTACTAGATAAAGTAAGAGCAAATGAAATCGCGATGTCACAAGAGCTAGTCGACTGCCTTTTCTCCTCTTTGGACGTACTTCGTAATCTTGTTTCACATTACCAATATGCAGACGAAATTAATGCAAGTGAAATGCAGGTTGTTCAGCAGGAATTGGTTAGGCTGCTCAATATTGAAGGTGACATCGACGATATTACGCTTCAAGCAGACATCGCAGATGCATCCTCTGAACTTACCGAAACCGGGGAATGGAGTATTTATTTTGGACCTCACGCCGACATCCTATCATCAGGGAATGATCCCATTCGTTACTTGGAAGAATTAGCTGAACTTGGCGAACTCAACCCTAAGTGTAATACACAAAACATCCCAGATTTACTGGAACTAGACCCTGTATCCTCTTACTTCACTTGGGACCTAACGTTAACCCCAAACGAAACAGTCACCACGGAAACCTTTGATGATATTTTCTTGTGGATAGATGTTGATGCGGATCTCAAGTACGACCCCATCAAAGCGACTCAGGATAGTGAAAATAGCTCTACGGAAATTGCCATCCCTTCAGCAACAGAAAACCGTGTTCAGGCTACAGTAGAAACTACATCAGGCGACACTCCAACAGAAGTATCAACAACATTGGAACCACAAAAGTCGGTTAGCAATGTAGCCCCCCGGAACTCGGAAAATGGCAAACCCGCTGATAAAAAACGGACCTCCCAATCAATTCGTGTCGATTTAGAGAAAATCGACAGTTTGATCAACTTATTGGGGGAGTTAGTTATTACGCAATCAATGCTGAGTATTTACGGCGATGCCGAAAAATACCCTCAATTCGATCGCCTTTCCGAAGGGCTTTCACAACTAGAAAGACACACTCGGGAGCTTCAAGAAGGGGTCATGCGTATCCGTATGTTGCCCATTGATTTTTGTTTTAGCCGCTTTCCAAGAATGGTCAGAGATGTGGCTAAGAAATTAAATAAATCCATTGCCGTAAAGATCATCGGAGAAACAACCGAAGTTGATAAAACCGTTATTGAGGAGCTTACCGATCCACTTGTGCATCTAGTACGCAATAGTGTCGATCACGGTATAGAACCCCCAGAAATCAGACAAGAAAAAGGCAAACCAGAGAGCGGAACCATTACCCTCAGAGCTTTTCATCAAGTTGGCAATATCATTATTGAAATATCTGATGATGGTGCAGGACTTAATACCGAGCGCATCCGTGAAAAAGCCATCGCTAACGGCATCATTCCACCGGATAACCAACTAAACGATCAGGCTATTCATGAATTGATATTTGCTCCGGGCTTCTCAACCGCGCAAGAAGTAACTGACCTATCAGGACGTGGTGTTGGAATGGATGTGGTCAAACGTAATATCAGGGCGCTTGGAGGCACAGTCGATGTGCGTTCGGTGCCCGAGCAAGGCTCAACTTTCACGATACGCCTACCGCTCACACTCGCGATTCTGGACGGTCAACTCGTGAAGGTAAATCAAGAGACTTACATCATCCCAATGTTGTCGATTATTGAATCCATTCAAACCAAACCTGAAGACATTAATAAAGTCGGAGATAAAGGGGTTTCCTTTAAATGGCGTGGCAACTTTATCCCTATTATTCACCTCGCTGAAACCTTCGGCTGCCCCATTGGTGAGCAACAAGAAGTTGAACAAGATCTCATCGTCGTTGTGGAAAGTGATGGTAAGCAGTGTGGCATCGTTGTCAACGAATTAACTAATCATCAGCAAGTGGTTGTGAAGTCTCTAGAAGCAAACTACGCCAAGGTGGAAGAGCTATCAGGTGCCACTATTTTAGGTGATGGCTCTGTCGCCCTCATTATCGACGTTGGAGCATTAATTCAGCGCGTGAGGATGCACTAATGAACATGTCAACTGAACAGGATATAGCCCCCAAAGACGCTTTTAACGACCTGCAAGATACGCAAAAAGCGGAATGGCTTAGCTTCAAACTTGGCGACCTAGACTACGCTGTGGATATTCTCAAAGTTCGCGAAATTCGGACTTGGGAGCAATGTACTCGCATACCATACGCGCAAGATTACGTCACCGGATTGATAAATTTACGCGGAGCAATTGTACCGATTGTGAATTTACGCACTCGGCTAGGCATGACCGCAAAGGCCCATGACGCAGAAACCGTGATTCTGATAATGGATGTCGAATTGAGTGAAGGACACAAAACCATTGGGATTGTTGTTGATGCAATTTCCGAAGTCATCGAAACCGATAGCAACAATAGTCAATTTCATCCTGAGTTTGATTTAAGCATCGATAAGCGCTTTGTTGCGGGTATTGCCGATGACAACTCTAACATGTTGATTTTGCTGAATATCGATACCCTTTTGGATTTAGAACTATCGCAAACGAATAACTAAATGAACGCAAGCAGCCACTAATTGAACATTATGAGGAATAAAACCATGGTCGCAACAGCTTTAATTGCTCTAGCCTTTCTCGTCAATATTGCGATCGCTTGGAGCATAGGTGCCAACCCACAAATGCCAATATATATCATGGTCATATCAATGATAGGTATTGTAGTAGCCGTTTGGCATAGTCAAATGTCTAACACAGGTGCTCAACAACACTGGAAGCAACTAACACAACAAATTCGCGACATCGTAAACCGAATCGAAATAGGCGAATTGCAAGAAGTTAAAGTCAGGGCCATTGATTCCAATAATGAAGAACTTATTCAAGCGCATCGAGCATTTAGTGATCTTATTCGAACCGTAAAAGTCTCTCTTTCAGAAAGTGATGTGTTAGCACAAGATACGAAACATTCGTTGCTTTCAGCGCAAACAGCGGTCGACAAAGCAAATACACACTTAATGTTTGCCGACGTTGACTACAACATTGTTTATATCAATAGCCGCCTGCGCTCGATGCTCAAACAACATGAACATACGCTATCGCAGCACTTCACCGGCTTTAGCTTACAAAACTTAGTCGGCACAAACATTGACGTTTTCCATCAGGACCCCAGTCACCAACGCCAATTGCTTAGCCGCCTAACAACGGAATACCGTTCTGAAATAACTGTCGGTAACTTAACTTTCGGGCTATGTATCAACCCCGTTTATGACGAAGAAGGGGTGCGTACCGGCACTATAGTTGAGTGGACAGATTTATCAGATAGAGCTGAGCGTAAAAAGTTAATTGAGGAAAACCTGCGTATTAGTACAGCGTTAGGTTCAGTCTCAACGAATGTGATGCTTGCGGACGCGGATTACAAAATCGTTTACTTAAACGACAGTTTACGCAACATGATGCGGACTAATGTTGATAAATTTAAGACTATTCGAGCCGATTTTGACCCAGAAAAACTCGAAGGTTTATGCATTGATATTTTTCACAAAGATCCAAGCCACCAGCGAGGATTGTTGGATAAACTCAGTCAGTCTTACACAACCGAAATAAACCTCGAAGGACTGTATTTACAGCTTACTGCGAATCCTGTTATTGACGAAAAAGGCAATCGCCTTGGCACTACACTTGAGTGGGCAGATATTTCAAATGAAAAACATGCAGAAGTTCAAGCACAAGAAAATGTGCGAATTCGGGTTGCATTAAACAACGTTACAACAAACGTTATGGTGGCTGATAATCAAAACAATATTGTTTACATCAACCAGTCAGTTTTGGCCATGCTGCGTAATGCAGCAAGTGACTTACGCAAAGACCTACCACACTTCGACCCTGATAACTTGATTGGTAAAAACGTGGATATTTTCCACAAAAACCCCGAGCATCAAAAATCGTTATTATCCCGTTTAGAGTCCACTTACCAAGCGCAAATTTCCGTTGGCGGGCGCGCTTTCAACTTAATTGCAAACCCGGTTAAAGATAACCGCGGTGAACGCCTAGGCACCGTAGTTGAATGGAGCGATATTACATCGCAAATCAACATTCAAGAAGAAGTGGAGCGCTTAGTCAAAGACGTCAGTATTGGTCATCTTGGATCCCTCATTGATACCGGTAACAAAGAAGGCTTCTTTTTGACGATTTCTGAAGGATTGAATAATTTATCGCAAACCATTAATGCCTTTATTAAAGACATCAGTGCAACGGTCAAGAAACTCTCTGAAGGAGAACTAACCTGCAAAATTGTGAATCATTACCAAGGTAATTTTGGTGAAGTTTCAGCCGCATTAAACAACACCATTGATAAGCTCAATGATATTTTAACAAGCATTAAACGATCCACTGATTCGATTCGTTCATCAAATCATGAAATTTCGATTGGTAACGATCAGTTGTCTAGCCGAACAGAAAAACAAGCGTCGAATCTGGAAGAAACAGCCGCCAGTTTAGAGGAGCTAACAAGTAACGTCCGCAATACAGCAGATAACGCAAGTACCGCTAACAAAGCAGCAAGCAGCGCCAAACAGCAAGCGCAAATAGGCGAATCCATTGTGAGCGAAGCGGTGCAATCAATGTCTGCAATTACTGATAGCTCCAATAAGATTGTGGAGATCATCAGTGTTATTGACGACATCGCCTTCCAAACCAATTTACTTGCGCTTAACGCGTCCGTTGAAGCCGCAAGAGCAGGGGAACAAGGACGAGGCTTTGCTGTAGTTGCCAACGAAGTACGTAATCTTGCACAACGCTCTGCCATCTCAGCGAAAGAAATCAAGGAGTTAATTGATGTCAGCTCCGATCGAGTCAGCACGGGTAGCGAACAAGTGAACAAGTGTGGTGAGTCGCTGAAAGATATATTGAACCATGTAGAAGAACTCACCACGCTCATTTCCGATATAGCAAACTCTACTAATGAACAAGCGGCTGGAATTGGTCAGGTCAATCAAGCGGTTGCTGAATTAGATGACATTACACAACAAAATGCGGCATTAGCAGAAGAGGCGTCTTCCGCAAGCCAGTCATCCGTGCAACAAGCTGATGAAATGGTGGATATTGTGAGCTTCTTCAGAACAGATGACGATGCCAGTAGCCATCGCCCTGTCTCTCGTCCAAAACCGATAGCGCATTCACCAAGTAGTCGTCCTGCACCTAATGAGAAGCAAGTTTCACCCAGTGACATCTCCGCTTCTTCAAAAGGCGATTCAGATGATGAGTGGCAAGAATTCTAAATAGAGTGATGTATACGCTATGAATCAAGATGACATACAGTTGCTTTGCGTCACACTTTCCGATGAGCAGTACGGTCTGAACATCACTAAAGTGCAAGAAATCAGAGCGCTCGGTAAACACCGGCGCTTGCCAAACATGCCAAAACATTGTGTTGGCGTGATTGATTTCCGAAACACGATGGTGCCAGTGATTGACCTACGAGAAATGTTTGCTTACGCCCATAGCGACATTTCCTCACAAACGGTTATCGTCGTGATGTCGATTGAAAACAAGCAAGAAACCTTGTTGATAGGCGTAGTGGTTGATTCAGTGTCAGATGTTATTTCCGTGGAGCCGACACAAGTAAAACACTCTCCTACATTAGGAACTAAGGTTGACACCAGTTTTATACAAGGAATGTTTAAATATAACGACCACATCATCATCATTCTCACCTTGGAATCAATTCTAGAAGAGCAAGAACTCTCTGAATTGAACGACATGGTGATTACTGATTCAACATCGGCATAGCTCATGAGAGTTCTGGCTTGCGTGAATCAAAAAGGAGGCGTTGGTAAAACAACTGTTTGTGCCAACTTAGCTTATGCGCTGTCAAAACAAGATTATAAAGTGCTTGTGCTCGACATCGATCCGCAGGGTCATTTAGGACAAAGTTTTGGGTTTTTCAACAATAACCGCCCGGGCATCGATGCCCTGCTCAAAGACGACGCCTCCTTAGAAGCGGTCACTATTTCGTTATCAGACACACTGAGCTTTATTCCCGCTGGACCAACGCTTCAAAAATTAGAATCGATGCCAAAAGGAAAGGGGCGAGGATTGTTGTTAAAAAAAGCCATACATCAGCCAGTTAATGACTATGATTTTATAGTAATGGATTGCCCACCATCGTCGGGTTTTTTGGTCGTTAACGCGCTCGCGGCGGCGAATGAATTAGTCGTGCCTGTCACCGCAGATTATTTCGGCATGTCTGGTTTGTCGATGTTGATGTCGACCGTACAGAACTTTGAGCGGGTTCTTGGGCGATATAAACGGAAGTGGTTCGTCGTCAGCCGACTACAAAAACGCAAATTAAGCGAAGATGTTCTGAAGAAGTTGGCACATTACTTTGATGATGACCTAGTCCCTATTCATATCGCCGAACGCGCAGTGTTAGCGGAGTCACCCAGTTATGGCAAACCTGTTATGGCTTACGCACCAACCAGCTCTTCGAGTCGCGAGTTTGCGTCCCTTGCTCAGCATATTATTCAACGTGGGGAAAAGATTGATGACAAACAAGGATCAACATCCAGAGAATCGCTTGGGGCATGATCCCCTTGAGTGGCTCGAACACAGTCTTCAAGAGGAAGAAGCTACCGAGCCGGAGCAAACTGACAGCCCTCACCTCAATATTGAGCATTTTTCACTCGATGCAGATATTGGAACATTGATGCTGCCAGAGCGCCTGCTAGTGCAAATGGCAGAAAGTTTCCATGCTGACTTATGTGCCATAGTGAAAATTGAAGCGCTGAAACACCTCAATATTGATGCAAGAAACATAGAAAATATCGATACCACAGGCGTGCAACTACTCTACGCCTTGGCTGTTCACTTGCAAAAAACTCAAAGAAGCGTTGATTTAATCGAGCCTACTGACACTTTGTTGTCTGTCCTTCATGTTGCAGGGTTGGACGATTTGTTTGAGAAGTGTGCCAATGCCAGTTAATACACCATTTGAAAAAGAAAAAGGGTTTCAATTTAGTCGCCAACACTTTAATCGGCTACGCAGCTTGGCGCATGAGTATTCAGGTATTCACGTTACAGATGATAAGTACGAAATGTATTACGCCCGTTTGGCTAAACGTTTGCGCAAACTTAATTTACCGAATTTTACCGAGTATTTACAACGCGTTGAAAACGATCCTATTGAGTTTAAGGAGTTTATTAATGCGATTACCACGAATGTCACTTCATTTGATCGAGAGCCGTACCACTTCGAGTACCTCAAACAACAAATCAAAGAGCGAAATCTAGAAAGCTTATCCATATGGTCGGCAGGCTGTTCCTCTGGCGAAGAACCGTATTCCATCATCATTAACTTATTCAATTTGGCCAAAGAATATCAACTCCCTTTTAGTATCTTGGGAACCGATTTGGATACCGATGTACTCTCGAAAGCCAGTAATGCTATTTACCCTCTAAAATCCATCGAAACCTACAACAAGAATACTAAGCGTCAGTTCTTTCTTAAAGGTACGGGAAAAAACGATGGATTTTGTCGCATCAAATCCTGCTATCGCGATCTGGTTAAATATCAACAACTCAACTTGATAAGAAATTGGCGCCTCAATAAAACCTTCGACATTATATTTTGTCGCAATGTGATGATTTATTTCGAGAATGAAACTAAGCAGAAAATCATCCAAAAGTACGCTGATCACTTAGCTCCTTCAGGTTTGTTATTTTTGGGACACTCCGAATCTATCGGTAAAGATAACACCGACTTTGATAACGTCGGTAAGACGATTTATCGCAAACGTTAAAAGGGGTGGTACATGCTTAATTCATCTAATTCTCTACCTCTTTGCTTACCTGGCTTTGAACACATTAATCGTTACTTTGACAGACAAAATAAATCTAAAGTCGCCAAGATACTGCCTGGGGAATACTACGTCACAAAAGAAAATGAAGTGATTACAACCGTTTTGGGTTCTTGCATTTCAGTGTGTGTTAGCGACCCGACACTTGGCATTGGTGGAATGAACCATTTCATGTTGCCAAGTGGTTCGAATATGGATTTATTAAGTGATTCATTCCGATATGGTGATGTTGCAATGGAGCGTTTAGTCAACGACATCTTACGAAATGGCGGAGATAAAAATCGGCTTGTTTTCAAAGCCTTTGGCGGGGGACAAATTATCAAAAATATGACATCTATAGGGCAACGCAACATCAGCTTTTTACATAAATTTATGACAATGGAGGGGTATAAACTGGCGGCATCGGATTTAGGAGGCCCCCATCCAAGAAAAGTGATGTTCTTTCCTTTAGAAGGCACGGTGAAAGTGAAACGCTTGCAACATATGCACAACGATACGATCCTAGCTCGAGAAAACCGATATAAAAACGAGCTGAGCAAACAAGAGGAGGTTGCAGGTGATATCGACCTGTTTGACTAAATAATGAAAAAAATAAAAGTTCTCATCATTGATGACTCTCAGCTAATACAAGAGCTCCTAACAACCATTTTTAGTTCGGATAACCGCCTTAAGGTTGTAGGTTGTGCCAACGATCCCCACGAAGCCCGACAAATGATTAAGGATCTTAACCCAGACGTACTCACCTTGGATGTAGAGATGCCTCGCATGAATGGTATTACCTTCTTGAAAAATGTCATGCGGCTGCGCCCGATGCCCGTTGTGATGATTTCGACACTCACATCAGAAGGGTCACAAATTACCATGCAAGCCCTAGAGACAGGTGCCATCGACTTTGTTGAAAAACCAGTTCATCTCAATAAAATTTTGGAAGAATATAAACATACAATTATCAGCAAAGTCATGACTGCGGCTTCGGTTCCCAAAAGTAAATTATTACGATTTCAAAACCGACTAACAGCTGAAGAAAAAGCGAAAATTAAACCCATTGACATTCAGCGCGCAATGGCAATTAATATTCCCTCTCAACCCAGTAATAAAATTATTGCTATAGGTGGTTCAACGGGTGGATTAGAAGCATTAAGAGCTATGTTATCGAATACACGCTTTACCGGATGCGAGTCTATCGTGGTTGCTTTACATCTACCGGGGAGTTTTACGGCTTCATACGCTAGGCGCTTAAACGAGTATTTACCTGTCACGGTAAAAGAAGCTGAGGAAGGAGAACGTATTTTACCCGGTCATGTGTATATTGCCCCAGGTGGTAAGCACTTAAAAATTAAACGAAGGGCGGTCGGGTATCAGTGTAAATTAGAAGAATCTGACCCAGTAAACCGACATCGCCCGAGTGTTGATGTATTATTTGAGTCTGTTGCAGAACAAGCCAAAGCAGATGCTTTAGGCATTCTTCTTACGGGAATGGGCAAAGATGGTGCAGTTGGTTTGTTAAAAATACTACAAATGGGTGGACATACTTACGCACAAGATGAAGAATCAAGTGTAGTATGGGGAATGCCCGGTTCTGCGGTCGCAATAGATGCCGTTGCAACCGATAACGTTAAAGACTTAAATAAATTAGCAAGTGTTATTCCAGTGTTTGCAAAACAATAGGATGCGTTTAAGGCAAATGCGGTTTTACTAAACAGCGCAATTCGTGTTAAGTTGAGCCACGTCTACAAGGTTAAATTTATTAACCCAATTGAGTGCCTAAATGTGTTTCAGGAAGCAACAAATAAGTGCTTTAGGGATTGTGGTATCGGTCTTGCTCAAAAACCATAATGGTTTGTCAAGATGGTGTAAGGATATTAACAATGAATAGCAGACAAAATTACATATCAAGCTTGCCCTTTTTAATTAATCATGGTCAAGCTAACTGGTGGGGACATCCAAGCCTGTCGCAACATTTTTGCGAATTCAATCAAGAAGCTTATCAGGACCATCTTTTTGATATGTTTAAAGTTAGATGCCCCGAGACAGTCAAGAAATCGGTCGTCAAGAGACGCTCGGAGTTTTTGGCTGGGCGTTATTGTGCTCAAAAGGCCCTTGAAGAACTTGAACTTGATTCTCCAATTATACGGATAGGTCAGCACCGTGAGCCTATCTGGCCACAAGGTATTATGGGTGCAATAAGTCATACTACCGGACTTGCCACCGCAATTGTGAGCAACGACCCAAATGTGACAGGCTTAGGTATTGATGTCGAATTAACTGTTGAGCCCGATACAATGGACAAAATCGGCAAACATATCATGCCGTTAGAAAACCTTGATATTTTGCACACAAAGGCATTGCTGCCTCAGGAAGTATTCACGTTAATTTTTTCCGTGAAAGAAAGCTTTTACAAAGCCGCTTACCCTCGTGTTCAACGCTTCTTTGATTTTAAAGCGGTAAATGTTGTCGAATTTGACGTGAACGAAAGGCGTATTACCTTTAAAATCGCGGAAAAGCTCTGTGACACCTTACAAGTTGGGCGTGAAGTTAACGGTTACTATCACCGATTTTCCGATGATACTTGGGCAACTTTAGTGTGTTTGGATTAGCAGCCTCAGGTTGAGCCTTTAATATGTCCTCCTGAGGTAAGCCTTTCAACCTCGCATCGATATACTTCTGATAATCATCTTTCTTTGAACAACTTACTTGCCCACCCATTATCCCTCCTAGCACCGCGATAGTCTTATTGATCCTGCTATCACAATTCACCCGAGCAGGTTTTGGTCGTCCGATACCAAACCTTTTAGGTTCATATTTCCTATCAGGCAGTCTAACCGTGTCTTTGTTAGTGAAGTACTCATTTATCCTTGCTTGCGACAATGCATTTAGTGCATTTCGATTTAGATTTTCCAGATACTTACCGGTATTTGTAGCACCAGAAAATTGCTTAAATAACTCGGCAGGTGGTCTCGACGGCAAACTTGTAGCGTCCGCTTGAGTTTGGGGTTGAACAGGCTTTTGCATTTCGGCACTCGGCGACTCTTGATTAGTCTTTTCATCAGTACGCTTTTGAATAGTGTTTTTTTCCTTTGTGGATTCAATCGCTGGCAATGAGGCTTTAGTTTTTTCTTGTTCCAAAACCTGTTCAGGTTCCAGATTATCCGATGATGAGGTTTGCTTAAACAACGCTGCATCAACAAGGTAACTCTGAATAGGTTGCACCGGTAACGAATTTGAAAGCTCATTACCCTGAGTGGTATCTCGCTCATACTGTAGCAATAAGACGATAAAAATATGGAAAATAATCGCAACTGAGACATATCCCCACGGGAAAGGTTTAGAGATGGGAGTCCGGCGCAATGCCGCAGGTGGAGGATAGATGGAAACGTTAAGCACTACAAAATCAAACAGTTAACTACTGCTATTTTGACTCACTCAATAAAAATTAGTTCACCAATAGACTGGGTTAATTTGGTATTTACGGCATTAGATGTCACGGAAACACAGCGGAGATATTAAGAATTGATTTGTTTAGCTCGTTGGCAAAGCTTCAAATTAGCGACATGAGCAAAAATGATGAGCATTGCGCCCACAGCTATTGTGAAGGGCTCGTAAGTCTCACCAAATACATCTTTATTCCAATAAATCATGCCACCTAACGCAATACTCACAATGGGGTAAACTTGCTTGTGATAACGATAGAAGCCTGAGAAGACAGCCCAAAAACCAGCAATCAACGAAATAATCAAAATGCTACGTTCAAACCAATCTTGTGCGACAAAGCTTGCACTCATTAATGGAATGAGTGGCAACAACACAGGTAATAACAGGCAATGAGCAGCACAAAGGCTGGAAGCCCAAATACCAAATTTATCTAGAATGCGTGTTTTAATTTGCATAGCTCTATTAAATTGAACAAACCATGAGTTTAAACGGGATGATATAATATAACATTTAGTCTGAGATACAAGATCGTACAAATAAAAAACATGAGAAAAATGCAGATATGAATAAAACAATGTTCTAAAGGGTTTATTCTTGCGACTCGGGAAGCTTAGAAAAACGCGCATTTTCCCGATACCGATTCATCGCTAGCTGACCGTGCTTGCCAAGAATCAATTCACTAAGAGGTACTAACCTTACTCCCTCCTCAGCTAATTCAGGTAAGTGCTGTTTAAGGTAAGACAATGTTTGCGGATGTGGATGGGCAATGCCTACTGCTTGACCGTATTTATTGGCAATACGACGTAGTCGTTTAAATTGCATAGCAATATGACGTGGCTCTGGGATGTGATCTAAAAACACATGTCGGTGCAGGCTCGGCACTCCCATCTTGTTTGCGATATTCTCAGCGCGACTGTACTTCGTTGTGCGACTATCAACAAAATACAAACCTGTATCGTGGAGATATTCCATTGTTGCTGTCATCGGCAATGTTAACTGCGTCAATTTGCTGCCCATATGATTATTAATTGCAATCGCATTTGGGACACTTTCATGAGCAGCCGCTAAGCTCGACTTAATATCTTGAGGATACATATT
This sequence comes from Alteromonas sp. a30, assembly GCF_026788005.1. Lineage (GTDB taxonomy): Bacteria > Pseudomonadota > Gammaproteobacteria > Enterobacterales > Alteromonadaceae > Paraneptunicella. The sequence continues at coordinate 148,949 of NZ_JABEPE010000006.1, forward strand.
TGCTGTTAATGCACCCGGTCCAAGGGATTTACCCGATAATGCTTCCATAGGAACATGCATCATCACTTCGCGTTGTTGTTGCTCTGCCAATTGAGAAAATGAGATGGAGTAGGGGGTATGAGGCAAAATGGAAAAAGTCACTTCACTCGGCAATGTAAATGCATTGATGTCTTCGGATTTATAACCAATATCGTCGATGATTAATGCAATATCTGCGGCTTTTACTTGATGGCAAATGAAGGAGGCGGCTAAAAAAAAGATAAACGCCCACTGTGACCGGAATAATTTACTATCCAGCCGAACAGAAAGCGTTTTTTTAAGTTCACATTTAAACGTGACTTTTTCTGTTCCAACAAGTTGCTTCCAAACAGAAACAACTGCCTTACAGATATTATTGTTGCGCACGGCTTTTATTAAGCTCTATTATTTTTTTAGGCTTTGATTATCGTTGATAAGAATTAGTATCAACCTTGGCCTCATTATAGATAAACAGATCATATAATCCACTAATCTTTGCAATTATTTCTGTAGCCATTTTGATGGATTAACAGGCTGTCCTTTATGCCGGATCTCGAAGTACAAAGAGGGTTGGTTTTGACCACCACTTTGACCTAGCAAAGCAATAGTTTCGCCCGCTTCAACATAATCACCCACTTGTTTTAACAAGGCTTGATTATGTCCGTAAAGGCTCATGTAACCGTCGCCATGATCTAAAATTGTCATCAAACCAAAGCCTCGTAACCAATCGGAAAACAACACTTTCCCATGATGAATAGCACGGATGGGATTTCCTGAGTCACCATAGAATAAAACCCCCTTCCAACGCACTTGTCCTTGCCTGCGTTTACCAAACAATTTTCTTAAGCGACCATCCGCAGGTTTCAGCAATTTTCCCCTAAACGGCTCGATGCCCGTTAACTCTTGGGCATTTCGTTCCAACTCATTACGAGCATCCTCCAGTGCTTGAACTAAATTTTGCTCATTAATTTGCAATTGCTCTATCTGAGCCGCTTCATTATCGATGACATTGTTAAGAGCGGCGAGCGTGTCTTCTCTTTCTTTTTGCTGTGCAAGCAAGGTTTGCTTTTGTTGTAGTTGTTTTTCTTTTTCTGCTTGCAGCTTTTCGTTAGATTCTTTTAACTTTTTGGCGACATCTAGGAGTTCTGACACGAGTGCTTCGAATTGTTTAATTTGATCTTGGCGCGCAAAATTTAGATAACGATAGTACACTAACATACGCTCAAACTTACCCGCATCCTCCTGATTCAAAAGCATTTTAGTGTAATCGTTGTTACCGCTCATATACGCACTGCGCATTTGCTTCGCCAGTAAATTTTGCTGGTTATTTTTACGCTTGAGCAATAACGCTTTTTCCTTCACTAACTGTTTTTGTTCCGACAAATTGTCTTCTATGCGCCTATCACTCACCACAATATCTTGCGTTAATGAGGAGATACTTAATTCAGCTTTTCTCAAACGTTGTTGCAAACGTTTAGCTTCGTTTAGTCGAGCATGTAATTGAGATTGGCGATTTTTTATTTGAGATTGAATTTCTTGAAGAGCTTTTTCGGGTTGTTCAGAATCATCTTCTTGAGCAAAGGCAAAATGAGGCCCCAACAAAAAGGCCAATAGTGAAAGAAATAAAGTGACTAAAACAGTGAAGCTAAGCGGCCTTGCTTGCTTCATTGTCCAGTTCTGTTTTAGCCACTTCATATTCAAAGAATGTAGTCCAGCAGGTTATGCGCTAGGCAAGATCATGATTGGTTTTCCGGTCATTTCCGTTGGTGGTTCCATTCCCATTAAATGCAGTATTGTGGGAGCAACATCACTTAAAGTAGCTCCTTCACGAGACTGAGCATCCCGACCAACATATATGAAAGGCACTAATTCACTAGTATGAGCCGTATGCGCTTGACCAGTTGTAGTATCTAACATTTGCTCAGCGTTACCGTGATCAGCCGTAATTAAACACTCACCGCCCACGTCTTTTAGCGCCTCAACAACGCGGCCAATGCTGGTATCTACAGCTTCGCATGCTTTCACAGCAGCTTCATATACCCCTGTGTGACCAACCATATCGCCATTGGGATAGTTACACACAATAAAGTCATATTCTTGAGATTTAATCGCATCCACCAGCTTATTAGTGAGTTCTTCAGAATTCATTTCCGGTTGCAAGTCATAAGTTGCAACATCAGGAGAAGAAACCAAAACGCGCTCTTCGCCCTCGTAAGTGTCTTCACGTCCACCACTAAAGAAGAAGGTTACGTGAGCATATTTTTCGGTTTCAGAAATACGCAACTGAGTACGCTTATGATTGGCAAGCCATTCACCCAACACGTTTTTCAGTTCTTCTGGAGGGAAGGCAACCTGAGACTGGATATCCGCAGCGTATTGAGTGAGTGACACAAAGCCCGTAAGCTTAGGCACGACTTCACGCTTAAAGCCAGTAAAATCTGCATCGGTAAAGGCGCGAGAAATTTGTCGGGCACGGTCCGCTCTAAAATTAGCAAAGAACACCACATCCCCTTCTTGGATTGGCTCAGCATCACCGATAAGCGTCGCATTCACAAATTCATCGTTCTCATCGCGCTCATACGCTGCACTTAATCCTTCCACTGCACTCGCTGAGGTGTAATCAGCTTTACCTAACGTCAACATATCGTAAGCTTTTTGAATGCGATCCCAGCGTTGGTCTCTATCCATTGCATAATAACGCCCAATAAGCGATGCGGTCTTACCCACGCCTAGGGTTTCAAACAATGCATCAGCTTGCTTTAAGGACGCCTCAGCGCTTCGTGGTGGCGTATCTCGCCCATCTAGAAAGGCATGTAAGAAGATCTTCTTTGCACCTTTTTCAGCAGCCGCTTTAATCAAAGCAAAAATATGATCATTATGGCTATGCACACCACCTGGAGAAAGCAATCCCATGATATGCACCGCCTTATCTTGCGCGACGGCTTTTTGTAGATTCGACTCAATAACAGGGTTTGTTGCAAATTCACCGTCTTGAATGGCTTTAGTAATGCGCGTGAAATCTTGATACACCACACGACCAGCGCCCAAATTAACATGGCCCACTTCGGAATTACCCATCTGCCCATCTGGCAAGCCAACATCCAATCCCGATCCTGAAATTAGAGTATGAGGGCAAGATGCCCATAAATGATCAAGGACAGGCGTTTTCGCGTTGGCAATGGCATTATTCTCCAATTCTTCGCGATGACCCCATCCATCTAAAATGACTAACACAAAAGGTTTTTTAACTGGATTCATGAACACGTTTCTCCAAACAATTCTTTTCGTACTTCAATTTAACTTCGGACATGTCGTCGCACATGTTTGATTAGGTTTCAAACACCTTTGCACCACTACGTTGTCGCATTTTATTCTTGTTTGGGTACAGGGAAAAAGCGCTTAACGGCCTTTTTAAACTAGCGTCTGTGTACAATTTCTATATACTTTGCAGACTTTTTTCAGATGACTTTAACGTAAGGCTATATTGATTTATGCAACAGCTTGTCGAGTTTATCGGTAATCATCCGTATTTGGCAACCTTATGGGTTGTTTTGGCTATATTCCTCATTTATAGCTACATCGAAACCATTATTTCCCCCTTAAAATATGTCTCTACTCTAGAGGCAACGCAGCTCATCAATAAAGAAGAAGCTGTGATCTTGGATATCCGCAATGCCGGTGACTTCAAGAAAGGGCATATTTTAGGTGCGAGGCAAATAGGACAAGAAGCGGTGTCGAAAGCTGACTTCAGTAAACTTGAAAACGAAAAAAACAAACCCATTATTGTGGTCTGCGCTATGGGTGTATCAGCAAAGCGTACAGCAATGCAATTGCTAAAAGCGGGTTTTGCTAAGGCTTCAGTTTTAAAAGGTGGTATGAATACTTGGCAAGGCGAAGGTTTACCAATTAAAAAGTGAAACTGATGAAAAAAGTAGAGATTTATACAAAGGGCTACTGCCCATTTTGCACACGCGCTAAGTCGCTCCTTGACAGCAAAAACATTGAATACACAGAGTATAAAATTGATTTGCAACCCGAGTTGCGCGACACCATGATCGACCGAGCGAATGGTGGTTACACTGTGCCTCAAATCTTTATCAATAATCAGCACTTAGGTGGCTGTGACGATATGATGGCACTTGAAAAACAAAAGAAACTTGATTCGCTGTTGGCTTAATTCAATAGCATCAAACCAGTAACAGGACCCAGAATTATGGCTGAAGAACATAACCACGAAGCTGCGGCAGCAGAGCAGCAAGGCACGCAATTTGCGTTACAACGCATTTATACAAAAGATCTTTCTTTTGAAACGCCAAACTCGCCTTTAGTTTTCCAAAAAGAATGGAAACCTGAAATCAAACTCGACATTGATACGCGCAGCAACAAATTAGATGACGTTAACTACGAAGTGGTTCTTGCTGTAACTGTTACTGCAACATTAGATGGTGCAACCGCATTCCTATGTGAGGTTCAACAAGCAGGTATCTTCACTATCGACAACATTCCAGAACAGCAATTACCCCATACTTTAGGTTCTTTCTGCCCGAATATGTTGTTCCCTTATGCCCGCGAGTGCATCTCTAACTTAGTGAACCGTGGTACTTTCCCTCCACTTAATTTAGCGCCAGTAAACTTTGATGCTATCTTCGCAGCCTATGTGCAAAAGCGTCAGGAAGAACAAGCGCAAGCGGCTGAAGCGCCAACCCTAAACGCATAATCGTCAATGCAGCACTCAACAACGCAATCAGAACGCATTTCTGTTTTCGGAGCCGGCTCTTACGGAACGGCTCTTGCGTTTTGCTTGTCTCGCAATCAAGTCCCTACGTTACTGTGGGGAAGAGATGAGCAAAAAATGCAAAACATGCGTCAAACTCGCCAAAATGAGCATTACCTACCAGGGTATGAATTTCCAGAAGATATGGCCATTGAGCACAATCTGGAAAAAGCTGTTAGCGCCAGTAAAGATTTACTTGTGGTCGTACCCAGTCACTCTTTTTCTGATCTTTTAAAACAAATTAAACCCTATGTTCGCTCTGAGCATCGTTTAATTTGGGCCACGAAAGGGCTTGAGCCAGAAACAGGGCGTTTACTTCAAGAAGTCGCTCAAGAAATATTAGGCGATCACATGCCTATGGCAGTGTTATCAGGTCCAACTTTCGCGAAGGAAATGGCCGCAGGTATGCCAACCGCTATTACTCTGGCTTCTCAAAATAACGACTTTCTGGAACAATTCGCCAACAAACTACACTGTCAGAAATCTTTTAGAGTGTATAAAAGTAACGACGTTATCGGTGTACAGCTTGGCGGAGCAGTCAAAAATGTTGTGGCTATTGGTGCTGGGATTTCTGATGGTGTTGGCTTTGGTGCCAACGCAAGAACCGCGCTGATTACCCGAGGTCTGGCTGAAATGACGCGTCTGGGCACCAAAGTGGGCGCGGATCCACAAACCTTTATGGGAATGGCAGGCTTAGGTGACTTAATTTTAACCTGTACCGACAACCAATCTAGAAACCGTCGTTTTGGTTTAGCGTTAGGGCAGGGAAAAGGCGTTGAAGAGGCAATGCAAGCTATTGGTCAAGTGGTTGAGGGGTATCGCAATACCAAGGAAGTGTACGTACTTGCACAACGTTTTGGGGTTGAAGTGCCTATTACCGAGCAAATTTACCAAGTGCTTTACGAAAATAAACCCATTAAAGAAGCCACTATGGCGTTATTGGGCAGACAAATGAAGTTTGAATAGTCTGAATTTTTACAAATATAGTGACTAAATAAATATGAGGGATAGCCTTAGGTGCCATCCCTTTTTTATGTGTGAATTTGAGCAGTTAACAACCTAAATCCTTTAAGCGCCCATTTTGAATACTGTATATCCAACTGTGGATTGTTAAATTTTGACCTCGCTCTATAGCCGCTTTATAGATAGAAGTCCGTCGAACATTTTCAGCTTGCTCTAACACGTTTATTTCGCACAGCCTATCTTCCTTTTCACGACCACTCAAAGTCGATAGCTCATCACTGTGTTTCGCAATCACATCGCGAATATGTTCCAACCAGTTATCGATTAAGCCGAATGATTCATCTTTTAACGAAGAAACCACACCGCCACATCCATAATGACCGCATACAATAATATGCTCGACCTGAAGCACATCAATGGCATATTGCATCACCGACAAGCAATTCAAGTCCGTATGTACAACCATGTTAGCTACATTTCGGTGCACAAACAGTTCGCCCGGTAATAAACCAACAATTTCGTTCGCAGGCACTCGACTATCCGCACACCCAATCCACAAAAATTTGGGAGACTGCTGTTTGGAAAGCTGATCGAAAAAAGTGGGATCGCGCTTATCGATTTTCTCTGCCCAAGTGATATTGTTGTCGAACAATTCTCGAATAGTCATACTCATTTTTCTTCTTGGCCTACTCTTTTCTTTTGAAAACGTCAAAGCTAGGATGACACACAATTTCTAATAACTAAAATAACTTCACGCGTTGTTGCCTTAATGAAAGTAGAAACCCATTTAAATTTTGAAGGGAAGTGTGAGCAAGCACTTACTTTTTATCAAAAACTTCTCGGTATTGAAGTTTCCATGTTAATGAAATATCGCGAGTCCCCCGACCAATCTCTGTGTCCCGAAGGTTTTGGCGATAAAGTTATGCACGCTAATTTTAAAATTGGGGAAACGGCGTTTATGGCTTCGGATGGAGGATGTACCGGTAAACCGAACTTTTCTGGTTTTTCTTTATCATTTAATGCGGAGTCAGAAACGGAAGCACAGCGCATTATTAAAGGCCTGTCAGAAGGTGGGAAAGTTACCACGTCGCTTGCATCCAGCTTCTGGGGCGGTTTATACGGCGAAGTCACGGATCAATTCGGTTTAACATGGATGATCAGCGTTTTCGGTTAAATACATATCTATCAATAAATAAAAGTATCCGCTCTTTACCTCTGCTGCTGGGTTTTCCACCTAAATGCAGTTGGCGATTTTTTAGCAATTTGCGATGATGTTAGCAGGTACGCAGCCGTGCCTAGGAAATATTGATTTAGCCAATAAACCGAGAACTAGGAAATAATAATATGAAGTATAAATATCTCGTGGGTTTGCTCGCAACTCTGCCTACCGCTTATTCACTCGCAGCAACTGACGTTGCTTCTATGGCGACTCAACTGGAACCAAAAGTCATAGAATGGCGTCATCACTTCCACCAAAACCCTGAACTCTCGAACCGAGAATTCAAAACGGCTGAGTACATTGCAAAGTACATGCGAAGCTTGGGAATGGATGTGCAAACAGGTGTCGCAAAAACTGGGGTGGTTGCCATTCTTGACTCTGGTAAACCCGGTCCTGTTGTTGCATTACGTGCAGATATGGACGGACTCCCCGTTCCAGAACAAGTTGACTTACCTTGGAAATCCACCCAAAAAGGCGAGTTTAACGGTAAAGAAGTGCCCGTCATGCACGCTTGCGGCCATGATACTCATATGGCAATGCTAATGGGCGCCGCAACGATTCTAAATGAAAAGAAAGAATCGCTTCGCGGTAAAATTAAATTCATTTTCCAACCTGCAGAAGAAGGCGCACCAGAGGGCGAAACTGGCGGCGCGGAAGTTATGGTCAAAGAAGGTGTTTTGAAGAACCCTGAAGTTGACGTGATCTTCGGACTGCACATTAACTCTCGAACCGATGTTGGCAAAGTAAAGTATCGACACGGCGGCATTATGGCAGCGGTCGATCCATTCAAAGTCGTCATTAAAGGAAAGCAAGCTCATGGCGCTTATCCGTGGCTAAGCGTCGATCCCATTGTTACTTCTGCTCAAGTTGTTATGGGCTTACAAACTATCGTTAGCAGAGAAATTCAACTAGTTGATGAAGCAGCCGTTGTCACTGTCGGTTCTATTCATGGTGGTGTGAGATCAAACATTATCCCTAATGAAGTTGAGCTGGTTGGCACTATCCGTACATTGAGTGATGCCTCTAGAGAACACATTTACGAGTCACTACCGCGTAAAGTCAATGCAATTGCAGAAAGCATGGGAGCAAAAGCCGAGGTCACGCTACCACTCGATTACAGTTATCCGGTGACATTTAATGAACCTAGTTTGATGGATACAATGCTACCCACATTAGTCAAAACGGCGGGGCAGGAAAATGTTATCAATACGAAAGCAACGACTGGCGCAGAAGACTTCTCCTTCTTCCAAAAAGAAGTCCCCGGATTATATCTTTTTGTTGGTGGCAAGCCCAAAGATACACCGATGAGTGATGCGCCTGCACACCATACCCCCGAGTTTTATGTTGACGATAGTGGTATGAAATTGGGTGTTGAATTACTCACTAACTTAACTATTGATTACATGAAGCTGAATAAATAACAGCAATTTAACAACTCATTATTTCTCATTTCTAATCAATAGAATTAATCAGTCTCCACATTTTGGGGACTGTTTTTTTGTGCTCGACTCCAACCAACTTTCTGCTAACACACTAATTTTATTAATAATACGTCTTCAACCACATCTCTAGAAAACACTGCAAGAGTAAATATTTAACCCCTCGCTGTACTAAAGTGTTAATGATATGTAACAAAAAAATTAATACCGTAGTTTCATGGGAATGTTAGTAACCAGACATCATCACAGCAATTCCCACCAATAAACTAGAGGGGTGAAAAATGAAAACAACATTACCAATGAAGCTAGCAAAGGTATCTCTCCTTTGCGGTCTAGCTCTTGCAGGACAAAATGCTATCGCTGCCGACTGGCAGAGAGGTTTAGCGGTAGGTGGGTTTAATAAAGTTAATTTATACGTTCCCGATACCACATCGGATATTGGAAACGGAAAAGCTTTGATGATTGTATTGCATGGTTGTACACAATCAATTGACGCTTACCTTACAGCCAACTTGGAGGCAGCAGCAGATAAACACGGAATGGTTATTGCCGTTCCCGATGCAGTAAACAAAGCAGGATTCAGTTGTTGGTCTTACTGGCAAGGAACAAAATCGCGCAGTGCCGGCGATTACAAAAACCTAATTTCCTTAGCTAATGCATTAAAAAGTGATTCAAGTTATGGCATCGATTCAGACCAAGTCTATATCGCAGGGTTATCTTCTGGTGCAGCTTTTGCCAACACAACGGCTTGTTTAGCCCCAGATGTTTTCGCTGGGATGGGTGTGAGCGCCGGACCAAGTATAGGTACGAGTTCTAGCGGAGCACTTGGCCCATGCGAACAAGCAGACGTGCGTTCACGATGCGTTTCTTATGCTGGCAGCTATGCCAACCATTTCGATACGCAAATTGCTTCCATCGCACAAGGTGATAGAGACACAACAGTAAACCTTTGCTACAACGATCAAAACTCGCAGGGCATGGCAGCGGTTTATGGTGTTGATAGACTCGCTGGCACTAATACTATTTCTGATGGTTCTCGTAGTGCCGTAGAAACGCTTTGGGAAGATGGACGAGTATCTAAACTAGTATTAACAAACGCGGATCATGCTTGGTCAGGTGGCGCAGGTGCGAGTGGCTCCTATATTTCTTCTGCGAGCATCAACTATGCAGATTATTTAGGGCAGTATTTTAAAGAAAACAACAATCGTGTTGATCGTAACCAAGGCCCACAATTAAGCAACATCAATGTCAGTACAAATAGCGATGTTATTGTGCTCACTGGTAATGCACAAGATGCTGAAGGTTCGGTTGTGGCCGTCAATGCCATTTTTGATGACAGAAACGGTACAACAAATGCTAAGTCAGGCACCGTTGATGCAAGTGGTAATTTTACCATTTACAGTGATGCACTACCGGATGGACTTTACTTTGTCACAGTTGGCGCAACAGACAACGAAGGCAAGGACAGCGAATTTATTGTCGAGTCAGTTTATGTTGGCCCACCACCACCTGATACAGCACCAACCATTAGTGATGTTAGCGTAGCGGTTAATCAACAATGCGCCACAGTATCGGGTTCCGTTGCTGATATTAATCAGAACTTGAGTTCGGTGGTTGTTCAATTTGCTAATGGCAATGTGAACGCACAAATGAACCAATCAAGTTTCTCTGCTGAAGCGTGTAATTTACCGGGAGGAAACAACAGCGCAACCGTAGTAGCAACAGATAGCACAAACCTTTCCAGCCAAGATAGCGTGAGCTTTAATATCGACGCTGGTCAAGTGGCAACATTAGATCAACATATCACGGCGGGCAGACTGAGCTATGTGGAATACTCTACCTGTTACCTCGAATACGGTACCGCAGCATTTAAGCTTAACGAAGAACCTACAGGACAGGGTCAATGTGTATGGCAGGATAATGATGCTTCTTGTAGAGGCCCAGCAGTAGCTTGTTCATCTGGCGGAAGCACCGGAGGTGGTTCTGGTGGCGACACAGGCGGCGGTGACACTGGTGGTGGTACAAGCCCCAACTGTGAAGAGGTTACGACATTGAACTACTACCATAAAGTTGCTGGTAGAGCTTACAGTGAAGGAAACGCATTGGCGCCAGATTACTTCGCAAATGGCTCTAACGATAGCATGCCGGGTTCCACTTACGGGAATAACACCCTGCATTCCGACGATGGATCTACTTGGTATCTAGGTAGCTGCCAATAAACAAATCCCGTATACTTACACGAAAATCCTCTACTCTGTAGGGGATTTTTTTTATCTATAAAAATAGTCGGGCGATAAACGAAATTTCCTTGAGTTTGTATTAGCTTATTGAATTAAAATAGGATTCTCACATCAATTTCGCCGTAAATAGGTATTCGAACCATAAGATTTTGATCTATAGTCTTTAGATAAAATTAAAAAACTCAATATGAAAAACACGCTATGGAAAGCAAAAAATAAGACAAATAAATGAAAGCGCTTTTGCTAGGAGATTAAATGATAAAAATAAAGCTAACCACTCTTTTACTCTGTTCTTCACTCATGGCTGGTTGTGCATCCAATATGAGCACAAACGCACGTTCTCCAGCATTAAATGATAACTTCAGTAAAACCAAAGCGCTTTTTGAAGATATTGTCGGTAGTGAACATGAAAAACCAGAAATATCCAAGCTTAATCTCTTCCTTACACGGATGCCCAAAGGGGGGGATTTACATCATCACTATAGCGGGACAATCTATGCCGAAACTTATTTAGATTGGGTAAAAGAAAAGGGCTGGCATATTGATAGTTGTAACTTCAAAATTATCACCGACGCATCAAAAGCAGATCCAAAATGCCAGACGTTGACTGTCGATGAGCTACTCAAACAAGATCCCCTTTACCGTAAACTGCTGACGCTATGGTCAGACAAAGACTTCAGCAACCATTTTCATGAGCAAGTCCCACCAGACTCAAACTTTTTCAACACTTTTGGTTATTTTGGTGCCGCGGCTAACGTGAACCAAAATATCGGCGTAAAAATCATTAAAGCTAGAGCGTTAGCCGAGAATGTTAGCTACATTGAAACTCAGTACAGCCGCACAGGCGTCAAGAGCAAGCATTTATTATCGGATTCTGAACGCCAGCAATTTATTAACACACTTTTAAAGGTAGATAACCAACAAGACGCCAATGCCACTTTTGATAGCATCGTGGAAGCTTACGCTAAAACTTCTCACTTTAATCAAGGCGTGAATGACTTTGTTGAAGAGGTTCGAGCACTACATGAAGGCATTGATGATGAAAATTTCACCATGCGGTATCAAACTTACACCGCCAGAGTGCAGGATCCATTACAAGTATTCACAGAGTTATACTCAGGTTTTTTAGCCACTGATAAATCGGAATTACTTGTCGGTGTCAACATTGTAGCCCCTGAAAACAATCATGTTGCGCTTCGTGACTATACCTTGCATATGTATATGTTTAATTACCTATCAGCAAAATATCCACATGTTAAAAAGGCATTGCACGCAGGAGAGCTAACATTAGGCATGGTTCGTCCAAAGGACTTATTGTTTCATATGAAACAAGCACGAGAAATTGCAGGGGCAAATAGAATTGGACACGGCATCGATATCCCATACGAACAGGACGCATTAGCTCAATTGCAAGACTTAAAAGAGAACGCGGCTGTAGAGATAAACTTGACCAGTAATGAGTTTATTTTAGGCGTATCCCATGAAGAACACCCTTATCTCATTTATGAAGATTATGGTGTACCGATGGTCATTTCTACAGATGACTCAGGCGTTTCAAGAAATAACCTAACAAATGAGTATGTTTTGTTAGCTACTCGCTACAAGCCCAATTATGAAGAAATAAAAGACTATGTTTATAACAGCATTAAATACTCTTTTATGAGTAAAGAAGATAAAGCTAAAAACAAACAGCGCTTAGATACCAAGTTTTCTCAGTTTGAATCTGAAATGGCTCAACTTTACGAGAAGCTCTAAATAGCGCTGTTTAATTGTCAGTCCCCCCTAAACGCGCCGTGGACACTTGCATGAAAGGCCCCACGGCTGCTTTCTCTGCGGCTAAGGGTTGCTCCTAATTCTCTATGGGGTGACTGCTAGTTTGGAACAGGTATGTGGTCGATTTAATAAATTCAAATTCTCCTGAAGCGATTACGTTATTTTGTTTCAAAAAGTAAATTAATCACTTCTTTTACCTTTTCCCAAAAGTGCAAATCCTTCATCAATCCCCCCTCATTTAAGAAATCTAAACGTATTTTTTATTCCTTTTTTCTAACTCCGTAATTTCGCCTGAGTAAGATACATAGCAATTGAATTATGGTCTAATAAATACGCAGTGGATTTAATTGGACCTTCCGCTGTTTTTTAAACTAACCTTTATGGAGATAGGGATTATGTTAGACCACAAGAAGTTAGATGAAGTCATTAAAGTATCAACTAAGGTGAAACAAAGCGTTAGAGCTGATGACACCGTTCAAATTGCACAATACCTCGAATCTAACCTACCTTTTGAACTTTTTGATAACCCCGAATACACCGAAAAAGTTATCCTAGAGTCACTTAACCTTCTTCGAAGCCAAAACCTCACGCTCACACTCCCAATGATCGAAAAAGATCTACAAAAGAAAGACGCATTACCTAAATATATGCAAGGGCTTTTATGGGATGAATGGGCAAGGAATGAATCTGATGGTACGACTGTTTTCCTTCAGAATTATGAGGATAGAGGCGCCAACAATCTCAAGAAAAAGGCTTATGTGTCTGGCTTAACTCCAGATCTCTACGCTCAAAACTATGAGCCAAAAGTGCAAACCTTTTTTGAGTGCATGTTTGCACCTGCAAACACCAACAGCCCATTAATGGATATTTATCGTGACCACTACCTAGATTTGTATTGGTCTTTACATTTAAAAGTTGCACCTCAAGACATTCCTGATTACGCCAAACAAATTGGCCTAGATTTTATTAATTGCTGGGCGATTTTCACGCCGCTTAATCTTGATAATCCAGAACAATCTTTGAGCTTTAAAACAAGCTACGAATACGTTCGCGCAAATCGAGCCAAGCTCATCGACTGGATTTCGTCACGAGTACAGGAAGTTCGAAGCAATCCAGACCAATTTAAAGATACCTTTGTATATCATTGGTTGGAAAACGCAGGCGATGGAGAAGGTGCATTCCGCGACGTTGATATTACCTTTGAGTGTTTCCATAACTATTTGGCATTGAGTCAATGGGGCCACACTATCTACAAAATGATGAATTTGTTACGTGACGACAACACATCTGATAAAGCGCAGAGCGTTAAAACACAGTATCAAAACATCATGAGTAGCGATTATAACGCCACCGATAGCAGTGGATTCTCTCCGTTAGACTACCTAGCACTTGAGTTTTTCCGTGAAATCGTACCCAATGGCGGCAGTATTTCTCGGTATTATGCAACCGGAAAATACAGTGAATTAGTGGATGAAATTAATGCTCACGCTCACAAACCGTTAGCATTAAGCGCGCACCACTGGGATGACCCATTCGACTTTAATCCTGATCGCTTCCGTACTGCACCTAAGAGCGATTCAATTGATGTAGAAGCCTTTAAGCAGGTATCTGGCTCAGCACGCTGCCCATTCACTAAAAGTGCTATACATACGTCTGATGGCCGCTCCATTGAAAATAATCTCTATGGTACTGATTACGCCAGAAAGTCAGATGGTACAGCTTGCCCTGTAATTGAAACTGCTGGCTTCTCACCATTTGGCTTTGGTTATCGCCGTTGCCCGGGTGAATTGTTGACAATCGGTGTTTTCAAGACCTTCTTAAAGTTCATCTGGAACAATAAAATTAGTTTCCACCTATTGGATGATGCAAATCCAGAAGTAATGCCGATTGCACCTGCAACCTTCATTACTGATAACATCGGCATGAAAATCAACAACTAATCTTTTAGTTAACTAAATACAAAAAACCCCAGTATAGTCGCCTACACTGGGGTTTTTTATTAATTTGCTTTTATGTCTTACTTACGAAGGTTTCGAATAAGCCTTAGCTGTGCAATCGCTTCTGCTAATTCACGTGCTGCTTCAGCATAGTCGAAGTCCGCACCTGGATTAGCCATATGCTCTTCAGCGCGTTTCTTCGCATCTTGAGCCGCTTGCTCATCCAAATCTTCAGCCCTAATCGCTGTATCTGCCAACACTGTTATAGTGCCGGGTTGGACTTCCAACACACCACCATTGATGTAGATAAGCTCTTCATGGCCATGTTGTTTTACCAAGCGCACCATACCGGGCCTAAGCGTAGTGATTAAAGGAGCGTGACCTGGATGGATCCCAAGTTCACCTTCACTACCTGTCACCTGAATAGTTTCAACGCGACCAGAGAAAATCTCTTGCTCTGCGCTTACTACATCTAGGTGTACCGTCATTGCCGCCATAGTACCCTCCAAAGGTTGTTTCAAAAATCAGGAGAAAACCAATTCCTCAATATAATATCGTTTCGAGGTCGCATTGTTTTGTAATTAGAAAGCTACGCGGACTGTATAAGTCATACAAGAGCAGAGCCCTACGTTACGGGACAATACGACCCAAAATATTACATAGATTTTGCTTTCTCTACTGCCTCATCAATAGAACCAACCATGTAGAAGGCCTGTTCAGGCAGATCATCATAGTCACCCGCAAGAATACCTTTAAAGCCAGCAATCGTGTCTTTCAAAGAAACGTACTTACCAGGTGAGCCTGTAAATACTTCTGCAACGAAGAATGGCTGAGATAAGAAACGTTGAATTTTACGCGCGCGAGATACGGTTTGCTTATCTTCTTCTGACAATTCGTC
The DNA here is from genome assembly GCF_026788005.1 of Alteromonas sp. a30. Taxonomy (GTDB): domain Bacteria; phylum Pseudomonadota; class Gammaproteobacteria; order Enterobacterales; family Alteromonadaceae; genus Paraneptunicella. Next base: position 164,210 of record NZ_JABEPE010000006.1, read on the forward strand.
CATACCTAGGATAGCAATGATGTCTTTAAGCTCTTTATAACGTTGAAGCGTTGTTTGAACGCCTTGCGCTACGTCATAGTGCTCTTGACCAACGACTAATGGATCTAGCTGACGAGAAGTAGAATCCAGTGGGTCAACCGCTGGGTAGATACCCAAAGAAGCGATGTCACGAGAAAGTACAACTGTTGCATCCAAGTGAGCGAAGGTTGTTGCCGGAGATGGGTCAGTTAAGTCATCCGCAGGTACGTATACCGCTTGGATTGAAGTGATTGAACCTGTCTTAGTCGACGCAATACGCTCCTGAAGTACACCCATTTCTTCTGCAAGAGTAGGCTGATAACCTACCGCAGACGGCATACGACCTAGAAGTGCTGATACTTCTGTACCTGCTAATGTATAACGGTAGATGTTATCAACAAAGAAAAGTACATCGCGACCTTCGTCACGGAATTTCTCTGCCATTGTCAAACCTGTCAAAGCAACACGCAAACGGTTACCTGGAGGCTCATTCATCTGACCGTAAACTAACGATACTTTATCAAGTACGTTAGAGTCGTTCATTTCGTGATAGAAGTCGTTACCCTCACGAGTACGCTCACCAACACCTGCGAATACAGAGTAACCACTGTGCTCGATAGCGATGTTACGGATAAGCTCCATCATGTTTACGGTTTTGCCTACACCGGCACCACCGAATAGACCGACTTTACCACCTTTCGCGAATGGGCAAACCAAGTCAATTACTTTGATACCCGTTTCTAATAGCTCAACCGAGCTAGATTGGTCTTCGTAGCTAGGCGCTTCGCGGTGAATTGACATTCTTTCTTCTTCACCAATTTCACCCGCTTCGTCGATTGGATTACCTAATACGTCCATGATACGACCAAGAGTAGCCTTACCAACTGGAACTTTAATAGATTCACCTGTGTTTTGTGCCAAAGTACCACGACGCAGACCGTCTGTAGTACCAAGCGCGATACCCCTTACAACACCGCCACCAAGCTGCTGTTGTACTTCTAGGGTCAAACCCTCTAAATCACCTTCGGTGATTTTAAGAGCGTCGTATACTGCCGGTACATCTTCTTGTGGAAATTCAAAATCCACAACCGCACCGATAACTTGGACGACCTTACCTTGACTCATAATTAGTCCTCATTAATTTCTAAACCTTTGCCTACACCGCTGCTGCGCCGCCAACAATCTCACTAATTTCTTGTGTAATTGCTGCCTGACGGGCTTTGTTGTAAATCAGTTGCAACTCGTCAATTAAGCCACCTGCGTTATCTGTCGCAGCTTTCATTGCAACCATTCTTGCAGCTTGTTCAGAGGCGATATTATCTACCACGCCCTGATACACCTGAGACTCAATAAAGCGAACCAGCAAAGCGTCCAAAATTGGCTTCGCGTCGGGTTCGTAAATATAATCCCAGTGGTGTGTTAATTCATCGCTTTCGGATTTTGGCAAAGGCAATAATTGTTCGATTATAGGTTCTTGTGACATGGTATTGACAAACTTGTTGTAAACCACATACAAGCGATCCAGCTTGCCTTCTTCAAAGGCGTTAAGCATCACTCGAACAACACCAATAATATCGTTTAATGCCGGCGTATCACCAAGGCCAGATTCGGCTGCAACCATGTTGCCACCAAAGCGGTTGAAAAAACCAACTGCTTTAGCGCCCAAGGCTGCAAAGTCGAGCTCTACACCTTTTTTCTGCCATGCTTGGATAGATTTAGCCAATTCCTTAAACTCATTGGTATTCAAACCACCACAAAGACCTCGGTCTGTTGCAATAAGAATGAAACCCACACGCTTTACTTCTCTTTCTTGTAGGAAAGGATGTTTATATTCGTGTGTTGCATGAGCTAGGTGACTAATTACCTTACGCATATTCGTTGCATACGGTCGGCTAGCAGACATACGCTCTTGTGCACGCTTCATTTTAGAAGCCGCAACCATCTCCATAGCACTGGTGATTTTTTGCGTATTTTTAATACTGCCAATTTTGCCTTTTATCTCTTTGCCATTAGCCATACTCTTCTCCAGCGTTTACAGCTTAATCGCCCCTTTTCATAAAGAGGCGAATGCCATTACCAAGTTTGCGTTGATTTGAATTTTTCCAACGCCGCTTGCAATGCACTCTCGATTTCGCCGTTATAATTACCGCCGTCGTTGATTTGAGCCATTAAGTCAGCAAAATCAGCATTCATGTAAGAATGTAGAGCTGATTCAAAGTCTAAAACTTTGTTTAACTCAATATCCTTCAAGAAGCCTTTTTCCGCTGCAAATAGTGACACAGCCATATCCGCGATAGATAAAGGTGCATATTGCTTCTGTTTCATTAGCTCGGTAACACGCTCACCATGCTCTAACTGTGCACGAGTCGCATCATCCAAATCAGAAGCAAACTGAGAGAATGCCGCCAATTCACGATATTGAGCCAAGGCTAGACGAATACCACCGCCCAGTTTCTTGATAATCTTAGTTTGTGCTGCACCACCAACACGAGAAACTGAAATACCTGCGTTAACCGCTGGGCGAATACCCGAGTTAAACAAGTTAGTTTCAAGGAAGATCTGACCATCTGTGATGGAGATTACGTTTGTTGGTACGAATGCAGAAACGTCACCTGCTTGAGTCTCAATGATAGGCAACGCGGTTAAAGATCCAGTTTTACCTTTTACTTCACCGTTAGTGTACTTTTCTACGTAGTCAGGGTTAACACGTGCAGCGCGCTCTAATAAGCGAGAGTGCAAGTAGAAAACGTCACCAGGATAAGCTTCACGACCAGGAGGACGACGTAGCAACAATGAAATTTGACGGTAAGCAACAGCTTGCTTAGACAAATCATCGTATACGATTAACGCGTCTTCACCACGGTCACGGAAGTATTCACCCATAGTACAACCAGAGTAGGCCGACAGGTATTGCAGTGCAGCCGATTCAGAAGCTGATGCAGCAACCACGATAGTGTGATCCATTGCACCGTGCTCTTCTAACTTACGCACAACGTTTGCGATAGTAGAAGCTTTCTGACCGATAGCAACATACACACACTTAATGCCTGTCCCTTTTTGGTTGATGATAGCATCGATGGCCAACGCAGTTTTACCCGTTTGGCGGTCACCGATAACCAACTCACGCTGACCACGACCAATTGGAATCATTGAGTCAACAGACTTATAACCTGTTTGTACAGGTTGATCGACCGACTTGCGCTCGATTACGCCAGGTGCGATCTTTTCTACCGGTTCAAAACCGTCAGACTCGATAGCGCCTTTACCATCGATTGGCTCACCCAGGGTGTTAACAACACGCCCTAATAAACCACGACCAACTGGTACTTCTAAGATACGACCAGTAGATTTAACTTTTACGCCTTCTTTTAAGTCAGCGTAAGGACCCATAACTACCGCACCAACGGAGTCACGTTCCAAGTTCAAAGCAATAGCGTAGCGATTGCCTGGAAGCTCAATCATCTCACCTTGCATTACGTCTGCAAGACCGTGAACACGGATAATACCGTCAGTTACACTAACAATAGTACCTTCGTTGCGAGCTTCACTTACTACTTCGAACTGTTCAATTCGTTTTTTGATCAGTTCGGCAATTTCAGTGGAATTCAGTTGCATGCTCTTTTCCCCGTTATGCTTGTAACGCGTCTGATAGACGGCCCAATTTACTCTTGACCGAGCCATCGATAACAGTGTCGCCAGCCTTAATGACTAGACCTGCTACCAATGAGGGATCAACGTTACAATGCAGCTTAACTTTTCGTGCAAGACGCTTTTCAAGAGAAGCGCCAAGTTCTTCTTGCTGCTTAGCAGACAATTCCGCGGCAGACGTTACGTCCACATCAACTTCTTTGTCATACGTCGCTTTTAACTCGTTAAACAATGCCAAAATTGCTGGCAAAGCTGCTAAACGACCATTTTCGGCTAAAACTTTGATAAAGTTTTGTATTTTGTCATCAACCTGCTCTCCACAGATATTAATGAACAAATCCGCGAGTTTCGTCGCGGCTAGCGAACCGGATAACAATTCGCCAACGGCCTCGTTTTTTGCAACCTCAGCAGAGAAAAACAGCATTTCTTGCCATTTTTCTACGGCACTGTTTTCAAGTGCATAGTCAAATGCAGCTTTAGCATAAGGGCGAGCAACGGTTGTCAATTCAGACATAGCTCTTTCCCTTATAGTTCAGTGACGAGTTTGTCAACGATATCGCTTTGTGCAGCAGCATCGATTTCACGCTCAAGAATTTTTTCGGCGCCAGCAATTGCCAATGCAGAAACTTGCTTACGAAGATCTTCTTTTGCACGATTACGTTCAGCTTCAATTTCAGCATGACCTTGGGCAACAATCTTTTCACGTTCTTCATGACCTCGTTGAGTTTCTTCATCAACGATTTGCAAAGCGCGCTTTTTAGCTTGCTCAATAATATCTGCTGCTTCAGCTTTAGCTTCTTTAAGTTTTAAAGAGGCACTTTCTTGCGCTAGTTGTAAATCTTTCTCAGCACGTTCAGATGCAGCTAAGCCATCGGCAATCGCTTTCTGACGAGCTTCGATTGCAGCTAACAATGGCGGCCAAACATACTTCATACAAAAAAGTACAAAAACCGCAAAAGCAATCGTTTGTCCAATTAGAGTAGCGTTGATATTCACAATGCCATCTCCTCTGTTCGTTACACTAAATAGTTCAGTCTAAAATTAGTTAGCACCTAGAACGAACAACATGTATAGCGCGATAGCAACACCGATCATCGCGATTGCGTCGATAAGACCAGCAACGATGAACATACGAGTTTGAAGTTGTGGAGCCAATTCTGGTTGACGAGCAGAAGCTTCTAGGAACTTACCACCTAGGATACCGAAGCCGATAGCCGGACCCAAAGCACATAAACCAATCAAAATACCAACGGCAATATATAATTCACCCACTTGATTTCACCTTATAGTTAAAAGTTAAAGTTAAAGTTAAAAGTTTAAAATTCTCAGGTACTGCAAAGCGCAATACGATTGAAATCGTGACAAAAAATTAATGTTTTTCGTGCGCCATGCTTAAGTAAACAATGGTTAGCATCATGAAAATGAATGCTTGCAACGGAATAACCAAAATATGGAACGCCGCCCAAATAAAATGCAATGGCAATTGGAATACACCAATCATTGCAATCAAAATGAAAATAAGCTCAGCTGCATAAAGGTTACCGAATAAACGCAATGCTAAAGATAGTGGTTTTGCGAACAATGTCACTAATTCAAGCACAAGGTTTACTGGAATAAATAACCAATGGTTAAACGGATTCATTGAAAGCTCTTTAACGAAGCCAAAACCTTTGATTTTAAATGAGTAGTAAATCATTAACGCAAACACACCAAGAGACAGTGCAAACGTTAAATTTAAGTCGGTTGTTGGTACGACTTTCATATAGACGTGATGAGGATCAACGCCGAAGCCGTGATAACCAACTTGGCCCGCTAACCACGGAAGCCAATCAATAGGGATAATGTCCATGACATTCATGAGCAATACCCAAACGAAAATCGTTAAGGCTAAAGGTGCAACAACCGGGCTTTTGCCGTGGAATGTGCTTTTAACCGTGCCATCAACAAATTCAATAACCATTTCGATAAAGCATTGGAATTTGCCAGGAACACCTGTATCAGCCTTTTTTGCGGCTGAGCGGAAGATAGAAAGGAATAATAATCCTAGCGCTATAGACCATGCCAATGTGTCAATATGCCATGTCCAAAAACCGGCGTCGGCACAAGCCTTGTTAAAGGCAATACCATTTTCGGTCGTACACATGGCAGCATTAGTCAAGTGATGCAGGATATAATCAGTGCTTGATAGTTCAGAAGCCATTTATTTACCCAAGTTGTGTATTTTAGAATTCTTTATTCGAAACGAGCTTTACGTCCAACTGTTGCTTGTCATGGTGAACAAGTCTTACACAGAGTAGTGGTTTTTAGCACCGACTACATAATGACCAAGCAACGCAATAACGAAAGTTATAAATAACGGACCAGCCTGCACATCAGGCCAGCGATATATCAATAAAAATATCACTATCGTTAATATGAGTTTAAGTTTGGATCCGGTTTTAAAGCTGTTGTAGACGAGTTGATTTTTACTAGCGCCAACAAAGCGAAAGGCGAGGACTGCAAACACGATATTAGGCAAAACAGCCGCCAATCCACCGAGTAGCGCAGATAACGCGGAGGTTACTCCAAAAAATAATGCTACTACGGTGCAAAAAATAACAATCAAAGATTGCAATGCCAGCACTTTTTTGGCAAATTTAATTCCCGGCATAGCCAATTTTGATGGCACCAAATTCCCCACTCTAATCCAAACGAGACTCAAGGCGCGAAAAGTATACTGTTTTATAGTCGCTTTTCAACAAAAAAGCGTATTTCCGATTTCAATAATCAGTATTTAAGTTGTAGGAAATGGAGATTGATAAAAAATTTATCTTTCGCGTTGAATTTTTTCCAATATTCCGTCGAGTTGATCTAAGTCAGCGAAATTGATCACCAGCTTGCCCTTACCTTTGGCATTGTGGCTGATAGAGACAGGAGCACCTAAGTTTTCTGATAATGATCCTTCTAATTTTTTAACATCGGGATCGATACTTGGCTTTTCTTTTTTCGGCGGGGGTTGAAGTAACTTCCGAACCATGTTTTCAGCATCGCGAACCGTCATACCTTTTTGGGCAACAATTTTTGCGGCATCGCTTTGCTTTTCTCCTTCAAGAGATAACAACGCTCTAGCATGACCCATTTCAATGTCACCACGCTCAAGCATCAACTTAACATCATCATTTAAGTTGTTTAAACGCAGCAAGTTAGTCACAGCGGTTCTTGATTTCCCTACGGCTTCCGCAAGTTCTTGGTGGGTTAATTCAAATTCATTCATTAACCGATGGAGGGCTTGCGCTTCTTCCATAGCATTTAAATCTTCACGCTGAATATTTTCGATCAACGCAATAGCTACGGCAGCTTCATCCGGCACTTCTTTTATCAAACAAGGAATTTCATCTAGCCCTGCCAATTGACTGGCTCTCCAACGACGTTCCCCTGCGATAATTTCGTATTTTTCAGTCGCGATTTGACGCACCACGATAGGTTGAATAATACCTTGTGAGCGAATGGATGCGGCAAGTTCCTCTAATGCTTCTGAAACCATGTCTTTACGAGGCTGATATTTTCCAGGTTGCAAAAATTCGATGGGTAACTTTTGCAATTCTCCCTTCGGAGCCGCAGTTTCAGAAGCATCCGTAGATGCAGGATCCCGTTGACTGGTTGCCAACAATGCATCTAAACCTCTTCCTAAACCTCGTTTTTTCGCCGACATGCTTACTCTCTATTTGTCTCTTATTCTAATTAATTATGCTGTTTGGTTAGCTTTCTCACGGCGAAGTATTTCACCTGCTAAAGCTAGATACGCCTTGGCACCGGTAGATGACTTTTCATAGTACATGGCAGGCGTGCCAAAGCTTGGAGCCTCTGCTAGTCGAACATTTCTGGGAATGACCGTTCGATACACTTGATCACCAAAGTGACGTTTAAGTTGCTCAGATACATCATTGGCTAAACGGTTTCTTGGGTCGTACATAGTGCGAAGTACACCTTCAACACGTAAAGATGGATTTACAACAGAGGCAAGCTTTTCGATTGTATCAAGCAATGCTGTTAATCCCTCCAAGGCAAAATATTCGCACTGCATAGGAACAATTACGGAATCCGCAGCAGCTAACGCATTAACCGTCAACTGACTCAAGGAAGGTGGACAATCAATAAAAATATAATCGTAATGGTCGCGAACGGGCTGCAATGCATTTCTTAAGCGCAGTTCACGAGCAAAAACTTGCATTAATTTAATTTCTGCCGCCGTAACATCCCCGTTGGCAGCAACCAAATCATATTTAGCAGTGGGTGAATTGACAATCACTTCTTGGACGGGCTTTTCTTCAATTAACAATTCATAAGCCGTTGCGTCTGCTTCGTATTTGTCGATGCCACTTCCCATCGTGGCATTGCCTTGAGGATCAAGATCGATTAACAGAACTTTGCGTTTTGTCGCAGCCATCGATGCCGCAACGTTGACGGCAGTGGTCGTTTTCCCCACTCCCCCCTTTTGATTTGCGATCGCGATTACCTTGCCCAATGTAAGCCTTCCAAAAATTAGTGTTTCTTAATTCGAATTACATGTCGCTGGGCATCTAGTCCCGGCACAGATAACGGAACTGATTCAGCAACAGCGAATGGTTCCACAATTGCTTCTAGCTCTTGCTCAGGATAAACCCCTTTCAATGCTAGGAATTGTCCATCTGAAGAAATTAAATGCTGACAACTGCTTATCATTTGCTCTAAAGAAGCATATGCGCGCGTTATAACAGCATCAAAAGGTTCTTCTAGAACATGTTCTTCCACACGCGATTGAATTGGCTCTATATTGGCAAGTTTTAATTCAAAAGCAACTTGTTTTAAGAATCGAATACGTTTCCCTAGACTATCTAGCAATACGAAATGGGCATCAGGATTCATGATAGCTAGCGGAACACCGGGTAATCCCGCTCCAGTTCCAACGTCAATAAAACGTTTACCTTCAAGTAATGGTGACACAGCTATTGAATCAACAAGATGTACCGTCACCATTTCCAATGGATCTCGTACTGACGTTAAGTTATAGGCTTTATTCCACTTATGAACCATTTCCAGATATTTAATAAGCAATTGTTGTTTTTCTTCGGACACATCAAACGATAATTGCTTACACGCAGCGGCTAATTTGCTTTGTATTTGTTCTGTTGGAAATTGCATTAGGCAGACTTTCTCAATAAACCTTGTTTTTTCAAATACACTAAGAGCAATGAAATTGCGGCAGGCGTGATACCAGAAATACGTGAAGCTTTACCCAATGTTTCTGGATTCGCTTCTTTCAATTTAGCAACTACTTCGTTTGATAAACCCGAAATAACACTGTAGTCGAAATCGATAGGCAACAGCATATTCTCATTACGTTGCGTTTTCGCAATATCTTCCTTTTGCCGCTCAATATAACCTGCGTATTTGATTTGAATTTCTACTTGTTCCGCAGCTTGAGGATGCTCCTTAACTAATCCCGGTCCGAAAGCATCAATGCTCATTAATTTTTCATACGTCATCTCTGGACGACGAATAATTTCTTCGAGTCGATGCTCTTTGGAAATTGGATTTTTCAACAATGTGTTGATGTCTGCGGCTGATTCATGTCCCGGATGCACCCAGTGTTCGCGTAAACGCTGAGATTCAAGCTCAATCGCATTCATTTTCTCATTGAATTTTTGCCAACGGTGATCATCAACTAACCCAATCTCTCGGCCTTTCGCAGTCAAACGAATATCGGCGTTATCTTCTCTTAACAGTAATCGGTATTCTGCTCGACTGGTAAACATTCGATAAGGTTCTTTTGTGCCAAGCGTGGATAGATCATCCACTAATACTCCCATATATGCTTCATCACGACGCAACGAGAAAGGGTCTTTTCCAAAAGCTTGTAGTGCAGCGTTTGCACCCGCTATTAATCCTTGAGCACCTGCCTCTTCATAACCTGTTGTACCGTTGATTTGCCCAGCAAAGAATAAACCTTGGATGAATTTCGTTTCCAGCGTTTGTTTTAAATCTCGGGGATCAAAGAAATCATATTCAATGGCATAACCGGGTCTGATGATGTGAGCCTGTTCGAATCCTTTTATCGAATGAATAAGATTGATTTGTACATCAAAAGGCAAACTCGTTGAAATACCATTAGGGTAGACTTCGCAACTAGTTAAGCCCTCAGGCTCTACAAAGATTTGATGCGTATCTTTATCAGCAAAACGCATGATTTTATCTTCGATTGAGGGGCAATAACGTGGTCCAATTCCTTCAATTACACCGGTATACATTGGTGATCGATCAAGACCGCTGCGAATAATTTCATGGGTTTTTTCGTTGGTATGTGTGATATAGCAAGGAATTTGCTTTGGATGTTGAGAGCGATCACCAAGGAAAGAAAATACAGGTGTGGGATTATCACCTGCTTGTTCCTGCATAACAGAGAAATCTAACGTACGAATATCAAGCCGAGCAGGCGTGCCTGTTTTTAAACGATCAACTCTAAAAGGCAGCTCTCTTAAACGATCAGCAAGTGCGATAGAAGGTGGATCACCTGCTCGACCACCTTTGAAATTTTCTAAACCAATATGAATCGTACCGCCCAAGAAGGTGCCGACTGTTAGAACAACGGTTTTTGCTTTAAATTTTAAACCCATTTGAGTAACAACACCGGTTACTCTGTCTTGCTCAACAATTAGATCATCACAAGATTGCTGAAATAAAGTGAGATTAGGTTGATTCTCAATAATTTGACGAATAGCTGAACGATATAATGATCTGTCCGCTTGTGCGCGAGTAGCTCTAACAGCAGGACCTTTACTTGAATTTAGTGTGCGAAATTGAATACCAGCTTTGTCTATAGCTGTGGCCATTGCGCCACCTAATGCATCAATTTCTTTTACTAAGTGACCTTTTCCGATCCCCCCGATAGCAGGATTACAGGACATCTGTCCTAATGTTTCGATATTGTGGGTAAGAAGTAAGGTGCTCGCTCCCATGCGTGCGGCTGCTAGGGCAGCTTCGGTCCCTGCGTGGCCTCCGCCAACAACGATGACATCATATTGTTGTGCATAGAACATAAAGTATCTCGTCAAACACTGGTTAAAAAAGAGGCTGGTATTTTAAATGGAAATCAACAGAAGGGAAATGAATAAATTTTTTGGATTTTTTATTAACTGGCTTTGATGATCAATGTTTGATCAAAAGCTGAACAAAAAAAGATCTCTTTGATCTTCTTTAGATTATTATTTCTATTATTAGGCAAGGCCCTTTCTGTGGTTAACTCAAAAAAGTCTTTATTGATCAAAATTTTAGCAAGATCATAAAATGTGATCAAAGATTGATCAACCAGCTTAAAAGCTGGGAGTAAACCGTGGAAATATCCACTGGTCAAAAAAGATCATTTTTTGATCACCAGTAGATCAAAGTTTTACCAGATGTTTTCCAGTGATCTATCCACAGACAGATCAAAACTTTGATCAAATTGTGGATAAGCGATGAATATGATCAAAAGTTGATCGCGCTGGCCCTTTCAACACGTGCGATCAGAGTGTGAATATTGATCACAGTGGATCGAGGTGGATAAGTTTTGATCACCTTGAGATCCCCGTATTTACTGATCTCCAGAAAAAAGTGATCATTGATTGATCATTCTACGATCAATGTTTAAACAGTGTTCGATCAATGTTTGATCATTAAATGATCGTTTTTTAAGGCGAGATCAATCTGTTTTAATGTGATTAAAAATGTTTTACACAGGGAAAAATGAATGGTAATGAAATTTCATTGGCTTCAAAACGGTTTAGTAATTCAGTCAATCATTGGAGTTTTACATGAAATATTTAGCTAAATTGTTAGTGCTCGTTGCATTTTGGACTAGTGCTGTGTTGGCGGAAGGCCCAATTAACACGACTTTTTTCGGTGGTTTAGCCATTGATGGTTATGACACTGTAGCTTATTGGAAGGAAAATAAGGCGGTTGAGGGTAAAAAGGCGTTTACTTATGAGTGGCGTGGTGCGAAATGGCGCTTTTCTTCTGAAGAAAATATGGAATTATTTAAAGCCGACCCAATTAAATATCTGCCAGAGTACGGTGGTCACTGTGCCTATGCGATGTCTGATGATAAATTAGTAGGCGTTGATCCTGAAGTTTTCGAGATTTATAACGGCAAGCTTTATCTTAACTATAGTAAGAGCGTTCAAGGTCATTGGGTTAAAGAAAAAGATAAGTTTATTGGCGAAGCTGACGGTTTTTATACCGAGCGTGAGAAAGAAAAGTAGATAACGAGTTTAATTTTATTTGAAAGAAGCCCGCATTATTTAAGGTAGTGCGGGCTTTTTTGTGTTTGAAATATCTCTGAAAGGGCTATTTTATTTGATTCGGCACATATTTAGGTTTGTAAGTGCTGTCTGTTGGGTATTCGTCTTCAATCGGCTTACGACGGCTTGGGCCTTGAAAATGTACTTTGTAAGTGTCGTATTCTTTGATTGATTCGAAACAGTATTGCCCTAAAGCAATTTCAAGATCTGCTAAGTTATGATTGGTGATTAATATGCAGTTTTTCTTGTTAACTAAGCGCTGACGTAAAAGGTTTCCAAGCCAGCTTTGTGAGTGCTTTTTCAATATACTTTCATTAACGCACACTTCATCCAATATTAATAAATCCACTTCTAATAGGTCGTGATTTATTTGGCGAAACTTCTCACCTGCGTTGTCTTGTGCGCTAAAGTCGAAAGAAGATTGGCGCATTTCTAATAGACTAGAGAGCTGGCGATATAAAACTGTTATTTCATAGGTTTCGATAAGTTCGTGCGCGATGGAGCCTGCAATATGTGACTTACCACGTCCATAATCACCGTAAAAAATCATCATATGTGCAGAACTTTGACGCCAATTAGGATCGTCGTGCGCAGCAATAAAGCTTTGAGCGATACTGACCGCTTCATTAGTATCTTCACTGTCGATGTCGAGTGTATCAAAGACCCACTTGGGGTTAAGATCAGAGCGACCATGAAGTGATGCTATGCGTTTAGTTTTTGCTTCTTTTTGCAAGCGGCGCACGTCTTCGTTTGCTTGCATGTCGTAGATTTTGCGTAAAGACTGATAATCCGCAGGCTTTCCTTTTCTTGGCTTTTTGCCTAAAGTCTCTGCAAACCGTTTTATTTTATCGTTGATGCTTTCCACTGTATTTCTCTACTAACTTTCGGGTATTGTCATCCGCGACTAATTCAGGTTTTTTATTCACTGTTTGAGTCGCGAGTTGTTTAACTGGTTTGTAACCTAGTTTGGTGCGGTTTTTCTTTATATGTTGAACAAACCTGTGAGTCCACTGAAAAGGGGTATGTAATGCATCTGGTCGACCCATCCAATAGGCAATAAAGTCGCCAAGTTCTTCTTTATAATAATCCTTTTCAATGATTCCAACTAATTGTGCTAGATCTTGATACAACGTGTCATTCGGTACCCAATTTACGTTCATCGACTGTTTGGATTGATGTAAATTTTGATAGTCATCGTCCGCTAAAACAAGTAGGGGTAAAAGCAATTTTTGCTTATTAAAAGATTTATCTTGTGGCACTTCTTCAATAAAACTCACTAACCCTTGTTGGAGTAACTCAATAATTAAGTTATTTAATTGGCGGCCTCGAGTATATTTTGTTTCTTTACTATTGAGTAAAGCTGAGAAGTGTTTGTAATTTAATTCTTTGGTGATACCTGTTATTTCATTGGCGCTCGGTCTAATCGCTAAGCAATAAAGCACTCTTGCATCATTACTGATATTGCCGGTTAATGCTTGTAATTCTGAATGATTCATTAATTTAGATGAGCTCTGGTTTCTCTACTAGCCATTGTTCGAGCCATTCCACTGCGGCTTCTTCTGGCAATGGGTGTTCCAATACATCGATGTACAAAGGAGTATGAACCAATTTTGCATTTTGTTTCTGTAATAAGGAAAGCAGCTGTTTCGAACCTTCACAGAAAGTGTCGTAGCTGGTATCACCTAAACCGACAATGGCAAATTTAACGTCTGATAAATTGGTATTTTTCAGTTGTTCTGCAAAAGGTTCAATATTATCAGGTAGATCTCCGGCACCATGGGTGGACGAACAGACAATCCATAATTTATCAAATGACATATCTTCCAGTTTTGGGTTTAAATGAATATGTACTTGGTGATTATGTTGTTCAAGCTTAGCTTTGAGTTCATCAGCAACGTATTCGGTTGCGCCTAACATAGAGCCAACAATGATCTCGATATTTAGCATAGTGTTTAGATGTTATTTGGGAATTCGCCCATGATAACGCTGAATGCTATTTATATCTAAGGAAAGTAATAGGCCACAGATTGGTATAGCTGGACTCAACCTGTGACCTATGCGGGGAAACGAAGATTGTGGTTATGCAACTAAATCGCGTTTTATCCCATGTGTGATGTGCTTGTGTAAAACTGTGGCGCATTTGTGTGCGTGGCGAACGATAATATCCATAGCACTGGTAAATAGGAATTTACCGTTAGTGATTTCGCCTACAGCATAAATGGTGTTGCTGAAGTTACCGCTGTTATCAACAATATTGTGATATTGCTCACAAACATCAATGCCGCCGAATGGATGTTGTCTTACTAAGCCATCTTGTAATAGATTACGAAGCAATTGGGAGTCACACATGTTGGCATCTCTAGGGCTACCCGTAGCATAAATAACGGCGCCTGTTTCAACGCGTTGGCCATCATCAGTTGTGATAAATAGCTGATCGCCTTCTTTCGCGATTTCGCTGTTACCTGTAACAAACTGCAATTGACCAGAACGCACATACTCACGCATTTTTATAGCATTCTCGATTGGAATTGAAATACGCATTGACATAGCAGATGCAAGCATTTCGTTCATAAACCAATCTTTTTCGCCATCTGGCAGCATGCCCCAAACATCAGCAAGTAGAGAATTTGTGTCATAAAGGACGGCTTGCCATCCACGCTTATGCTGTGCCATGTCAATTTCATAGCTTAAGAATTTCTCAAAATCTGTGATTGGTGGTGGTGGGAATACTAATTCCTCTTCCATGTTGTCTGGGTTCTGAGCACGATAGCGCTCCATTTCTTTAAAGAATAAGTCAGAAAGATCCGTGATGTTAATGTCAGGATAATTTCGATTAATGAAATCCAGAGCTAAATACTGGTTTTTATAACGACCTTGTACACCTCGGACGCTAGGGAATAAACCACTTCGAGAATAAAGTGTTATCTTACCTTTATGCCCATTCTCAATCATGCCGATAACTGCATCGATTGCACTTAAACGTGCGCCGATAACCGCTATATCTGCATCTTTTGGAATATTGTTAGTGATATTATCCACAGGATAAGGTGAATGATAAATTTGTTTGTGATTAATTAATGCATCCGGGCTGAGTAGTGAAGTACCGCAGGCGATAACAGATTTATCAACTTCATAATCAGCGCCAGAAATCGTGGAAACAATCACGGTTTCTGCTTCGTAGTTTTCTTTTAGGTTAACGACTTCGTCTTGAATAACATCAACTTTAATATCAGCTTCTCGGGCTTTATTAACAACAGCATTAAATGTGTCCTGCATATACATGCCGAACAGCGGGCGAGGAGCGTAAGTATCTTCGTGGATTTCTAAGCCCGGATACTCTGGTTTCCATTTTTGTTGATTTTCATCCAACCACTTGAAGAAGTCGCCTGGGCGATCCTTTAATGCAGTGATGTAACCTGCTTTTGTGTTTAAAAGGTTAGACTTGGCATCTGATTGATAAGCGTTACCAGGACCAATCTCAGGTAATTTTTCAAAAACCATAAAATGAAGATTATCTGTGGATTCCTTGTTGCACTCATTAATAAATGATTCGATAAATGCGATGCATGATGCACCACCACCAACTATTGCGATTTTTTTGCCCATTTTGAAACCTATACTAAGTTAATTTTTTTTAATGAAGGAGATATTGAAATCGGGTAGTCAATTTGTGCTGTGACCTCAGCTATTGAAACCCCAGGTGCAATTTCAATCAGTTCTAATCCATCTCTGGATAGGTTAAAAACGGCTCTTTCCGTTATAACAAGGATCTCTTTATTAGCGAACAACGAGTGACTGGTGTCGACCGTTATTTGCTGTACCTCACTGACGAATTTTTTAACTTTGCCTTCATTGATTATCTGTAATTCACCGTTGTTTTCTTGTAATTTCAAACCTGCTGTTGTCATCGTGCCGCAAAGCACAATCTTCTTAGCTGATTGCGCAATA
Source organism: Alteromonas sp. a30 (assembly GCF_026788005.1). Taxonomy (GTDB): domain Bacteria; phylum Pseudomonadota; class Gammaproteobacteria; order Enterobacterales; family Alteromonadaceae; genus Paraneptunicella. Next base: position 180,118 of record NZ_JABEPE010000006.1, read on the forward strand.
TTGATGAAACCGCCTGCGCCGGTTTGTTTTTTACCAAACATGCTGGAGTTCAATCTTCCGTGGGCATCTATTTCCCCAAATCCGAGGAATGCCACATCAATGCCACCACCATCGTAGAAAGTAAAAAGGTCGGCTTGATCAATAACAGCGTCAGGGTTATCTGAAGCTCCGAATGACAATTCATATAGCGGTGTGCCATTGAATAATCCGGATTCAACTGTTAATGAATTTTCGCCAAAATCGTTGTTTAATTGTTCACCAATCAAAGCCGGAATACCGATACCTAAGTTGATACAGTTTTTGCCTTCTGGCATTTCTTTGATGGCACGATTAAGAACCAATCTTTTTTCTAGTGGGATAGTGTTATCCGTTTCTTTGTTGGCAGACTCTAAAATTCCGTATGATGAAGGATGATTTGCTTCATCATCACAGACCGTTACGTAGTCAACCATAACTGCTGGTATTTGAACTTGATTAGGGGGGATTTTATCCACAAGCTTTTTCACCTGAACGGCTACTTTACCGCCATAGCGCTTTGCCGCCATCGCTTGGATCATTGCGTCATGATAGGCATCTTCATCTTCCATTGAGATGTTGCCTTTCGCATCGCTATAGGTTCCTCGCAGAATTGTGAAATCCACTTTTTGGCTAGGATAGAACATATATTCTTCACCCATAAAAGTGGTTTTTTGCACAATTGGTTTCGCGCCTTGTGTTAAACATCCACCATCAACATCAGGGTCAACAAATGAGCTAAGTCCAACTTTGGTTAGCACACCCGGTGATCCAGAAGCGATTTCTCTGAACAAATGACTGACCGTACCCATTGGCCAGTTATGTCCTTCAAGTTGTCCTTCTCTTGCTGCTTTGGAAAGTTCAGGACAGAAACCCCAAAAGCCTCCAATTGCCTGTTTAACCATGCCTTTGGCAGCGAGTCGATCTAAGCCTTTTCCGGCTTTATCGCCTGCGCCAGAGGCAAATAGCAAATTAAGTGACTTTGGGTGTCCTGTACTTTCAAACCTTGCTTGCAGCGCCTCAGTATAAAGGTCTGGATGCCCACAACATCCGAATCCTCCAGGAATGACTGTTGCGTTATCAAATATCATTTCTGCAATTTCTGAAGCGGCTACAATTTGCATAGGTTTTACTCCTGTAACTGTTTTACTGGTACGTAGCGTGATGCCAAAATCACACAGCCATTCTTAGATGACATGCTGTGGCAGGTGCCTGGCGCACGAACAACCAAATGACCTGGTGTGAATGTTTGGCCGTTCTCGATGTAGTCACCTTGAAGTACAAGTACCGTTTCAAAGCCCATATGAACGTGTCCAGGTGTATATGAGCCTGGCTCATATCGTAAGAAAGCCATGTCAGCACCATTCGGATCTTCTTGTGTTTGGTCGAAGATAACTGAAATTTCAACGCCTTCACGGAAACCAGGCATATAAGGGGCCCATTCCAAATCTGCTGGAATTTCCATGTCAGTATCGAAGCCAAGCTTCAAAATGCGATCTCTTGATTCTGGTGGAACTTTAAACTCCATCAGGGTTCTCCTCTTTATTCAATTTACGTTGTAGTTGCGTTTCGCCGTTATATCCCCAGCTATCACCGGCAACGTCTTGGATGACGATGTAGTTTGGGTTATTTTCTGGAATCTGAAGCTCGTCTTTGAGGTATCCCCAGACGTGCTCTAGCCAAAGCGTTTTTTCTTCAGGTGTATTAGTTCCTGCTGTTACGTAGATAGTTAACGTAATCATCTGTGTATCTATCATGGCGTTTCCTGCACTGAACCAAGTGCTAGGAGCATCAGACATAATGACGTTAGTTACTTGCGGGTCTTTTTTGAGAAACTCCGCGGTGTATTGCATTAGTCGACTTGCAATCGTGGCTTTTTGTGGCTCACTGATTGGCTTATTACTTGAAAAGACGAGATTAGGCATTAATAATCATCCTGTTTGGTTATTTGAAAATTTATTTGCTGGATAACCCATACCAATAAAGTGGCCATTTGTTAGGGGAACCTACGTTATTGATTAGCGAAGCAACGCCAACCAAGAAAATGGCTCCTAACAACACTGGGAATACGAGGAAGTCGAATCCGTAGCCATCGGCTCCTGCTCCTGCTATGAGAACTACGATGGGGTTTGCTCCTGCTGGGGGATGAACAACTCTGAAAAATTGCATTGCAGCAACAGATAATCCAACGGATGCGGCCACTACAACCATGTCGTTTCCTAGCGTATACAGGGCAACTAGGCCAATAAGGGTAGAAACAAAGTGACCACCGATAACATTTCTCGGTTGCGCAAGAGGAGATGCCGAAGCGGCAAATAAGATGACACACGTAGCACCAAAAGGAGCCATTAATAGAGGTTGATCCACAAGTTTGGTTAATAGGCTTAACCCTAAAATACCTATGAATCCTCCGACGAAACCTCTGATTAAGTCGGTTGATGTGGGTTTAGGTGGTAATGCACCGCCACCAGAAAGCTTACCCATGTACTTATCTCCTCATAATTAAAAAATATTAAAGCTACTGATTCAGTTCGCTCCGAATAGGAGTGAGCTTAAATTTCAAGGGAACAGACCTGTACTGCTTTATAAAAGTTACAGATCTGTTCACTTCCCTGCAATGTGATGTACAGGAGCAAAAAATGAGCGTTTATGAAAAAGTTTTGGATACGGCTGAGTCTTTATTTAACCGTCGTGGGTATACCGCTGTTGGTATCGATTTAATTCGGGATGAAGCTGGCATATCGAAGACAACTATATATCGTCATTTTTCAAGTAAAGCGGTGTTAATTGAGCATGTTTTAAAAAGACGGCATAAGCGCTTTCATGATTCTATTGCTCAAGCTTTGAGTGCAGAAGTTGGAATTAGTGGGAAGATTGAAGCTTTAATTAATTGGCATTTTGATTGGTTTAATTCTGAACATTTTGAAGGTTGTATGTTTATGCATGCTTTATCAGAATTTAAACAACAAGATGCTGTAATTAAAGGAGTTTCACAAGATCATAAGGAATGGCTTTTTGATGTTATCTACGATCTTCTTGGTGAAAAAAATAGTGAATACCAACATAAAGCAGAGTTAATGATGACGTTTTTAGAGGGAATGATTATTCGCGCTGAATTTAAAACTTTGCGTTTGTCAAAACAAGAGTGTGTTGACCAAATGTGTAGAATTGCTTTTTACTCTTAAAAATTAAATACCCTACTTTGAGTGGGGGATAGGTTTAAAAAGTGTCCTTGGAATAATTTTAAATTTACTAAGCTGCGAGACATATTTGAAAAACTAATTTATACATAAAGCTTTCCTTATGAATCGATAATTAGCCGAGTTTTCGATGTTAATAAATAGTAAATAAACCCCCCTTTTGTAAAGATATTCTTACGGAATTTTCTTTTATACGGTTAAAAAAGTACGCGAAATCTTAGTGGGAGTTACATTTTCACCACCATAAAACCGAGATAGTGAAAAATATTTCCTTGTCAGTTTTATCTTGTATGAAAGAATTTATAAAATTGTGATAACTACGTTATTTTTCTGAAACAAATTGTCTTAACCTATTGAATATAATATATAAAATTCATTATAGAGGGATGTTAAGAGGCTTTTATTTGATATTTATTCTTCTACGGCAAGAACCGAAGTTTCAGAGGGAATGATCTAATTGTGTCTGGTTGAAAAGGTAAACCTTGGGGTATTTGCTCATAAATATTAAAAAATTTACAAATTTGTTTGAAGTTTGGTAGTGGTTCACATTTTTTTGAGGGAATGGACGATAGAGTCAGGCTGAAATAGAACGATATGAAGCTATTTACCGATACAAAACGAAGTAAATATTTTACCTAATAGGTCGTCAGACGTGAATTCACCCGTAATTTCAGATAAAGATTGTTGGGCTATTCTAAGTTCCTCTGCAAGTAATTCGCCTGCCATAGCACTTAATAGTTGTTCTTGACCAAGCAAAACATGCTGCTGGGCACGTTCCAAAGCATCTAAGTGCCGTCTTCTTGCCATAAACTGCCCTTCAACACCGCCAGTGAATCCCATACGTTGCTTCAGGTGATTTTTGAGTAACTCTATTCCGGTTTCATCCTTAGCAGAAAGGGTGATAGTTGGATGGGCTCGGTTTTCTGTGATTGCGACTGTTTCACCAGAAAGGTCTGCTTTGTTTCTCACTACTGTCATCGGCGGAAGTGAGTGGATATCGTGTTGTTGATCTAAAAACGGGAGCTGAATTTCGTCATTTATGCCAGTGTTTGTACTGTCTTGAATGAAAAGTAACAAATCGGCATTTTTAATTTCTTGCCAAGCTCGTTCAATACCAATTTGTTCTACTTTGTCTGGGCTTTCACGTAAACCAGCAGTATCAATAATATGAAGGGGCATACCATCAATATGAATATGTTCTTTAAGCACGTCACGGGTTGTACCTTCGATATCAGTTACAATTGCAGCTTCATATCCGGCAAGTGCATTGAGCAAGCTGGATTTGCCTGCATTGGGCTTACCCGCAATAACAACATGCATTCCTTCTTGCATCAGTGAGCCTTGTTTCGCTTTGGCAAGAGTTGCTTCAAGCTGTTCAATAATGTCGGTTAGGTCATCTTGGATTTTTGTATCTGATAGGAAATCGATTTCTTCTTCAGGAAAATCGATAGCCGCTTCTACATACATTCTTAGGTGTGTGATTTGATCGACAAGGTCCTGAACGTATTTTGAGAAGGCGCCTTGCATTGAGAGTAGGGCACTTTTGGCCGCTTGTTCTGAATTAGCGTTGATTAAGTCGGATATGGCTTCAGCTTGTGCAAGGTCAAGCTTGTCATTCAAAAAGGCGCGCTCACTAAATTCCCCTGGATTAGCCAATCGTACTTTTTCCACTGATAACACTTGTTTAAGCAGAATATCGAGTATGACAGGGCCGCCGTGTCCTTGAAGTTCAACGACATCTTCGCCAGTGAATGAATGCGGAGCTTTAAAATAAATGGCGATACCCTGATCGATGATTTCGCCGTTGGAATCTTGAAAGTTTGCGTAATCGGCCTGACGAGGCTTAGGCAAATAGCCGAGTATAGTATTTGCTACTTCTTTCGCGTGAGGGCCCGAAATGCGAATAATACCGACGCCTGCTTTTCCGGGAGCCGTGGCTTGTGCGGCAATAGTATCGATAGATTGATTCATAATTCCCGCACTCCACTTATTCTGTGCAACTTCACTTCTTAAGAGTTAGTCCCTAAAGTTTTCGTATTGAAAAGGTTGTCCAAGTTCAGCAGATTTTAGCAGTGCGATACATTCTTGAAGATCATCTCGTTTCTTGCCCGTTACACGAACTTGCTCGCCTTGTATCTGTGCTTGAACTTTTAGCTTGGCGTCTTTAATGGTTTTCACAATCTTTTTCGCCATCGGCTGATCAATACCTTGTTTGAAGGTAATAGCCTGCTTGTAAGTTTTACCGCTATGTTCGATGCTGCCAAGATCCATTGCAGATGTATCAACGCCACGTTTTACGCATTTACTACGCAGAATATCTTGCATCTGCTGGAGTTGGAAATCTGCTTCAGCACTCATGTTTACTACGTTTTCATTACGTTCAAATGTTGCCGCTACACCGCGAAAGTCGAAACGTGTTTCGATTTCACGGTTAGCATTGTCGACAGCATTTTGTAGTTCGGGTAATTCAATTTCTGAAATAATGTCGAATGAAGGCATCACTCTGTTCCTCTAAATTCTTTTGTTTATTTGGATTTCAGACCTTTTTTGTCCATCGACGCATAAATTATTTTCGCTTGAACAAGTGTTATTACATTACTAATCAACCAGTAAAGCACTAAACCGGCTGGGAACCAAAGGAAGAAGATACTCATGAATACAGGCATAAACTGCATAATCTTTTGCTGCATTGGATCCTGAATAGTCATTGGTTGAAGTTTTTGCAGTAAGTACATACTTGCACCGGTTAACACAGGTAATACAAAGTATGGATCTTTAACGGACAGGTCAGTAATCCAGAAAATAAAACTAGCGTGGCGAAGTTCAACACTCTCCATAAGTACCCAGTATAAAGCAAGGAATATCGGCATTTGTAAGAGTAATGGGAAGCAACCACCCATTGGATTTACTTTTTCCTTACGGTAGAGCTCCATCATGCCCTGAGACATCTTTTGTCTATCATCGCCATAGCGATCTTTTAAAGCTTGCATTTTGGGTTGAAGATTACGCAGTTTCGCCATGGATTCGTATTGGGCTTTCGTGAGTGGGTACATAGCACCCTTCACAATGATGGTGATAATAATAATTGTCACACCCCAGTTAATGACAACACTTTGAATAATACTTAGTAAACCGAATAGTGGTTGTGCTAACCACCAAAGGAAGCCGTAATCTACTGTTAGATCTAGGTTGTCTGCTAACTTTGCCAAGGTGTCTTGGTCTTTAGGGCCAACATATAACGTAGTTTTTAATGTTGTGTCACTATTCGCTGGAATGCTCACCATCTCACCAGTGAAGCCAATAGTAGCGTAGGTTTCTTTGATAGCGCGGGAGTAAAGATTATTTGTTTGGTCTTGCGGTGGAACCCAAGCAGCCACAAAGTAGTGTTGAAGCATGGCTACCCATCCAGCTTTCGTCGAAATTTTTAAGTTTTCATCAACAATGTCGCCAAATTCATATTTTGTATAACGGTCTTCACTACTTGAATATGCGCCTCCACGGTAGGTTGGCATAAACATGCTGCCTTCTTGGGCCACCATTGTTTGTTTAAGTTGGGCATATTGTTGTAGAGCGATACTTTTATCAGATGCATTTTCTATTGTGTATTCAACGTCAATCGCGTGAGAATCGTGCTTGAACACAAATGTTTTAATAACTTTTATGCCATCTTCCGAAGTCCATACCAAGGGAATGCGTAATTCATCTTCACCTTCACTGAGGACATATTGGTTGCTCTCTATTTGGTAGATGGGGCGTCCAGATACCGTTTCGTCTGGGCCATCTCTACCAATTAAGCCACTTTGTGCGATATGTAGAGTGTTTCCGTTGTTATTTAAGATAGCAATAGGCTCTTCTGAACCTTGTTCAACGGGGTACTTTTTCAGTTTGGCGCTGATAACGTCACCGCCTTGTGAGCGGATCTCAACTTGAAGTGAGTCTGTTGAGACTGAAATCACTTTGTCTTCAGCAACAACGGTTGTAATGGGAAGAGCGTCACTAGTGTCTGAGGAGCTAGGGACGTCAGCGTCATTTTCCGCATTTACATCGACGGTTTGTTCTGCTGTGATCGGTTGTACTGGCTGAGGACCATAGTCCTTTTGCCATTCTTGCCAAAGCAAGAAACTGACAACTAATAAACCGATGGCAAAGAGGCTGCGTTGAGATTCCATAATTACTTTCTTTTGTGAGTAGGTTTATAGGACGCGTTAAGCGGAACAGGATCTTCTCCGCCTTCGTGCAAAGGGTGGCATTTTAATATGCGTTTTAATGTTAACCAAGCCCCTTTCAGTACACCGTGCAATTTAATTGCTTGAATAGCGTAATTTGAACAGGTTGGTTGGAAGCGGCAGTTATTTCCAAGCAAGGGAGATAGTAATTTTTGATACGCTAGGATTAGGAAGATAAAGCTTTGTCGCAACGTTTGGTTAACTTTTTCCATAATTTTTCCAGTAGTTCAAAAATTTCTGCGTTAGTGTGTTTATCCAAACCCGGTTTTACAACGACAACGATGTCGATATGGGGAAGTTTATGCTGGTTCAGTCGAAAACTTTCACGAATAACACGTTTAACGCGATTCCTATCGTGTGCTTTTCTTACATTCTTTTTAGAAACAGTAATCCCAAGTCTAGGATGAGATAAATGATTATGACGACCGAGAATAGTTGCAGAGGGAGAAACAGAGGGAATTGCGTCTTTGAAAACGTTCTCAAAGTGGGATGGAGTTAATAACCTTAACTCCCGTGAATACTGAGTATTACCCACTTCGATAACATTTATTAAGCTGATAAACGGGCACGACCCTTAGCGCGACGTCTAGCTAGCACTTTACGACCATTTTTAGTCGCCATGCGAGCGCGGAAACCATGCGAGCGTTTACGCTTCAAGTTACTTGGTTGAAATGTTCTTTTCATAGCCGTTGTCCATTGCACAAACAGGTTAAAATATCTTTTATTAATCTTGCTCAGACCAATAAAAGGACGCGAATCTTAATGATTTTGCCGAAGCAAGTCAACGCCTTTTTGACGTATTGTTAAACAGCTCAGTGATTAATCGTATTTCAAGATTGATTTGATGTTTTTGGCCGTTAGGGAAGGAAGGTTGGTGCAATAGTTTATCTTCCAATTTGGATTCATTATTCCATCTTAATGGATGCCGTCGCGCTGTTAGTTTTAAGTTTGAGTTTGTACTTAAAAACTTATACAAATGTTATCCACAAACTATTAACAGAGTTACTCGAATTTTTATTAACACGATAAATATTCTCCTTGGGAAATCTTGTGGTTATTTATGTATATTGTGAGAGTGAGTCGAAGTTTAAAAATAATTAAAATCATTTAAATACATAAAGATAGCGTTAATTTGTGGCTAGATCACATATTTAAAAAAGATCAAGATTGAAGTCTTAAATTCTTTCGTTAATAATTCACAGGTGGGTTACTTCTGATTGCTTTATCCATCATTTTTCCCGCCCAAAATGTCTCCAAATTCAAATGGTTTTATTTTAAAGAGGTTATATCTTTGTCATCTGTAGCTTTATGGAATCAGTGTCTAGATAGATTGCAACAGGATCTGCCTACACAACAATTTAGTATGTGGATTAGGCCGTTAAAAGCAGAAGAACAAGGGGAAACCCTAACGTTATTTGCACCCAATCGTTTTGTGTTAGATTGGGTGAGAGATAAGTACGTAGAGCGTATCGTCACCCTTTTTGAGGAGTTTTGCGGTACGGAAGCGCCAGGCTTGAGATTTGATGTAGCGAAACGAGAAGTCGCGCCAGTTGCTGCTCCTGTGTCGTCTTATCAAGAAAACGAACCACCAAGACAAAACATGCGAGCTAATGCTACGGCTCAAGTAAAACCTTCCCAGCGTGGCAACACTAGCAATAGTCAAGTTATTGAGCAGAGCCAAATAAAAGTTAACTCTGATCAAAAATCTAATATTAATAGTTCTTATCGATTTGATAACTTCGTTGAGGGTAAATCCAACCAACTCGCAAGAGCTGCTGCTCAGCAAGTGGCTGATAATCCCGGCGGTGCTTATAATCCTTTATTTCTTTACGGCGGAACGGGGTTAGGTAAAACACACTTATTGCATGCAGTTGGTAACGGTATCCGTGATTTAAAGAAAGATGCAAAAGTTGTTTATATGCATTCCGAGCGCTTTGTACAAGATATGGTCAGGGCGCTACAGAATAACGCTATTGAGGAATTCAAACGTTATTATCGTTCTGTTGATGCGTTGCTCATCGATGATATTCAGTTCTTTGCTAATAAAGAACGATCACAAGAAGAGTTTTTTCATACCTTCAACGCATTGTTGGAAGATAATCAACAAATTATTCTTACGTCTGATCGCTACCCTAAAGAGATTGATGGGGTAGAAGATAGATTAAAATCCCGATTTGGTTGGGGATTAACTATTGCAATTGAGCCTCCTGAGCTAGAAACCCGCGTAGCTATTTTGATGAAGAAAGCAAACGAAAACAAAATTCGATTGCCAAATGAGGTCGCTTTTTTCATCGCCAAGCGCTTACGATCTAATGTGCGCGAGCTTGAAGGAGCGCTAAATAGGGTAATTGCAAATGCGAATTTTACAGGACGCGCGATTACAATTGATTTCGTTAGAGAAGCGCTTCGAGATCTGCTAGCTTTACAAGAAAAACTCGTTACTATTGACAACATACAAAAGACAGTCGCTGAATATTATAAGATTAAGTTGGCTGATATACTTTCTAAACGTAGAAGTAGAAGCGTTGCTAGGCCAAGACAGATAGCTATGGCGTTGGCTAAAGAGTTAACCAACCATAGTTTGCCTGAAATTGGAGACGCGTTCGGTGGACGAGATCACACGACTGTTTTACACGCTTGTCGTAAAGTGGCCCAATTGAAAGAAGAAAGCCACGATATAAAAGAAGATTACCAAAACTTAATTCGCACTTTGTCATCGTAAGTAAGCTGAGTACAGTATGAAATTTTCAATCAGTAGGGAAAACTTTTTAAAGCCATTGCAACTTGTATCAGGGGCAGTGGAAAGACGCCATACATTGCCTATTTTAGCTAATGTTTTGATACGTGTAAGTGCTAACAAACTGTGGCTTACAGGTACAGATTTAGAGGTGGAATTGATATCTAGCCAAGAGCTAGATGGTGATTTCACAGAGGGTGAAATTACCGTTCCAGCGAAAAAGCTCGTGGATATTTGCAAGAGTTTACGAGATGAAAGTACTGTCGAATTCTCAATTGACGGTACTAAAGCGCTGATTAAGTCTGGTCGTAGTCGCTACACATTATCAACGTTGCCCGCAGAAGATTATCCTAATTTAGAAGATTGGGAAGGCGAAGTTGAATTTGAAATCGCACAGAAAGATCTCAAAAGACTAATCGATAGCACACATTTCGCAATGGCACAGCAAGACGTCCGCTATTATTTGAATGGCATGTCGTTAGAAACAGACGAGAATGTTATTCGAGCGGTAGCAACTGATGGGCACCGTCTAGCTCTTTCTAAGATCACTTGCGAGCATCCTTTAGCAGCTAACAAGCAGGTTATTATACCTCGTAAAGGCGTGCATGAAGTGTTACGACTTATCAGTGATGAAGAGCAGCTGCTAAAAGTGAAATTAGGCGGAAACCATATTCGTATACATTCCACCGATTTTATTTTTACAAGTAAACTTGTAGATGGCAGGTTCCCAGACTATCGTCGTGTATTGCCTAAAGATGGTGACAAGTTTATCAGTGCTAATCGAAATGATTTAAAAGATTCTTTGGCTCGTGCGTCGATTTTATCTAACGAAAAATTCAGGGGAGTTCGTATTAACCTGAATGCTACTGAGTTAACTATTACAGCAAATAATCCAGAGCAAGAGGAAGCTGTAGAAGTTGTTGACGTTGAATACGGTGGTGATCCCTTAGAAATAGGGTTTAACGTTGCTTATATGATTGATGTAATGAATGCACTTCATAGCGAGCAAGTGAGGATCTCTTTAGGAGATTCTAATAGTAGTGCGTTAATCGAAGATCCAGATAACGACGAATCCCTGTATGTTGTCATGCCAATGCGTCTGTAAATTTTTGTGTTAGAAGAACTTCAAGTTTCTAATTTAAGAAATATTCAAAACGCTAAACTATTTCCCTCCCCAAGCCTTAACGTATTGCTTGGGGAGAATGGAAGTGGGAAATCCTCCCTTTTAGAAAGTGTCCATATTTTATCTACAGGCCGTTCCTTTCGAACCGTTGACCTTAAGAATTTACTCCAGTTTGAAAAGCAGCACTTTCTTGTAAGGGGTAAAGTCAAAAGCCAATTGAGAGAATGGGAAGGAAACCTTGGCGTTAACGTTGGCTTTATGTTTTCTGACAAGAAGGAACGCTTAGCGAAAATTGAAGGGGAGAAAATAAAAAATTCATCTGATTTAGCTCGTTTACTACCAATGAAATTTCTGTCTCCTTTGGAAGGAAATTTGATAGAAGGCGCGCCAAGCTTAAGGAGGCGGTTTTTAGATTGGTTGATGTTTCACGTGGAACCGGACTATCTTCCACAGCAAAAACAATTCAAATCTGTTTTATCAAATCGTAATGCGACTTTAAGAAAAAAGGATAGAGGTCAGGAGCCGTATTGGCGGAGTCAGCTAATTGAGTCTAGTGTTCGGCTAAGTGAGATGGCAGAACATAATTTTGAACAATTTAAAATTTATGTGGAAGACGAAGTGAGTGATTCGTTAAATGGATTTGATTTCCACTTTGAACTTTATAGAGGTTGGCGTAAAGATACTGAACTTTCCGATTTGTTTTCGAAAGCTATCGACAACGAATTTAAATTCGGAAGTAGCCGATATGGGTTTCAAAGAGCGGACTTAAAGATTACGGTCGATGGCAAGCCTTCAAGTCTAGTGTTGTCTAGAGGGCAGATGAAAATACTGGCATTGGCGTTACATATCGCGCAAATAAAATTTCTTAAATTAGAAAGAAAATCGAACTGTGTTGTACTAATTGACGATATAATTGCAGAACTAGATGATCAAAATATTTGCACTATGATCGACAAGATCATCGAGACAGGGAATCAATGTTTCGTAACCAGTGCGAATGTTAAATTGGCTGAACTTTTAAAGAAGAATTTCAGCAAATCTTACAAGTTGTTCCACGTGGAACATGGAACAATTAAAGAAGAGGAATAAAAATAAATGTCTGAAGAATCCAATAACAACTATGACTCTTCAAGTATCAAGGTACTTAAAGGTCTTGATGCTGTAAGGAAACGACCTGGTATGTATATTGGTGATACCGATGATGGTACAGGTCTACACCATATGGTATTCGAGGTTGTCGATAACTCTATCGATGAAGCGTTAGCAGGACACTGCTCCGAGATTTATGTAAAAATCCATATTGATGGTTCGGTTTCAGTCCAAGATGATGGCCGCGGAATTCCAACAGAAATGCACCCCGAAGAAGGAGTGTCGGCTGCTGAAGTTATCATGACTGTTCTCCACGCAGGAGGAAAGTTTGATGATAACTCCTATAAAGTCTCGGGTGGTCTGCATGGTGTAGGTGTTTCGGTAGTAAACGCGCTGTCAAAAAAGCTGCTATTGAGAATCAAGCGTGCTGGCAAAGTTTACGAACAGACATATATACACGGTAATCCAGAAGCGCCTTTAGCTGCCGTTGGTGAAGCGAGTGAAACTGGCACCACCATCCATTTCTGGCCAAGTGGTGAAACATTCACTAACTTAGAATATCACTACGATCTATTAGCCAAACGTTTACGTGAACTTTCATTCCTAAATTCTGGCGTGTCTATCCATTTGATTGATGAGCGAGATGGGAAGCATGACCACTTCAAATATGAAGGTGGTATAAAAGCCTTTGTTGAATACTTAAATCAGAAAAAGACACCGATTCATCAGAAAGTCTTCCACTTCTGTCATGAAAGGGAAGACGGCATTACGGTAGAAGTTTCATTGCAATGGAATGACTCATTCCAAGAGAACATATTTTGCTTTACCAACAATATTCCACAAAGAGATGGTGGAACCCATTTGGCGGGATTCCGGGGTGCTTTAACTCGTACTCTTAATAACTATATGGAAGCGGAAGGTTTAACTAAGAAAGCGAAAACTTCAACCAGTGGTGATGACGCCAGAGAAGGATTGACGGCAGTTGTTTCTGTTAAAGTGCCAGATCCTAAATTTTCATCTCAAACAAAAGACAAATTGGTTTCTTCAGAAGTTAAATCAGCAGTTGAATCCATCTTGGGTGAAAAGCTCCAAGAGTTCTTACTAGAAAATCCGGGTGACGCTAAAGTCGTCGCAAACAAAATCATTGATGCGGCGAGAGCAAGAGAAGCAGCGAGAAAAGCAAGGGAAATGACCCGTAGAAAAGGGGCATTAGACCTAGCAGGACTACCTGGGAAATTGGCAGATTGCCAAGAAAAAGATCCCGCACTTTCTGAACTCTATATAGTGGAGGGTGACTCGGCCGGTGGTTCCGCCAAACAAGGTCGAAACAGAAAGAACCAAGCTATTTTACCTTTGAAGGGTAAAATCTTGAATGTAGAAAAAGCACGCTTCGATAAAATGCTTTCTTCTCAAGAAGTCGCAACTTTAATCACCGCGTTGGGCTGTGGCATTGGTCGTGATGAATATGACCCTGAAAAACTACGCTATCACTATGTCATAATCATGACGGATGCTGATGTGGATGGTTCTCATATTCGAACATTACTATTAACATTTTTCTATCGTCAAATGCCGGAAATTATAGAGCGTGGTCATGTTTACATCGCACAACCTCCGCTTTATAAAATCAAGAAAGGGAAGCAAGAAAGCTACTTGAAGGATGATCCTGCGTTAATAGCTTACTTAACCTCAATCGCATTAGATAACGCTGCCATTTATACAACGGAAGGAAGCGCCCCTATTTCTGGCGTAGGTTTGGAAAATCTTGTTAAACAGTTCCATAGCGTCAAGACGATGATTACTCGCTTGAGTCGTTTTATGTCTGAAGAAATTCTTACTCAACTCATCTACTCAGAAATTTTTGACGAGGATGTATTAAAAGATACGGCATCTTTAGAGTCTAAAATTAAGTCTTTAGCAGAAGTGTTAGATGAGAAATCAGATGACGGCATTAGCTATCGCTATGAGGTCGTTCCTGATGAAGAAAATACGGGAAGTTATATTGGTAAACTGCTCGTTCGCCAGCATGGAATTGACACAGTATACAACTTTGATAAAGGTTTTATCTCCAGCTCTGAATACAACAAGCTTAGAGAACTTAATCAAGCCATCAATGGTTTAATAGGTGAAGGTGGCTATGTTAAGCGTGGTGAGAAAACTAAATCAGTAGAATACTTTGAAGAAGCGCTAACGTGGTTGATGGATGAAGCCAAGCGAGGTCAATACATTCAACGCTATAAAGGGTTAGGAGAAATGAATCCTAATCAATTATGGGAGACAACAATGGACCCAGAAAGTCGTCGCATGTTGAAAGTATCAATTGAAGATGCCATAGGAGCCGATCAGTTGTTCACGACGCTAATGGGTGATCAAGTTGAACCAAGACGCGCTTTCATCGAAGAAAATGCGTTAAAGGTAATGAACTTAGACGTATAGCTTTAGCATTTATTGCTATTATCAAAAAAGCCAGCATGTTAAGACCTGCTGGCTTTTTTATTGGTTATTGAATAAGAAAAGGGAGGGCGTGTAGACAGAAAGTCCGGTTAAAGCTGTCTAGAATTAATCCTGAGCCTTTTTAATATAAACTTGGGGTACATCGTTAGATGTATCAAAATAGAAGTGATAAAGGCCACTGGAAGAGGGGGTAAATTTGAAGTTATCGGCTGCGGTATCGCAATTTGCTTGAACGATTTTATCTTCCTTGACGATTTCATCCTTCGCCTTATCCAAATATCCACATCGGGTGCCGGGAGTCCAATCTGCATCGGCAAATTTGAAATCATAGGGTTGATTGTCTGCAACCAGTTCGACACTTGCCCGATAAAGTTCTGCGTTTATTGGCTCCACTTTATATTTTGCGTCCGCCTCCCACCAAGTAAAGCTGCCCCGTAAATATAAGGTGCTCCAGTCGGTGTCATTCTGAATACTAAGAATTGAGGTAAAGCTGGTAGAGCTACAGCCTGAAAGGGTTGTTGTGAATAGTACAACACCGAAGCATTTAGCCACGGTGTTGGATTTCATTCTAAAACTTAAACTCATAGATACTGCTTTTTAACTACGTTTAATTTAAAACTGACACGTCAGCAATGTGCAAAAACAAAGAACGTAAATTATTGAGTGAGTTTAATCGGTTTTTGCGAATTTGCGAATCATCAGCGTTAACCATTACATTCTCAAAAAAGTCATCTACGGTGTCTTTTAGTTTAGCTAACTCATTTAGGGCTTCTGTGTAACCTTGTGACGCAACGAGTTTGATTACCTCATCTTTAATATCGCTAACCGCTGCATGCAATGAGTTCTCATGTTCTGACTCGAATAATTGAGTATCAACATCTGTCCCTAGTTTTATGTCACCTTCTTCTTGTGCCTTTCGTAGGATATTGGCGACACGTTTGTTTGCTGCAATAAGCGTTTCCGCTGCATCTAATGCTGCGAATTCCTTTACTGCTGAGATTCGAGCATCGAAATCTGTTGGTACACTGGGCGCTCGACTTAGAACTGACTGGATGATCTTGCTGTCATATCCTTGTTCTTGATACATGGCTTTTAGTCGAGCAAAGAGGAAGTTTAATACAGCTTGTTCATCAACAGGCTTTTCAAATTTACTTTGAACCAATGACGCTGACTTACTAATGAGTGAACAAAGATCTAAAGCGTAGTCCTTTTCAATACAAATACGGAGTATACCAATCGCGGCTCTACGCAGAGCAAATGGATCTTTGTCGCCTTTAGGCGTTTGGCCGGTAGCAAAAATACCAACCAATGTATCGAGCTTTTCGGCTAACGCAACCGACGCACTTTCTTTGGTGCTTGGTAGTGCATCGCCAGAAAACGCAGGAAGGTATTGTTCACCAATTGCTGTTGATACTGACTCATTTTCACCATTAGCCGCTGAGTAATAGCGTCCCATAATGCCTTGCATAGCAGGAAACTCTAGCACCATGTTTGAAACTAAATCGTTTTTACATAACAAACCCGCTCGGGCCGCATCCTTTGAATTACCACCAATATTGTCTGCAATAAAGCTGGCTAGAACTGATATGCGCTCAACTCGTTCTTTAATAGTGCCTAGTTGCTTCTGGAACACGATGTTGTTGAGTTTTTCAATGTTCGAGGCAAAATCGTTTTTAAGATCGGTATTATAGAAAAACTCGGCATCAGCAAGGCGAGGGCGGATCACTTTTTCGTTTCCTGCGATAACCTTTTCTGGTGATGAACTCTTGATGTTTGAAACAAACAAGAAGGTGGGCAGAAGGTTTCCGTTGTTATCTAACAGAGGAAAGTATTTTTGATCACCTTTCATTGTGTAGATAAGCGCTTCTTTTGGGACTTTCAAGAAATGCTCTTCAAAGTTTGCCTGCATGATAACTGGCAATTCAACCAATGAAGTGACTTCTTCAAGTAGCTCATCCTCCATATCCACGACAGCACCCAGTGCCTCTGCGGTGCGTTTAAGTTCCGTAGAAATGTAGTGTTTACGCTCTTCATAGTCTGCGTAGACTGAATGTTCTTTTAACACTGAAACATATTCGGAGGCCGAAGGAACAGAGACAAACGTTGGAGAATGGAATCTATGTCCTTGAACCTTATCAGAGGCTTTTTTACCTTTTATCGTAATATTAACGACTTGGCTTCCAAAGAGCGCGAGTACACTATGAATAGGTCGAACAAACTCAACATCGCTATTACCCCAGCGCATGGGTTTAGGGATTGGCAATTGCTTAAGCGCTTGCTCAACAATTCCTTCTAATAATTCACTTAAAGGTTTTCCTGCCTCTTCTTTACGAACGACTAACCATTCGCCCTTCTCAGTAACAAGGCGGTCTGCATCGGCAACTTCAATACCGTTACCTTTCGCCCAGCCCATTGCTGCTTTTGTTGGATTACCATCCGCATCAAAGGCCGCTGATACTGCGGGACCACGCTTTTCTACAATGGTATCTTCTTGCTTTTCTTGTAGCGCAGTTACATAAACTGCTAAACGCTTTGGTGTAGCAAACCATTTAGCATCATCAAAAGCTAAAGTCGCTTGCGTTAAACCCGCTTCAATATTGTTTTTGAAAGCAACGGCAAGTTTTTTTAATGATTTTGGTGGTAACTCTTCGGTTCCAATTTCAATAATAAGATCGTTCTTTAGCATTATTTTGCCTCCTTATTTAACATAGGGAAGCCCAATTTTTCTCGTTCTTCATAGTAAATGGTTGCACATTCACGTGCCAAAGCTCTTACACGCAGAATAAAGCGTTGGCGTTCAGTCACTGAGATTGCATGTCGTGCGTCTAATAAGTTAAAAGCATGGGAAGCTTTCATTACTTGCTCGTACGCCGGTAGAGGGAGTCGTTCACCGATGAGCTCCTGACAAGCTCGCTCCGCTTCATCGAAGGCTTTAAATAGGAAGTCAACGTTAGCGAATTCGAAGTTATATTTAGACTGTTCAACTTCGTTTTGATGGAATACATCTCCATAAGTTACTGTGCCCATTGGGCCTTTAGTCCAAACAAGATCGTAAATGCTATCGACGCCCTGAATGTACATAGCTAAACGCTCAAGCCCGTAAGTGATTTCACCTGTAACGGGCTTACATTCCAAGCCGCCAACTTGCTGGAAATAGGTAAACTGAGTGACTTCCATCCCGTTTAGCCAGACTTCCCAGCCTAAGCCCCACGCACCTAGCGTTGGAGACTCCCAGTTGTCTTCGACGAAACGAATGTCGTGTTCTAGAGGATCAAAACCGACTTCTTTTAACGAGCCTAAATACAAATCCTGAATGTTGTCAGGAGAGGGTTTTAGCATTACTTGGAATTGGTAATAATGTTGAAGGCGATTTGGGTTTTCACCATAACGACCATCGGTTGGGCGTCTGCAAGGTTGTACATAGGCGCTACTAATTGGCTCTGGGCCGATTGAGCGTAAAAATGTCATTGGATGAAATGTACCTGCACCCACTTCCATATCGAGAGGCTGAATAATAACGCAGCCGGCATTTGCCCAATAGTTTTGTAAGCTTAGAATAAGCCCTTGGAAAGTTTTAATATCGTAATTTTGCATATCGAATCTGTGTCTTATATACCCGCAGAGTCGCGCCGTGAGTAATGGTATTAAAAAATGTTTGCCAGTATACCTTTACTGCACGCCGTAATGTAGGTTTTTTCTACTTCAACACGAGAGAATATATGGATTTAGAGCAACAACAAATGCGATGTGATTGGGCGAGTAAAGATCCCGCCTATTTGCCTTATCACGACACAATTTGGGGAGTACCGGTATATGATAATCAAGCCTTGTTTGCTAAGTTATGTTTGGATGGTCAGCAAGCAGGACTAAGTTGGCTGACGATTTTAAAGCGACAGAAAAACTATGAGATGGCGTTCCATCAATTTGACCCTTATAAAATTGCACAATTTACGGAATCTAACATTGAGGATTTATTGCAGAATTCGGGAATTATCCGAAATCGCCGCAAGATTGAATCCATCATTAAAAATGCTAAGGCGTTTATTCAGTTAGCAGAAGAGGGCATTGAGTTTTCAGATTTCATTTGGTCTACAGTGAACTACAAAACGATCGTTAATCATTATGAAAACTTGGCAGATGTTCCTGCGACCTCTAAGGAATCCGATATGCTTGCGGAAAAGCTAAAGAAGGCAGGGTTTAGTTTTGCTGGTAGCACTATTTGTTATGCATTTATGCAGGCTGTTGGTTTAGTTAATGATCACCTTACAACCTGCTTTAGACATCAAGAGCTTAAACAGGTTTAGAAACAAAGCTATTGCATATTAGTTTCAAAAGTGGATTTGGCAGCTTATAGCGCTTATAGACTTTATCGAGGAAAAAGGCCCAAGCTTCTTGTTTTAATTCACTCAATCGCCCAGCGGGTAGATGGGATTGATAAAATTTACAGAAGTCTGCGACGTATTGGAGTTCTCTACGTCGTCCACTTGGGCTGTAGCCCTTATTGGCATAGTGAATGAAGTCGGATTCTAGATAACCTTCCTGCCCAAATAAATCCATTCGATTAAATTCTGGTGCTATGCATTCATTTTTGATGTTGTGTTTTTGGATTAGGTAATTGAAATAAGTTTGCTCGTAGTATTTTATTTTGTGGGAAACGTCTTGAAGTTCATTGAAACAGGCGTATTGGAAAAGGGGACACTGACGAGAAATTAGGATCATTCCAACATTGTAATAAGTAAGTAGCTCGCCGTGCTTAGGCCAATCTTCGAGTGTGCCTAGCGCTTGAAATACATCATCCAATACTGCTTTTCTACAAGTTTCTTTGCCTTCATCCAACATGTAAACTGTTTCTAAGTCGGAATAAACATCAAACACATTGCGAGCATCTGGAGTAATCAACATGTCAGCATCTAAATAAAGGACGCGATCATATTCTTCTAATAATTCACCAATACGACACTTTTCACTCCAAGCCGGGTGAGCAAGGTATTTGGGATTTTCGATTTTTATATCGAAACGAGGTGAGTCCGTCACGATTAAATCTGCTTCGACTTTTTGGGCGTAGTGCTTGAAGCTCTCTAGTGCGGCTTTATACATAGGGTTATCATTGCCTATCGCAATAGTAAATATAGCTTTTTTCAACTTTTCCCACTCTCTTGATGATTGGATTTAACAAGAATAAACGAGCTTTAGACTATTATGAACTTCTTAAGTTTCTCTTAAGTAAGAAGTTTATATTAACCTGATTGAAAATTACTGAAAACAGATACAAAAAAGGCGATAGATTATACTATCGCCTATTGTTCAAGAACTGTAGCCTTGACACCTTTCCCAAATGAGTATCCTTACCTGAAAGCAACATCCATAAAAGCCTCTTTTTCTTTTTCTTCGCGGCTTATGTACTCAGGTCTTCCAAACTCGATAATAATTCTTCCGTGCTGCCAAATCTTTATTATTTTAAGCTGAAATAGGGTTAGGGCTTAAGCCTCAAACCTTAATGCTGGCCGTTTCAGCGACGTAAATCATACATGAAGCAATATTATTTACAACTCGTTTACAAGTTACTATGCCAGCAGATACTTGTCTATTTTGTACGCATGGGCATACAGTGCCGAGTTTTAATGTAGACCTTCAACATATTGAGACAACACTTCAATGTCCTCATCAGTGAGACGTTTAGCAATGTCTCTCATCATTCCGTTTAGGTCGTTAGCACGTTTGCCATCGCGGAACTGCTGTAGCTGAATTTTTGTATACTCTGCATGTTGACCGCTAATGTCTGGGAAGCCTGCTAAGCCTGTGCCATTACCTCGAGGACCATGACAAGCAATGCAAGCGGTTAATCCACGTTCCATGTCTCCCCCACGATAAAGCTTTTCGCCTTGTACGACTTTATCTTCTGGCGTGGCGCCTGCTTTTGCCTCTTGGCTGGAAAAATAAGCTGCGAGATCCGCTATATCTTGGTCAGATAAAGCGGCTGCCATACCATTCATAACTGGGTTGTTACGACCTTCTTTACCACCCGTTTGAGAAGCAAGACGGAATTCTTTAAGCTGTTTTTCAAGGTATTTAGCATGTTGACCCGCTAATTTCGGGTTCACTGGAAGCATGCTATTCCCATCAGCATTATGGCAGGCTGCACAAGTGGCAGACTTCGCTTTACCTGCTTCGGCATTACCTTGGGCAATGGCTGCGGGCACCAGGCAAGTTGATACTACAAGTAGCGTAAGCAGTTTCTTCATCATCACTCTCATTTCTTGATTATTTCGTCCAGGGGATAAAATTCCGGCTATTTTACACAAATAAAAACGTAGTAGAACTATTTCCTTAGAATAATAAGGTTTTTAGTGCTTCTTTACCTACGCTCAATCGCTATAATGTGTGCAATCTAGTATAGACAATAGAAAATAATGAGCCATTACCAAAGAGCGACATTTCAGATCAGCGCACCGGATATTAGTCATTTAAAGCATGATGAAGGCATAGAAGTTGCCTTTGCCGGTCGTTCAAATGCTGGTAAATCAACAGCCTTAAACTGCCTAACTCGTCAAAAAAACCTTGCAAGAACAAGTAAGACACCCGGCCGCACGCAACTAATCAATGTTTTTGAGCTTGACGATGATCGCCGTTTAATTGATTTGCCCGGATACGGGTATGCCCAAGTACCACTGGAAATGAAAAAGAAGTGGCAGAGAGCGCTAGGGGAATATCTGGAGAAACGGCAGAGTTTGAAAGGGTTAGTTGTATTAATGGATATTCGTCATCCATTTAAAGAAATGGATCAAGAACTTATTCGTTGGGCTGTTCAAAGCAATATTCCTGTCTTAGCGTTGCTAACAAAAGCAGATAAATTCAAATCAGGAAAGCGAAAAGCACAAGTATTAATGGCTAGAGAAGCTGCGTTGGCCTTTTGTGGTGATGTAACGGTTCATGCATTCTCTGGACAAAATGGTTTGGGGTTGAAGGAGCTTGAAGACGTTTTGGATAAATGGTTTGGTTTTGTGACTGATGAAGGGCAATAAGCAGATAAAGAAAACCCCTCTGAATGAGAGGGGTAAAAACTGGGAAAACACACACAACTGATAATTAAGACCGGCTCATTTAAGATTAGTTCAAAATATTTTTTAAATTATTTGGAAGTGTTGTGACGTTTTAGAATGTTTCGTATTAAGGAAGAGAAGAAATTCAGGGAATGCGTGTTTAGAAAGTCTGGCATATGAAAAAAATCCCCCGAAATCCGGGGGACCAAAACAAAGGTTTAAAAGATAGAACATCTCACCTCTGTACCCTACGATTGAAAATATAGATGAGC
This sequence comes from Alteromonas sp. a30, assembly GCF_026788005.1. GTDB lineage: Bacteria > Pseudomonadota > Gammaproteobacteria > Enterobacterales > Alteromonadaceae > Paraneptunicella. The sequence continues at coordinate 202,274 of NZ_JABEPE010000006.1, forward strand.
TAACCTGAAAAATAAAGTCTAAAATGTAATTTTATTACATCAAAAGGTTATTAATAATAAGTTTTTACATTCATTGGATGAATAAATGTAGTTAACTTTCTAAAATGTAGGTTTTTGATCAAAAAAGGGGCATGGCGCCCCTGAGTGATTGCATCAAAATAATTAGTGAGCTTCGTCCCAGTTGTCACCGACTCCGGCTTCAACTAACAAAGGAACTTTAAGTTCAACAGCATTTTGCATTAAGTCTTTAATTTTTGAGGTGTAGGCTTCTAGTTTGTCTTCCTTAATTTCAAAAACCAATTCGTCGTGCACCTGCATGATCATACGAATATCGTCACAATTTTCTGATTCAATCCACTGATGAACAGCAAGCATCGCTTTTTTGATAACGTCTGCTGCCGTGCCTTGCATAGGAGCATTGATTGCTGCACGCTCTGCGCCTTTACGACGAGCGCCGTTTCTGGCGTTGATCTCAGGTAGATATAAACGACGACCAAAAACGGTTTCTACATAACCAAGCTCTTTCGCTTTTTCACGAGTTGCTTCCATGTAAGTTAATACGCCGGGGTAGCGCTCGAAATATAAGTCCATATATTTTTGCGCGTCATTACGTGGAATATGCAATTGTTTGGCTAAACCAAATGCCGACATGCCATAAATTAAACCAAAGTTAATGGCTTTAGCGCTACGTCGTTGATCGGTTGTGACTTCATCTAGTGATTCTCCAAAGACTTCAGCGGCCGTGGCTTTGTGAATGTCTTGACCTTGCTCAAACGCTTGGAGTAATCCTTCATCACCAGAAAGGTGCGCCATAATTCTTAACTCAATTTGTGAATAATCGGCTGCTACAATTTTATAACCTTCTGGGGCGATGAAAGCTCGTCGAACACGACGCCCTTCGTCGGTTCGGATGGGGATATTTTGTAAGTTTGGATCGGTAGAAGACAAACGCCCTGTAGCTGCAACTGCTTGATGATAACTCGTATGCAAGCGTGAGGTTTTGCCGTTGATCATTTTCGGCAGCTTATCTGTGTAGGTATTCTTAAGTTTGGTCAGGCCACGATAGGTCATTAATAAACTGGGTAATTCGTAATCAGCAGCGAGATCTTGCAATACTTCTTCTGAAGTGGATGGTGCGCCCTTCGGTGTTTTCTTTACAACGGGTAAGCCCATTTTTTCATACAAAATGTGTTGCAGTTGCTTGGTTGAGCCGAGGTTGAACTTTTCACCTGCCAATTCGTGTACTTCATTTTCTAATTCAAGAATTTTCGTAGCTAATTGAGAGCTTTGTTGACGAAGTTTGTCTGGGTCGATGTAAACACCAGTCTGTTCCATTTTAGATAAAACCACAGCTAACGGGATTTCCACTTCGGTCAGCAATGTTTTTAAGGTGTCGACTTTGGCAATTTCTGCCCACATATGTTGGTGAAGCTGCAGTGTAATATTGGCGTCTTCTGCTGCATAGTGAGCGGCTTTATCAACCTCAATTTGGTTAAAGGTGAGTTGTTTAACACCTTTTCCAGCAATGTCTTCGAATTTGGTGGTTGTTTTCCCTAAATAACGTTCTGCAAGACTATCCATATCGTGGCGTCCCGCAGTGCTATTTAACACGTAAGATTCCAACATGGTGTCAAATTGAATGCCTTTGAGATCGATGTCGTAGTTGGCTAACACATTCTTATCGTATTTTAGGTGCTGCCCAACTTTCTTAATTTCAACATCTTCAAGAATTGGCTTAAACAGTTTTAAGACCTCATCGATAGACATTTGCTGCGGCGCATCTGGGTAATTGTGACCGAAAGGCAAGTACGCTGCTTTATGTGCTTCAATAGAAAAGGAAAAACCAACGAGTTCCGCTTCGGTGTAATTAAGACTAGTGGTTTCAGTATCGAAAGCGAAGAGTTTAGCTTTTTTGATTTTGTCTAACCAAGGTTGCAATTCTTCAAGTGTGAAGAGGGTGCTGTATTCCGTATTGTCGTCAACGACGTTTAACTCGGTTGCGTTTTCGATGCTTTCGGCCGCAGGCGAACCACTTTTTGTTGAAGAGCCTCCATCAGGATTTAGAAACCCATCAACATCATTTGACCAACGTTTGAATTCGAGCTCTTTGAAAAGTGAAAGTAGTGTGTTTTTATCTGCTTCACCGTTCTGAATTGAATCTGGTGTGATGTCCATTTCTACGTCGAGTTTTATGGTGGCAAGCTCATAAGAAAGGCGGGCTTGTTCCTCGAATTCTTTCATTTTTACGGCTAGCGTTTTTGAGCCTCTAAAGCCTAAGCCCGCAATTTTATCGAGGTTTTCGTAAATTTCATCAATACCGCCGATCCCTTGCAATAATCCAAGTGCACTTTTATCTCCAACCCCTGGTACACCCGGAATATTGTCGACTTTATCGCCTTTCAATGCCAGAAAATCGATGATTAACTCTGGTGGAATGCCAAACTTTTCTTTGACGCCTTCAATATCCATAACAGTATTCGTCATGGTATTAACTAGGGTTACATATTCGTTGACGAGCTGTGCCATATCCTTGTCGCCGGTGCTAATCACCGTTGGGCGTTTTTGCTCAGTTGCTTGATGCGATAACGTGCCAATAACATCATCAGCTTCAACGCCTTCTTCAATAATTAGCGGCAAGCCCATAGCTTTGATAATGGTGTGTAGTGGCTGGATCTGATCTCGCAGATCATCCGGCATAGGAGGGCGGTTGGCTTTGTATTCAGGGTAAATGTCATCCCGAAAGGTTTTGCCTTTAGCATCGAAAACCACGGCGATTTGATGGGTATCATATTGTTTCATTAGGCTACGAAGCATGTTAATCACACCATATACTGCGCCGGTAGCCATACCTTTAGAATTTGTAAGAGGCGGTAAGCCGTGAAAAGCTCTAAATAAATAGGAAGAGCCGTCGACTAAAATCAGGGGACTATCGTTGTTTATTTTCATACTAATGTGTTTTTGTGTGTGGATTAACAGGGCGCCATTTAGTCAAAATGACAATCATAATGTTGATGCGATTATTGTATCGATAATTGGCTAATAAGTGTGAAGCAATCTCAAGAAAAGTTTGCTAGAAAAACTTGTGGATAAGTTTGTTGAAAAAAGAGCAGATAGAAAAAACCTAGGTTGAATTGTTTTGTGCATTAAATCTAAAAATTCAATATAAAACAAATACCTATCTTGTGAATAAGTTTTCTAAATTTGGCTTAACCAAATGATTAAGATTGTGTATAAACACATGCTTATCTTCGATTACAGCCTTAAAAAGGCCGCGTAGGATAGCATAGATAAAATCGGGTAACAGGTTTTTTCTATTCTTTTTTATTATCGTCCTATTACTTTAGACAGTTTCATGAAATATAAAGACGTAAGTAAGTACAAACTATCATCCTGACTCAATCTAAACAATTTATACAGGCAGGGTAAAAAGTTCAGTCTATCAAAAGTAGACTACAATTTAAGCATCTGTCCAGTCACGTAGCGAAAAATTACTATATATTTTTTTGAGTGTATTTTAAGCATTATTTTTAATAACTTTTCTTCCGATGCGATAACACTGAGGGAAATGATACGAGCAAAGTAAACATGTTTTATTTTCGGTGGTTAAAAGCGCATAATGGTCTGGCTTTGCTCACGCATAGTAGAGCACAGGCTGCACTTCTTAATTACTGATGTGGCGTCCCTAGAGAAGAAACAAACACCGATTAAAGTGAGTTTAAGGTAACAGTTGATGCAATATCGTTCCATCATACGGATTTTGGGGCTTTTGGTCGCTCTCTTCAGTGTCACTATGATGCCACCTGCGATTGTGTCACTTATTTTTCAAGACGGGGGAGGCTTACCCTTTGTTCTCGCCTTTTTGTTGTGTTTGTTCACTGGGACGACCATCTGGTACCCAAATCGCCATGCCAAACAAGATCTACGTGCGAAAGAGGGATTCCTCATTGTTGCATTATTCTGGGTTGTATTAGCCAGTTTTGGTGCATTGCCTTTAGTGCTGATGGATCAACCAAGAATGAGCATTACGGATGCTTTTTTTGAATCTTTTTCTGGGCTAACAACAACAGGTGCCACGGTTATAGAGGGCATTGAGTTTCTACCTAAAGCCGTTCAATTTTACCGTCAACAATTGCAGTGGCTAGGAGGCATGGGAATCATCGTTTTGGCCGTGGCTATCCTTCCTATCCTTGGGGTTGGTGGAATGCAGCTATATCGGGCTGAAACGCCAGGGCCTGTTAAAGACTCTAAAATGACGCCAAGAATAGCGGATACAGCTAAGCATCTTTGGTATATTTATCTGTCCCTTACAATTGCTTGTTCTGTGATGTATTGGGTTGCTGGAATGGATTGGTTTGATGCGATATGTCATTCATTTTCGACTATTGCAATTGGTGGCTTCTCCACCTATGACGCCAGTATGGGCTATTTTGATTCAACGCCAATTAATTTAGTGTGTGTGGTGTTTCTATGGATTGCTGCGTTAAATTTTGCGCTGCACTACGCTGCAATTACTGGCCGAAATATAAAAGCTTATTTTGCCGATCCTGAGCTTAAAGCCTTTTTCTTTATGCAATCGGCGATTGTTTTGGTTTGTTTCTTGGTGTTGGTGGCATTCAATTATTATGATTCTGCCGAAACGGCTTTCGATCAAGCTTTGTTCCAAGCGGTTTCAATATCCACCACCGCAGGGTTCGCCACTACCGACTTTTCCGCTTGGCCAGTGTTTTTGCCTATTTTATTGATCTTTTCCAGCTTTATTGGCGGCTGTGCAGGTTCCACTGGTGGCGGCTTAAAAGTTATCCGAGTATTACTACTGTATTTGCAAGGTAAGCGTGAGGTAGATCGCTTGATCCATCCTAAAGCCATCTATGCAGTTAAGTTAGGAGATAGAGCATTACCTGACAGAGTTGTTGAAGCTGTTTGGGGCTTCTTTTCTGCTTATGCGGTAATTTTTGTTGTCATCATGATAGGCTTAATTGCTACCGGTATGGACGACTTAACCGCATTTTCCGCAACCGCCGCCATGCTGAATAATCTTGGCCCAGGGTTGGGAGAGGTATCTGGAACTTATGCGTATGTTGGTGACTCTAGTAAGTGGTTTATGATTTTAGCCATGCTTTTTGGACGTTTAGAGGTTTTCTCTTTGCTTGTTCTATTTTCTCCAACCTTCTGGCGCAGTTAAGCTCATTATGCTTTTCCTATTGCGCCAAAAGGCAAGCGCATACCAAAATATCATTAGCCAAAGAATAGGGCGCTTGGTTGGAACAGCTTTTCCACATCGTTAATATATTTCTTGTCGACTAAGAACATAATGACATGATCGTTCGCTTCAATAATCGTGCTGCTATGAGCGATAAGTACCTCTTCCTGACGTACTATTGCACCAATAGTGGTGCCCGGTGGTAGCCTAATTTCAGAAATTGCTTTGCCAACAACCTTAGATGTTGTTTTGTCGCCATGCGCGATAGCCTCTATGGCTTCTGCTGCCCCTCGGCGTAGTGAGTACACATTAACAATATCGCCTCGACGAATGTGAGTTAATAGAGCGGAAATAGTAGCTTGTTGTGGTGAGAATGCGATGTCGATTTCGCCTCCTTGTACTAAATCAACGTATGCACTGCGTTGAATTAATACCATTGCTTTTTTGGCTCCCATTCGTTTTGCTAGCATGGCTGACATAATGTTTGCTTCATCGTCGTTCGTCACCGCTAAAAACGCATCTATTTGTTCTACATGCTCTTCTGATAACAATTCTTGATCGGATGCGTCACCATTAAAAACAATGGTTTTATCCAGTTGTGCGGAAAGGTAGCGAGCTCGTTCTTCACTATATTCGATTAGTTTAACATGGTGATCGTGTTCAAGTTGTTTTGCTAATCCTGCACCGATTAAACCTCCACCTGCAATCATAATGCGCTTGTAGCTATTTTCTAATTTTTGAAGCTCACTCATTACTGCGCGAATGTGCTTTGTTGCCGCAATAAAAAAGACCTCATCATCCGCTTCAATAACGGTTGTACCTAGTGGACGAATCGGCTTACCACGACGATAAATCGCCGCAACTCGCGTATCGACATTTGGAATGTGTTCTTTGAGCGCCGATAACGCGTGACCCACAAGTAATCCACCGTAATAGGCTTTTACCGCTACAAGGCTAGCCCTGCCTTCTGCGAATTCAACAACCTGTAAAGCACCGGGGTAATCAATTAAACGCTTAATGGAATTGGTTACTAGTTGCTCTGGAGCGATGAGATGGTCTACAGGTACGTCTTGATGTTTAAAAAGCTGTTTTTCGTAAATGATGTATTGCTCTGATCGAATTCGAGCGATTTTGGTTGGGGTTTTAAATAAACTGTAGGCAACCTGACAAGCTAACATGTTGCTTTCATCACTGTTGGTAACAGCTACGAGCATGTCTGCATCTTCTGCGCCGGCTTTTTTCAAAACATCTGGATGAGAACCAATGCCAGTGACCACTTGCAAATCTAATCGATCTTGCAAAGAGCGCAATTTTACTGAGTCACTGTCGATAATAGTGATTTCGTTTTTTTCACCAACAAGGTTTTCGGCAAGTGTAGCGCCAACCTGACCCGCACCTAGGATTATTATTTTCATCTTTTAACCAGGTTTTATTCTGTATAAATCATCTGCTTTTTAGGACTTTAGCAGTTTTGCATAATAGAACCCATCCATACCACTTTCATTGGGTAAGATCTGCCTACCGTATGTATTTTCTGGGCGATCTGGTTCAAGTGGTACAATTGAGGCGTCTGCATGAGTAGCTAGGAATGCGCGAATTTGATCGTCGTTTTCATCAGGCAGAACTGAACAAGTGGCATACAACAGTGTGCCGCCGCTCTTTAATGTAGTCCAAAGTCCTTCAAGTATTTGCTTTTGTAAAGTAACAAGTGCTTCAATGTCGCTGCCTTTCCTCAACCAGAGAATATCTGGATGGCGCCTAATAACGCCTGTAGCAGAGCAGGGAGCATCGAGTAATATTCTGTCGAATGGTGTGCCATCCCACCATGACTCTGGCGTTGATACGTCGGCACATTTCACGCTCGCCTTCAGCTTTAAGCGTTTTAGGTTTTCGTCTACTCTTTGCAGTCTGTATTGATCGTTATCAAGTGCTAAACAAGATTGAATATTGGGTGATAGCTCAAGAATATGACTGGTTTTTCCACCCGGTGCGCAGCATGCATCTAATATACGTTCGCCATCTTCAGCTTGTAAATATTGGGCTGCCAGTTGGGCTGCACCATCCTGAACAGAAAACCAGCCTTGGTCATAACCCGGGAGCGAGCGAATATTAGTGGAGCGTTCAAGGATTATCGCGTCGGGATGAGTAGGTAAGGTTGATACAGATATTGCGTCTAAAAATCCTTGAGTTTTCAGTGTGTCGAGATATTCATCGCGAGATGTTTGCTGGCGATTCACTCGCAACCAAAGCGGCGGGCGAGTTTTCATTCCTTCAAGGAGTGAGTCAAATGAATCGCTGTAATATCCACTGAGCTTTTTATATAACCACTTGGGTAAACCCACTTTTATATGTGGTTGCTCTGGCACATCGTCTTGCTCATTCTCACGAATGAAATTTCTAAGTACGCCGTTGACTAAACCTTTCAGTGCATGGCTGCCAAGCGCTTGGGTTGCATCCACCGATTCGGAAACCGCAGCGTGAGCGGGGACTCTTGAGTACGCGATTTGATAGAAACCTAACATTAAAAGATGCTCAACAATTTTTTGTCGTCCCTTTAAAGGCTTATTGAGCAGTTGTCTTAACCAGTATTGCAATAATGGAACATTGCGGAGTACGCCAAAAACCATTTCTTGCATCCACGCTCTGTCTTTTTCTTCAACTTGATCTTGGAACTTTGGAAGGCAATCGCGTAAAGACTGACCTTGTTCAAGAACAGCATAAAGAACTTGAGCGGTGAGCGCACGTAATGTGCCTTTATTATTTGATTTGTTCACTATGAAAGCTGCGTATTCGGGGTTAACCAATTTTTCTTGGCATTTAGAATATCACTGACAGCCAATGCTTTTTTGCCGGGAAGCTGAATTTTTGTTAGACGTAAAGCTTGTTGCCCTGTCTGTACTAAAATTCCGTTTTTGGATACTTCTAATACCGTGCCAGGAGAATCGCCTGATAAAGAAGCAACAACTTCACATTCATGAATTTTAATATTTTGTTCTTCATATACGAAGAAGCTCATTGGCCATGGGTTAAACGCTCTCGCACTGCGTTCAAGTTGGGTTGCGGTAAGTGACCAGTCAACTTGTGCTTCTTCCTTGGAGAGCTTTTTCGCATAGGTAGCTAGCTCGTTATTTTGTGGCTCAGGAGTTAGTTTGTTTAAGTTATTTAGTGTTTCAACTAAAGCTTGAGGGCCTATTTCCGCAAGTTTGTGATAAAGGCTGGCGCTGGTGTCTGTGGCTTCGATAGGAATCGATTTTTTGAGTAGCATGTCACCGGTATCTAGACCTTCATCCATTTGCATAATGGTGACGCCAGTTTCATCGTCACCCGCCCAAATAGAACGTTGAATCGGCGCAGCTCCACGCCATTTTGGGAGTAAAGACCCATGCACATTTAAACAACCGAGTTTAGGTGTTTCTAAGACGGCTTTAGGAAGAATCAGGCCATAGGCAACCACCACCATAATGTCAGCATCTAACGCTGCTAACTCGGATTGTGCGGAATCATTTTTTAATGATGTTGGTTGATAAACAGGGATGTCATTCTCTAAGGCAAGTTGTTTAACTTCGCTGGCCTTAAGCTTTTTGCCTCTGCCTGCTGGACGATCTGGCTGGCTATAAACAGCAATAACATTATGCTCTGAATCCAATAAGGCCTGTAAATGCATTGCGGCGAACTCAGGTGTTCCTGCAAAGATAATATTGAGTGGTGATTGCACCTAATTTCCTCTACTAACGATTTGGCGTAAAATTAGCTCCGAAGCTTAGCTTCTTTTTCTAATTTCTTTTTTATTCTTTGGCGCTTAAGTGGTGAAAGGTAGTCGACGAATAGCTTGCCTTCTAGGTGATCTAGTTCGTGTTGAACGCATTTAGCTAACAGGCCTTCGGCTTCAAATTCATATTCTTCACCTTCTTTATTTAAGGCTTTTACTTTAATTTTGGCGGCGCGTTCAACTTTTGCGTAGTTACCGGGAACTGATAAACACCCTTCCTCGCTGATGACAGAGCCTTCCTTATAAGTAATTTCAGGATTGATCATTACGTAGGGTTGGTTTTGATCTTCTGAAACATCCATCACAACGATTCGTTCGTGAATATCTACTTGTGTTGCTGCCAAACCAACGCCACTTTCTTCTTTCATTGTTTCAAACATATCGTCAACAATCTGCTTGATACGAGCATCTACTGATTCAACAGGTTTTGCTACTGTGCGTAGTCGCTCGTCGGGAAATGTAAGTACATTTAATAACGCCATAATAGATGTAACCGCCTAGTTTTCGCTAAAAGTATGGAAACACGAACGTATGTCGTAAAGCCATCTCATTGATTAAATAAGGGTTCCCAATACTAAATTAAAGGCCTTTGAAGTATCAAAGAGCATACTTGAGATAATACAGAAGTATTCAAACCTTTTTATTTGGCGCTATTCTAACTGATAAGCAAGAAATTGGCAGCGTTTTAAGGGGAGCTTACTTGAGCAAAGTAATCACAGGTGTGTGGTTTATTATGTTGTTGCTACATTCATCAATTGTATTGGCTATAGACGTCAAAACTTCAGCACCACAGCGCTATACGGTTGAAAAGGGCGATACGCTTTGGGATATAGCTGGTATTTATTTGGATAAGCCTTGGCAATGGCCCGATCTTTGGCGCAACAATGTTCATATTCAAAATCCGCACTTGATTTATCCCGGTGATGTTATTTCTTTGCGTTATAACGAAAGAGGAGAACCCGAGCTGGTGCTAGATGTATCAGGTCGAGATAAGCCCGTTATTCATTTGCAACCGAGCGTTAAAAAAGACAAAAAGCAAGGACAATCAATCCCGCTATTGTCGTGGTCGTTAGTTCAATCTTATATAGAAAATGACCTGATTATGCCTCTTGATGAATATGAAAAGCTGCCTTATGTACTTGGAAATCAAGATGGTGCTGTTCGCTTTGCTTCTGGCGATCTTATTTTGGGGAGGTATGAACCTCATTATGAAGTAAATTTGTACCGCATTGTTCGCATGGAGGGCGTAATCGTAGATGATGACGATGAAAGCCTAGGGGTGAAGGTGAGACATGTTGCTGATGCAGAACTGCTAAATGTAGGTTTAGACCGTGAAATGTTGGTTAATGTTGTCGATGCTAATTTTGAAGTTAAGCGAGGTGATAAATTATTGCCAATAACTGAAATGATTCCTGATGAAGTTGTTTCTTTTACTTCTGCAACAGAACAAGTTGGGAAAATAGTATCTAGTCTTCACCCTCATACTCTCCTTGGTAAATATGACGTTGTTGTTTTAGATTTAGGAGAAAGTGAAGTGAAGCGAGGTATGGTGATGGGTATTTATATGCAAGGCCCTGACATCATCGCCGAGTCGCCACCATCGTACAAAAACGATAGAGGGCTACAGCCTCCTATCTGGGGCAATATAGTTTCACAGCCTGCGTTGAAAGTGGGTGAATTGATAGTTTTTAAAACCTTTGAGAAAACAAGTTTTGCTTTGATCGCCTCGGCCACTCGTATAGTACGTAATGGAGCTATCGTCGCGAAACCATAAAACAAGCATCCGCTGTTAATCTATGTCATAAGGAGATGGCTTTGAGTATCATTCCCGAGAATTCAGGACGTTTTTTCCCTTTCCATCCTTCTGAAGAAAAGAGCTGGCTTCCATATTGGATAGCTCTTTCTTTGGTGCCTCGCTTTAGCAAAATGCGTTTAAAGTGCTTGGCTGAGTTTTGTGAGTTCGATTTTGAGCATATTTTCAGGCTAGGTGATGATACGTTACAGGGCTTAGGTTTGGATGAGGAGCAAATCCAAGCAATTAAGCAGTTCCCGAACCAAGATATTGAACGGGTGCAAAATTGGTTGAGCCAAGATTCAGGACATTTTGCCCTAACTTATCACCACCCTAAATACCCTCACTCTCTCCGTGAAATATCGTCTCCGCCTCTAGTCATTTATGGTGTCGGAAATGTAGAACGTTTACATCAGCCTCAGTTAGCCGTTGTTGGCAGTCGCAATCCGACGGAAGCTGGAAAGCGTTTGGCATTTGATTTTGCAAAAGCTCTAACGGAATTAGGCTGTGGAGTTACCAGTGGCTTAGCGTTGGGAATTGATAGTTTTGCACACAAAGGCGCACTAGCGAATGACGCAAATACTATTGCTGTCTTGGGGTCAGGTATTGACGTGTGTTATCCGAAAAGAAATAACGCTCTCTTTGCTAATATCGTCAATCAAGGTGGCTGCATTGTTTCCGAGTTTTTGCCGGGAACTCGTCCACTTTCACATCATTTTCCTAGGCGAAATAGGATGGTAAGTGGTTTGTCACTCGGCACTCTAGTCGTTGAAGCTGCAATAAAAAGTGGCTCTTTAATTACTGCTTACTACGCACTTCAGCAAAATCGAGAAGTGTTTGCTATTCCCGGTAGCGTCAATAATCCATTGACACAAGGGGGGCATCATTTGATTAAACAAGGTGCTAAATTGGTAGAAAGTGTAGGAGACATACTTGAGGAATTTTCATTCTTCACCAATAAACAAGGGAGCAAACCTAGTAAAAATATACAAAAAAGTGAAGATCAAAGCTTGGCTTTAGACCCATTGTTAGATAGTGTTGACTATGAGGCCACGTCAGTCGATTTGGTAGCAAGGCGTAGCGGGCTCCCAATTTCAGTGGTGTTAACTCGATTATTAGAGTATGAGCTGCGCGGTTTGGTATCCTCTGTACCTGGAGGTTACGTCAAATTAGGGGACTAAAAATATGTTTGACATCCTCATGTATCTCTTTGAGAACTTTATTCATAACGAGACTGAGTTCCGCGTTGATCAAGATGAGCTTACCGATGAACTAATTCGAGCCGGTTTTCATCATGATGAAATTTTCAAGGCCTTAGAGTGGCTTGAAAAATTAGCAGAGCTTCAAGAAACTGACATCAACCCCTATTTAACTAAAGGCCCAGCGGCCCTTGTCACGCGCATTTATACTGCGGAAGAAGAAGCTCGATTAGACGTAGAGTGTCGCGGTTTCCTGATGTTTTTGGAGCAAGTTAATGTACTTGATTCCACAACAAGGGAAATGGTGATAGATCGAGTTATGGAAATTGATTCAAGTGAGTTTTGCTTAGAAGATCTTAAGTGGGTCGTTCTTATGGTGTTATTCAATGTACCTGGGAAAGAAAACGCCTACGCTCAGATGGAAGACTTGCTATTTGAAATGCCAGAAGGGCCATTGCATTAAAGACGAATGGAACGTTACATTGGTCAATAGCGTAAGGTCCTTGATGGCATTGTTATTGATTAGGTAATACCGTTGTCAAAAATTGATCACTCCTTATTTACTGGAACAAAAACGGCGCTGAAAGAAGCCTTTGGTCACTGTCCTGAATGTGGCGGAGAACTAGGGATTAAAAGAGGCAAAAACGGCGCCTTCATCGGTTGTTTAAATTATCCCCAATGCGATTATAAAAAGACGCTTAGCCATCTGCCAAGCCCAGAGGTCATCAAAGAAATTGAAGGCTCTGAGTGTCCTGAGTGCGGGGGAATATTAGTAATTAAAAAGGGGAGATATGGCTTATTCATTGGCTGTACTCATTTCCCCGAATGCCATCACCACGAACCAATTAACAAATCTGACGATACCCAAATAATGTGCCCTGTTTGCAAAGAAGGGCATTTAGTCGCAAGAACAAATAAGTTTGGTAAAAGCTTTTTTGCTTGTAATGGTTATCCCAAATGTAAGTATATTTTGAATTCCCCCCCTGTGAAGCGCACTTGCCCAAAATGTGATTGGCCTATTATGGTTGAAAAGAATACTTCACAAGGGCGTATATTAGAATGCCCTCAGAAGCAGTGCCATCATAAAGAAAGAGTTGAATAAGATAACTTGTCTCAACCCCGTTTTAATCCGATTTCTTAAATGTTGTTTAGTGTATGAATATGCATGATCCAGAAAAATTAAAAAGTTTATTTCAAAAGGGTAAAATATTTGCTTATCCTACTGAGGCAGTGTTTGGTTTGGGGTGTGACCCGTTAAATGAAAATGCTGTGCAGCGGTTGCTCGATTTAAAGTCTCGCCCAGTTGAAAAAGGGCTTATTTTGGTAGCGGATTCTTTTGGAAGGGCTTCTTCATATATTGATGAGTCTCAGCTTGAGCCCAGTATCAAAAAAGAAGTGCTTGATTCTTGGCCAGGGTTTGTTACTTGGCTAGTGCCAAAATCTAAAAGCGTACCAGATTGGATATGCGGTAATTCAGAGCTTGTTGCTTTAAGAGTATCGGCACATCCTGTTGTGAGTGGTTTATGTAAATCATTAGATAGTGTCTTAGTGTCTACAAGCGCGAATATCTCTGGGCAGGATGCAATTAAAAATAGAAGCGAATTATATAAAGTATTTGGTGATCAAGTTGAATACATCGATGGAGAGTTAGGTGGAGAAGAAAAACCTAGCCAAATTCGCCATGCTTTAACTGGAAAAATTATCAGGGGAAACTAGTGGCCTCAATTAATATTGAAGAAGTAAAGTCTTTCTTGTTGGGATTGCAAAACAAGATCTGCCAAAAGCTTGAACAGGTAGACGGTAAAGCTAAATTTGAAACAGATGACTGGGACCGTGATCAAGGCGGTGGTGGTGTTTCTCGGGTGTTAGCTGATGGAGATGTATTTGAACAAGGGGGAGTGAATTTCTCTCATGTATTCGGTGGGCAACTACCTGCTTCTGCAACGGCTTCTAGGCCAGAACTGGCAGGTCGAAGCTTTCAAGCAATGGGAGTCTCTTTAGTTATCCATCCTAAAAATCCGAATGTGCCTACCTCGCATGCGAATGTGCGTTTTTTTATTGCGGAAAAAGAAGGTGAAGAACCGGTTTGGTGGTTTGGTGGAGGTTTCGATTTAACACCGTTTTACCCTTACCTCGACGATGCCAAGCATTGGCATCAAGTGGCTAAGTCTTTGTGTGAACCATTTGGTGAAGAGGTGTACCCAAAATATAAAACATGGTGCGACGATTATTTCTTCCTAAAGCACCGTAATGAGACTCGTGGCATAGGTGGGTTGTTTTTCGACGATCTTAACGAATGGGGATTTGAGCGAAGCTTTGATTTTATGAAAGCGGTTGGTGAAGGGTATTTAGATGCTTATGTGCCAATTGTATTGAGGCGTAAGGATGAAGCTTTTACTGAAGCGCAGCGGAATTTCCAGTTGTATCGACGTGGTCGTTATGTGGAATTTAACTTACTTTACGACAGAGGGACGCTTTTCGGTATTCAGAGTGGTGGTAGAACTGAATCAATTTTGATGTCAATGCCGCCGTTAGCGAGGTGGAAATACAACTACTCTCCCGAGGCGGGATCTGCCGAAGCAAAGCTATATGACTCGTTCCTTCGCCCAAGAGATTGGTTGGCATTAAGTGAGGATGAGTTATAAATGGATCGCTATGTCGTTTTCGGAAACCCAATTAAGCACAGTCGTTCTCCTTTTATCCATAATATGTTTGCACAACAAACTCAGCAAGACATGGTATATGAGAAGTGTTTGGTCGAAGGGGACTTCCTTGATGTGGTGAAATCATTCTTTGGTGAAGGAGGGAAGGGGGCCAATGTTACTCTACCATTTAAAGAACAAGCCTTTTCCGTTGCGAACGAATTAACTGAACGAGCGAGGTTGGCTGGTGCGGTTAATACGTTATTTCTAAAAAATGAAAGTTTAATCGGTGACAATACTGATGGTGTTGGGTTGGTTTATGACTTAATTCGCCAGTTTGGCCCACTAGAGAAGTGGCGTGTTTTGATGCTTGGTGCTGGTGGTGCTGCAAGGGGATGCATAGCGCCTCTATTTTCAGCCGGTATTTCGCATCTGCACATAGCTAATAGAACAGAAGAAAAAGCAAAATCGCTTATAAGCTCTTTTTCAGCAAATGCGAGTTGTCAAAATATAAGTGCCTCTGGCTTTGGTAACATTCCCAATCAAGATTATCAAATCATCATTAATAGTACCTCTGCCAGTGTGTCAGGTGATGTGCCAACTATCGATGATTCACTGTTTGATAAATTGATTTTTGCCTATGACA
Organism: Alteromonas sp. a30; assembly: GCF_026788005.1. Classification (GTDB taxonomy): domain Bacteria; phylum Pseudomonadota; class Gammaproteobacteria; order Enterobacterales; family Alteromonadaceae; genus Paraneptunicella. Next base: position 217,522 of record NZ_JABEPE010000006.1, read on the forward strand.
TGTTCTACAGCGCTGAATCTACTGCCTTTATAGAAAAAGTAACTAAAGAAAATCCATCGGTTAAGGTAAGTGATGGAATGGGAATGTTAGTCGGACAGGCTGCCGAAAGTTTCTATTTATGGAGAGGTGTACGGCCAGAGATAGAACCTGTTATCGAAGCTTTGAAGAAGAAGGGCTGATACAAAATATGTGAAGCAGCCCACATGCTCTATATTAATTTAACGCTACAGGTAGTCATTTTTTAGCGCGACATAATTCAAAGATGATTGTGCTAGAAACAAAATCTCTTCTTCCGTTAATTTCCGTTTTTTCTGACATGGATTGCCAACATACAAGTGTCCAGCTTCTAATGCTTTATTTGGCGGAACTAAGGCACCGGCCCCGATTATGACGTCATCGCCTACTTCAACACCATCCATGATAATGGCACCCATACCAACTAAAATGCGATTGCCCAATGTACATCCATGCAACATGCATTGATGACCAATAGTAACATCATCGCCTATAGTTAATGGATACCCATTCGGACGTTTTGTACTTTTTCGGGTGACATGTAAGACCGTTGCGTCTTGTACATTGGTCCTATCGCCAATTGTGATTTTATTAACGTCACCTCTTGCAGCAACGAATGGCCAGAAGCTGACATCATCCCCACATGTTATGTCCCCAACTAAAACGCTGGTTTCATCTATATAGCATGCTTTGCCAAATTTAGGCTCAATGCCTTTATATTTACGAATCGTCATTTATTTCTCAAGCTTTGGTAAAAGGGTCTATGATTAAATCCCTAGGAGATAGAGACATTGTAATAGATAAAACGCTTCAAAAAACTACGTATTGTATGTTTCCTCGTCGAATAAACAAATATTACGGATTTTTTCTAAATAAGTGTTGACCTCAAAATTCATGTCTGTATTATTCGCGGCCTCGCTGAGACACACAGCAGACAAGGCAGGAAGTATCCTCCTTATCTAAAGTGAAAAAGGAGTGTCTCAAAACGATTCAAGGAAAAGCGTTTTTAAAAAGATTTAAAAAAGCGCTTGACAGAAACGCGGGATGGCGTAGAATGCGCCTCCGCTTCGGGCATAACCAAAAGCCGAAGCAAACGTTCTTTAACAATTTGCAATAGACAATTTGTGTGGGCACTCACTAAAAAAGAGTGCTAACCAAGAAA
>NZ_JABEPE010000070.1 GCF_026788005.1 Alteromonas sp. a30
CTCCTTTCTATTTATAAAGGGAAAGTCAGGTAGTTCATGACTTATTGCTAATTTAGTCTGCATAACTCTTAATTATCATTACTTTATGAATGCAGCCTCCTTTTCTAGCATTTGGTTTGCAATGAGTACTCGAGAACTAGCGCTCCTTCGAATATCTCGTGATTTTCTAATGTCATTTGTAACCTGCATTCTTTTTAACCATCGATCTGTTCCGTCATATCGTGGAACATATTTTTCTCTACCATGAACAGTTTTTAAATTATCTAAAACCAAGAAATCTCCTTGTTGAACTCGATATTTAAATGTGTTATTCAAAAGTGCCTGGTTTAACTTGAACAATGCTTCTTTTGATTTTTGATTTAAGCTTCTCATGTTATTCATATTTACTTTTAAGTAAGGGGAACTCTTGCAACCAAATAGAGCGCTTGTGTATTCTTCTATCTCTGTTACATTCTGACCAACATTTGCCCCGACAACGAACTCTTTTTTGAATAAAGATTCTATAGTTTCGCTTGACAAGTCATCTGGTTTTAAAAAAGAGATAAGTGTTGCCACTTCGTCAGGATTTCGCATTCCAAATAAAACTAAGTAATCAGCCCTATAGGGATGAAAAGCATCTTCTGTATGCATTCCGAAATCATATGCAGAGCCCGCGCTGGTAGCTGATTTACAATCTTTTTTCATGGGAAATATATCATTAATGATATTTCCATTCTGAATTGAGTTCCAACCAAAAGTAAAACCTAAAAGTTCGGAATATAGAATAAACATAATTTCTTCATTAGTGCATATGGATTTTTCATCTCTTGTAAAGAAATCGCTAGGAGTATTACCTATACTTGTATCGTCAACTAAATTTCCTTTGATGCACACCCCTAATTCTTTATCATTTACCTTAAAGTCATAAATGAACTTTTTAACGCCACAAGGAAGTTTGTCTGCTATTACCTTGGCGTTATTTAATACCCATGAAAGGCGGTTTTCTTGTTTTTTTTCGATTTCTAAAACAATAGACTTTACAGCCTTTGCTTCGTTAGTTGTTAGCATGTATTCTTTTATTTTCATAGATTATATTTCCTGTATAAATTCATATGGAATAAAATTAGAGTTGTTGGTTTAAGTGTTTCATTGTTAGCTGCCAATTAAATTTTTAGATAATTTAAATGATGTCATTTTTAAGTTCTCCTTACGGGTATATTACTGGGTTATAGGTTTTTGGTGTTCTAATAATGCTATATGTGGAACCGCTGCCTATTAAAATAACATTTGTCAATGGCTTTGTTGACGGTTGTATTTCCAGTTTTAAATTAATAGCTATACATATTTTTGGGCTTTGTTGAACAAAAGATTTGAACTTTTCCTTCTCTCAATGATCAGATCACCAAATCATTATTTCTCCTTCCTC
>NZ_JABEPE010000071.1 GCF_026788005.1 Alteromonas sp. a30
GGCAACATCACCCAAAAACGCACACAAATAGAAGATGACTACGGGGTGTATGTCACCCTTGAAGAGGCTAGCTTCAGTGATGCCACCGACGCATGGCCGAATCGTTATGCGTATCGTAAGGTCACCCAAAAGGCGGTTAATCGCAGCGGCAAGCTGGGTATTAGCAGCGTGAGCACCGATAGCGATAAAATCGTGCAAACTGATGTGACGTGGAATACCGCCTATCGTAAACCTAGTAGCATCAGCGTGAAACAAGATGGCACTACGGTCATTACCACCACGGCAACAAAATACAATAGCTATGGCTTGCCAACTGAGGTGACGGTCACAGGGGATGTTATCCAAGGGCAAAACGACACCCGTGCCGGGCAGATACGTAAAACCACCACCAATTACAGCAATAACGGCACCAGCGCAGCGGCGGATGGCTACTTCCCGTACCAAATCACCCAGTACGCCACCGCCAGTCATACCCATATCACCACCACGCGCACGCAGGCCAAAACCGGTTTGCCAACGCAGGTGACCGATGTGGCAGGGGTAGTTACCAGCACCAGCTATGATGCGCTAGCGCGTCCCATTAGCATCGCGCGCACCGGCTTCCCTGAGCAGTTGGTGCGCTATTATGGTGTTAATGGGGACAGCCATGCGCCAAGCAATGCTATTATGCGGGTAGAAACGCGCCAAGCGGGTGCACCCGATTCACGCGAATACAAAGATTTGTTAGGCCGCACCTTAAGAAGTGCAACACAAGGCTTTGATGGTACTTGGATTTATCAAGATTCCCGCTACAACAAACGTGGCTTAATGACCCATGAAACCCATCCGTATTACGCCAACCAAACGCCAAGGGCGACCGTGTATGGCAGCTTCGATGTGCTGGGCCGTGCCCAAAGCAAAACTACGCCACAAATCAACGGGCAACTTCAGGCAACCTACTTTTACGATGGCCTAAAAACCGAGATAAGTGTGGCAGCCACACTCTCCGATACCGGCGATTTAAGCGTGAGCCGCACCTACAATGCCCTAGAGCAATTGGTGCGAACCGAAGATGCCATCGGTGGTGTTACCCAATACGCTTATGATGGCGCGGGTAATCCCATTGTTATCCGTGATGCCAAGAATAACGACATTGTGGCGCGTTACGATTCGCTGGGGCGCAAGCAATATGTGATAGACCCTAACCAAGGTCGCACGGATTTCACCTACAACGACTTTGGTGAGCTGGAAAAAGAAGTGGATGCCAATAACAAGGCCATCCGCTACGACATGGACTTATTAGGCCGCGTGACCTCACGCATTGCCGATGGTCCATCAAGCAGTAAAACCATCGCCAGCTTCAACTGGGATACCCAAAAAGATGGCTTGCTGGGCAGTCAGTCTCAAGGTGGCAGTAGCCA
>NZ_JABEPE010000072.1 GCF_026788005.1 Alteromonas sp. a30
TCGCTGTGATAAGCGTGAGAAGTACGCAGCAAGGTATGCTTAATATTCGCTGCGCTTAGCTGCTCCGCAAAGGCATGAATGGCTTTAACTTCACCGGATACCACGCACAAGTTGGGGCTGTTATCCGCTGCCAGTGACAACGCATTTTTGACATCAGAAGCAGATTCAGCAAGGCGAGCTTGCACCGCTTCGGCGGAAAGCTCAACACTAAGCATGGCTCCGGCTGATGCTCCCTCTGTGGAAACAGAGCCCATCAACTTGCCTCGGGCAACCACCAGCTTAATCGCATCTTCCAAGCTGAATACCCCCGCCAAGGTAGCAGCAACGTATTCGCCCAAGCTGTGGCCTATCATGGCATCGGGCTGAATTCCCCAATATTGAAGCTGCTTTGCCAGCGCGTATTCCACAATGAATAACGCCGGTTGGGTGATATGGGTTTGGTTGAGCTTGTTGTTTTTGTTTTCAGCCGCATCTCGGCTTTCTACATTCGCCTCTACCTTTTTCTCTGCATCCACCTCAAATAACAAGCTTTGCAACTCGGTTTTTAGCGATTGTTCGGATTCAGAGCCCGCCGCGAGCATGTCTAGGCAGGCGTCTACGTTTTCTTTAAATACGCTTGATTCAAGGCCAGTTTTCCCTCGGTACAATCCCGCGCCCATCCCCAAATACTGGCTACCTTGACCGCTAAACATAAAAGTCACAGCCGGGGCTTGCTCGGCATAACCTTGCAATAATTGTTTGGGATGTTCCCCTGCCAACACCTGCTTTGCTTGTGCATGAATGTTTTTTTCGGCGCTCTCGTTTGTGCCTGAATCACACAGGGCCACCTGACGGTACGCCAAATGGCGGCGACCTTGCTGCAAGGTAAAACTGATGTCGGCCAGTTGCTTCTGCTCGCTTTTTTCTTGTGCCAAAGGAGCTTGTTCTAGCTCTTGCTGCTCAAAATACCCCTGCAAATTCTTGCTAACCTTGCTTAACGCACTTTCGCTGCGTGCGCTGATGGGCAATAACTGCCATTGGCGACTGTCGCCGGATTCTCGCTCATCGATATATTCTTCCAACACCACATGAGCATTGGTGCCGCCGATACCAAAGGAGCTGACGCCTGCGCGTCTTGGGGTTTGCTTAAGCGCTCGGCTAACACCCGTTGGCGCATCCCACACCTGCCCTTTTGCTACCACTTCAAACGGCGAGTTTTGCCAATCTATGGCGGGATTACCTTGCTCAAAATGCAGCGTCGCTGGCAAATATTGATGCTGCATACACAGCACGGTTTTTATCAGCCCGCTTACACCTGCGGCGGCGTCTAAGTGCCCAATATTGGTTTTTACCGCACCGATTTTAATGGTGTTTCTCGCATCTGTTTG
>NZ_JABEPE010000073.1 GCF_026788005.1 Alteromonas sp. a30
GCCATTCATGATTATGAAGGGTTTGAAGGCTATCGTTTATCGGAATATGAGGGCATTGAGTCTGCCCATACAGTCGCTTTATTTATTGAAGAGCATGGTGGGCTTGGGGCTGAATTATTGGATTACTATTCAGACCTTGAGGAAGCACAAAAAGCCATTGATGAGCGCTATCACGGCGTATATGAAAGCCTCGAAGATTATGCGCGTCAGTTCACCGAAGACTCCAGCACCATTCCCGAACATCTTGCGTTTTATATCGACTATGAACGCATGGGCAGAGATTGGGAAATGTCGGGCGATATTATCAGCTTTGAACTAAGTCATGGTGAAGTCCATGTTTTTAGCGGTTGCTAGTCTTCAAAATAGCGCAGAATGTCCATTTGCTGATGCGGGACACCGATAATATCAATGCTTTGCTCACGAATGAGATAGAAAATCAGATGCTCCTGACAGGGCGAACAATAGTAGCCGTGGGCAATGTCTTTACGGTGCTTGCCCAACAGAGGGTTTTCGCTCAGAGTATTTAATTTGTTATAAAGCGTGCCGATATACTTATCGGCTTGGTCTTCGTTCCAATGCTCGACCGTGTAAAGCCAGATACTCTGCATATCGGCTCTGGCTCTGGGAGTGACATTAATTTTTTTGGGCATTACGTTCTGCTTTGAATGCGCCAAGCATTTCATCCAGAGATTCATTAACGAACTCGCCGCGTTCGGCTTGGCTCGCACCTTCGGCTAGGTGTTGACGCAAAATTTCAAGCTTCGTATTGCGTTCTTCTAATGTGCGTAACGCATCACGCACAAGCTCACTCGCAGAGCCATAGCGACCACTGGCAACTTCATTTTTAATGAAAACCTCCCAATGTTCGCCTAAGGATAAACTGGTCGTAGCCATTTCAGCACCTATCAATTATTCATATTTAACAATATTGAATATAAAGCATGTTAGTTAATATTCAATGAAAAATCACATCATGAATGCGGATGTCGCAATGCTCTGCTTTTATCAAATTCTTAATACTTTCGCCCTATGATTGTACTGCGTGAGAGAATTGAGAATGAATGGCATGGACGCAGACGAGATAAGAATAATCAAAGAGCAAAAGGGGCAAGACGATACACGGCGTCAATATAATGCCGAGCTAGCTGGTGAGTATATCGGTCAATCGCGCTTTGTTCATCGGGAGCAAGAAGCCAAAGCCCAAGAAGACAAAAAACACGCGCGCGATACGCTAGCGATGCTGATGCAAAGTGCATCTTATAAACAAG
>NZ_JABEPE010000074.1 GCF_026788005.1 Alteromonas sp. a30
GGAAAGCCCAAAAAAGTAGCGATAATAGCTTGCATTAGAAAGATGGTCGTAATCTTAAATTCGATGCTCAGAGATGGTGTAATGTGGGAAGCGCCAGCGGCTCAAAATTAGCTATTGACGCCATAGTCTCTTGTTAGAAATCAAATGGCACCGATCATTTTTGAGCCCTTCTCAACGATTTTATTGAAAAGCTCTACGACTAACTTGGCGCTATAGCCACATGCAAAACTCAATAACTCTGGAGAAAGGGTTAATTTTTTGGTCGTGCCGTCTTCGTTGAAAAATAGTACAACGAGAATTATTGGAACAATTACAGCCAATATAAACCTCGTCGTTAGATTTAGCACAACGGAAAACTGGGTTTTACTATCTTCTTTTTCCGTCCTTATTAATCCATTCGTTGCCAAATACACAAAAGCCCCTGCGACCCCTAATGTAATAAGCTTTCCCGGTGCATTGACTCCAAGCGTTTTCTCTAGGAATCCTGAAATATCAACCGATGTAAGCAAGAAGAAAACCGCAAAAAAAGATACGTATAAAATCATTATTGATGGAAGAGCACTAAGCATGGCACTTCTTCGCTTGGTGGTTCTTTCTAACACAATAAATTCTTTGTACAGATCATAAATTGAGTCATCTTCACCGCTTGATGATTTCACTTTTTTCTGAAAATCTATACATTTCTCAGCATATGAATCTATTTTACTGTGACCGCTAGGTGAAAAAATTAACACCATAAAATTGATCTGCTCCCCCCTGAGCTTCTCAATCAGTTCATCTGTCTTATGAAGTAGTTCGTCTTTAGTGATCATATCGATTGATTTCTAACGCCTCTTTAATAAGTACAAATGCTTGATCTAAATGCTCTCCAGCTTTTGAGTCATAGTAGGTATTAGATTCAAGCATCATACGAAGAACGGAGTAAAGCCCATTTTTGTGTGATGGGGTAATGCTACCCATACCTTTAATACGATTAATTAGTTTCTCTGTATCTTTAACCGATCCATCTAAACCTTCGGAATCCAAGATAGGAGCAGCTTTACTAAGCAGCTCAACTATCTCTTCAAATTGTGGTTGTTTTATTGCCATGCTCGATTCTTCTTTTACGTATAACGCCGCCCACAGCGGCGAGAGTAGCGAGTCCGGCAGCCAAAGGCTGCGAAATGCTGGGCCTTGTTAGGTGTCTTCACGGTCAGCACAAAAATACAATCCTACAGAAATCCAGACGACTAAACATATCAGAAACCAACCAGGCTTTTCAGTCCA
>NZ_JABEPE010000075.1 GCF_026788005.1 Alteromonas sp. a30
AGACATTGGCAGAAAAGGCGACACAACCGAATCAGCCGACATCGACGACTTAGGCGAAATCATCTACAACGATGACGGCACCATCATTTACCCCACCACCATGCTAGATGCCTTCATGCGTCATAGAAAATACAACTGGGATATTTTGTGGTGTACGCCGGACATTTTACAAGTCTTGATGCTGATACGCGGGGCAACCGAAAAAGCCTTTCACTACTCGCAAAAAGACGTGTTAAAGCTACTGGCAAGAAGGCCGCGTGTACGAGAGCATTTAGCCAAAGAAAACGGCTTAACCCACAAAAAGGGAAACCCTGTTAAATTTTTAAAGGTGCCACTTGATGTTCATAAACTCTACAAATCCACCGCCACCGGACAAATCACAAAATCAGGCGTGGGAGATTCACCCTTCAAAGCGCTTAAATGGCCGCTTATCTTCACTGTCGGGCTGCTCTCAATTATGGCTTTATACAATCTACTATTTAGCGGAAGTGATTCCCCAGAACAAGCGAATACAACGGGCAATCAAACTGCTCAAAACCGCATTGAAATTAAGCAGTCAGGGACTGTTAAAAGTGCTGACATGGCTAGCCTTGCTAATAGTGCTAAAACTGACCCTAAGGCTGCTATTGATGTAGCGCTGCCCTACCAAGGAAAAGAAATCTACTTAGTAGGCACAGAGCGCATTACCGAAAACGGCGAATTTAAAGAATGGCTGCTGTATTACGAATTGGTAACTAAAGAGGGCATAATAAACCTAAGCAACAAAGAGCTAAGGCATTACGGCATAAACGCCCGTTACGTAGCGGAATGCTTTAGCAACCTAATATGGCAAGACAAAATTTACAGCGTGTATTGTAGGCCAGAAAAGCCACTAGAAAACAAAGCAGAAATAAAGACAAGCGCACTGAATTTATTTGGTTAATGGGGTGAAGGTAAGGAGGTAATAAGTTTAGGTTTTAATCACCAAATAAGCTTATCCAAAGGGCTGGTAGTGCCATTGAATCGCGTACCTATAACATGCGTGTAAATTTCAGTCGTTCGCACATCGCTATGACCAAGTAGATCCTGAACGGTTCTTATATCTGTCCCATTTCGTAATAATTGTGTCGCAAACGAATGACGAAACGTATGCGCGGTAATGCGTTTATTAATCCCGCTAGCAATAACGGCGGCGCGTAGATTTTTTCTATAGGCAGTTTGATGAATGTGATGTCGACAAATATAACCATC
>NZ_JABEPE010000076.1 GCF_026788005.1 Alteromonas sp. a30
TTTAGAAAGTATTCTTACCACCAAAAGAGACGTTGCGTGCCAATGTATCCACTAAGCCTAATTGCTTTTGGTCATACAAACGCACATCACGCAGCTCATAAGGGGCTTTCACATTAGCGTCCGCTAAAATCGCTGCATCGAATGGCAACTTAATGCTGTCTGAGCCAGCATTCGTGCTTTGCGCTGCGTGTGTTTCCATAACAGGAACCAATTGACCGCGTGCATTAGTTCCGTAAAGGATACCGCGCACTTCATAACGACCCGCTTCTTTCGCCACTAAACGCACATTAGCTGACAAACCGTCTTTCTCAACAAACGATGCGCCGTTTAGCTTCGCTGTGTCGCGTGATAACGCAAACGCCACTTTCGCATAACGTGGAATGCTTAAGTCGTTGTCCGACGCAACCGATTGCACGCGTAACTCATACAAACCGTTAATCGGTGAGATGATGTCCGCTTGCTCTGCCGCACTGAACACCACTTCGTCACCATTCACTTTCACAGAAACCTGAGACACCTTACCGTTAGGTGCAACTAACTGTGCTGTGGCTTTGTCGATGTTTAACGCGTCACTGCCTTTTAGCATTTCGCCGCGCGCTATTACTTTGTCGCCCGCTGTATAGCTTTGCGTTGGAATGCTAACCGATAAGTTATAAGGTGAGTTTTTCTCTTTCACCTGCACAATGTACTTATCGCTCGCCGCTAGACCTTGCTCAGATTTCAACGTTAACGCACCAAAAGCCGCGTCTTTCACTGTGTTTAGAGCTACGGTGTCACGGAACATGCCCACTTGCGACAATTGCTCTGCCGTCACTCGCGTATCAACTAAAGATACTGATGGCGCGTTGGCATGACGTAGTTGCAATAAACCCGTGTCTAATTGAGACGCTCCGCTTTTACGAGAAATTAGGAACGAAACGTTAGATTGCGTGGTGTTTAATGTAACGCCTTTGTTCAGTTGTGCTCCTGACACTTCCATCAAGTAGCTGCTGCTAAGGGCATTATAAGCCTGTGTGGTTTCCAGCTTCGCACTTTGCGTTACCGGAAAACTATAGTGCAAAAAGTCATTTGCGCTTTTCGTTTCAAGAACTTGAGCTGATGCCGCGACTGACAGCATAGACAAGCCCAACGTCAATAATTGCTTTTTCATGTTCTGGCTCCTGCTTAGATGTCGTTACGGATGATAACGTCAAGATTGAAACAATCGCGACGAGACTG
>NZ_JABEPE010000077.1 GCF_026788005.1 Alteromonas sp. a30
GTATGACCAAAAGCAATTAGGCTTAGTGGATACATTGGCACGCAACGTCTCTTTTGGTGGTAAGAATACTTTCTAAATAAAACACCATTTATTTTATATAGTTAAAGGCATTCTTCGGAATGCCTTTTTTATTTGAGTTTAATTGTCTTTACGGTTATTAAATTTTACATCTATGTGAAAAGTTGGATAAATTAATTACAAAATCTTTACACGGTAATAAACTTAACCTATGGTTAACATCTTCGGTTATTTGGTGTTTCCTTATTTCTCCAAATTACTGAACATATGAGTACAATTCTTATAACCAGATTGGAGTGAAAACGTGAAAATTTTCAAGATCTTAAGCTCGCTAGTGCTACTAGGCTTCTCCGCCGTTAGTAGCGCAAACATGGGGGTGGCATTCGTACACGGTACGGGCCATCAAACTGATGCCTATAATGATTACTGGACGGGAAGTTTTGTTAATTCCGTTATGTCTGGCAATGGTAATCGTTATACGGTAATTAATTGTGACTTTGAGCAATTTATGTGGGCAGATGCAGCCGCAGGTTGCTTAGCCGGTCAATTAACTAATTTTATTAACGGTCAAGGTATTACAACGTTGAATGTTATTACGCATTCTAACGGTGGTAATGTTATGCGCTGGATCATGTCGAACCCAACGTGGGATTCGCGCTATCCAAACATCATCAACAAAACAAGACAAGTTATCGCGCTAGCGCCATCAAGCAAAGGAACACCTCTTGCTGATGCGGTTATTGACGGTAACGTGTTTGAATCAACACTTGGTTGGTTGTTAGGCTACGCGAGCGATGCGGTACAAATGCAACGTGAAGGCGACATGGCTTATTACAATGCAAACTGGCTTTTCGGTACATCTGGTCGTCCTTCGTTACCTAAAACATTTAAATCGGTTGTGGGTACAGATGTTGAGTCTTCACCGTTTGATGGCGACAGCTACTGTGCTGGCTACGAGAACCAAGTCGCTCTAGAAACCACGCAAAACTGGTTAGATAGTTGTTCTGATGGCTTCTTAAACTGCTCATCTCAAGGTGGCGCAGGTAGCGTTTGGTTTAATGATAAGTCTCGCACCTCAGGTGGTGAGCCATTGAGCCATCAGCAGTCTCGTCGCGATTGTTTCAATCTTGACGTTATCATCCGTAACGACATCTAAGCAGGAGCCAGAACATGAAAAAG
>NZ_JABEPE010000078.1 GCF_026788005.1 Alteromonas sp. a30
AGGTCATGCAACTTTAGCAATGACTGAAAAGTATCTTAGATTTGCTCCTATGCGGCCTGAATCGGCTGCACAATTGAGTCCCGTAACACTAGACGGATTAAAAATTGGTGTTTTCAGAGAAAATTAAATACAAGCTAAAAGAGGGCTTTCAAACTCCCGCAATCTCAAGCCCCATAAGGCTTTGCGGTACATTGGCAACGGGTAATTATGAAATGGTGCCCAGAGGCGGAATCGAACCACCGACACGGGGATTTTCAACTTCTTAGCTTCACTTATAAATCAATAACTTATTGAATTATAAGACAAACTAATCCCACCAAACACGACTAGCCAATACATTTTACGACTGAAACTGTGGCAATTCGTGGGCATTAAAACTTTTAAGAAATATATAAAAAATCATATTGCACAAGAGAGTTTGCCTGTAATCCACGGCTCGACAAAACTGGTATACAAACTCGTTAAATAAGATCGCCATTTTTGACTATTATGAGCATGATCGCCGATTATGGTTAAAAGTAGGCAATTATTGCTGAAATCATCATAAGCATAAATTAACCAGTAATCTTCTTCCGGTTTAGATTTATCGTGAGTACGATAATAAACTTGTTTAATGTTGGACCAGCGCGACGAAACATGTTGATGTTCGTCTTGCGCTAAATGGATGTGGTGAACATGAGGAAAACTTAATTCAGCATCCCTACCGTAGAAGTCAGGTTGAATACTACGTAGCTTATAATCTTCAAATGTGTTTTTATGAGCTTCCCATTCGGGTATTTGACGAAACAAGCTACAAGTTTGAATGAGCACTTACCGAAGAAATTCCTTCAAGTCCTGACTACTTTTAGGAAACTTGCCGTATTTCTGAAAGTATTCATATTGGGCATTACCAACCGCAGCAGCAGACTTTACGTCCTTCGCTGTAGCTTGTTTCCGAGTTTTCGGCTTAAGCTGTGGCATTAGAAATCCTTAAAAATAATATAAAATGTACGCGGTAAGTATACTTACAATTGTATATTTGATCAACAATACACAAAGAAACCTACTGTATAAAGACACTTAACAATACTGCTTTACACCCTGCAAACCTGAAACTCCTAAGAACACAACGTTCGTAAAACGCAAAATAAAAATAAGCCTCTACTGCATTGCGTCACTAATTAAATAGCGCTGTT
>NZ_JABEPE010000079.1 GCF_026788005.1 Alteromonas sp. a30
CGAGCAATGCATGGGCAAGACAATCACGACTTTTGGCGTATTTCGGGCGCAGCAAATGGCACCACGGAAATTTGGATCCACGGCTATATTGGTGAGTCTTTATTTTCGGAAAGCACCTCAGCCAAAGACTTTGTAAACACGCTTAGCCAAGTGAAAAGCAAAAAGGTGAAAGTGTTCTTGAACAGTCGTGGCGGCTCGGTGGTCGATGGCATCGCCATTTTCAATGCGCTAGTCAGCCACGGTGCTGAAATCACCACTGTAAACATGGGCTCAGCAATGTCGATTGCAGCGCTTATTCTTCAAGCCGGTGATAAGCGCCTATCGTTCGGTAATGCGATCACAATGGTTCACGACTCCAGCACGGGCATGTATGGCAACGCCAAAGAGCACCGCAAAACCGCCGATGTGCTCGACAAATTTAACGCATTGATTTCAACCACCTTTGAATCTAAAGGCGTATCGAAAGACGACATTCGAGCCATGATGGACGGTAGCGACCATTATTACACCGCCAGCGAAGCCCAAGCGCTGGGATTGATTGATGAAGTGACCGACCACCTTTCTGTTTCGGCGTCTGCTTCGGGCGATATTCATTTCGCTATTCCTGATCACTTAGCTAAACATTCATTGATCCCACTAAATCAAAAGAGCCAGCAGGGCCAAGAGAGCCAACAAAAGCCAACGCCAACCTTGCTTGAAAAAGTCAAAGCGATTTTAGGCGCGCCCCAAAGCCAAGCACTAAAGCCACAAAGTGAAAACCCTCAGAACGAAAAAACACAAACTGAAAACCCACAGCCAGAAACCACCGAACCTGAGAACAAGCCAACCATGACCACGACCACAAACAGCACGGAAACAGACAACAGTAGCGTAAACGAAAGCCTGTTAGCTCTAGCGGAAAAACAGCAAACCGATGTTCAAGCGGTCGAGCAGAAAATTAGCGC
>NZ_JABEPE010000007.1 GCF_026788005.1 Alteromonas sp. a30
CCGAACTACAGCAGTATTAGCAAACGGGCTAAGGATTTAGATATCAATATCAAGTTTCCCGCTTCTGGTGAAATTAAACATTTAGCAATCGACTCAACAGGCTTGAAAGTGTTTGGTGAAGGCGAGTGGAAGGTCAAAAAAACATGGTAGTGAGCAACGCCGCTCATGGCGTAAGTTACATCTTGCTGTTGACGCCCAAACTCACGATATCATTGGCGCTCAATTATCTTTAAGTCGAACGACGGATAGCGAAGTATTACCCGATTTACTCAAACAAACTCGTCGCCAAATCAAACAGGTGTCCGGAGATGGGGCATACGACACAAGGCTTGGCTACGAGGCGATTACAAGGAAACGAGCGCAGACCTTAACACCACCGAGAAAGAACGCGGCTAAATGGGAAATTGATCATCCGCGAAATTATGCCGTGATATGCCAAAACCTCACAGGTTCCAACCGTTATTGGAAAAAGCAAACTGACTACCATCAACGTTCACTAAGTGAAACAGCCATGTTCAGATTCAAAACGCTCTTTGGCGATAAACTGAGCTTAAGGCATTACAATTCACAGATTGCAGAAACAATGGCAGCTATTAAAGCAATGAACAAACTTACCAGGATAGGTATGCCTGAAACCTACAAAATGGCCTGAAATAGGGCTGTATTACTGATGTTTTGTCTATGGAGTGAATTGATCAACAATGCCCGTAAGTGCAAGATGATCATATGAAATTAGGGCTAATGTCGTTTTGTTCTGAAATAGTTACTAGCTGGGTGAACATAGCAAAACGTAAACACCAATCCATTGATATTTTTATCAATCAATGTTTGGAAGGCTTCAATGCATATCTTAAGCTGATATGCCTCAAAACCGTCATTACCGAATCCAATCACTGCATACGAAATGTCAAAGGCCAAATGCTGTGGAAGTAATCGCCAGTTTTTCTTTTTGTCATAGTTCACCTCAATATTAGGATTATATTCCTTTATTGAAGTGCCCTGTTTGATTAAAGCAGATCAATTGATGGTGATCTTAAAAACACTTATGCATGGTTTGCATTTGAAGTGGTTGCATTTCGATTAACTGAAGAGCTGGGACTGGAGCTATAGGTTCCAGTTTATTTCATATGGGAGTTATGGCTTTCATTGCTAATTGAAATCAAAGAAGGAATTTGTCTCCCAAAGTGCCGCTTGTAAGGCAAAACCCTAGAACCGAAAGTTCAGGGCGGAAAAGTCGCCGCTACCGTAGGCTTCTTGGTACATGCCAAGCTTGCACAATAGTAACAGAGTCATTTTCCATAAATGTTAGCATCGGCTCGGGACGTAGCCATACTGGCGAACACTCGAGAGACAAAAAATCGTAATTCTAATAGGTAGACCGGGAAAGCCAAACTTGTATTCGCTTTTGCTACCTTATGATTCAACATTAACTTATTCTCTAAAATATGCCAAGTGAACTATGGTTGAATACAGGCATTAAGTAACTGTTTGCTTGGTTAAACAACAATTTGTCTGTGGTTTAACCAGTGAACGGATTGAGCAGCCTTAAAACTAAATGTTAGGATAGCGGCTTAAGTTACCAAGTGAGTTAACATTGAAAAATACAGACGTAAATTATGAAGCCTTAACCGGCTTAATGCACCGTTATAATATTTTGGCCGATGCTTCCGAGCTACAAGGTATTTTATGTGGCATGTTAGCAGGGGGAATGGACCCAGAAAACCCTGATTGGAAGCTATCACTTCAAGACTTTATTAACGCAGGAGAGCCGTTAAATAGTGAAGTGGCTAGTATGACGGTGGAGTTATACGAGCAGCTTTGTCAACAACTTCAAGGAGATGAGTTTTCTTTGGTGTTGTGTATACCGGAAGAAGGTGCCCCCATCAGTGAGCGAGGTCAATCGTTAATCGCTTGGGTTCAAGGTTTTATGTTGGGCTTTGGCGTTCAACAACAAGAACTAAAGTCTTGTTCAGAAGATGTGAAAGAGGCATTACAAGACTTCTCCGACATCATTCATATGGATAGCGATATGCCAGAGAATGAAGAATCCGAGCAAGCATTGTTTGAGGTGCTTGAATACGTGCGTATTTCTGCGATGTTGTGTTTCAGCGAGCTTGGTCATCATTCGTCTAAAGGGGCTGATGGTGCTCGTGTGCTTCACTAATCTTCTTCGGAACTTTCCAAGGAACCTTCATGATAGCGAAAACTGAATTTTTGCAACGCCGTGAGACCTTAATGAGCAAACTGCCAGTCGGCAGTGTTGTGGTGGTTGCATCTGCGGAGATGCATCAAAAAGGTAATGGCACAGAAGCCGCATTTACCCAAGATAGTGATTTTTTGTATCTCACTGGGTTTAATGAACCTCAGGCGTGGCTTGTGCTGATTCACGACGATGTCCGAAATGGGCAAGCCAAAAATCACCGTAGCGTATTGTTTTGTCAGACCAAAGATAAACTCGCAGAAATTTGGAATGGTCGACGTTTAGGCGTTGAGCAAGCTCCGAGTGAATTGCTGGTGGATGAAGCCCATGCTATCGACGATTTTGAAGGGCTGTTACCCGAATTGTTGAATGAGCAAAAGCAAGTTTATTTTCTACTTGGTTCGGATGATGCCAAAGAAGCCGAGTTAATGTTGGCGCTACAGTTATTAAGACAAGCGCCAAAGCAAACGAAAACCGCGCCATCCATGATCGTTGATTTGGCCCCTATGTTACATGAAATGCGTTTGTTTAAATCGCCGGCAGAATTAGCGGTGATGCGGGAAGCGGCAGAAATGTCCTGTCGTGCTCACGTGCGAGCTATGAAACGTGTGCAAGAAGGTGTATTCGAATATCAACTTGAAGCCGATATTCTGCATGAGTTTGCCATGTCAGGGGCGCGCTCAGCCGCGTATAATACCATTGTTGGTGCGGGCGAAAACGCCTGTATTTTGCACTATACCGACAACAACTGTGCAGTGAAAAAGGGTGACTTAGTGTTGATTGATGCTGGCGCGCATTATCAAGGTTACGCCGCCGATATTACGCGAACCTTTCCTGTGAGCGGCAAGTTTAGCGAGGCTCAAGCAAGTCTGTATAACTTAGTGCTTGAATCACAATTAAAAGCGATGCAAGTGCTAGTGCCGGGCAACACGTTGAAGCAAGCAACACAAGTTGCAGTTGAGGTGATTTGTCAGGGTTTGATTGAGCGCAGTATTTTGTCGGGATCATTGGAATACAATCTTGAACATGCAACGTGGCGACAATTCTTCATGCATGGCTTAGGGCACTGGCTGGGAATGAATGTGCATGATGTTGGCAATTACAAAGTTAACGGTGAAGATCGACCTTTACAGCCGGGCATGGTGCTCACGGTTGAACCGGGCATTTATATCGATAGCCAAGCTGATGTTGATCCGAAGTGGCATGGTATCGGTATTCGTATTGAAGACGATATAGTGATTACCGCCGACGGCCACGAGGTGCTCACCCAAAACGTGCCTAAGACGATAGACGATATTGAAGCTTTAATGGCTGAAAAGTAGGTTAATGCGACTTCATCAGCGGCGCCTTTTAATTAAGGGCTTTTCTTTGTGTCGCTCGACCTGAGCCTGTTTATTTAAATTGGAATTAACATTTGTGACGCCTCAACCTTCTATGGAGACTCAACCCTTCGATTTTGTGATTGCCGGGGGCGGTACAGTCGGATGCAGTCTGGCTTTAGCGCTCGCACAATTATCGCACCAAACGAAGCGTGCTCAACGTCAGCCTTTGCGTATCGCAATTATCGAAGCACAAGATTATCGCTCCGATTCCACACACCCAGGGTTTGATGGTCGAGCCATTGCGCTTGCTCGTCACTCATTAGATTATTTGGCATCGTTAGGGCTGCAAAACGACATCAATGCGGTAACGCAACCCATTCAGCACATTCAAGTCACCGATAAAGGCTATTTAGGGCAGTGTGATTTATATGCCCCAGATTACGCGGTTGAGTCCCTTGGTAGAGTCATTGAGTTACATGATTTTGGTCGAGTGCTACAAAGCGCATTGCAAAAACCCGATATAGCCTCGCAAATTACATGGTTTTGCCCTGATAAAATTACTTCTCTAGTTTTTGAAACCGACCACGTTAATGTGGTGTTGGATTCGCAGCAGCGTATTCAAGCCAAACTTTTACTCGCTACAGACGGCGGCGAATCTGGCACGCGGAAATTGCTAAACGTTGTGCCAGAGGTGCAGGATTATCAACAAGTGGCATTAATTGCGAATGTGCGTACACAAAAGCCTCACAACAACTGTGCGTTTGAGCGTTTTACCCAAAATGGGCCTATTGCCTTTTTACCCATGACAGACGAACGTTGCTCTGTGGTGTGGACACTTAATTATGGCGACGAAAGCGCGTTGCTGAATGCCTCCGAGGCTGAATTTATTAGCGCACTACAAGCAGCGTTTGGTTATCGTCTTGGTAAGATAACGCAAGTAGGGTTACGAGCAGCGTATCCATTGCGTTTATTGCATGCTTCGGGGGGGCATTTACATCGAGCAGCATTACTAGGTAATGCCGCACAAACCTTACACCCCATAGCAGGACAAGGCTTTAATTTAGGTATTCGCGATGTTGAAGACCTTGTTGCTTGTGTCAAACACGCTGTTGAATCCGGCGACGATGTTGGTACGTACACCATACTTTCGGCTTATCGAGCACTAAGAAAACAGGATGCGAAAACAACCATTAGTGCAACACATGCATTGGTTCATTTGTTCTCTGATGATGCCATGCTTAAGGTTGTTGCACGTAACTTAGGGCTTGCCGGATTACAGTTTTTACCTTCGTTGAAACACCTTTTTGCCCAAAGAGCAATGGGACGTCGACGTCACGCCGTTTTAGATGAATTAGGAACAAAAGGATAATGCAAACTTTCGATATTGCGATTATTGGCGGCGGCATGATTGGGCTAACCCTCGCTGTCGGGCTTTCTGGACAGGGTTTTAACATTGCGGTGTTAGATACAAGTGAACCCGATCCTAAATGGTTTAATACTGATGAAAGTGTTGCTCCCGCAGCCAGAGTGAGTGCAATTAGTTTAGCTTCGGAACAAATTTTTCGACATTGCCAAGTATGGGAACAGATTGCCGAAAAACGTGTGTGTTCTTACCAAAATATGGATGTGAAAGAGCAAGATAGCTTTGCTCATATTCACTTTTCTCATGAGCAAGTTCATCAGCCAGCCCTTGGGCATATTGTGGAAAATGAACGCATTCGCGCCGCTTTATGGGATAAAGCAAAAGCTTGCGACGACATTACCTTGATTGCGCCAGCTCAAATTAACAAGGTGCATATGCAAGGTTCGACGAATATCATCCAATTGGAAAATGATTCTTTGATTAGCGCACGTTTACTGGTTGGTGCAGATGGTGGGCGCTCTAAAATTCGTCAACAAGCCGGTTTTCCGGTGACATTTTGGGATTATGGACAACATGCCATTGTAGCCACTGTAAAAACTCAGGAAGCCCATAACGAAACAGCTCGTCAGGTCTTTACCCAAAGCGGACCATTAGCGTTTTTACCTATGTGGAAACCTAACCTTTGCTCTATTGTTTGGTCTCAAGAGGTAGAGCAAGCCGATGCATTAATGGCTATGTCTGATGACGCATTCTCGAAAGTGCTTGCAAGCACCTTTGATATGCAATTAGGAACGTGTGAATTGATAACGCCTCGTCAACGATTCCCTTTAAGAATGCAGTACGCTCGTCAGTGGGTAAGCGAGGGCGTAGTGGTGATTGGCGATGCTGCGCATACTATTCATCCATTAGCAGGACAAGGGGCAAACCTTGGTTTGTTAGATGCTGCCGCTCTAGCGGAAACGCTCATTGAATTAAAGCAGCAAGAAAAAGACATAGGGGCGTGGGCAAATTTACGCGCATTTGAACGTTGGCGTAAGTCTGAAGCAAGTCACATGATTGCTTCAATGGAAGCCTTTAAACAGCTATTTTCTGGCAATAATCCATTAAAGAAACTGGTTAGAGGTGTGGGCATGTCGGTGAGCAATGCATTACCGGGCTTCAAACAAAACGTGATTTTGCGCGCCATGGGCATAAAGGGAGAGCTACCTCAAATGGCGCAACCTCTATCCCGTCATCACGGCTAAACGATTGTACATAAACTCTTCCAAGGTTTTAGCGACGTCGCTTTTTTCGTTAAATGACTTTAAGTGAATGCTGACATCACCTAACGCTGGTAGGTTATTGCCTTCCAGCTCTTTTAATTCTAGAGGGATGGTACTGCGTGCTAATGCAGTAATGCCTAACCCTTCTTTTATCGCAGCGGTAATGCCAGACAAATCCGAGTTGGTAAAGCTTAAACGCCAATTTATGTGATTACTTTCCAATTCTTGAATCACTTTACGACGATACACACATCCATCTGGCGCTAACACCAATGATAAACCTTCATTTTTCATTGGGTTATCCTGTGAACCCACCCACACTAATTTATCTGTGAGTATTTTTTCATTGGTATGCAGCGGGTGCCCCAGTACCAGTAGTAAATCAAAGGGGTCTTTTGAATGTAGTTTTAATAAATCAGCACTGAGTGCTGAGGTGACTTCCAAGGTGACATCAGGGTGTGCGTTATTAAATGTCCCGATTATGTTTGGAAGTAATGTTGTTGCAAATTCTCCGGGAATACCGAGGCGAATTTGCCCAGATAAAGGGGCTCTGGCGAAGTGTTGAAAGATATGATCGTTTTGCATTAACAGCTCAACTGCCATGTTATAGAGTTCTTTGCCCTTTTGATTTGGCACTTGGCGTTGACCTTCGCGTTGGAACAACTTGCAGTCTAATTGTTGCTCTAGTCGTTTAATTTGTAAACTTATTGCAGGTTGCGAACGATTCAGGTATTCACCAGCTTTGGCAAACCCACCGAGTTCGACAACGGCAACAAAGGCGCGAAGATTGTCTATTGATAACTGTTTCATTAAATTGGTTAATGCTTTTGGTTTTGTTTATTTAAAATATTAATTTATTGTAATCAGGTCAAGTGCAAAACCAAAGAGATTGTCGCATTTTCACCAAATAAAACATATCGACCAAGTTACGCCTGATAATCTTTCGCCTCTACACACCTGTACCAAACTCTCAGTCAATCCATAGAGAATTAGAAGTTTGCATAGAAGGAGCCACGGTGAACTTGCGACAAATCTTTATGGAGTGACTGACAATTAAACACGCCCTAGTAACCAAAGGGCTCATTTTGGGTTCGAAAAAATAAAATACAATTTGTTGAGCAAAGCATTTTTGAATTTGAACTGAGCTAGATGTTAAAAAAGAAAGGTCTGTGTTTTTACGAGCTAATACGAAAGTGAAAAATCATCATTTTTTTGAATTTAGTCTACTCTTTTTGTAGTAAGCAAAATTTGAGGTTTTAAGTGGTCGGCAAATTTAACATCCGGCAATAAAATTAAAACGGGGTGAAAGATGACAGAAAAGCCGTATTTAATTAGTGGTAAGAACACCATTATCCATAAAATAAGAAAGTTAGATTTACTGGTTGTGAATGGTGAAGATAATCCTCCTGTTATTGTAACTTTCAGAGGTATTAAGGAGTACAACGGAGAGATTCCTGAAACAAAAAGGGATGCAAAACAGTTGGATATAGAGCTAGTCGATGTAACACATACCGATATTTTTGGTGATGAAAAAACACTGTTATTTATTCAAACAATCAGTGGAAAAGAATATAAAGTGGATTACAGCAAGGTGGGAACACCTTCTTTTATTCGTATTCATCAGGATAATGTTATTTAAGTCCCATTATTCGATTTCCAGAAATCGCTTAATTTGAGATTTTTGATCCATTCCATCCTTGAATCCAAGATCAATTAATTCTCGACAGTAAGGGGATTCAAACAGCAAATAACTTGGTAAGCTGGACTCGGACCTTTCTGTAACACCAAACATTTTTAAAATGCTTCTTATACCACTGGGTAAACAACGAAAGTGTTTTTGAGCGATTGTTTGCAAATCCTGAGAAGGCTTGATTTGCATATAATCAATATGATTCAACTGAGTTTGCTGTTGTTGCTCAGGGGTCATAATGCCTAAGGTTTCATTAATTCTATCAACTCGCTCTAAATCCGCATCTAACGTGTCAGCAAATAGGGTATCCAGTAAGTGACCAGCCACCATGGCGTTGCGAGGATACAGATCCATATTATTAAAGCGTTTTTCCCTTTGGCCTACACCCACAATTAATACCTTGTTCGCGCCTAAATGAATTGGAGGGCTTAAAGGGGATAGCTGATGTATAGATCCATCTCCCACAAAATCATTTCCGAGTTTTACGATTGGAAACACTAACGGAATCGCGGCTGAACCAAGTAAATGGTCAACATCTAATACGCAGGGTTGCCCTCGACGTTTTTGCCTTTTCCAAGGCTTTAAATGGGGTTGACCTTGAAAGAAGCTAACCGATTCATGGGTGCTATAACTGGATACGGTAATGCTGATAGCCTGAAGATGCTGCCTATGTAGGTTTCTATCAATACGATTGAAATCAAGCATCTGCCGCAGTAAACCACGCAAAGGCCGGTTGTTGAGTAAGTTACCTTGAGTTTTACGCACCTCGTTAATTTGAAACTTAGAAAGGTAATTGCTGGCTAAGTGCTTAAGTGTGCCGGATAAATTGGCCACATACACTTGCTCTGTCTGAAAATTCTTCCATACCCACTCCAGCTTACGCACGCCAAGGTGATAACAAGACGCGTAGCAAGCCAGTGCGGTGGCATTAATGGCACCAGCAGAGGTGCCGCACAGTATCGGAAAAGGAAGATGATGATTACGGGGAAACAACGTGGCCATGGCTTTTAGCACGCCAACTTGATAGGCGGCGCGCGCGCCACCGCCAGTTAATAGCAATGCTGTGTTGGGTTTTTCCATATGCCCCCGCTTAATGGATGTTTAGGTAGCCGGGTATTTTCTCAATTTGCACATCATCAATTTGGTCTTGACTTAAATACCGCTGTGCGTATTCAAGGAAAACACCCTCATCAACAAAAATCTTAAACAAATCGGCATCAATATGCTTATCCTTACACATAAATCCCATAATTCGAAGACATTCGCTAATTTTTTTACCGGGTTTGTATGGTCGGTCCGATGCTGTTAAGGCTTCAAATATATCGGCAATAGCCATCATTCGGGCTGGAACCGACATTTGTTCTTTTGTCAGTCCTTTGGGATAACCCGTACCGTCCATTTTTTCATGGTGGCCTCCGGCAAACTCGGGAACGCGTTTCAGGTGTTTGGGGAAAGGCAGGGACTCCAGCATTTCTATGGTAATGTCCATATGACGATTAATGATTTCTCGCTCCTCAGGCGTGAGCGTTCCTTTCGCAACTTGCAAGTTATAAACTTCATCGGGAGTGAGTAGAGGATGCTTCTCTCCCTTGATAGTAACTTGATGCAGGTTGGCAATGTCCTCGATATAGCGCTGTTTGTCTTCACTCATGAATTCCCCACCAATATTGGCGGTTTCAACAAATTCGCGAGCGCTTTGAAGCGTGGAAATCTCTTCGTTTAACCTATCCTGCAATTGCTGTTGTTCTTGTGTGTCATGACTGTTTTGGATCTTCCGTGTGTATTCCAATGTGAGTTGCGACATCGCCAATTCAAAACGGGTGGTAATTAATTCAATTCGATCGAAGACCTTTTCCAATTTTGTGGATTTATCCATCACATGTTCTGGGGTCGCAATTTTTCCACAATCATGCAGCCAACCAGCGAGACTAAGTTCATGCTTGTCTTCATCTGTCATGGTGAAACTAGCTAAAGGGCCTTGATCGTGACGGTGTACGGCTTCCGCAATCATCATTGTTAGTTCGGGGACGCGACGACAATGCCCACCTGTGTAAGGTGATTTTTCATCAATGGCCTTTGCGATTAGCTGTGTAAATGATTGAAACAGTTTCTCCATATCATCAATAAGCTGTCGATTTGTTAATGCAACGGCAGCCAACGATGCCAGTGCTCGGATCGCCTGTTCAATTTCTTGATTAAAAGGGATGACGTTGTTTCCTTGGCGAGCGTTAACCAGTTGAAGGACCCCGTTTAAATCCCCTTCGTGATTTTTCATTGGAATAGTGAGAACAGATTGTGTGCGGTAGCCTGTTTGAGCATCCATTTTCTTGGGGCCGGAAAGGTCGTACTCTTTGGTGTTGTAGGCATCTTCAATATTGATCACCAGATCGGAGCCGGCGGCGTAAGCAACCAGAGCGGAAGTGTTAATTTCCCCATTAACTTTCACTGGAATCGGGTCGAAGGTGATAGGCTTGCCAGATGAGCCTCCCATGTACAATTGCAACGTATCATTCACTAAAGTATCAAACTGAAGTTGGTTATCTTCGGTTACACTGTAAATGGTGCCACCATCCGCATTAGATAAGTGTTTGGCAACCAGTAATATTTTTTCTAACAACAATGTCGTGTCTTTCCCCGAGGAAAGCGAAATACTGACATTGACCAACTCTCCTAGAATATGTTTGAAATCCATGTCTATCCTCCTACTTGCTTGTGTGGGTAAAACTACCGTCCCAATCGTGCGGCAGGGGAGCTTGTTTTAGCTCTTGTATTCTATCTAGAAAAACACGATAAAGTGTTTCTTGGTAACGTTCATAAAGTTGACTAAACCGCCTTTCTGCTTGTTGCCAGTCTTGCTGAAGATAACATGCGTACGCTTTTTCAAGATCAGGCTTTGCTGTTAACTTGTCTTGGTGTCCCAACGCGGGGTCAAGCGGTTCGTAAATCTTTACCGCCTGAACCTTTCCTTTAACTTTCACTCTATCTATTAAGCGAAAGGTTATTGATGCACAGGATTGTGCTGTAAATTCACTGACTAGGCATTCCACACCATAAAATTTGGTTAGTCCCTCTAAGCGAGAGCCTAGATTCACCGCATCTCCAAGCACGGTATAAGCGCGACGAAACGTCGAGCCCATGTCACCCACATTCATTGTGCCGGTATTGATACCGATACCAATATAAACCTCTGGCAAACCTTCGTCATGAAATGTTTTTCTCAATTGTGCGGTAATCGCCAACATAGAAAGCGCGGCTTCAACAGCATGCTCAGGATGATTAGGGTCATCTAATGGCGCTCCCCAAAATGCCATCACCATGTCTCCCACGTATTTATCGATCGTACCTTGGTGATTAAAGATGCACTCTGTAATCGGATCAAAATAACGGTTTAATAAACTCTTCAACTGGTTAGCATTAAGCGATTCAGAAATGTTGGTGAAGCTACGGATGTCGGAAAACAAAACCGTAAGTTCTTTACGCTCGCCATCCATCGAAACATCTTCGGGAGAGCTGAGCATTTTGTCGATATGAGCAGGAGGCACATATTGATTAAAAATGGATTTTATTTGTTGTCTTTGGCGAGATTCGTAGAAGAAGCCGATGCTTATGTTGTAACCCACGATTAAGCTAATTAAGAGCAAGGAGGAAACGATAGGCAGAGCCATGTTGGCATTATTCCATAAAGCAACATTGCAAGTTATCGTGAAGACTAAAGTGAGTAATCCAGTGAGCGCCATCCTACGAGGACCCAACTGCGGTAGCATTATTGATAACAATATTCCTATAAACAACAAATATAGAGCGGTTGCAGCTTCCCACCAATCAGGAACATATTTTAACTGTGTTGGGTTTAGCAGCCCGTCTAATACATTTGCATGAACCTCGACCCCCGGATATTGCACACCGACAGGGGTTGCTCGCAAATCCGATAAACCAATGGCAGAGGTGCCGACAAAAACAACCGCGCCTTCAAATTGCTCGGCTGAGAAGGTGTTATTCAGGACATCGATCGCTGAAATATACGGGTAGCTTCCACGTTGCCCTTTGTAGGGGATGAGTACACGGGCTTCAGCGTCGGTAGGAATTAGTTCATTGCCAAGCATTACCCCTTCTATATGATTAAGCTTGCCCGCTGGTTGGGTCTTCACTTTGATAGTTTCTGCCAAGGTGTATAGTCGAGCGGTTTCAAGAGCAAGGCTAGGATAAAGCTTGTCTTCGAACCGATACAACAAAGCACTTTTGCGTAAAAAACCATCGGGGTCGGGAGAAGAGTTTATGAACCCTTCTCCTGCTGAATACGCATGAAACTTAGGGAGGCTAGTGACGTATCCTGAAAAGGCAGTTATCGGTAAGCTTGGGCCAATAGCAACATCACTTTGTACAACGTGTTCCGGTAATTTTCCCCTGCGAATTGGGTCATGTTGAAGAATGTAACCGAGCAATACATCTGTTGAACCAAAGCTTTCAATAAAATGTTGATCCCCGTCCATCAATGGCACAAGGGCTTGAATGCTTTGCTGCTCTTGATGCTTGGTGTTTAGCTGGTTTAATACTTCTTGCGCAGCATTGCGCTCTGTTTCTGAAAAAATAATGTCGAAAGCAATAACGGCGACACCCGCGTCAGCCAAATTGTGGACGAGCTGTGCAAGCTGCTTTCGTGGCCACGGCCAACCAATTTGGGCCATGGTTTTTTCATCCAAATCGAGGATTAAAATCTCTGTATGGGAAACTTTCGAAGGAGTGAGCGTTTGTTTTAAGCGTAAGTCATAAATAATGCCTTCGGCTCGGGAAAGTAAGGTTTTCAGGCCGGTTACTTGACTGAATTGAATCAACAATGAAAACACCACAAATACGAAGCCAATTAACATAGAGCGCCGTTTTTGTTTGGTGAGAAAGGTGATGCTCATTGTTGATCGAAATCGATGCTTAGCCCCTCAGCAGCGGCAAACATCTTGACGTCCATTTGGGCGATTTCGATGATTTCTTGGCAGTGTTGTTCAACTTGCTCAAGCTCATCGTCGGTTCGGATATGGTCATGGCTGTATAAGGCGAGCCGTTTTGCGCGGGAAGCCATCGCTAGTTTTACCGCTTCTTCTGCGACAGAATGCCCCCAGCCTGATTTCGCCGGCATATCGGACAGCATGTACTGCGCATCGTGTACGATTAAGTCAGCATTTTCAGCAAAGTTAACCCACTGAAGAAAATCGGTTTCTTTTTGATAGGGCGGGTAAAGTTCATTATCTGTGATGTAAGCCACCTTTGCACCATCTGCTTCTATTAAATAAGAGCTACCGCTTCCCGGATGATTCATTGAACGCCGTGTGATGGTGGCACCTTGAAGCTCCCATGTGTCGGTATTAGCAGGTACGGGGGTGATGTGAATATTTGAGGCGAGAGACTGGTAATTGACAGGGAAATATGTTCCCGACATTTGTCGCAAAATCGCGTCATTGTCTTCTATTGTGGTTTTCCCCGGAGTAATAAAAATATTTCTATTCGCCTGATAAATAGGAATAAAAAATGGGAATCCCTGAATGTGATCCCAATGATTGTGGCTTAAAAGTAAGTGAATATCACTTTGCTCGCCCGCCAGTTTTTGACCAACACTTTTAATGCCTGTTCCTGCATCAAGAATGATATGAGTGCCGTTTTTCAACTCAATATGAATGCACGCCGTGTTCCCGCCATACCTAACATATTCAGGGCCTGGAGAAGGTATTGATCCACGAACTCCGTGAAAGGTTAATTTCATAGTTTTTCTATCATTTGTTTATAAGGGCCATGCATTTAAAATGAGCCTACTGCTTGCGGATATTTTAGTACAAAAATATCCTGTTCCTGTTTTATTTGCGCATTTCCAGTGACAAAAACGTTGCCTAACGTATCTAGTGCAATATCTTGCATTTCCATAGCGATTCCGAGGGAACGCGGAGGGTAATGTGTGAGTTCGGTCCAATCAGATTGGAAGCGGTAAAGCTCAAAACCATCACTGCTATGGCCCGCGACGAATAGGCCGCCATACGCATCCCTTTTTATGGCTTTGCCGAGGATAAAGTGATTATGCGTGATGCGTTTTTGCTCAAGTTGAGTGCCAACGTTATCGATGCTGGTGAGGTACATGGCGTTGTCCTCCGCTCCAACGATAGCAATATGGCCTTCTGCGGTTAAGGTGACATCGTACAGAAGGGTATTTTTAGTATCGTCTTCACCAATAATTAAGGTGCCTGAGTTAGCGAACTGCGTATCGAGATTACCTTGCGCGTCGAATTTTACGACCAAGCCATTTTGCTCTCCACCGAGTGAAATATGTCCAACACTAATGAAGCCGCCATCACTCGTTTGCGCAATACTATGAAGTTGTGCGGTTTCTGGAGTGCTTGTTAAGCCGCTCAAGGTGGAGTTGACTTGGGAACTACTGAACGTTTCATTGAGTCCTGAGTTCGCTATAGCTTGGTAGAGATGAGCCTTGCCATCTTTTTGCCCTGCTATCCAAATAATGCCATGGTCGTCGCGTAACATTTTGTTGGTGATGTTTTCGCTAGCACTGGCCGACACACTGAATGTGCCTTCGTTAAAAGTTTCATCTAGTGCTTCATCATTTGCCTTATAAACACCCACAAATAGACGAGTGCCTTGACTACCTGTCACGCTCGCTTTGGATAAACGGTTAATGTTAATGTCTTTAATGGTTTCGTTGTCACTGTTAACCGTGGTCACGGAGCCTAGGCTACCAAAGCTAATATCGACATTGCCGTTTACTTCAAAACGAGTAATCGCATTATTGTTGGTAAATTCGTTTTTATCATGGGTGCTACCTGCCACTAATATACGACCGTGACGATCGACATCAATTCCGTAATTTCTCTCTCCTTCACCGAAATCAATGCTGCTGGTTGAGTCGTTTAAGGGGCGACCATTAGGAGTGAGCTCCGATAAAAAGAAATCATTGTATGTTGTTCCGTACAAAATAAAGTTATTAGAAGCTGTTTCTAATACTCCCTTCACGTTTGCTGTCGCAAAGGCATCGGGATAAGTGCCTTTTCCTGCATTGAGGAACTCGCCATCTAATATGCCATTTTGATGCATTTTGATGAGTGTTAACGCATTGTCCTCTGTTTTGAGCTGAACAATGAAACCATTGTCTTTGGTGGCTGTTAAGGAACTGTTTTCCGAAGCAACATAGTCAGTTGCATCTAGTTTGTCATTGCCGCTAAATCCCGGTGCAGGGTTGCCTGAACCGGTGAGTTTTGTCAATTTAGCGCCATTTTCTTCGCTGAGTACAAGTAGTTGATCATTGCTAAGGACAACGATATCAATGACTTTACCTGTCTCAAAAGTCATTATCCCGTTGGCCGATTCGGAAAGCTTGATTGGGTTGGGCGGTGTTTTCGGTTTCGAGCTTCCTTTGTCATCAATGGCAAAAGAAGGCGCGCCAAAATTGGTATCTAAACTACCATCTGCTTTTACTCGCAAAATACCCGGTAATTCTTTGGTATGTTCTTGACCCAAAATATTAATCGAATCGTCTGAGCTAACCGCTATTTTTTTCCCATTAAAGTTGGAAAATTCGACGACTCCTAACACGCCAAAGTCGACTTTTCGTAAGCCATCTGCGCTCAATTTTAATAGGACAATACGCTTTGAAGGCGTATCGTTTAGCGCAATTAGTATGTCTCCATTGTCGTAAACATGCAGGGCAAAAACATTGTCAGCTTCCCCCTCGGTAATCTCCGCTTCGCCTTGGGCACCAAAGTTTTGGTCTATCGTTCCCGTTGAGGTGAGTTTTAACAGTTGCGGTGTATCTGAATCATGTTTGCCTAGAATGAGCAAGCCATTGTCAGGCGTTGCTTTTGCGTCTATGACAGTAAAGTTGGCTGTTTGTGGTAATCGTCGTAATAACCCTTGCTTGCCAAAAGTGTTAGAGGAGAATGCGTTGCCAAAGCGATAAATCAGCACATCGGAAAGGCTATCGCTATTCGCTGCGCCATAACCAACAGCATATAAACTCGATTTATCATGTGCTTCCACGACGGTGACAAGGGTATCGATAGCGGCTGTGCTGTTAATGCTGTTGGAAGCAAAATCACAGGTCCAAAAAGAGGTGTCCTGTACACTGTTTTCTTGAATTAACTCGATGCGTTCTTCTTGAACATTGGTTGCAGCAAATACGGGATAACCCAACGCATCAAGGTGAGAGCTTACCGGTGAGCTAGCTGAGCCCATTACTGCGAAAGTTTGGCTGCCAACAGAACCATATCCGGTGTCGAGTGTGCCATCGGCGGTGAATTTTACGACACCTAAGGCATCATCAACCATACCGCTGAGGAATATGTTACCGAATTGATCTTGCACGAGTGAGGTGGCCAGATTGATTGATGACGAGGGGAAATAGTCGCTGTTAGCAATGCCTCCACTGGCAAAGTTGGCATCTAATTCGAAGTCTGTTGTAAAGCTCCCGAGCCAGAATTTATTGTTACTGGATCCTGCTACAAGAAGTTGACCGTTGGCACTAATATCAATAGCGCGACCACTATCGTTAAGCGCGTGATGATAGGTAAATAGGCCACCGTCGCCTATCAAGGTATCAATGATGCCATCGATAAGGCCATCGTTATTGTCATCAAGGTTAATACGAAGCAACATGAAATCGGCATCGGAAACGAGAGTGTGTGTTCCGACGATGTAAATATGGTTCTCGCCATCAAACACGGCATCGCTGACTTCTTGTGTCCCTACAACCGCGTGTAACAGTTTACCACCACTTCCAAAGTCGCTGTTTAAGGTGCCATCGGCGAGCAGTTGCAGTGCAAAAATATCAAGTCCCGTCACAAGGTTTTGATAATGACCAAGGATGGTTAGAGTGCCGTTGTCATGAAGCAGTAGCTTTTTCGGTGAGTCTTCCGTATCGGTTCCAACATCTAACTGTAAAGTGCCACCGGAGCCAAAGTGACTATCAATTCTGCCGTCTGTAAGTAGTCTTGTTAGCACAATGTCGTTATTGCTGTTTGAACCTTGAGTCTGGCCGAGCACATAAATACGGTTTTGCTTATCAACGTTAATGTCGACAACATTGCTTGAAGAAGCGAAATTCAGCGTAACTTTACCGCTATTGCCAAAGTTGGGGTCTTGTTCACCGATAGGGGTTAACCGAGTGACAACAATATTGCCTTGATTCGTACCAGCCAGCAACGTGTGTCCGAATCGGTCTTTTGTGATGGCGTAAACAGCGTCAGAGCCAGTTCCTAAGTCAATTGAAGCTTCGCCAGCGGTGCCAAATTCGGGTTGCAGTTGGATAGTATAAGTGTATTCATCTGTTCCACCTTTGGTATCAGCTACTTTTACACGGATATTCTCTGCTGTACTGTCATCAGTGCTTGGTGTCCCTGATATCACTTGGGTAGTTGAGTCGAATGATAACCACGATGGTAAATTCGTAACTTCATAGGTGAGTGAATCTTCGTCATCATCTTGCGCCATGACTTTGTACTGATATAGCGTTCCTTTTCTGGCTTGTGTTCTAGGCGCGGTGCATATTTTAGGGGCGTTATTGTTCGGATACACCGTGAGGTTAACCGTTGCTAACGATGATGATGTACCGTTTGACGCTGCATATGTGAAGGTGTCAGAAAAATGCTGTGAGCCGTCATGGGTGTATGAAAATGAGCCATCTGGATTTAAGGTGAAGCTCGATGCATGGCTTGGAGCGCTTACCATCGACGCTGTTAAACTGGCGCCCGCTGAATCTGAATCGTTACTTAGCACGCCGACACTGGCATCAATGCTTACATGACTCTTATCACTATTGAGTAGATAAGTATCGCTGTTGGCGACAGGCGCGTTACTGGTGACGGTGATGACAACGCTGCCTTCGTCAGAGGCTCCCTCTTCATCGGCTACGAAATACCGTATCGTATCCACTCCCGTAAAACTCGTGGGGGCCGTATAAGTGAGCGTTCTCGGACTTGAGAGGATAACACTGCCAAAACCAGCGGAAGCTGATGCGATGCTTAATCGATTGCTGTCGACATCGGTATCATTATTCAACGGGGTAATATTAATGCGATCACCTGAGGCCACCGATGCTTCGTCGTCATTTGCCACAGGTGCATCGTTAACGGATTCGACAGTTAAATCAACAGTTGTTGTCCGCTGAACATTACTGGTATCGGCAATTGTATAAACGATTCGCACAGGCCCGAAATAGTTTTCATCTGGTGTGAAACGAATTTGATTGTCTGTAGTGATTTCAGCATCGCCGTTTGCCGCGCCACTTAGCCTGACAATGGTGAGTCGATCGCCATCTGGGTCAGAGTCATTAGCAAGCACATCAATCACGATACTTGAATCTTCAAGGGTGGTGACTTCGTCGGGCTGTGCAATGGGCGCATCATTTACTGGCTCTATAATTACCGTAACTTGCGCTTGCGCAGTCAGTCCTTGAGGGTCGCTAATTTCATAATTAATGGTGGCTGTACCGTTGTAATCAGGCGTAGGTGTGTATCTGAGTTGTGCGCCTACAATGGCAACGTCACCTACATTGGCACTGGCTGACACAATACTCAAATTATCGTTTTCTGGGTCGGTATCGTTACTCAATACATCGATGACCACATTTCGATCTTCGAGTGTTGTAGCAGTGTCGTTATTGGCGATGGGCGCGGTGTTGTTAGGTACTGTATTAACGTTGATGCTGGCAATTCCCGTGCTTTGTGGCTGGTTGCCAGATGTTTGCACGGTGTAGGTTACGCGGTCTGCGCCGTTGAAGTTACTAGGGGCTGTGTATAGTAGGGTGCGCGCTTGCACAATCTCTACGGCTCCTTGCTCTGCCTGTGCGCTGGTGATGATCAAAGCGGCGTTGTCGCCATCAAGGTTTGTGTCATTAGCCAGTACATCAAGCTCCATTGCTTGTGTTGATACCACATCAAATATTTCATTTTCTACAATGGGGGCGTCGGGTTGTCCTGTCACTGTAATTGTAACCGTTGCCTGAGCGTTGAGTCCTTGCTCATCTTCCACTTCATAAACGAAATTATCTGTGCCGAAAAAGTGTGTATTGGGTTGATAAGTGAAGGCGCCGTTTGTGCTTGTGGTGAGAGAACCATTTATTGGCTGCTGCACGACCCGCGTAAGGGCAATGCTGTCAGCAGTGTTCGGGTCAGCATCATTTGCCAGTAAGCCTTGAGTTGCATTCACTGTGAGGAGAGTGTCTTCCAATACATTGTAATTATCATTATTGGCAATAGGGGAGAGGTTAAGGTTGCTCAATACGGCAACTTCCTCGCTAATACTGCTTTCTCCACTGGCATCAATACCCGTAATTCGCAGATAGTAGTCAGCACGCGAATCGAGCCCTGAGAGTGTTTGAGAGGTGCCGCGAATTGCGCGAATAACCTGACCATTTTCCAGTGAAGCGAAGTTGGCGGGAGTGACACTAGGTTCACTCGCAAAATACAAGTTGTAGCGATAGGCTCCTGCTTGTGGAGACCAAGTGACGGTCAAATTGTCATTGCTTCGCTCTGTTTCGATACCGCTAATTAGTTGGGGTTGCCAGTTGAATGAAACGGTATCTAATATGTTATTGGGGGAATTTGCCCACAGTTGAACACGATTTTGCCCAGGCGTTAGGCCAATACTGATGGGGTTAACGCCCGTTCTGAATCCTCGATATCGTTGGTTGCAGTTGCCATCACAAAATGTTTCAACATTGTTGTTACCTAAAATAAGTCCTGCCGAGGCGATTGTTTCGCTATCACTGACGTTAAAGAATAAAATCAGGTTGCCAGTATAAGTTTGATTGTTGATGGGGTGACCAATACTGCCCGTAGGAGCGGCAAACGCGAACGGGGTCGATAGCAATAAGCACCCTAAATAAAGTAGGGATTTGATACTTAGTTTAATCTTCATGTTGCACGTTACCTACGTTATTTCAATGTTATTCAATTTGGAAACGACCGTTAGCGTTGGTGCTAGGGTTGTTTATCTCAAATAAGTTAAATTCACCGGAGATACGATCGCCGTCATTTGAAAATAGAGCGGATATATCACCAGAAGCAAGTTCATTGCCGTGGCTCGCAAAGTTTACGCCTAGTAGTATCTCGTTTAAATCAATGACGCCGTTGAAGACGGCAAACCATTCACCTTGGTTATCGGTAAAAGTCAGAGATCCATCTGGAACGAAACCATTATCAAAGTCCACTGTCATGCTGATTTGTAGCCCACTGGCGCCTCCTGCACTGGTATTTAATTCACTCGATACCAATGTTGAATACGTAAACTCCCCCATGCGATTAGCAATCACATCTGGTGACGTAATGTCATTTTGGACGACGGTCTCCTCGACCAATTGTTGGATAACATCGTCATTATTGGCTAAAAAGCCGCTCTCAGGAGCAGAACCAACATTGGGTTGTGTTGGCGCAGGAGGGCCGAGGAATTGAGGGGCAGAGCTAGGGGGCGAAGTGGTCGATTCATTTTCTGATGCTGAGGCATCGTTGTTTGCGTTTAATGTGGGCGCGTTAGGGGCATCGCTGCTATGCCCTTTATTGAAGTTGTCCGGGGCTTCCAATAAAAGTTCCACGTTACCGGAACGATCCACTTTTCCAAATGAGAAGTCTTCACCTTCACCGAGTGAAACGGTATTTGATGAGCCTTGAAGAGAGAGGTCAATGGCACCATCCCAAACGGCAAGAAAGACATCGCCTTGAATGATTTCAATTTCAAAATGGGTACCACGGATACCAATTGACCCTACAGGTGTTTTTACTTGGTATTTCCCATTGTTGGCTTTAATTGCGCCGGTAATAGAACGTAACCCGCCTTCAACGAGTTCAATGACTGCGGAATTGTCTTCTTTTCCCGGCGTGTAATGGTATTCCGATATGAGCACTTTTGACGATGCTTTTAGCGCTAGCATAGTGCCATCGTTCATTCTAAATTGGGCCTTACTGCTGGCGCTGGTGGTAACGGTGTCAATATCGAAAATAGGGGAACGACGTTTTAATGCCCGCGTTTGTGCTGGATTATCAAACGCCTTTACTTGGCCCTTGGCAATAATGGTTTTACCTGCTTGCTCTGAAGCCAGTGCCGAGCTCATCGCACAAAGGAATAAAGCGCTTAAAACGGTGCGGGAGGCAAATTGTTTCAACATGGTCTTATTCCTCTAAAAAATATGTTTTATGGTCACTTTAACTTCGCTACGGTCATAATCATACAAAGCCAGATTACTGTTCTTTTTGCTGTAACGTAGCAAGGTAGACAGCGCCCATCGACGGTTCATTTTATAATCAGTTGTCACTGACGCAGTGTAGGAATCATCTTCACGGACAGTTAAAAAAGTTGGGTGAGGGGCGTCGTATTGGTTTTTATCGGCATAGAGGTGAAAACCCATGCTGAGCTGATTCGAAGCCGGGTAAAGGTAACTGTAGGCAATCGAATAGTTATCTTTTCCATTATGCTCACCAACAAGTTTATCGCTATCGTCATTGTGATAAGACAACGAGATAATTTGTGGATGTGCCGTTAAAAAAGTGATTCGCGTCGCCATGCCCCAGCGCTTCATATCGAAGTTATCCAAAACTGCGTTGTTAATTCGCGCTAAGGTTGAGCTAACCGCCCAGCGAGTTTTGGGGGAGATACGCCAGCTTAGCTCGCCTATTAATCCGTAAGCTACACGGTAGTAGCTGTCATCCAATAACATGGGCTGCAAGTAGCCGGTCACACTGTAATCCGTTTTGCCCCATCGGTCGTTAAAGCTAGCATTTAGGTTAAGCAAGCTTCTGTCAAACTCAGAGACATCACGATGTTGCAAGTGTTGGAAACCTGCGGCGAATTGGTAGCTGCTATTTTGTGAGCGTTTTTTCTTGACGCGATAATGAATACCAAGTTCGGCAAGTGTGTCGGAGGTTTCCAAGCCATTGGTGAGGGTGATGAAATCGCCTAATGCAGGGAAAAAGAGGGTGTCTTCTTCTGTGCCACTTGAAGCATTGGAGTCGTAACCGAAACCTAGAGAAATATCGAATTGGCTATCGGTAACTTGCTTGTTCTTTATCTCGATGATTTGTTGCAAATAAGTTTGGACTTGGTTTTGCTGCTGGGCGCTGAGTGATTTGGACTGATTTAACGTGGTTAACTCTTTTTCAGCGGCACCGTAGTTTTTGGCTTTAAAGTAGCTAAACGCGAGCAGAGCACGAGCGGCATCGTGGTTTGGCTGGTTGATAACAACCCGTTCGAAGGCAAAAATGGCTTCCTGATAATGCTGGGTATAGTAAGCAGCTTGACCTATTAAAAAGTCAAAATAAGGCTCTCCCGCTAAGTCGAACATCAGCTCTTGCCCAAGCTTGTGGGCGTCTTCATAGGATTGCACTTGGATTAAATTAGACAGTGTTTTTAATGAAGCAGATGTGTCCTCCTGCGCTTTAGCGGAGAATACTAGAGTCAGTAGAATGATTGAAAAACAGGTCTTTAATGTATTGATGGACTTGTTATTGTGTACCACGATCAAATTTATACCCTTGTGCAGTCAATACTGGCTATATTATGTGTAAAAGTCGTACTAAAAGCCAAATTAAAAAGGCCAGTATTAAACTGACCTTTGTCGTTTAGTTGCACAGTATCAGAATATCATTTCTTTACTGGTCCACTATGTTATATCGGCTATGAATGTGAATTACTTCTCATTCAAAAAAGTCACAACTTCATCAATTGAAAGAAGGGTTTTTTCGCTCGTGCTACGTTGCTTGTATTCCACTTGCTGGTTATCAAGATTACGCTCACCCACTACGATGGAATGTGGCACGCCGAGGAGCTCCATATCGGCAAACATCACGCCCGGACGTTCTTTTCTATCATCGAAAATCACTTCAATTCCCGCTTCAAGCATCTGCTCGTAAAGTTTCTCGGCAACTTCTTTTACGCGATGTGATTTATGCATGTTCATTGGAATAAGAGCAACTTTAAAGGGCGCAATGGCGTCTGGCCAAATAATACCGAATTTATCGTGATTCTGTTCAATGGCCGCCGCCACGATACGAGAAACACCAATGCCATAACAACCCATTTGCAAGGTTTCGTTTTTGCCGCCTTCGTTAAGGACGCCACACTGCATGGCTTCACTGTACTTTTGGCCCAATTGGAAAATGTGGCCTACTTCAATACCGCGTTTAATTTCCAATGTGCCATTGCCATCAGGAGAAGCATCGCCTGCCGCTACGTTACGAATATCGACAACTTCATGTTCAGCGCAATCACTCCATTGCACGCCAGAAAGATGGTGATCTGCTTCGTTAGCTCCGCAAATGAAGTGTGATAACGCCGCTGCACTGCGGTCGACAAAAACAGGCATTTTTAAACCTACAGGGCCAATAGAGCCGGCTTTTAAACCCAGTTCAGCAAGTTGTTCATCGCGAGCCATGGTTAATGGCGCGTAAACACCAGCCAGCTTTTCTGCTTTAATTTCGTTAAGTTCGTGATCGCCACGTACCACTAAAGCAACAAAGCTTGGTGCGTCAGCTTCATCTTCTGGTTCAGCCAAAACGATAATGGTTTTCACCACGTTTTCGGCGGCTACGTTAAAGTGCTCAGTCACTTGTTCAATGGTGGCAACATTTGGTGTCGCTACTTTTTCTTGTGCAGTAGCATTTAATGGTTGTGAAGGCGCAACAGGCAAAGCTTCTGCCATTTCTACGTTTGCGGCATAATTGGAACCTGAACTGAAAGCAATGTCATCTTCGCCAGAATCGGCTAGCACATGGAATTCGTGAGAAGCGTTACCACCAATGGAGCCGGTATCGGCGATTACCGCGCGATATTCCAAACCAATACGCTCAAAAATGCGACAGTAAGCGTCGTACATGTCTTGGTAGGTTTTCGCTAAGCTTTCTTCGCCAATGTGGAAAGAATAAGCGTCTTTCATGGTAAATTCACGACCACGCATCACGCCAAAACGCGGGCGAATTTCGTCGCGGAATTTGGTTTGAATTTGGAAAAGGTTTAACGGTAGCTGTTTATAGCTAGAAATTTCGCGTTTTACTAAGTCGGTGATCACTTCTTCGTGAGTCGGACCCAAAGCAAAATCACGCTGATGACGGTCTTTCAAACGCAATAATTCGGGGCCGTATTCATCCCAGCGACCGGATTCTTGCCACAAGTCCGCAGGTTGAACCATCGGCATTAATACTTCAATCGCACCTGCACGTTCCATTTCTTCACGCACAATTTGCGATACTTTATTGAGGACACGTAAGCCAGAGGGTAACCAAGTGTATAAACCAGAGGCTAATTTACGTACCAAACCAGCACGTAACATCAATTGGTGGCTAATGACTTCCGCGTCAGCAGGGGTTTCTTTTAAGGTTGCAAGCAAATATTGGCTCGTGCGCATCTTTTTCAATATCCGTTAAATGGGCAAAATTGCTGCGTATTCTAGCAGGTTTGTTGCGGGAAACTAGCGGCTTATGGAACGGGTTTTTATGAACCATAGGCGATCAATGATTATTCGTGGTTATTGAGTGAATCCGGTTGAAGTGATTGGATAGTTTGCTATGCCTATTTAGTGTTATGCTTGCCCTTATTTTTTTCATCTTGGCGCAAGGTTTAGCGTCTTCTTAGCGGAGATTTCTATTTTGGAAAAGCGTTTTTCTCAGTCTTGTGAAAACAACAAAGATCCCATTCTTACCGAACTTAAAAAGTATTTCTCAGATAAAAAGCATGTGTTAGAGATTGGTTCTGGCACGGGGCAACATTCAGTCTATTTTGCCAAAGCGTTGGCGCATTTGGTGTGGCAAACCAGCGATGCTTCGGAAAATCATCCTAGTATTCTTGCTTATGGCAAAGAAGCCGGGCTTGCTAACTGGCGTGAACCTAAACCCTTCTTCGTGGGGCAAGACCCGTGGCCGCAAGCCGACACATCCTATGATGCGGTTTTCAGCGCTAATACTGCCCATATTATGCAACCCGATGAAGTGCAAGAAATGTTTCGGCTCATCGTAGAAAAACTGCCCGCAGGAGGCGTGTTCTGCGAATATGGCCCGTTTAAATTTGAAGGCAAATTTACCAGCGATAGTAACGAAGCTTTTGATGCTCGTTTACGAGATCAGGGCTATGGCGGTTATCGCGATATTGAGCAGCTTCAGGCGTGGGGGAAAACACAAGCTGGAGAGTTAAGCTTAATAGATGTCATTGCACTGCCAGCCAACAATCATTTATTGGTTTGGCA
This sequence comes from Alteromonas sp. a30, assembly GCF_026788005.1. Taxonomy (GTDB): domain Bacteria; phylum Pseudomonadota; class Gammaproteobacteria; order Enterobacterales; family Alteromonadaceae; genus Paraneptunicella. The sequence goes on from NZ_JABEPE010000007.1 coordinate 25,050, forward strand.
AAAACAATAAAAACAACAATTAATTTGGAGTAAACCGATGGAAGCATCAATGATTTCAGTCCCTATCACCGCGTTTTATGGCGGTTTGTTGGCGGCCGTTTATGTCTACTTAAGTTTTGCCGTTATTTTTAAGCGCCGTAAGCACATGATTGGCATTGGCGATGGTGGCAAAAAGGATTTGTCTCAAGCGATTCGTGTCCACGGCAATTTTATGGAATATGTGCCGTTTGCTGTGATTTTGATGCTGATAGCGGAAATTAATCAAATGCCACACACGCTTTTACACATTGTGGGAGCTGGTTTGATTATTGTGCGTTTATTACACGCTTTTGGTTTAGCGAATAATGTGGGTAAAAGTTGGCAGCGTTTTGTGGGGGTTATAGGGACGTTTTTACTATATATCGTGCTGATCGTAACCAATATTCTGACAGTGTATTAAGTTCGCAAAATTACAGAAAGAGATATGAAAAAGCCCATCGGTAAACACAATAACCGATGGGCAAATACACACTAAATAACAACAAGTAGACCGGAGTAGAAAACAACGATGAAGGCTTAGTTCTCCTTGTTTTCTAACAATTGACCGCCGATTTCAATGCGTCTTGGTTTTAACGCTTCGGGAATGACTCTTTCTAAATCGACGTGCAATAGGCCATTTTCCATATCAGCAGCAAGCACTTTAACGTGTGCGCCTAATTGGAACTTGCGTTCAAAATTTCGCTCTGAAATACCTTTGTGAAGAAACTTGCGCTCAGTGTCGGTTTTTTCAGGTTTCTGGCCTGCAATCACTAGCAAGTTTTCTTTTACTTCAATGGCTAATTCATCTTTGCTGAAACCAGCAATCGCCATAGTAATGCGGTATTTGTCTTCTTCTAACAACTCAATGTTGTAGGGAGGATAACCGTTTTGTTTTTCGTTTCTGGATGCGTCATCTAGTAGGTTTGCTAAGTGATCGAAACCAATGAATGAACGGTAAAGTGGAGATAGATCGATAGTACGCATAGTCATATCCTCATTAAGCAATATGTTTAAATTTTAAGAAAATATTGTCCTGCTTCGGCAGCGACAACGTTTGTCGACCCTCGGTGTGCAATTCAGGAGCTTCCTGTTGAGTGTCACCTTTCTTGGCATCGACAATACCTATGTAAGGTTGCCCAAATGGTTTTCAACTTAAAAAACTAAGAAGTTTTTAAATTATTTTTTAAGTTACTGAAAATAAAATATTTTTAATTATCATTTTTTCAGGGTTCCACCCACTTTAGATTTGCATTACTCTTAATGTTACGTTCCTTAAGCCCCAAATATTGATAAACCAAAATCAGTGAAACCAGCAAGCGAGCAATCGCCTTCGACTATTATCTCTAGCAGAGCGCTTTTTTGGACACCATCAGGGGCGCCTGTTGCGGTATTAAATGATATTAATCTGCATATTCCTGCTAACACTGTAACTGCAATTGTGGGACCTAATGGCGCAGGCAAAACCAGCTTACTCAAATGCATATTAGGATTACAAACGCAGTATCGGGGCGCTATTCAAATAAAGGGTAGGGACCTAAAACAATTCACTCGTAAAGCACTCGCGCAAACCTTAGCTTACGTTTCCCAGTTGGGCGATGTGATGGCGAATTTAACGGTCATTGAATTGGTACAAATGGGGCAACTTCCGCATTCGCATTGGTATGAGCTATTGCATCGTAAAGATGACAGTGTGGAGCAGGCGTTATCGGTAATGGGAATAACGCAATTGGTGAATCAGTCGATTTCATCGCTTTCTGGCGGTGAATTACAGCGTGCGCTTATTGCGCGTGCGTTAGTGCAAAAACCGTCGGTGTTAATTCTTGATGAGCCAACGAATCACCTAGATGTTTACTATCAACATCAAATTTTGCATCTATTAAAAGGCTTGGGCATCAGTGTTATTTTGACCGTACATGATTTGAATTTAGCGGCGCAATATTGTGACTATGTGGTGTTAATGCACCAAGGCAAAATAAAACAACAAGGCGTGCCACAAACCGTTTTTACCGGGGAAACCCTAAGCGAAGTTTTTGGTTTGCCATGTACCGTAGCGCTTGTGGAGCACAAGCAACGTGTTGTGCCAAGTATTAGCTTTCATCCTGAATTTGAGTCGACCTCAACCAAGATTGGAGCCCCTCCTCAGCGGTATACTCAAGCAGTGTCATTTGAGGAAGACGATTGATGAACAATCGCGTGGTTAAGCTTGCCTTGATTGTTACTTTTCTCATTGTTATTAGTAGCTTGAGCTTTATATTCTCTATTCAATGGGGCGCGGTGAAGTTATCTTTTTCTGAAATCTTAAATTGCTTTGGTGGGCATTGTGGATCAGCGATCAATGAGTCTATTTTATGGCAAGTGCGTATTCCTCGGGCCTTAATGGGATTTTGTGTAGGTGCTGGGCTAGCTTGCTGTGGAGCCGTATTGCAAATTGCTACACGTAATCCACTTGCAGACCCTTACCTATTCGGCATTGTAGCAGGAGCGGGCTTAGGTGTGGTCGCCGCTACTTTATTCTTTCCACACATACCGCTGCAATTGGTGCCATTTGCCGCGTTTGCGGGTGCCATTTCTGCGGTGCTTTTAGTGATTGCTCTGGCGCGCTACTTCTTTCGAGTAGAGATGATTTTGCTTGCGGGTGTGGCTATTGCCTTTATGTTTGGCGCAATCACCCAATTGTTGCTTTATATTGGCGAGCCGTTTGCGAGTAATCGCATTATTTTTTGGCTCATGGGGAGTCTATCAAGCGCTAACTTTAGCCAGCTTGCCGTCATTTTACCCCTGCTATTTTCCGCATTGATCATTGTGTTGTTAAGCCATCGTCACCTTGATGCTTTAATGTTGGATGATGATACCGCGCAAACACTAGGCATTAATGTTGCCTTGTTTCGAATGGGGTTGTTATTGGGGAGCGCGCTTATTACTGCGGTAATTGTGGCATTTTGTGGTGGTATTGGTTTTGTTGGTTTAATGTTGCCGCATATCGTGCGATTTCTAATTGGCGGCACAAGCGCCAGATTATTGATAGGGTGTTTCTTTTTCGGTGGTATCTTTTTAATGTGGGTTGATGTACTTGCCCGACAAATTTTACCGGGGCAAGAAGTGCCAATTGGCATTATTACATCCGCTACTGGCAGTGTGTTTTTTATTGGTTTGATGTTGCAAAGTAAACGCAAGTTGGGCTGATTATCTTTTTATGAATCTCTCAATAGCCGAGATAAAATTTATGGTATCCGAAGAAAACACAAGTAAGGCTGAAAAAGCGCCAGAGGTGTCTGAACGACACCAGCAAAGAATGCAAAAGCTGAAAGAAAAAGTGGATGCGCGCATTGAAGCCGCGCAAGAAGACAAAGGCTTGTTGTTAGTATTAACCGGAAACGGGAAAGGTAAATCGACTTCGGGCTTTGGTATGGTTGCGCGGGCGGTTGGACATGGTTTAACTGCGGCTGTTATTCAGTTTATCAAAGGCGGTTGGGAATGCGGTGAGCGCAATTTGCTGCAAAATGCCGGTGTTGAATTTCATGTAATGGATACGGGGTTCACATGGGAAACACAGGATAAGGCCAAAGATACTGAAGCCGCGCAACGAGTGTGGAAAGAAGCAAAGCATTTGTTGAGTGATGAAAGCGTGGATGTGGTAATGCTGGACGAAATCACTTACATGTTAACGTACCAGTATTTAGATTTAGATGCTGTATTAGATGTTATTGCCCAGCGCCCGCCGCATCAGCACGTTATTGTTACCGGTCGTGCGTGTCATCGTCATTTAATAGAGATGGCAGATACCGTGAGCGAAGTGAATAACACCAAACATGCCTTCGACAACGGCATTAAGGCACAAAAGGGCATTGATTGGTAATGCTGCGTTTTTTACATTCCACTTGTGCATTATCCGTCATATATCAAATAACGTTGCAGACAAAGTCGCTCGTTCGGGTGTGTAGCCTTGTTGTTTTATTGGTGCTAATCAGTCGCTCTGCGTTGGCGCAAACACATAATAAACCCAAAATTGTCGCTTTAGCGCCGCACATTGTAGAGTTGTTGTTTGAAATGGGGGCAGGTGAGCAAATCATTGGTACATCGGATTTTGCCGATTTTCCTGAAGCCGCCAAATCCATTCCCATTGTAGGTAACTACTTAGGCGTGAATGTGGAGCAAATTCTTGCGCTTCAGCCGGATGTGGTCATTGCATGGCGTAGCGAAAACGGCAGTGCTCAATTAAAGCAACTCGCTGACTTAGGTGTCAGAGTGATCTATTCCAATCCCACTTCTTTAAACGCTATTCCTGCTGAAATTCGCACCTTTGGTAAGCTTAGTGAGCGAAGTGAAGCTGCGGAGGCGGTGGCTCAACATTTTGAGCAATCCTTAGCGACGATGAAGGCAAAATACGCAAAGTTGAATGCGATGAAGCAGCAGGAAGCTGATGCTGGTGTGCGGGTTTTTTATGAGTTGTGGCCCCAACCATTAACCACTGTTGCCAAAGGCAGTTGGAATCAAGCCTTGTTATCCGTTTGCCAAGTCAATAATGTGTTTTACGATGCGATAGCGCCCTATCCACAGGTGAATATTGAACAAGTGATACAACGTAATGTGGACGTGATTATTCAGCCCGCATCGCAAAAAGGTGATGGTCAGCCCAAGTTTAATTGGCAAGCATGGCCGATTATTCCTGCTGTGAAGCATCATCGAATTCTTAAGCCAGATGCCGATAAGCTACACAGAATGACCAGTCGTGTATTACCAGAATTGGATAAATTGTGTGAGGCGATTTATCAACAGTAGGTTTAGTGTGAAGAGGTACACTCGGCCTAAATAGCTGTGTTTAATTGTCAGTCACTCATAGAGACTTATCGCAAACTCGCTATGAAACTTCCATGTAGGCACTCATGCAAGTCTGTGGTGTGCCGCTTCCCTTCGGTTGAGAGGTTGCTATTAATTTTCTACAAGTGACTGATAGATCGTCATTTTATTAACAATTACTTAGTTGTTTGTACTGACTGCTATTTTGCTTCTTGCGTTTCCGCTTCTGCTTTTTTCTTCAGCGCCTCTTCGCGGTATTGATCGAACCACCACAAAATATGTTCAACTTTCGACATTAAGTTGCTTGGTCGGCGATAAATACTGTGAGATGCATTGGGAATACGTACCATTGCAGTCTCGACTTTGTTGAGTTTTAGCGCTTGATAAAATTGTTCTGTTTCTGAAATAGGTGTACGGTGATCCGACTCCCCCGTCAGTAACATGGTGGGTGTGGTAACATTGCCAACATAACTAATAGGCGAGCGTTTCATATAACCTTCCAAATCTTCCCAAGGCTTTTTGTCAAACCAATATTTGTAGAAGAAAGGATAGAAATCCGCTGTTAATACAAAGCTGTACCAATTGATAACTGGTTTAGCAACAACTGCGGCGGCGAATCTATCGGTGTGGCCCACTGTCCATGCCGTGAGTACACCACCACCAGAACCGCCGGTAACGAACAGTTCTTTCTCGTTAATGAAGCCTTTTTCTAAGAGCACATCAACGCCAGACATTAAATCGTCGTAGTCGTTACTGGGGTAGTTTAAGTGAATGGTGTTAGCGAACTCTTTCCCATAAGAGGTACTGCCACGAGGGTTGGTGTAAAGCACAACGTAGCCTCTGGCCGCCATTAGCTGAATTTCTGTGGAGAATCGAGGGCCATAATTGGTCACTGGACCGCCATGAATTTCCAAGATAAGTGGATATTTTTTACTGGCATCAAAGTCCGGTGGATAGACAACCCAACCTTGAATATCGCGATTGTCCGCAGAAGATTTGTACCAAATCTCCTCAACTTTTCCTAAAGTTTTATGGCCTAATGCGTCTTCATTTAATGCCGTTAAACGTGACGTTTTGCCTTTAACATTGATGGCAACATCCGCAGGGCGCGTGGGTAAAGAATGAGTAAATGCGATAGTACCGTTCTCGGACACATCAAAGTCGCCGCCGCCGTACGGACGACCGTAGGCTTTCCCTCCGAGGTTTTCAATTAGCACTTTACGCTTACCTTTCAAGGGTTGATAGGCGACTTTACCCTTGCCTAGATCATCGTACTGAATGTACACGCCGCGACTGTTTTTCGCCCATTTTAAGGCTTCGATGGTGCGATCGAGGTCGGCGGTAAGCAAGCGTTTGTTGCTGCCATCTATATTCATCACATAAAGCTGGCTATTCTCATAGTTAGTGAATTTGTCGTCGAAGCCTCGGTAGGCAATGAGCTTTCCATCAGGAGAAACGTGAGGTTCGAAGTCAGGGCCAAAGCGCTCGGTTAGCTGCGTTAGCTCACCTGTGTTGATATTGGCTGAGAACACTTCGGTGTTGTTGATAATGTATTCATGATCTTCATGACGATTGGCGGAAAAAATCAGGTTTTTGCCGTCTTTAGTCCAGCTAATGTGACCACTGTGATTGAAGTTGCCAGAAGTAATTTGGCGAGGTGTTCCGCCGTCGGCAGACATGACAAACAGGTGGTTTGTGCCTGCTGGCAAGTAACCTGCGCCATCAAAACGGTAATACACTTCTTGGGTAACGGTTGCGGGTTCTGCCCATTTTGCCCCCGGTGGTTTGCCCGGTAAATTAACAGGGATATTGGGTCTGCCCATCACAAAGGCACTAAAAGCAAGCTGTGAACCATCAGGAGACCAACTCAGTTGACTTGGAGAGTTGGTTAGATGCGTCATTTGAGCCTCACGGCCCGATTCTAACCACTTGATATGTACCTGCGGTTTACCGCTAGCTGTCGAAATGTAAGCCAGCTTTTCACCATCAGGCGATAAAATTGGAGAATAATCTGCGTGCAATCCGTTGGTTACGGGAACAAGTTCACCTTTGGTATTAACTTGCCAAATATTGCCCACTTTCTTATCTGTGTAAATGTCCATGTAGTTACGCACAAAATACACTTGTTTCCCGTCGTCACTAATATCGACATCGGAGGCATATTCCAGCGTGAAAATATCTTGCGATTGTAGCGTATCGATTTTGTCTTCATCGGCAAGGGTCTGAGTAGCACAGAGCATCGGCAACAAAGCTGCGCCAAGCTTGAAAGCGTGTTTCATATTAATTCCTAATGTAGTTTTCATTCCCAAATAAATGCTAAAAGAAGCAGAAGGTGCATTTAGCGAGTAAACAATAGTTGAATATTGAGTGAATGAGCAATGAGCAAATTGCAACGAAATTTCACAGACAAGAACACGTAGACACGAAGAGTGTGAAAATATTAGCGAGTAATTTGGCTTTTGTAATAGGTGGTAGCAGAAAATAGGCAGAGGTTGATGCCCCACTTTTGCAGGGCATCAAAGCAGGCATTACTGACGAATACCTTCGATGTGAAGTTGGAATTCAATTTCCGCAGACGCAGGGCCTAATACGTTCTTGATGCCGAAATCTTCCATTTTGATTTTAGTGGTGCCAGAGAAGCCAGCGCGGTAGCCACCCCAAGGATCTTTACCTTCACCTACTTTATAGGCATCAATGATCACTTGCTTAGTGACACCGTGCATGGTTAGGTCGCCGATCACTTTGTATTTATTGTCGCCTTCGTGTGTGATGCGCGTGCTTTCGAAGCCTGCATCTGGGAATTTGTTAACGTGTAAGAAATCTTTGCTACGAATGTGCTTATCGCGTTCTGAGTGGTTTGTATCAACACTTGAAGGGTTGATGTCTAGGCTGATTTGCGCGGCATTCGGGTTTTTCTCATCGAAAGAGAATGAACCGTCGAACTCGTTAAAACGACCAGTTAACCAAGAATAACCTAAGTGGCTGATCTTAAAGTTAATAAAAGCGTGTGTGCCTTTAACGTCGATTTTGTAGTCTGCTGCTTGAGCCATAGGGCTTAATAAAGCAGAAAATAACAGAGCGGATAATACTTTTTTCATAGCTGTACTCATTTAAATTTAAAGATTAATTGTCGTCGGAATTACGAACCGGTTTTATCATGCGTGAAAGCGTGTTATCCCGATCCAAAAAGTGGTGCTTTAGGGCGGCGAGCGCGTGCAGCACTGCCAAGCCAATAATGCCGAAAGCCAGAAGTTCGTGGATTTCTCCGGCGATGTCTTCCTGATTTTCAACAAAACTGCCAAATCCGGGCACACTAAACCAGTCAAATACGTCGATGGAATGCCCATCGGCGGTGGAAATTAAATAGCCAGAGATAAATAACACAATCAGGATCAAATACAAGATGCCGTGCCCTGCTTTGGCGATTTTCGCAAGCGCGGGTGAACCAAGTGGTTTTGGCGCTGGGTGGGAAAACATCCAGATGATTCTGAATAAAACAAGGAGGGCAAGCAAAATGCCGATACTTTTATGCCAATGAGGGACAACACGGTACATTTCGTCGTAGTAGCTCAGTTCTTCAAGCCAAAGGCCAAGACCGAACATTGTGAATACGGCAATAGCCGAAATCCAGTGGATCAGGATCGAAATTAGACCGTAGCCTTGCGTGTTATTTTTTAGCATTGGGTTCACCTTAAAACTGCTCTTAGGTTGTGTTACGCATCTTAATACAATGAAACGAAATTAAAATTGCGTAGTTTTGAAATGTTGTTTCTAAAAATTAGAACGTTAGGGTAATAAATGTTACGCCTAGTTGATTATAGAAGATATTGATTTAGCTGAGGTTATTTTAGCTCAGTTGAATTCGAGAAAAGAAACGATTAAATAAAAGTTTTCGTAAGATGAAATAAAAAGGAAACATGATCTGACTATAGTGATAGACCTCACTGCTTACAGGCTGGTGAGTTCTCGTTCTAAATGTATTGTTTTTTGGCCGCGCGGTATCCACTGCGCGGCTTTTTTATTTTTAGCTCCGTTGTTTAAGTACGTCTATTACGTCTTCTAGCGCTACATCACTGGCTTGCAGTAAAACCAACAAGTGATACAACAAATCTGCTGATTCATTCTTTAGCTCTTCAGTATCGCGAACTGTTGCTGCGAGTGCCGTTTCAACGCCTTCTTCGCCTACTTTTTGGGCGATGCGTTTGATGCCTTTGTGATATAAACGCGCGGTGTAACTGCTTTCTGGGTCGGCCTCTTTGCGTTCGCCAAGTAAGGTGTTCAGCTTGCCTAAAAACGCCAATGTAGGTTCAATTTCATCATTCCAACAAGTGTTGGTGCCTAAGTGACAAGTGGGGCCGTTTGGCGTCACTAACGCCAGTAATGCGTCGTTGTCGCAATCGACACTTAGTTGCGCTAAATCTAAGGTGTTGCCACTGGTTTCGCCTTTCATCCATAGGCGATTTTTAGAACGGCTGTAAAAGGTGACTTTGCCCGTTTCCAAGGTTTTTTGCAGGGCTTCTTGGTTCATGTAACCCAGCATTTGTACCGAACCTGTGTGCTTATCTTGCACGATACAAGGCAGTAGGCCGTCCATTTTTTGCCAATCTAGCGTGGTGGCATTGTCTAAGGTAATGATCATGGTCGAATCTCAATGTGTTGTTCAATTAAGTAGGCTTTCAGGTCGGCTATTTCGATGACGCCTTTGTGGAAAACCGAGGCCGCGAGTCCGCCGTCAACATCTGCGCCATGCTGTTCTAATGGATTGAATACCGTGGCGAAATGTTGCATTGCGCCTGCGCCGCCAGAGGCGATCAGCGGCACTTTACAGATGCGACGAATAGCGCGCAGTTGTTCGATGTCGTAGCCTTTACGCACACCATCTTGGTTCATGCAGTTGAGCACAATTTCCCCTGCGCCACGGGATTGCACTTCTTTGACCCAATCGGCAGTTTCCCAGCCAGTTTGTTGAGTGCGTTTTTCATCGCCAGTGAATTGGTATACTTGATATTTTCCGGTATCGGCGTTGTAAAAACTGTCGATGCCAATCACCACGCATTGCTGCCCAAATCGGTCATGCAATTGGTTGATTAAATCGGGGTTAGCGAGCGCAGGGCTGTTAATGGAGATTTTATCTGCGCCCATTTCTAAAATACTGCGCGCATCTTCCACGGACTTAATCCCGCCGGCCACACAAAAGGGAATGTCGATGACTTTGGCAATGCGTGTTACCCAGCTTTTATCCACCACGCGTTGGTCGCTGGAGGCGGTGATGTCGTAAAACACCAATTCGTCTGCACCCGCTTTGGCGTATTGTTCTGCCAAAGGCACAATGTCGCCAATAATTTCGTGGTTGCGAAATTGCACGCCTTTCACCACTTTGCCGTCGCGCACGTCTAGGCAGGGAATAATGCGTTTCGCTAACATGATTGATTCTCCTTCATAGCTGCCTTTCTCCTACTCGCTTTGCCACACGTTGATGGCGTCTTCTACAGTGAATTTGCCTTCTAATAAGGCGCGTCCCAAAATGACTCCACCAACGTTGGCAGGCTTAAGTGCGCGAATGTCGTCTAAGCTGCCAATGCCGCCGGAGGCTTGCCATTGAACGCTAGGAAATTCAGCTTGCATGGCTTGATAAAGCGCAGTGTTCGCGCCTTGCAAAGTACCGTCTTTACTGATGTCGGTACACAACACATGTTTTGCGCCCACGCTTAAAAAGTCACTTAAGAGCGCTTCTAACGATACGCCGGAATCTTCCTGCCAACCGTGGGTGGCAATCATTTTGTCGCCGTTGTCGTTAATATTGACATCTAACGCGAGCACGATGGATTCTGGTCCGTATTGTTCAAACCAGCTTTTTACCAGCTCGGGTTGTTTTACCGCTAGAGAGCCGATAACCACACGTTTTACGCCAATATCCAGTAGTTGTTTTACGTCATTTTCTGAGCGAATGCCGCCACCGGCTTGAAACTGCATTAAGCCTGTTTCTACCATGCGTTGAATGAGTGATAGTTGGCGTTTGTTGGTGTCTTTTGCGCCAGTGAGGTCAACAATGTGTAGCCACTTTGCGCCTTGCGCGGCGTAGTCTTTTACTACGTCGATTGGGTCGAATTCATATTGGGTTTTTTGTTCGTAGTCGCCTTGGTACAGGCGAACCACGCTACCGTCGATTAAATCAATTGCGGGAATAATCATGTTGCTTTTCCTTATACCCTTTCTACAAAATTACGCAAAAGTTGTGCACCGGCTTCGCCTGAACGTTCAGGGTGAAATTGCACGCCCATAAAATTGCCGTTTTCAATGGCGGCAGAGAAGGTTTTGGTGTACTCGCAGGTGGCAAGGGTGTGCTCGCCTTGGGGCACACAATAACCATGCACAAAATAGAAGTAAGTGTTGGCTTCGATACCGTAAAACAGGGGCGAGTCTTTTACCGCGCTGACTTGGTTCCAGCCCATATGCGGCAGGCGCAAGGTGTCGGATTGCATGGCGTTAACTTCGGTCTTCACCAAGCCTAAGCAGTCGACGGTTTCACCTTTGGCGTTGGCTTCTTCCGAGCGTTGTGTCATAAGCTGCATGCCTAAGCAAATGCCTAGCACCGGCTGTTGCAAATTTTGCAAGCACTCGACTAAGCCTTTTGCGCGAATTTGCGTCATGGCAGCCGCCGCAGAACCTACGCCCGGTAGTAGCACTTTATCCGCTTGGGCAATGCGTTTTGTGTCGTCGGTGACAAGCACATCATAACCTAAGCGCTCAACAGCAAATTTTAGTGAAGAAATATTGGCGCAAGCAGTATCTACCATCACCACTTGTTTGCGTGTACTAGCGTTGTTCACATTAACCGTGCTCACAATTACAGCGCTCCTTTGCTGCTCGGCAGTTCATCACCGTGCTTGGCTATGGCTTGGCGTAACGCGCGACCAAACACTTTAAACAAGCTTTCTACTTGGTGGTGGGCGTTGCCTTCCGTGGTGCTTAAGTGTAACGACACGCCCATGCTATCGGCTAATGAGCGGAAGAAGTGGGGCACCATTTGCGTCGACATCTCGCCCACACGTTCTTGACTAAAATCGGCAGAAAACACCAAGTATGGGCGCGCGGAAATATCCAAAATGCATTCTGCACGACACTCATCCATGGGCAACGCAAAACCAAAGCGACCAATGCCACGTTTATTGCCAAGAGCTTGGCGCAGCGCATCGCCTAACGCCAGCGCGGTATCTTCCACCGAGTGATGCTCGTCGATGTGTAAATCGCCGCTCACCTGCACTTTCATGTAAAAGCCGCCGTGGGTGGCAATTTGGTCGAGCATATGGTCAAAAAAGCCGATGCCAGTGGCAATATCGGATTTGTCGTTGTTGTCTAATTCCACGCTTACCGTAATGTCGGTTTCCGATGTGGTGCGTACTACTGTGGCGTTGCGCAGGGGTTGCAATTGGTGCTCAATGGCAAGCCAATTATTGTTCTCGCGATCATAGCGAATGCCTTTAATGCCCATATTTTCAGCAAGCTGGATGTCGGTTTCTCGGTCGCCAATCACAAAAGATTGAGTGAAGTCGATTTTGCCTTGCTGTAAGTACTCTTTTACCAAGCCTAAATGCGGCTTGCGGCAGGTGCAGTTGTCTTCGGGGAAGTGCGGACAAATGAGCACGTCGTCGAAGGTCACGCCTTGGCTATTGAAAATGTGCATCATTTTATCGTGAGGCAAATCGAAGTCGGCTTGTGGAAAGCTGCTGGTGCCTAAACCATCTTGGTTGGATACCATCACCAAGCGAAATCCGGCTTGTTGTAAGCGCGTTAATACTGGCAACACCATGGGTTCGAAAACCAGCTTTTCTAGGGTGTCGAGCTGTTTGTCGATGGGCGGCTCTTCTACCAAGGTGCCATCGCGATCAATAAATAAAATAGGTTGGGGCTTGGCTGCCGTACTCATGATTGCTTCTCTTCGTAAAATTGTTCGATAAGTTGAATTAGGGCCTGATTTTCTTGTTCGTTGCCAATACTCAAACGCAGGCAGTTTTCTAGCGCAATTTGTTTAGATTGGTCGCGAATTAACAGGCCGTTTTTCACTAAGAAATCCATTAATTCTTGCTTTTCCGGTACGCGAAATAACAGGAAATTCGCGCAGGCATCGCCAACCCATTCCCAGTTAGGAAAAGCCTGACAACGTTCTATGAGTGATTGCTGATATTGTTGTAGTAAGCTCACTTGTCGTTGCATTTGAGCAATGCCTTTTTCGCTTAATGCTTGGTTGGCAATTTGCGCCACCGGATCGGAAATCGGGTAGGGCGCGATCACTTTTAGCAAAACCTGAATAATCTCGCTTGAGGCCAACGTAAAACCACAGCGAATTCCGGCCAGCGCAAAGGCTTTGGATAAGGTGCGTAGAATCACTAAGTTATTGTATTGGTTGATACTTTTTGCCCATGATGAGTCGATATCGAACTCTATATAAGCTTCATCAACCACCACTAACGATTTACCCGCAAACAGTGTTAATACTTGCGCAAGTTGTTGTTGCGCCACTCGTGTGCCAGTGGGGTTATTTGGCGAACATACAAACACCAATTTAGGTGGATTATCCTGCTTGGCGATGGCTTCTAGTGCGCTAATATCTAACGAAAAATCGGCGTTTAATGGTGCTTTTTGTACATCAATATTAAAGGTGTTAGCACTAATGGCGTACATGCCATAAGTGGGCGGGCAAATCACGATGCTGTCTTTGCTTGGCTCACAAAAAGCGCGAATGAGTAGTTCGATGCCTTCGTCTGCCCCGCGGCTGACAATCACTTGATTCGCTTCCACACCAGCGTATTGCGCGTAGGCTTTAATCAGCGCGGGCGGCTGACAATCGGGATAGCGGTTAAAGTGGCTATCGTCAATTAGATATGGGTTGGCGTAAGGTGATTCGTTGGCATTTAACCAATAGTGACCGCCGCTAAATAAGCGTCTTGCCGATTCATAAGGCACTAAGTCGCGAATGTGTGACGCACTGAGTTTGTTTGCAAAATCAGCCGAACTCATGATGGATCTTCCTGTGTATTAGTGTTGCCAGATACCAGCGTGTTTTGGTTTTTTAGCCGAATTGCCACCGCGTTTTTGTGGGCATCTAAGCCTTCTGCGTCGGCTAAATCCATAATTGCTTGACTGATATTGTGTAAGCCTTCATAGGATAATTCCTGCACCGTATAACGGCGGTAGAAGTCCAGCAAACCTAAACTAGAATAGGTTTTTGAATAGCCGTATGTAGGCAAAACGTGGTTGGTACCACTGGCGTAATCGCCCGCCGATTCTGGCGACCATGGCCCTAAAAAGATAGAACCTGCGTATCGTAGCTGTGGCAAATATTGGCGCGGCGTGTCGGTTTGCACAATTAAGTGCTCGGGCGCGTATTGATTGCTCACGGCAATGGCTTGTTTCATGTTCTGCGTTAAAATATAGCGCGCATTGTTCATGGCACTTCTGGCTATGCCTTCGCGCGATAATATTGTTAACTGAAATTCCACCTCGGCAATGCTTTGCTTAATGAGTTCTTCGCTATCGCTGACCAAAATGGCTTGGGAGTCTTCACCGTGTTCCGCTTGGGATAATAAATCTGCGGCAACAAAGGCGGGGTTGGCGTTGGCATCGGCAAGCACAAGCACTTCGGATGGGCCCGCTGGCATATCAATGGCCGCGCCATTCGGCATTTGGCTCACTTGTTGTTTAGCTTCGGTAACATAGCTATTGCCGGGGCCGAAAATCTTATCGACTTTAGCAATGCTTTGTGTGCCAAGCGCCATAGCTGCAATGGCCTGTGCGCCGCCAACTAAGTAAATCTCATCAATGCCACATACTTGTGCGGCGTACAAAATTGCAGGGTGTAAGCTGCCTTCGGTATTGGGTGGCGAGCATAAAATTTTGCGTTCACATCCTGCTACTTGCGCGGGGGTGCCAAGCATTAACACCGTGGATGGCAAAGGCGCGCTGCCGCCGGGAATGTACAAACCCACCGCGCTTAGTGGTGTGTAGTGCATGGAGCATTGCACGCCTTGGGTGGTTTCAATGTCGAGATCCTGCGGTTTTTGTGCCTGATGAAAACGTAAAATATTGTTGTATGCGGTATCAATGGCTTGTTTCAGCTCGGGCGTGAGCTGCGCTAAACCTTGTTCCAATTGCGCTTGGCTTAATGCAAATTCGCTCAGAGGTTTTTTATCGAACTTGGCGCTTAATGCCTGTAGCGCCGCATCGCCTTGTGTTGCAACATCGTCAATAATGTTGGCAACGGTTTGGGTTAGCTGTACAGAATTGGCTTGAGCGGGACGGGCCAGCAAAGCGTGTTGTTCCGATGAGCTTAGTGAAGACCAGATTTGCATTGGTTTACCCCATCATTTTCTCGATAGGCAGAACCAATATGGAGCTGCAACCAAGGGCTTTGAGTTTTTCCATGGTTTCCCAGAAAAGGGTTTCAGGGCTGACAACGTGTACCGCCACTTGTCCTTCACCATAAGCTAATGGCAATACGGTGGGATTTTCCGCGCCGGGGAGTAATTCACGTACTTCGTCGAGTTTGTCTTTAGGCGCGTGTAACATGATGTATTTGCTTTCTTTGGCTTGCATTACCCCGTTAATACGAGGCAGAAGTTTGTCGATAAGCTTTTGTTTTTCTTCGCTTAATGGTTTGGTTCGTTGAATGAGTGCCGCTTTAGAGTAGAAGATCTCTTCTTTTTCTCTTAAGCCGTTTGCTTCAAGCGTTGCGCCAGTAGATACCAAGTCACAAATAGCATCGGCAAGGCCCGCGCGAGGCGCTACTTCAACCGAACCGGTTAACATGACCACATTGGCATCCACTTGTTTTTGTTTGAAGTAGCGCTCGAGCAAGTAAGGATAGGTGGTAGCAACGGTTTTACCACTGAGGCTAGACAGGTTTTGGTAGTCGAACTCGGAAGGAACGGCAATGGATAAACGGCAACCACCGTAATCGAGTTGACTTAAAGTTTTGTATTCAGCACTTTTCCCCGACGCGGCACGTTCGAGCATTTTTTCTTCCAGCTCGTTTTCACCAATGAAGCCTAAATCGACAACGCCATCCATCACCAAGCCGGGAATGTCGTCATCGCGCACGCGCATTAAGTCGATAGGCATATTGGTGGAGTGGGCCATTAGGAGTCTGTCTTGGATGGCGAGTTTTACGCCGATGGCTTTTAATAAGTTGATGCTTTTATCACTTAGTCGACCTGATTTTTGCACTGCAATTCTCAGTCTTGTTGATTCACTCATATTGCTTCCTGTTGACAATTCTTTTTAAAACGTAGACCCAAAAACGAAAAAACCCCGGAAGTTTCCTTCCGGGGTTACAAATACTGACTTTGCGATAACCACTGGAAGGAACTAACCTCCCAGCACAAATCTGAAAGGCTAACCTAGCATATGGTGATGATGGTGGTGCACATTCAGATTTAAAGAATTCATTTTAGCTATTCACTCGCTTCGATGCTTTTAATAACAACCCGTATGTAACAACAAGTTGTGATAATTAATTTCCTGCAATTAGGCTTGCTGCCTATACTGCTTTTTAGACAGTAACTAAAGCCGAAAATAAATGCAACGGTCAATTTTCGATTTTTTGAAAATGCCTGTGAAATGCGGTTAGGTAACATGTCGATGATTTTTAACGTGGGCTTGGCGCTTTGCTGCTACGCTTTAACTTAAATGATGATATTTTTGGGGTTGATGGTGCATGAATCGAGTGAATCAATTGTGTAGCCTTAGGATCAGAGTAACGTCCTTATTATGCGTTAGTTTGCTACTGGCAGGGCTGTCTTTTCCTGCAATTGCACAAGTGAATATTCATATCGTTTCTAGTATTTGGCCTCCTTACACCTATCTTGATGAACATAACCAACCATCAGGAAGTCTGTTTCAGGCTGTTAGCAAAGCGTTGGCGCAAGAACATATTCAATATGAATTACGTTATTACCCTTGGAAACGGGCTTACTATCAAGCGTTAAAACAAACTAATACTTTAATTTTCCCTGTTTATCGGAGTAAACAAAGGGAATCCTTATTTCATTGGTTTTGCTCCATTTCTCCTCAAATCACCATAAACACTATTATGCGTTCCGATACGCAACTGCACACATTGTCGCTCCAAGAGCTTACCCAAAGTGGGGCAGTTATCGGAGTTATGCATGACGACAATAGCTATAAAACCGCATTGAAGAAGGGATTTTCTAAAGATCAGTTAGATACGAGTTCGAGCGATATGGATAATGTTAAAAAGCTCGCTCATGGGCGTGTTGATGTGGTGTTGCAAAGCTGGGAGTCATTTCAACATCGACTGAATAAAGTGGAGCTTCCTGAAGACGTTTTCTTTGTGAAAGGGCCAACATTTTTAACGCTCGAATCGGAAAAGCTTTGTGCTGCTGTGAGTAAACAAAGCGATGATGAAACGGTTGAGCGGCTACGTCGGGCGCTAGCAAACTTCCAGTGACCCTAGAGGTGCGAGCGTGTTTGTTGTGTTTTGATGTAGTTGGCAACATCTTGCATGCCTTCGTCGAACATCACTTTGGGGTGATAATCCAGTTCGCTGGTGGCCTTTATCATACTGATTTGATGCTGTGAACCAATGAGGTTTAAGGCTTCATGGGTAAGCGGTGGTCTGCCTTTTAGGTGAAAATGACGCCAAACAAACTCCATCATGCCTGCTAATCGTTGCGCCAGCCATTTGGGAATAGAGCGGGGTTTTGGTGCATCAATAATGTTCGCAAGTGCGTTTATGTAACGTTGCCATGTTATGCCTTCCATGTCGCAAACATTATAAATTTCGCCTTTCGCTTGTGGTAAGGAGGCAACGAGCATAAATAAGTCGATGACATTATCAACGTGTACTAAACCTGCATCGAAATTGCCTTGATTAATGAGCACAGGCGTGTGCTTTTTTAGCTCGGCAGATAAGTCGTCAACCCAAGGGCGGGAGCCTGCACCGTAGATATTCGCCGGGCGCACAATACGGATGTCGGTAGCTGGGCCGATCAGGTCTCGGGCGAGGTTTTCTTGAGCCTGTTTAGAAGCACTATACGCGCCTAAAGGCTGTCCATGATCCATGGATTCATGACACATGCCTTGATTAATTCTGTCGCCGTAAACCGTAATACTTGAGGCAAGAATAAGGCGAACATGGTGTTTCACCACTGCTTGCAATAAAAACCGCGTGCCTTCGACGGTGATATTGTGGTGGGTTTCAGCAGCACCCCAATCCGATACGATTGCGACCAAATGGAACACCGTTTTTGCTTGAGCAACGGCGCTTTCAATGTCATCTTTTCGCGTGATGTCGCCCCGAAATAGCTGTACTTTTCCTTGCCATTCAGTGGGTAAAATATGATGAGGGCGAAGAAAGGCGATAACACTGTAGTTATCCTGTAACAGCCGTTCAATTAGACGCTGCCCGATAAAGCCAAGCGCACCTGTAACCAGAATCGGTTCTGGCAGGCGGTTACTATCGATATTCATTTGTTTCGACGACGAGAAAGCGAGGAAAGTATGAGGAGGATATTATCCTAATTTAGGGGGTGGGGGGAAGCGCTAAATAGAAGGAGGAGCCGAAGCTCCTCACTAACTATAACTTAGGAAGAAATTATCAACTAAAGATGAATAATTGAATCTGGGTTCCCATCTTGGTCGCCATTCACTACACCATCGGTACTTGGATTACCATTTCTCATCATGATAACGGCACAAGAAGCGGGTGACGCCATAGAGGTACCGGAAAGGGTAGTTGTCCCACCGCCAGCCGCAGTTGAAAGGATTGTTACACCCGGACCTGAGTAATCTACTGGTGGATTACCGAAGTTAGACCAAGAAGGCATCGTGTCGTTGATGTCGAATGCAGAAATAGTGAATACGCGATTACCAGAAGCACTTGCTGGCGAGTAGTTGCTAGCGTGAGAGCCATCGTTACCGGCTGCGATAACGAAGAATGCGCCTGAGTTTTGTGCTGCTGCTTCAACGGCATCATTCAATGATTGGCTGAATCCACCACCTAGGCTCATGTTAGCACAATCACCCGGGCTTGCATTCGCGCCTACGTAATCGATCCCAGCAATAACACCGGAAAATGAACCTGAGCCACGAGAATCAAGCACTTTTACAGGAATCAAAGTTGTGCCTGCCGCAACACCAACAACGTCGATGTTGTTATCTAAAGCACCAATGGTGCCCGCAACGTGAGTACCGTGACCGTTGCCATCTTCGGTGTCTGCATCTTTACCGCTAGTGAATGCAGTGAAGCCACGGCTTGTGTCTACGTTTAAGTCAGCGTGAGTTGAATCGATACCGGTATCCAGTACCCAAGCTGTCATGCCTGTGCCATCAACTGGACCGCCAACACGTGTAACGCTCCAAGGTGTCACTTGCGCTTGGCTACCGCCACCACCACCCGGTTTACCCATAGAAACAGACACTAGACCGTCTGGTTCCATGCTCAAAACGTCAGCATGTTTGCCGAATGCTTTTTCCGCAGCAGTACATGACATGCTAACGGTGAAACCTTTGATTGTGTTTTCGTATAAATATTCAATATCGCCAGATTGGCCCTTGGCTCTTGCTGCGGATAATAGTCCGCGTGCAATCCCCTTTACTTCAGACTTTTGAACATCGTCGTTTAAACGAACGATACATCGATTTTGAATGTTAAGAAGATCAGCGTTTGCGCCATTGCTTGGCTCTGGCATGGCTTGAACAGCCCCGGTTACTGCGATACTTACTGCTACTGCTAAAGTAGATTTATACATATCTTGATTCCTGTAACACTAAACGAAGTTATATTTAAGGAAAATACGCTTAGAGCGCATCACTAAAAGTGACCTACTAAATTCGTTTATAATTACAAATTATTACGTTTAATTACATTTTGAGATATTTTTCAACTGGTTACAGGCGAAAAAAATGCAACCAATGTTGGAAAAGCGGAATAACAAGGGATAAGCATAGGCTAAAAAATAGTCTATAATTAAAGCGATAGCCAAAGAGAAGGATATTTGTTGAAAATGGCGCCCTTGGCTTCATGCTTGGAGCAAAGTGAAGGGTTGCAAAGTTGCGTTTAGGACAAAAATTAATCAATATGTTGAATCATTACGTAGAAAAGGCTTATTGGCTACAGAAGTTTGAATTATGACAAGTGACTTACTTTTCTCAGTATTACCTCGCTTAGGCAAAGAGCCTATCGAGCAAGACAAGCACATTGTTGAGCAGGTCAGCAAAGAGGCCAGCTTGCGCGAGCTAAACGATGAAGAGAAAGAGTTAAACTCCGAAGAGCGTGAAGCTCGAGAGAAATATAAAGAGTCCATCAAGGCCAAAAAGAAAAAAAGCGAAGAAGAGGAAAAAGAAGAAGGCCATCAGGATCACAATTACACAGATTCAAAAGGTCAACGTCACATCGACGACTTTGCCTAGCACCGGTTGCTTGCGGCAGATATGGCGTTTTTTCAAATGGACTAGAAGGTGAGTCGACTTTTCAAGAAGGTAAATAATATTTTCTTTTCATTTGTTATTTTTATGCCTTTGTGTGTTTATATAAATAATTTTTATGATTTGATAAACATTTCCAATTTGTTAGCTTTTTCAGCTAATTCTATAATCAGGCACGCTGAAAAATAAGTCATTTTTCAGGCAGTATTATTAGTAACTCACTGGGAATGCTCATGTCTAACACTACCGTTTTGCATCCTAAACACCTTGAGTCCAACGCCAAAATGGTGGACTTTCACGGGTGGGATATGCCTCTCCATTATGGCTCTCAAATTGAAGAACACCACGCTGTGCGCAAAAACGCGGGCATGTTTGATGTTAGCCACATGACAATTGTTGACGTTCAAGGAAAAGACGCCAAAGCTTACTTACGCTATTTATTAGCAAACGACGTAGCCAAGCTCAAATTACCGGGTAAAGCCCTTTACAGCGGAATGTTGAACGAAACTGGCGGTGTAGTAGATGACCTTATCGTGTATTACTTCAACGATGAAAGTTACCGTTTAGTGGTGAATTCAGCCACGCGTGAAAAAGATCTCAACTGGCTTGCGAAGGTTGCTGAAGGCTTTGATATTAGTACGCAAGTGCGCGACGATTACGCCATGATTGCCGTGCAAGGCCCCAACGCCAAAGCCAAAGTTGCCAATTTACTTTCCGACGAGCAAAAAACTGCCGTTGACGGCATGAAGCCTTTCTTTGGTGTAACCGCAGGCGATTTATTCATCGCGACCACAGGTTACACGGGCGAAGCGGGCTATGAAATTATGGTTAACGTTGATGATGCCGGTGCGTTTTGGGACAAACTCCTTGGCGAAGGCATTCAACCTTGCGGTTTAGGCGCGCGCGACACACTTCGTTTAGAAGCGGGCATGAACCTTTACGGCCAAGATATGGATGAGAACACTTCACCACTTGCCGCCAATATGGGCTGGACCATCACTTGGGAACCGGAAGACAGAGACTTCATGGGTCGCGCCGCGATTACCCAACACAAAGCCGAAGGCACACAAAAACTGGTAGGTTTAGTGATGACCGAAAAAGGCGTACTTCGTAGTGGCTTGAAAGTTCGTATTGGTGACGAAGAAGGCGTGATCACATCTGGTACTTTTTCTCCTACACTTGGACACAGCGTAGCAATGGCTCGCGTGCCTGCTTCCGTAGGTGATGAAGTGGAGGTGGAAATGCGCAAGAAGTGGATTACGGTAAAAGTTGTGAAGCCGGGCTTCGTAAGAAACGGAAAGCAGGTATTTTAAATAGTGTTGAAGCATGTTTAATCACCCGTGGACAGATTCACTACCAGTTTGCGTTAATGTCCATGGTGATGGAAAATCAGAACGCCTATTTAAAAATTATTGAAACAAGCTGTTGTCATCGCAACGCTGAATAAATTAACCAATCTGTCAAAGACAAGTGCAAGATATTTAAGGACGTATTATGAGTAACATTCCATCTGAATTACGTTATGCAACAAGCCATGAGTGGGTTCGTAACGAAGGTGACGGCGTTTATACCGTTGGTATTTCTGAGCATGCTCAAGAGCTGTTGGGTGACATGGTCTTCGTAGAAGTACCAGAATTAGACGAATCATTCGGTGTGGGAGATGAAGTCGCCGTAGTTGAGTCTGTAAAAGCGGCATCAGATGTTTACTCACCGCTAACCGGTACAGTAATCGCCATTAATGAGCAGTTAGAAGAGTCGCCGGAATTAGTTAACAGCGATCCTTACGGCGATGGCTGGATCTACAAAATGAAAGTTGAAGACGAATCAGAAGTCTCTAACTTGTTAGACGCAGAAGGCTACGCCAATAGCATCGACGAAGACTAATTTTCGTACGTCATTACCTGACGACACTACGGAAAATTAGACACGAATTAGTATTAAGCGAAGAAGTTAAAACATGTCTGAACCATTGATTACACTTGCCCAACTAGAGCAAACCGAAGATTTTGTGCGTCGTCATATTGGTCCAAGTGAGTCCGAAATCCACTCTATGCTAGATGCGGTGGGCGCGACTTCACTCGACGACTTAATGGAACAGACTGTCCCCGGCAGTATCTTAACTGAATCCGGCACCAGTGTGGGGAGCAGCAAAACCGAAGCGCAAGCCTTGGCAGAGCTAAAAGCCATTGCAGGACAAAACCACATTTTCCGTTCGCACATTGGTATGGGTTATGCCGATACCTTCACGCCAAACGTGATTTTACGTAACGTTTTGGAAAATCCGGGTTGGTATACCGCCTATACACCTTATCAGCCGGAAATTGCACAAGGTCGTTTAGAAGCCTTGCTAAACTTCCAGCAACTCACCTTAGATTTAACCGGACTCGAACTTGCCTCAGCCTCGTTGTTAGACGAAGGCACGGCTGCCGCTGAAGCCATGACCTTGGCTAAGCGTATGTCGAAAAACAAAAAATCGAATAGCTTTTTTGTTGCCGACAATGTTCACCCTCAAACTTACAGCGTTGTGAAAAATCGCGCCGATATGTTTGGTTTTGATGTCGTTGTTGGCAAAACCGAAAACGCCGCTGAGAGCGACTGTTTCGGTGCGCTATTGCAGTACCCAAGTAGCACTGGCGAGATCCAAAACATCAGCGACATTATTGCGGCGGTACAAGCCAACAAAGGTATTGTTTCCGTTGCTGCCGACATCATGAGTTTGGTGTTGTTGAAATCGCCAGGTGAGTTAGGTGCAGATGTGGTATTAGGTTCAGCACAGCGTTTTGGTGTACCCATGGGCTACGGTGGACCACATGCGGCCTTCTTCGCCACTCGTGACAAATATAAGCGTTCATTGCCGGGCCGTATTATTGGTGTTTCCAAAGATACCCGAGGTCGTCCAGCTCTGCGAATGGCATTGCAAACTCGAGAGCAACATATTCGTCGTGAAAAAGCCAACTCAAACATTTGTACCGCGCAAGTCTTGCTCGCCAATATGGCGTCGTTTTACGCGGTGTATCATGGGCCAGAAGGCTTAAAAACCATCGCACAGCGCATTCATCGCTTTACCGATATTTTGGCATCGGGCTTACAACAAAAAGGTTTCGAACTGGCGCACAATACATGGTTCGACACCATCACGGTTAATACTGAAAACAAAGAAACTATCGTGCAAGCCGCGCTCGCTAAAGGCATTAACTTACGCACCGATTTAGACGGACAAATTGGTATCAGCTTAGATGAAACCACCGTGCGTTCTCACATCGAAGACTTGTTTGAGATTTTCTGCGGTGTGGATCACGGTTTAGACGTTGCCGCTCTTGATGCCAACATTGTGGCAAACGGCAGTGCGTCAATTCCGGCTGAATTGCAGCGTGATAGTGCGATTCTTACCAACGAAGTGTTTAACAAGTACCATTCTGAAACGGAAATGCTGCGTTATATTAAGTCGTTAGAAGATAAAGACTTAGCGCTGAATCATTCCATGATTTCCCTTGGTTCATGCACCATGAAACTCAACGCCACAGCGGAAATGATTCCGGTAACGTGGCCAGAATTTGGCAAACTTCACCCGTTTGCACCGGTGGACCAAGCGCAAGGCTACAGCACCATGATTACCGAGCTGGAAAGCTGGCTGGTGGATGTAACAGGGTACGACACCATGTCGATGCAGCCAAACTCTGGCGCGCAAGGTGAATACGCGGGCCTTATCGCCATTCAAAAATACCATGAAAGCCGCAACGAAGGGCATCGTAACATTTGCTTAATACCAAGCTCAGCGCACGGCACAAACCCTGCGTCTGCCAACATGGTGAGCTTAAAAGTGGTGGTGGTCGATTGCGATAAAAACGGCAACATCGACTTAGCCGACCTTCGCGCCAAAGCTGAAGAAGCGGGCGATAACTTGTCGTGCATCATGGTGACATATCCTTCTACGCATGGCGTGTACGAAGAAACCATCAAAGAGGTGTGCGAGATCATTCACGCTCATGGCGGCCAAGTTTATATGGACGGCGCCAACATGAACGCGCAAGTGGGTATTACCTCACCGGGTTCCATTGGCTCAGATGTATCGCACTTAAATTTGCACAAAACCTTCTGCATTCCGCATGGCGGCGGCGGCCCGGGCATGGGCCCAATCGGTGTGAAATCACACTTGGCGCCTTTTTTACCGGGACACAACGTGGTTGATATAAACGGCGAACACGCCGCTAACGGTGCCGTTTCCGCAGCGCCGTGGGGCAGTGCGTCTATTCTGCCAATCAGCTACATGTACATTAAAATGATGGGGTCTGCTGGCCTGCGTAAAGCAACACAAGTCGCCATTCTAAACGCCAACTACATTGCCAAACGCTTAGAACAACACTTCCCCGTGTTGTATCGTGGACGCAACGACAAAGTGGCGCACGAATGCATCATCGACTTACGCCCACTTAAAGAAGCCAGCGGCGTAACCGAACTGGATGTGGCAAAACGCCTTAACGACTACGGTTTCCACGCGCCAACCATGAGCTTCCCTGTAGCGGGAACCTTAATGATTGAGCCAACGGAATCAGAAGCCCTTGCCGAGCTAGACCGCTTCTGCGATGCCATGATTGGCATTCGACAGGAAATCGCCAAAGTACAAAGCGGCGAATGGAGCAGCGACGACAACCCGCTTCATAACGCGCCACACACGCTAGCCGACATTTGCGACAACGACTGGAACCGCAGCTACGACAGAAACCTAGCCGCCTACCCAGTAGAAGCCGTACGCCGCAACAAATTCTGGCCAAGCGTCAACCGCATTGACGACGTATACGGCGACCGCAACCTAGTATGCTCCTGCCCAAGCGTGGAGAGCTATCGGGAAGAATAGGGATGTAGCAATAACTGATAAGCATGAAAAAGCGAACCATCGGGTTCGCTTTTTTCATGGGTAAAAATTATTATTTCATGTAATATAAATTACAAATGAATAAAAATAAGCTGTTGGACAGTGCATACACTTTTTACGTGGCTTGGTAATCGAGATATTGAAAACATGGAGCAAGAGCTAAACGCTGCGATTGTTTCACTTGCGACAAAATCTGAAGTTCCATTCGACAAAATCGTTATTCTTTCCAATAAAGATGAAGCTAAGTGGGATTCGTTTGAACGTTTTTTGAAAAAACGTATGGCGATGATAAGCCGACCATCTGAAGATATTAAAATCCACTTAGCGCAAATCCAAAGCCCAATTGACTACCAATCTATTTCAATCGAAACAGAGAAGTGGATCACAAAGCTATCTGAAGAATCTGACACGCTCTCGATCAACCTAACATCTGGTACACCTGCAATGACAACCCTTTCTGTGCTTCATGGCAAAGGCAAGTCAAATACGCGTTTTTTACAATCTTCACCGAAAAGCGTTATTGAAGAAGTCGAAATACCAATAGATTTCGGTCAAGAATACGTCAAGTCTGCCTCAAAGAATATTGCTCATTCAGCGACATCATTACCGAAAATACAACATGCGTTTTCTGCGATAACGGTCAGCTCCAAAGCGATGTGTGAGGTGGTCGAAAAGGCAAAGAGAATCGCAGCCTCTGAAGTACCTGCATTGATTCTGGGTGAAACAGGAACAGGTAAAGAGTTGATGGCAAATGCCATTCATAAAGGAAGTCTAAGAGGAAGTAAGCCCATAAGAGTTGTAAACTGCGGTGCGCTTGCTGAAAACCTAGTTGATTCAACATTGTTTGGTCATAAAAAAGGCGCATTTACAGGGGCTGACAAAGACTACACAGGTTTGTTTGAACAAGCTAACCATGGAACTTTATTTTTAGATGAAGTGGGTGAATTAAAACCTGATATACAAGTTAAGCTCCTCAGGGCATTACAGCAAGGTGAAATTACCAGGCTCGGCGATACCAAAACCATTAATGTTGATGTGCGCGTTATTGTCGCTACTCATCAAGATTTGACCGCCTTGATTGAACAAGGGGATTTTCGAGAAGATCTGTTTTATCGCCTAGCTGTTGGTATTATCGACATACCACCGCTTAGAGAACGACTAGACGATATACCACTCATCGTTGAACAACTGACAGACCAAATTAATGAATCGGGGTCGAAACACCCAGAGTATCTAAGTAAAAAAGTTTCCGAAAACGGAATTAAATTTATTTTGGCGCAACCATGGCTAGGCAATATTCGTGAATTATGGAGCACATTGAACCGCGCTTTTCTGTGGACAGATTCAAAACTTGTCGGTGAAAAGGAACTATCCGAAGCTATCATTAACAGAAGAATTGGTGAACGAAATAATGAAGTAACTCTCTCTTATAATGATGCGGTTGATATAGTTCAACTAACTGAAAAATATCAAAAAAATTATGTTGAGGCAGCATTAAAAGCAAGCGGGAATGTTAAGAGGCACGCTACTCAAATGCTAGGGTTAAAAGATCATCAAACGCTAACAAATTGGATGAAGCGATTGGGGATTCAAAATGAAAAAGAACAATAATTTCGAATTTGGCACTGTGCTTGCCATGTAGGAAGCAACACAAGGAATAATTAGGAATGAAGCAATCAATGAATTTTGAACACATCCAAAACAAATGGCCTGAATTGCATCAGCTTGCAGCATTTGCAGAAGATTATGTGATCAGTGACCCACAAAGCGCTTTAGTAAAGTTGCGTTGCTTTGCCGAAAAAGTAGTTGGCTATTTGTATAAGGAGCTTCGCCTACCTGTATTTCCGAATTCTAACATCTATGACAAGTTAATCTCAGATGACTTCACAAGTGTTGTACCTAGCCTAATTACTGACAAACTTCATGCAATCCGTAAAAGTGGTAATCAAGCTGCCCATGAAGGAAAAGTCGATCAACAGCAAGCTATCTGGATATTAAAAGAAAGTTACTTTGTCGCGAGTTACCTCTTTATGGCTTATGCGGGAGGCCAGCAAGAAGATTGTCCTGAATTTACGATTGATTATTTTAAGGAAAGACAAACAAAACCAAAAGACCAATCTGGGGCAGAGTTTGTTAAAAAGAACAAGCAACTTGAAAAACAGCTGGCTGAAAATAAAGCGCGATTAAAGAAAGCACTAGAGGAACTGGAAGCCGCTAAAAAAGCACAAAAGCTAGCGCAAATTGAAGCATCCAAACTTAAACAAGCAATTGATACTGAGAAAGCCAACCAAATACAGGCGCGAAACAAACAAATCACATCAAGCTTCAATTTTAATGAGGCTGAAACACGCGACCGTATTATTGATATGGATTTACGCGCAGCGGGTTGGAATGTCTCACTAGATAAAACCAGTACCGATGAAGTGGGCAAAGAAGTAAAGTTACCACATCAGCCAACAAATACTGGGAACGGAAGAGCTGATTACGTACTGTGGGATGATGATGCTAATCCATTGGCGGTTATTGAAGCAAAGCGTACTCGAGAATCGGTTGAAAAAGGCCGCGAGCAAGCGAAAATCTATGCCGATGCCCTCGAAAAGCAATTTGGTCAACGCCCAGTAATATTCTATTCAAATGGCTACGACATTCGTATTTTAGACGATGCGCAAGGCTATAACAGCCGCAAGCTTTATGGTTATTATTCAAAAGATTCGTTGCAATACCTCATTAAGCAACGAACGTTGAAAAAAGATCTTAACCAAACGCCTATTGATACTGATGTTGCAGGTCGTATGTATCAAATGGAAACCATTTCGCGTGTTTGTGAGCGTTTCGCTAACAAACACCGTAAGTCTCTTATTGTACAAGCAACGGGGACGGGAAAAACGCGTGTATCTATCGCACTGGCGAAACGCCTGTTGGATGCGGGTTGGGCAAAACGAGTGCTATTCCTTTGTGACCGTAAAGAGTTACGTAAACAAGCGGCTAATGCCTTTAACGAATTTACCAAAGAGCCACTTTATGTGGTTGGCAAAAGTAAAAAAGAAGCCGCAAGCAGTGCTCGCGTTTTTATCGCAACCTATCCGGGCATGATGCGCATATTCCAAAAGTATGATGTTGGCTATTTTGATCTGATTGTTGCCGATGAATCACATCGCTCCATTTACAATATTTACGGCGACATATTCAAATACTTTGATGCGCTAGAAGTTGGCTTAACCGCAACCCCAGTTGAAATGGTGTCTCGTTCAACCTGTCAGCTATTCGGTTGTGATTTCAAAATGCCGACGGCCAATTACCCACTAGAGCAAGCGATAGAAGACGGTAACTTGGTCCCCTACAAAATCGTCAGCTTTACCACGAAATTCTTACGTGAAGGGATTAGTAAAGATAATCTCACCGACGAGCAAATAGCTCAACTTGAGGAGCAAGGCGTTGATCCTAATGAATTGGATTTTGATGCTAAAGAAATAGACGATGCTGTTAAGATCACAGGAACTAATGAAGCGATACTAAGAAACCTGATGGAAAAAGGTTTACGTGATGTAGACGGGCAGTTGCCCGGTAAGACGATTGTCTTTGCACGGAATATCGCTCACGCCGAACTTATGGTTAACCTATTTGCTGAAATGTATCCGCAGTTGGGTAGTAACTTTTGTCGAGTTATTCATTCGAAATATGAACGTGCTGAGGCGCTAATTGACGATTTCAAATCAACGGAAGAAAACAGCATTCGCATTGCGGTCTCGGTTGATATGCTCGACACCGGTATTGATGTACCTGAATGTGTAAATCTCGTATTTGCAAAACCAATTAAATCGAAAGTGAAGTTCTGGCAAATGATTGGGCGTGGTACGCGTTTATGTAAAGATCTCTATGCTGGTGGAGAGAAGGGTGAGGGAAAAGACAAAACCCACTTCTTGATTTTCGATCACTGGGATAACTTCGAATACTTCGATATGGACCCAGAAGAAGAGGACGTTAAACAGTCTAAATCGCTAACGCAAAAGCTATTTGAGTCACGCTTGTTATTGGCTGAAACCTCACTTAAAAAAGCCGATGTAACAACCTTTGATGAAGTGATAAAACTCATTCACCAAGATGTGTGTTCGCTCGATATGAATACCATAGCGGTGCGTGACAATTGGCAAGTAGTTGAAGCGTGCAAAGATGCAAAGTACCTCAACCAGTTTGCACCAGAAACTAAAGCGAGTCTTTATGAGCATATTGCACCGCTGATGCAATGGCGCAACATTATGGGCCAATCAGAAGCGTATAAGTTTGATAATGAAATCGCCATTATTCAAACCATGCTCTACACCGACCCAAGCCAAATTGACCTTGCGCGACAAGCCTTAATGGTAAAGATAGAAAAGCTGCAAATGCACTTAAATGAAGTGCGTGCAAAAGCAAGTTTTATTGCGGATATTCAAAAAGCGGAATATTGGCAAAACTTAACCGCATCAATAGACGGTTTTGAAACACTGGAAACCAGTCGTAAGGCATTGCGAGGCGTTATTCACTTGAGAGAAAAAGGTATTCAACCGCTTTCAAAAGAAGTCATCTTAGACATCAAAGAAGATGAAGCTGACTATCAGATTACGCAGCGTCCTACCAAGATAGTGTCTATTGACTATCAAATCTTCCGCCAAGAGGTAGAAAAAACCCTAGCACCCTTATTTGAAACCGAGAGTGTGCTACAAAAAATCCGTGCAGGTAGCCCAGTTACCGAAGATGACATTGCTCGATTAAACGCCTTGGTTCACATTCAAAACCCGAATGTTGACTTAAACACCTTAAAAGAGTTTTACCCAGATTCAACGGCAAGCTTAGATAAAATCCTACGTACCATTGTTGGTATGGATAAAGAGGCAATTGAGCAAAACTTTACGCATTTCATGCAGCAAACACATACCCATATGAATGCGAAACAACAGCGTTTTATTGGTTTATTAAAAAATCACCTCGTGCGATATGGCGTTATCAAAATAGATCAACTTTACGATGCGCCATTTACCCAAGTACATGACATGGGCTTAGATGGCGTGTTTAGTGAAGCTCAAGCCGATGTGATAGAACAATTTATTAAACAGTTTGATGTGGAGCTTGGTAATAAAAATCAAATGGTTAATAAAGAAGTGGGTGTATAAGTGAATAGTCAGTTAGAAATCTACCAAAACGAAGATGGTAGTTTGCAATTAACCGTTGCTTTGGAACAAGAAAGCTTTTGGTTATCTCAACAACAGCTTGCCCAGTTATTCAATACTTCAACCGATAATATTAGTCTACATCTAAAGAACATCTATCAATCAGGTGAACTTGATGAAATGGCAACTACCGAGGATTACTCGGTAGTTCGTCAAGAGGGAAAGCGTCAGGTAAAACGTAAACTAAAACACTACAATCTTGATGTCATTATTTCTGTCGGTTATAGAGTAAACTCAGCCCAAGCCACTCGTTTTCGCCAATGGGCAACAAAAACGCTTAAACAACACTTGCTTAAAGGTTACACCCTACATCAAGATCGCTTAACCCAAAATGCCAACGAACTTGAAAAAGCACTACAACTCGTAAAACGTGCCGCTGCTTTACCTCAAAATAGTGAGTTTGGCGCAGGCTTAGTTGATATTATTGCCAATTACACCCAAACATTTTTATGGTTACAACAATACGACGAAGGCTTGTTAGAAACACCTCAAGGCCAGCAAGGTGGTGAGTTAACGCCACTAACCGATGCTAAAATTGCCATTGCTGAACTTAAGAAAAACCTTATCAATAAAGGCGAAGCTACATCCTTATTTGCACAACAACGTGCAGATGGTTTAGCCGCAATTTGGGGTGCGTTAGATCAAACAGTATTTGGTGAACCCGCTTATCCAAGCGTAGAAAGCAAAGCAGCGCACTTATTGTACTTTGTAGTTAAAAACCATCCATTTAGTGATGGCAATAAACGTACTGCGGCATTTTTATTTGTCGATTTTTTAAATAGAAACAACCGATTACTAAACCAACATTAT
Organism: Alteromonas sp. a30; assembly: GCF_026788005.1. GTDB lineage: Bacteria > Pseudomonadota > Gammaproteobacteria > Enterobacterales > Alteromonadaceae > Paraneptunicella. Next base: position 56,199 of record NZ_JABEPE010000007.1, read on the forward strand.
CAACCAGTCATAAATGATACCGGCCTGGCTGCCATAACCTTGTTAGTCGCCGAGTCCAAACCAACAGAAAAAGACACCATTATTCGCTTAGTCGAGAACTTATTAAGTGCGAATTAAATGGCCAAATTATTTAGAAGTAAGTCGGGCGTTAGCCCGAAAATAGGAATATTCAGTAGATGATCACAGGTCAGCTTAAAAGCAAAATAGACAAACTTTGGGAAGAGTTTTGGACGGGCGGCATAACCAACCCGCTAACGGTAATCGAGCAAATTACCTTTTTAATGTACGCCCGAATGCTTGATATGAATGAGCAAGCCGATGAAAAGCGTTTCACGAGAACGAAAAAGCCGTTTACACGCCGCTTTAAAGACAACGAACAACACTTGCGTTGGCAAAATATACGTCATTTAGGCGCCGAAGAGCTTTATAAAGTCGTTAAGGACGAGCTATTCCCATATTTCTCTAAAGCCAATGACGATGAGTCAACCGAGGGCGCTATTTTCAACGAGTTTATGAAAGACGCGCAGTTGATGATCCAAAAACAGTCGTTATTGGTGAAAGCGGTAGAGATGGTGAACGACTTACCGCTAGAAAACTCTGATACCAAAGGCGACTTATACGAATATCTATTAAGTAAGTTAACCACCGCAGGTATTAACGGCCAGTTTAGAACGCCACGCCACATTATTCGTGCAATGGTAGAAATGATGGACCCTGATAAAAACAGCCGTATTTGTGACCCATCAACGGGCACAGGTGGTTTCTTATCAGTGTCTTACGAGTACTTACTTGAAAAGTACACCTCAACAGAAGGAATTGAACGAGAGCCGCTATTTGATATTGATGGCAAGCCGCTGCTCGACAGTAACGGTAATCAGCTCGAAAACGTCTTGTATTCAGGTGATTTAATTGACGAAGACGCACGCAAACACATTGACACCGATATGTTCCACGGCTTTGACTTTGACGCCACTATGTTACGTGTTGCGGCAATGAACTTAGTGATGCACGGCATTAAGCAGCCCGATATTCACTACCAAGATACCTTAAGCCAATCTTTCTTAGAGAAGTTCCCGAATGAAGCAAAGTCCGGCATGGAAATTATTCTCGCCAATCCACCGTTCAAAGGGTCTTTAGACGAAGAAGACGTTTGCCCTGAAATTTTACGTAAAGTAAAAACCAAAAAGACAGAGCTACTTTTTGTTGCACTAATTGAGCGTATGTTACGTGTGGGTGGTCGCTCAGCCACTATCGTGCCTGATGGCGTATTATTTGGTTCATCCAAAGCGCACCAACAATTGCGTAAATTGCTGGTGGATAACAACCAGCTTGAAGCGGTGATTTCACTGCCTAGCGGCGTGTTTAAACCCTATGCAGGCGTATCAACGGCGATTTTAATCTTCACCAAAGGCGGCACCACCGATCACGTTTGGTTTTATGATGTTCAAGCCGATGGCTTCTCGCTCGACGACAAACGCACACCGATTAAAGATAACGACCTGCCTGATTTAGTTGCACAGTTTAAAGCCCGTGATAAAGCCGAAGCGATAGAACAAGATAAAGCGAGAAAAGCTGACGTGCAGGGAAGCACTAATGCCGCGGGTGCAGGACGTACAGGCGCGGCTTTTTGGGTAAGCAAAGACGAAATCACCTCAAACAAATATGACCTTTCTATTAACCGCTACAAAGAAGTGATTTATGAAGAAGAGGAATACGATCCGCCAAAAGAGATCTTAGGCAAGTTAGTGTCATTGGAGAATGAAATTCTTAATGACTTAAAACAACTTGAGGAAATGATCTAATGACGAAAGCTGTTTTAAAGCCGACCTTAAAGATGACATGCAGGGAAGCACTAATGTCGTGGGCGCATGGATGCGCAGGAACGACGCTGGAGGCGATGCTGTGATTAAATTGGGATGCGATGAATCGTTACCTAATAATTGGCGCTGGGTTGAAGCAAATGACGTAATGGATGTTAGAGATGGTACTCATGATTCTCCTAAGGCTGTAAACGAAGGTATACCTCTTGTAACTTCAAAAAATCTTGTTGGAGGAAAAATTGACTTCTCAACCTGTAACTTGATTTCAATGGAAGATCATGAAGCTATTTCTAAGCGTTCATCAGTTGATGATGGTGATATCCTTTATGCAATGATTGGTACTATAGGTAATCCAGTTATAGTTGAAAAGTCGCGAGAGTTTTCAATTAAAAATGTAGCACTCTTTAAGTTTACTAAGGGTACAGCAGTCTATAATCGTTATATTTATCATTTTTTAAATAGCAATTTGGCTATTCGTCAATTTCAAAGTAATTCTAGGGGGGGAACACAGAAGTTTGTTTCACTAGGAAACATTCGCAGTCTGCAAATTCCACTTCCACCACTTGAAGAACAAAAACGTATCGCCGCGATTTTAGATAAAGCAGACAGCGTGCGCCGCAAACGCCAACAAGCTATCGACCTCGCCGACGACTTCCTCCGCAGCGTCTTCCTAGATATGTTTGGTGATCCTGTTACCAATCCCAAGAGTTTACCTCAAGTCAAGTTAACTGAACTCTCAGACGTAATTTCTGGATATGTGTTTAAAAGCGCTGAATATATTGAAGATGGTGAAGATTCGGTAAGGCTTTGTCGCGGAGCCAATACCTTGACAGGGTATTTCGATTGGAAAGATACAGCCTATTGGAATAAAGAAAAATTAGCTGGAATTCAAAATTATAAAATAAAGGCTGGAGATGTCATTTTGGCAATGGATCGTCCGTGGATTTCTAGTGGATTGAAAGTTTGTGTATTTCCAGAAAATGAAAGGGATACGTATCTTGTCCAGCGTGTAGCGAGAATAAGACCCAAAAATCCAAAATATACTGACTTTTTGTATGCCAGCATATTGTCTAAGGCTTTTGAAAAGCACTGTTGCCCGACGGAGACAACAGTGCCACATATTTCGCCTGTGGAATTGAAAAACTTTAATGTACTAGTGCCTGATGAAAAGCTCGTGGATAAATATCACGATGCAGTTGTCAAAGTACGAAAGTCTAAATTAGCAATGCAAAAATCATTAATAGAAGCATCAAATGCTTTCAACTCACTAAGCCAAAAAGCATTCGCTGGCGAACTATAGCTCTCAACCTAACACAAGAATAATAAGGAAGACTAATGGCACTTGATTTACGTAATACCTTAGTGGTGGGCATTTCGGCAACCGCACTTTTTGATATGAGTGCATCAGATAAAATATTTCGCGAAACTTATGAAGAAGATCCCGATACGGCGATTGAAGCGTATCGGGATTATATGCTCAAGCATGAAGACGAACCGCTAAAACCGGGGACGGGTTACTACTTAATTAAAGCGCTGCTTGCTTTAAATAAATACCAAGATGCAGATGATCGTTCGCCGCTAGTGGAAGTAGTGGTTATGTCGCGCAATAGCCCAGATACGGGCTTACAGGTACTTAATACGATTCGCCATGACAAACTCAATATTACTCGCTCAGCCTTTACCGCAGGAGAGTCGGTTGCAGACTACCTCGACGCCTTTGACGTAGATTTGTTTCTTACCACTAATATTGATGATGCGCAGCGCGTCATTGATTCAACCCAGTGCGCCGCGGCTATTTTGAAAAATCCTCCAATAAATGCGCCTAAAATACCTGAAGGTCAGGTCAGAATTGCTTTTGATGGGGATGCGGTATTGTTTTCTGACGAAAGCGAATTGGTATATAAAACGCAAGGTATGGAAGCTTTTCATGCTCAAGAAGATGAAAAGCAAGATATACCGATGCAAGACGGCCCGTATGCTAATTTATTAAGGAAATTGTCAAAACTACAAGACAGACTTCCCATTAAAGTTGAATACTCGCCTATTCGAATAGCCATCGTTACCGCCAGAAATAGCCCATCAGAAATGCGCGTAATTAAAACACTGCGGGAATGGGGGGTTTATGTTGATGAAGCGTTCTTTTTAGGCGGCGTAAGTAAAGATAAAGTATTAAAAGCCTTTAACCCTCACATCTTTTTTGATGATCAAGATGTGCACTTGGACGCCGCAGCTAATTTAGTGCCATCTGGAAAAGTGCCTTACCTCAGTAGTTCAGAAATGGCAGTAAAACAGCCCAATGTGAAAAAGAAAGCCTGATGAAGTTACTGTTCTCAGCCACCAATGCATTAAACAAATGGCTAAAAGCCGAGCTGCCGAGATTACCCACGCCTGAGGGTAAGCAAGCGGGTGTTAATACATTGAAGTCAGATAGCGCAACTATGTGCTGGCAAGCTCATATTATTGATAACCAATATAAGTCCTATGAAAAGACCATTATTGTTTGTGAGGCCAATAGTCGCTTCATTTTCTTCATACCTGTTACGACACGCTTAACTCTTGATGAGTTAACTAAGTTACTCACTATGGAGTGGCAGGCAATGTTGGCGGAAGCATTGGAAAGCTATCAAAGCGCTTATGGAAGAATGCCTAGAAGCGAAATAGCCCTGTTATTGAGTGATTTATCAGACCTAATATTTAATGTTGAGTGGGTCAAAAATACTGATTTAAGTATCAATGGGCATATTAGTGATGCGGGGCTTTGGATTGAGCAAATTGTAAGAGAGCAAGGTGTCTCTGAGTTATCAGCCCAACAAGCAATTGAGTTAGCCACTTATCTAAACACTTCTGTAAAACGCATAACAAAGAAAGAAACCAAGCGTAAAGAGCAGGTCTTTTCCAGTAAAGGAGCTATTAGCCTATTGTCAAAGTTTGGTTAAAAGTGAGTATCTTAGGGATGTGAACGAAGCTGCTTCACAGGATGATCTTGGCTCATCTAATGTAGTGTATTTAAAGAATTTTAAAAAATAAATTAACTTACCAAAAAGTGAATGTATTACTTTTGGTGGCGTTACTATAATTTTGATATTCACAAACTACCTGATGACTTCAAAAGTACCTAAAAAATTTGGTTTGAGTTGGTTTATTGTTGTGGGGAGACCATAACCTAGGGTATTCATGCCCAAGCGTTGAAAGCTATCAACAAATGTCTTCCGCTAACAACGCCTTATATTTTTCCACCATATCTTTATCAATTTCCTTGATTAGATTAGGTGATAAGCCTAGATGTTTGGCTTCATGACTAAATGAACGTGTTGTTTCAAATATTTCCTCAGCCATAAGCATAATCGCTTTCTTTGAAGATAACCCAGACTGAGCAGCTAACTGGTCTAGTGCGCTCTTTGGTGTTCGACCATTACCAGCAAATGCCGTCATATGTTCTTTGTAAGGGTTAGGGCTGTAAACAATGTCGTAGAAAGGCGATAACGTCCAGTTATCGGCGTCACTGGCAAGGAAACTGAAGTTCTTACTGTGATCATCTTGGTTAACCGTGAGGTAATTAAAGATGCAGCGCTTAATGAGCTTCTGAGACTCTGTAACACTGCACATGATGCGCGTCGCTTTCACTAAATCAACATAGTCCAATGAAGGCTCTCGAAACGGAGCGTCTAACAACCCACATGCAGAAATCATATGGACTCGACCGCCTTGCTCAGTGCAATCAAATCGTTCCTGTTCTAGCCAAAATTGTCCATTACCCGCGTCAATTAAAGTAAACTCAGGCACCTCAATACCGACATTACGGGCCATCTGCATGTAGCAATATTCGACTAATGATTCAGAGTGCTTCAAGTCAAATTTTTCAGATGTCAGCTTGACGATAAGTTTTGTTCCTAGCGCTTCATCTAATGTTGAATATTCCCCATTTGATAAACGTGTAATGTTCATTTTGGGTCTAGCACCACCCGATCCCCCCGTCTTCATCAAATGCTCAAGCAAAGCAGATTCGGTGCCTTCAAACTCTTCAATCGCAGCGCGACCAAGGGCAATGATATCAATTGACTCCTTGGACTCATCCAGTAAATCTAATGCGGGCTCATAGCTCAACGCACCCATGCATCTGTCACCTAGATAAGCCAATCGCTCTAGGGCGGTCACTTCCTTGGGGTTATGATTGTTCTGCCGAAGTACACGATCCATGAGATAAAGTCCCCAGCCATCGGGGAGACTATCGCCAAAAACGCCATGAATGCCGTAATGCGGCTCTTTAGGCGCAACTTGTAGGCTTGTATCAGCCTTTAAGTTGAACGGAGCCAGAGAGGTTGGGTGAGCGTCTAAATAAGCCTTATCAAATTGAAAGAAGCTGTGCTGACTATTTTCAACGAGCTTGCCGACAAGCACCTTTTCACCTGTGCTAAGGGTTCGTTTTACGGTTAGGGCTGATTTAAGCATGTTTGAGCACGTCCTCTACTGATTTAAATTCAGGATCAGGCGCCTTTGTCAGCTCTTTCACTTTTTTCAAGTCGCCGACTGTCTCATAAAGCATGAGAAACTGACGCAACGAGATATTGCCAGATGACTCAAACTTTCGGATTGTTGCGTAAGGCACACCAGAGAGGTCGGCCATTTTCTGAACACTGAGCTTATCTTTTTTCCGAGCGGATTTAATAAACTCTTTGAGTTCCATCTGCAAATCATAAGCAGTATAAAGGGATAACATACACGCCTCTTAAATTGCTACCTTGGTATCAATTATAGCGTAAAATTGGATATTATTGTTATTATAGTGACAGAGTTAGAGGCTGTTTGTTGAGTCGCTTTCTCTTTGGTATTGTTACCAAGTTGATCCATCACCACTTCGTTTGCGAAATCTCATCGGACTTTATTGTATTTGTTTAATTAGCCTAATAACCAAACAGAGATAAGCCTATTTCTTTTGTTCTGCACTTGAGCGAAAAATTGCATACTGGTTTGGGCGATTCCATCATAATTAGAGTCACTAACTGTATTCATCTAAACCAAAAAGAGGGGAATTCCCCTCTACTTCAACAACTCCTTCCTGACAATTTCTGCTCCGGTGCTTAACGCTTGTAACTTGCCGTTTGCCACATGGCGCGATAGCGGGGCCATGCCGCAGTTGGTGCAGGGGTAGAGTTTGTCGGCGTCCACGTATTGCAAAGCTTTGCGTAGGGTGTCGGCAACCTCTTCTGGGGTTTCAATGTTGTTGCTGGCTACGTCGATTGCACCCACCATCACTTTTTTGCCGCGCACCAGTTCAATCAGTTCCATGGGTACGCGCGAGTGTTGGCATTCCAGCGAGATAATATCAATGTTCGAGGCTTGTAATTTGGGGAAAATTTCCTCGTATTGTCGCCATTCTGAGCCTAAAGTTTTTTTCCAGTCGGTGTTGGCTTTAATGCCGTAGCCATAGCAAATATGCACCGCAGTTTCGCATTTCAGCCCTTCTACGGCGCGCTCTAATGTAGCGATACCCCAGTCGTTTACGTCGTCGAAAAAAACGTTAAAGGCGGGTTCGTCGAACTGAATAATATCCACGCCCGCTGCTTCCAATTCTTTAGCTTCTTGATTGAGGATTTTGGCAAATTCCCATGAGAGCTTCTCGCGGCTGTGATAATAGTCGTCGTAAAGCGTGTCTATCATGGTCATGGGGCCGGGCAGCGCCCATTTTATTGGTTGAGTGGTTTGTTTACGTAGGAATTTGGCGTCTTCCACAAATACCGGTTTTTGGCGCGATACTTCACCTACCACCACCGGCACGCAGGCGTCGTATCGGTTGCGAATTTTCACGGTTTTGCGGTTTTCAAAGTCGACGCCGCTTAAGTGTTCAATAAAGGTGGTGACAAAGTGCTGACGAGTTTGTTCGCCATCGCTCACAATGTCGATGCCTGCCAGTTGTTGTTCGTGTAACGACACCCGCAGCGCATCTTGCTTGCCATCTGCCAGTTCTTGTTGTTGCAGTTTCCAAGGCGACCAAAGGGTTTCGGGTTCGGCAAGCCAAGACGGTTTAGGCAAACTGCCCGCGGTAGACGTGGGTAATAGTGTTTTCATTGTTAATTCTTCACAGGTGATAGATTATTGGGGACAAGTCTTTAAAGCGCATAATTTTCAGACCACTGCGCCAAAATCGCTTGATAAGGCTTAATAAAGTGTTCTTCTGTGAACTTACCTTGGGCAATAGCAAGTTGGCTGCGCTCTTCTCTGTCGTACACAATTTGCGTGAGTGAGTGGTCCACGTTCTTCAAATTAGGCTGATAGCAGTTTCCCGCAGGCGCATTGGCGTTATAAATTTCGGGACGATAGATTTTCTGGAAGGTTTCCATGGTGCTAATAGTGCTAATCAGCTCAAGGTTGGTGTAGTCGTTGAGCAAATCGCCAAAGAAGTAAAACGCCAGCGGCGCAACGCTGTTTGGCGGCATAAAATAACGTACTTGCAAGCCCATTTTTTTGAAATATTGCTCAGTTAAAGACGACTCATTCGGCAAGTATTCAAACCCCAAAACCGGATGCTGATTTTCGGTGCGACGATACACTTTGTTATCGGAAACACTTAAGCAAATAACCGGTGGCTTGCTAAAGTGTTGCCGGTAGGTTTGTGAGTTCACAAAATAGTTGAACAGCTTGCCATGCAAATCGCCAAAGCCATCGGGAATGCTAAATTGCGCTTGGTTTTTATTATGATTAAGCAGCAACACGCTGAAATCGTAATCGCGTACATAAGAAGAAAAATTGTTGCCAACAATGCCTTCAATACGCTCGTTGGTGTGATGATCAACAATATTGGTTTTCAGCACTTCTATGGACGGAAAGCTTTGTGTGTTGCCTTCAATAGTCATCTCCACAGAAATAATCTCAAGCTCAACGCCGTAACGGTCGCCTTTAGGATTATCCCAATGCGCCAAGGCGTTAAACCGATTGTCGATCATCTTTAATGCGTTACGCAGATTCGCTTGGCGGCTTTCCCCTCGCGCTAAATTGGCAAAGTTGGTAGTCATTCGCGTGTTGCTCGATGGCTGATAATGCTCATCGAATGCTTCGCGCTTAATGGTAAAGGTAAAGTCTGCTGTTTTCATGATTCGGTACTTCGTTTGCTGAGATAATCTTGCGTTAATTTCCATTAGTGATTGCCAAACTAAATAGCTGTGTTTAATTATCAGTCACCCATAGAGATTTATCGCAAACTCGCCGTGGATACTTCCATGTAGGCTCCGCAGCCGCTTCCCTGCGGCTGAGGGTTTGCTCCTAATTCTCTACAGGTGACTGATAGTTTGGAACGGGTATTTAGCTGATTGCTAAACTAGCAACGTGCTGACCTTTATTTTTATACCCGCCATATTCCATGAATAAAAATGGTTTAATTTCATTAAATCATGAATAAATTACATAGTTTGGTGAAGTTAATGACATAACCACTTCGAAAGTCAAAAGCAGAGAGACTTGGTTTCCGGTTAAGTAAGCACTCGAATCTCAGTTTATTGCCATTTTCCTTATTTTGGATCACGTTTTAGATGTAGTGTTTGCGCTATCTGAGCTATAAAATTAGCGGACAAGTATCAGTCATTTTTGATGGAGACTCTCTGACAATGGATTATCGTATCATCGTACGATTGGTGGCGGTTTTACTGGCTGCTGTGTTAGCGTTTTTGGGGTGGAGAATTTTCGAACAAGAGTCGCTACCTCATTATGTTATTCAAAGTAATGGTCGAATTGAAGCCGTTGAAATTGATATTGCCGCTAAAAATAGTGGACGTTTAGAATCCCTTCTGGTGAGTGAAGGTGAGTTTGTTGATACGGATCAGGTTGTTGCTTTAATGGATATTCGTTCGCTCGAGGCAGAATTATCTCAAGCGAAAGCGCAGCTTAAACAAGCCGAAACCGCTGTTATTACGGCAGAAAGTCAGCTTTCATTGCGTCGAAGCGAAAAAGCATCTGCGCTAGCCATCGTTGCGCAAAGAGAAACCGAACTCAACGGCGCCAAGAATAAGGCTAACCGACTGATTAAGCTTGCTAAATCAGGATTCACGTCCGAACAATCCATTGACGATGCAAAAGACAGTGTTAAGAGCGCAAAAGCGGCCTTAACAGCGGCACAAGCTCAGGCTGAGTCGGCCGAGGCCGCTATATCAACCGCATTAACACAAATCGATAGCGCAAAATCTTCTGTAATAGCAGCACAAGCCGCGATTCAAAAAATTCAATTAGAAATTGATGATGGGCATTTAAAAACCCATGCCAGCGGCCGTGTGCAATATATTGTTGCTCGTCCCGGAGAAGTGGTTGCAGGTGGTGGGCGCATACTTAATATTGTTGATTTAACCGATGTTTATATGAACTTCTTCTTGCCTGCTGGTTATGCTGGGCAACTCGCTATGGGCGACGAAGTGCGTTTGATTCTAAATGCTGCGCCGGATTATGTTATTCCGGCCTCTATTTCGTTCATTGCAGATGTGGCGCAGTTTACGCCTAAAACGGTGGAAACAGAGAACGAGCGCGAAAAGCTGATGTTCCGAGTGAGAGCCAGAATATCGCCAGAGCTGCTACAGAAATATATTCAAAAAGTGAAAACGGGTCTCCCCGGTGCTGTTTACATTAAAGTCGACGCCGCGCAGCCTTGGCCAGAATCACTACAACATAATCTATTGAATTAGTTTGCGTTATGAAAACCGATAGTGAATGGGTGGTTCAGTTAAAGGGTGTTAGCTTGCGCTACGCCGATAGCGTTGCCCTCGATAGTATTTCTTTAGATATTGCTTCAGGAAAAATGATTGGCTTAATCGGGCCTGATGGTGTGGGCAAATCAAGTGTGTTGTCTTTGATTTCTGGCGCTCGGGCAATTCAAAAAGGCGAGGTTCATGTTTTTGGTGGTGACATGTCTGATGCGCGCCATCGTCGGCGGGTGTGCCCTACGATAGCCTACATGCCCCAAGGATTGGGGAAAAACCTGTACGAAACCCTTTCGGTTACTGAAAACCTCGATTTTTTTGGCCGGTTATTTGGTCATGCCGCAAGTGAGCGCAAGCGCCGTATTAACGATCTACTAAAAGCAACTGGCTTAGCAGATTTTGAAAAACGTCCCGCTGGCAAATTATCCGGCGGGATGAAGCAAAAGTTGGGTTTATGCTGTGCGCTGATTCATGATCCCGAGTTATTGATTTTAGATGAACCGACAACCGGCGTTGACCCATTATCACGTCGGCAATTTTGGGAGTTGATAGCGCGTATTCGGCAAAATCGCCCCCATATGACCGTATTGGTTGCTACAGCTTACATGGAAGAAGCCGCCAAGTTCGACAGCCTTGTGGCAATGGATGAAGGCAGAGTATTAGCAACTGGAACGCCACAAGAATTGCTCCTGCAAACTCAAAGTCAGCGCTTAGAAGAAGCCTTTATTCGTTTGTTGCCTGAGTCTAAAACGGCGGGATACAAACCCGTTGAAGTTAAAAAGCGACAAGCGTCGGATGGTCAACATATAGCCATTGAAGCTAAGCATCTCTCAATGCGTTTTGGCGATTTTACCGCCGTTGATAACGTTAGCTTTTCAATTCATCAAGGTGAGATTTTTGGCTTCTTAGGTTCCAATGGTTGCGGCAAAACCACCACCATGAAAATGCTAACCGGGCTATTACCGGCTTCGGAAGGGAAAGCGTGGCTGTTTGGTCAAGCGGTTGACCCTGACGACTTAGATACGCGGCGTCGTGTGGGCTATGTGACTCAATCATTCTCATTGTATTCAGAACTAACAGTGTGGCAGAACTTGGAGCTGCACGCGCGTTTATATGGGATAGAAGAATCACAGGTGTTTGAGCGTGCGCATGAAATGGTTGAAAAATTTGGTCTGCATTCGGTTAAAAATAGCTTGCCGAGTGCATTACCGTTAGGGGAGCGACAACGGCTTTCCTTAGCGTCTGCCATGATCCACAAGCCTGAAATGTTGATTTTGGACGAACCAACCTCAGGCGTAGACCCGCTCGCTCGTGATGAATTCTGGCGTATTCTGATTAGCCTAGCGCGGGATGAAAATGTCACCATCTTCATTTCCACACATTTTATGAATGAGGCAGAGCGTTGCGACCGTATATCCCTTATGCACGCTGGGAAAGTGTTGGTGAGTGATGCGCCTGATGCGATTATTCAAAGGAAACAATCAGAAAGCCTTGAAGATGCGTTTATTTGTCATCTTGAAGAAGCGCTTGAAGAAAATAAAACAGAACCAGACGCGCCTGAATTAAACAGCACGAACATGCTGACGAGCGACATTACTGAACGAAAAGTCTCAAAAATAAGCTTGCGGCGCATGTTCAGTTATACCCGTCGGGAAACACTTGAGCTCATTCGTGATCCCATTCGCATGTCGCTGGCGGTATTAGGCAGCGTTATCTTGATGCTGGTGCTTGGATACGGTTTGAATATGGATGTAAACAACCTGAAATTTGCGGTACTTGACCAAGATAAAAGTGCAACCAGTCGAGATTATGTTTTAAGCCTCTCCGGTTCTCGGTATTTCACGCAAATGCCGCCTTTACAGCGCTATGACGATATAGACAAACGCATGAAAAGCGGCGAGATCAGTTTAGCATTGGTGATTCCAGTGAATTTTGCACGGGATTTAGCCCACGGCGACAATGTTGAAATTGGCGCGTGGATAGATGGCAGTATGCCGCAGCGAGCTGAAACAGTGCGCGGGTATATGGTTGGCATTCATGCACAGTGGCTTAAAGCGAAGATACGCCAAATTTATGGCGATGCGGCGGCAGCCTCGAATGCAACAATCGAAACTCGCTTTCGCTATAACCCTGAAATGAACAGTTTGCCTGCGATTGTGCCTGCGATTATTCCGATTTTGTTGATGATGATTCCCGCCATTCTCAGCGCGTTATCCGTTGTTCGTGAAAAAGAACTCGGGTCCATTATCAATCTTTATGTGACGCCAATTAGCCGTTTAGAATTTTTGATCGGCAAGCAGTTGCCCTACATTGCTTTGTCGTGGCTGAGCTTTTTGTTGTTGGTGGTGATTGCGCTAACCGTGTTTGAGGTGCCAATAACAGGCAGTTTTCTGGCGCTAAGTGTAACAGCATTGGTGTATGTATCAGCATCAACAGCGCTAGGGTTGTTGATGTCGACCTTTGTGAAAAGCCAAGTTGCAGCACTTTTTGGCACGGCTATCGTTACCATGTTGCCGGCAATTCAGTTTTCAGGGTTAATACATCCCGTTTCCACCTTGTCTGGCGCAGGACGCTTTATTGGCGAGGTGTATCCTACAACCCATTTTGTCACCATCGCTCGGGGAACATTTTCAAAAGCATTAGGGTTTGCCGATCTCTACGCCTCTTTCGTTCCGCTGCTCTTATCCGTTCCCATTTTAATAGGGTTTACCGTCATTTTATTGAAGAAGCAGGAATCGTGATGAGAAGGGAGTTACGTAACATTTATCAGTTAGGCATTAAAGAATTACGCAGTTTGCTGCGCGACCCGATAATGCTGCTATTGATTCTGTTTGCTTTTACCTTCTCGGTTTATACAAAGGCGACATCCATGCCGGAAAACCTGAACAAAGCGACGATAGCGGTTGTTGATGAAGATAGGTCAACGCTTTCACATCGTATTACAGATGCGTTTTATCCTCCTTACTTCTTATCACCCGAGGTCATTTCTGCGGAGCAAATGGACGCCCGAATGGATGCGGGTTTAGATACCTTTGCATTATATATTCCGAACAACTTTGAGCGCGATATATTGGCAGGGAAGCAAGTTGTCATTCAATTAAATGTTGACGCAACCCGCATGAGCCAAGCCTTTACCGGAAGTGGATACATCCAATCCATCGTCAATGCAGAAATTGACGAATATTTAAATGGTTATCGTTCTAATAGCGCCATGCCCGTTAACCTAACATTGCGCGCGCGCTTTAACCCAGAACTAAGCAATGTGTGGTTTGCATCAGTCATGGAAATCATCAATAGCATTACCCTTCTGTCAATTATATTGACAGGCGCAGCGCTGATTCGAGAGCGGGAGCATGGCACCGTTGAGCATTTGTTGGTGATGCCAGTCACGCCATTTGAGATTATGGTGAGCAAGGTGTGGGCGATGGCTTTTGTGGTTATATTGGCGTCGTTTTTCTCCCTTACGGTGGTGGTTCAATGGCTGCTTGCCGTGCCGATTGCAGGTTCATTAGGGCTGTTTTTCCTTGGGGTTACGTTAAACCTATTTGCCTCAACCTCTCTTGGTATCTTCTTAGGAACTATCGCGCGCTCCATGCCGCAATTTGGTTTGCTGATGTTTATGGTGTTATTACCTCTGCAAATTCTTTCCGGCTCAATGACACCGTTTGAAAGTATGGCAGAACCAATTCAGTGGATAATGCAAATTGCGCCAACCACCCACTTTGTGGCCCTTGCTCAAGCAATATTGTATCGCGGTGCCGGATTAACCATTGTTTGGCCGCAGTTTTTAGCGCTCACCATTATCGGGGCAATACTGTTCTCGCTGTCGTTAATCTGGTTCAGGAAGTTTTTAAGCAAAATGGCATAGTTGATGCTTGATTTTAAAGGTAAGTGTCAAAAAATTTATATAGCGCTTTTTGTTTCTCTATACGACTTGGCGCTTAAACGCATAACGATGAATTAACATCAGCCGATTAAGTTAGGTGTATTTTCGGTTAGGAGTTCTTATGAATATTACTCACTATCCTAATAAAACCGATCAGCAGGGTTCCGCATCGGCGTTATACGATACTCTTTTTCCTAAAAAGACCGCTTCCGATAAACAAGAGCCCGCTCGTATTTCGCTGTTAGATAAAGCGGACATTTCTGAAGACGCATTGTTAGCGCTGAATAAAGCGCAATTTTCAGAAAAAACACAAAGTCTGCTGAAATCCAGTGGAGAAAAAATATTTAGAACACTATTGGATCAATCCTCCAATGCCGCTACTCCAAGCAATTTAGCCGCCAGATTAGACAACGAAGCAGGGTTAACCTCTCAGCAGAAAAGTGAGATTGCGAATCAAATTAGTCAGCGAGAGTTTGACGCGTTCGGAAAATATGCCCAACAATCACCACCAGATTTAAAAAATTACTATGAGAACTATATTAACTATTTAGATTCGTTGTCGCCGGAGGAACGAAATTCTGAGCGTTATAAGGGGCAAAGAGAATTAGCAATTCCATTGTATGAAGCAGAAGCCCAAAAGCAGGGCGAAGAGCCGAAGGATTTTAATAAATCAGGTTCTACTTCCACGCTTTTAGATGCACTTCGGGAACACGACTTTAATATCGAAGAAAAAGCGCAGTTTAAAGCCAGAATTCATAACGATCCTAATATCGATTCTGACAATTTACTCAGCCTATTTGAACGGGCTCAATCGGTAGTGGATAACGCCAAAAACGGGAATGCTCATGCGTTTAATCGATTGGAACAAATCGCTTTCAATTCAAATTAATACAGGCACAAATGCAGTGCCTGTATCCAATTCCTTAGTTATTTAATGATAAACCTTACGTTATGCTCACCGGTAAATACATTTTGTTGTAACACCTCTACAGCGCAGTCAGATGAAGGTTCCGCTCCTCGCGAAAAACTATAGATCCCACCTAAATTAATTGTCGACCAATTAAAACGACATGAAGAAAAACGAATGACGCCTGCTTCAACCGAAGTGCCGGGCGTGTTCGAAAGATGGAAAGAAGAGCTAAATGGTTGAAGTGGATTCGGTACGGAAGGGGTAATTGACCCGCTCACATTTTGACCATCGATCAGGGTTTCTGCTTTTGATGTGGTGTTCTTAAACTCAACACTGGTTGTTAATGCGAGTGATGAGAAAGAGATCAAAATACCAGAAAGGGTAGTGAGTAGTGATAATTTAGTTTTCATTTTTAATCCTTGTAAATTAAGAATTAACTAAGAAAGCCTAAATAAAGCGCTAAGCAGCGTACAAACCTTTATAAGCTGCAAAAATTCGTATAAAGAGCTTAATGTTAACTTGGTTTTTATAAAGTGTGTTTGGGCGTTAAATAACCTATTTCCAAATAAACGTTAACGCCTGTTTAAATTAAGGTAATAGCTTCCGATTGTTAAGGATATTGAGGAGTTGCGTTTTATACGGTTTTAAGCTTATTTATATTTATGTAATTAAAAATTACCAATTCCTGACTTTGTAAATATTTAATGATATTGATTGTTCATTTTTTTGAAAAGCTTTTAATGCAAAAGATAAGGTGTCAAAATTTAATTTTTCCATAGCTGCACTCGTTTTATTAGGCAATTGTTAGCTACTCTGCATTTATATTGTAAATCAAGGACTTACCCATGGCTTCTTTTGTGCTTACTTGGCATCGCACTGATACGATTGATGTAAATGGTCAGTCTAAAAAACAGCGTAAATACAATGTTGGTGATGAAGTTGAGTGGCCTTGCAACAGTGAACAAATCAAACAAGCTGTTATTGGCGATAGCGTTTATATGATGCAGAGAGAAGTTCCTCATGACGCTGGCCTTCCCAACGGTTTATTCATGAAAGGCGTTGTTATTAAAGCCGCGTATTCCGCAACGAATTGGGATAATCCCGAGCAGCAATCAACCTTTATTCGTTTCAAAGTGGAGTCTGTTCGTGAAAATTGTGAACAAGGCTGTATTCCACAAGTGTTATTGCAAGTGACTTGCCCTGAACAGAATTGGCATTCAATTGCATCGGGCGATGCCGTTCAGGTTCAATACCAAACTACGCTTGATAAGCTTTGGGAACAAGGTGAATCGCAACACAGTTTGGCGCTTTACCTACAGTGGTTAAAACAAGAGGAATTCAGTGAAGATGGCTGGTATAAAGGCTATGCCCAAGCGTGTGAACTTGCCCAGGAGATAAAACAAACCAACACGCTTAGCGACAAAACGTTAGAAAAGCTCTGGGCAAAAGTAGCCAATGGCGTGGCGAGTGTTGGACGCGGTTTTATGTACAAAAGGGAGTTCCAAGCTAGTCACCAATTCTTAAAACAAATCACCTTTGATATTCTTAATAACCCCACTAAAGAATGCTATCAATCCGTCCTTCGTCAATGGAAAAATGAGGCGGGTTTTGAGCGCGTATTGTGGGCTGTGATCCGCAGAGTATTTGCCGTTGCTGACCCTGTACACTTAACGAGTATTGTTGGTGATAGCTATCTGAATAAGCTTTTTCCGTTGCTAAGAGAACACTTTCAAATTGATATAAAACGCACCAATTTATGGCTAGATGATAATGCGCAGCTCATTGAAAAAACCGCGCCGTATTTGCCGCAAGAAATTGACGTTATTACCCGTAATATTTTGCTTTGGTATCTTTATGAATTCTCCGTTCCCGCTTTACAGGGCAAAAAGCAAAATGGCGGTGAGAATCGCCCGCAGCAGATTGCTGAAAATACACCTCAATATCAGGATGACGACAATATGCTTTCCATGGGATTAAACCAAATTCTTTATGGCCCGCCGGGCACAGGAAAAACCTATCACACGGTTAAGTTGGCAGTTGATGCCGCCGAGCCAACGTTTCAGCCCGAAGGTGAGGGAGAAGCACAAAAACGAAAATCCTATAAACAAAAATACGACGATTTAATGCGTGAAGGCCGTATTCGTTTTGTCACCTTCCACCAAAGCTATGGCTATGAAGAATTTGTTGAGGGGTTGAGCGCAAAAACACATGACGGACAACTTAGCTATTTTGAGAAAGAGGGTATTTTTAAAACTATTTGTTATGCGGCTGAGCAAAACCTCAAGGACAGTCAAAAATCGCAGGTTGAGCTGAGTAAAGAGCAAGCATTTATTGAAGCGTTAGACGCCTTTAAGTTGTCTATGTTTGATGAAATAGACTCTTTTCCGCTAACAGAGTCGTGCGCGATATTAAGCATTGAGGCCGATGGCTTTCGATACGGAGGAGAAAATTGGCAATCCTCATTTTTAATGAAATATGAGGACTTGAAAGCGCTGCATTTAGAAGATGTAAAAGATAGGCAAGGGGTTAAGCAGTCGAGTGTTGTATCGGGGTTAGCCAAACAACATGCTTCGTATTTTATTCGTGCGTTAAATGAAATTAGAGCGCATCTACCAACGCAAACAAATGAAAAAGTACAAGTCGAAAAACAAAACTTCGTCCTCATTATTGATGAAATCAACAGAGGCAATATCTCGCAAATTTTTGGTGAGCTCATCACCTTAATCGAACCTTCCAAAAGAGCCGGGCAAAACGAAAGTTTACAAGTGGTGTTACCCTATTCAGGAAACCCCTTCTCTGTGCCAGATAACCTTTATCTTATTGGCACAATGAACACCGCAGACCGTTCTTTGGCGTTAATGGATACCGCGTTACGACGTCGTTTCGATTTTGTTGAAATGATGTCCGATTACAGCAAATTGGCGGATGATACGGGAACGCCGTATTGCATTTTTCAAGATGGGAAAGAGCTAGATTTAAGTGCATTGTTAGCACGTTTAAATCAGCGTATTACTGCCCTCTACGACAGGGAACACACCTTGGGTCACGCTTTTTTCATGCCTGTTATTGAGCGCATTATCGAGAACGATCATCAAGCGGCAATACAAGAACTCGCGCTTTGTTTTAAAAACAAAATCATTCCGCTTTTAGCTGAGTATTTCTTTGAAGATTGGGAGAAAATCCGCTTGGTGTTGGCAGATAATCAAAAAGCGTTGCGAGCGCTTCCAACGCTTATCGAAAAGCAGAGCGACAATATCCATGACCTGTTTGGTGAAAGCTATGAACTCGAGGCATTCGACGAGCACATTGCGAATTATCAGCTTGCGACGGATATTTCTGAACAATTGGAAAATGCGCTGACTTATATTCGCATGTACGATATACGTGCTTAATGTTGTTGTGATCCACCGCGAGAGTTAAGCATGGCTTCGATAGGTAAAAGCAGTGGTAAAGGCAGTGATAAAAGCAGCCTGAAGATAAGTAGTAAAGCGCGTAATCAAAGCGCGCCGTTTGCCAAATCGAATTCGAAAACCATTTCGGACGTCACCCTTTATGAATACGACTATGTGAGCACGGATGAAAAAGCCAAGCAGTCAATCAGCGTGGGTAATAAGAAAGTTCACTGGATTTCTAACTCCGCTTTTGAATACCTAAAGAAACGTTGTTTATCAGAGCAGTCGGAATCCCGCTTTTTACAACTTAGGCTTTCGCGAGGGATGGAAATGTTGCAGGTTCAAAACTACGCTGGCGTAGTGCTTTGCCCTGATGCAACACAAATTGAAATCCTGCCAAAAGTTGCACGACATAACGCTCAAGAAGATGCCAGTGTTTTGGCGAGAAAGTCGTTATTAAAGATGTT
The DNA here is from genome assembly GCF_026788005.1 of Alteromonas sp. a30. Lineage (GTDB taxonomy): Bacteria > Pseudomonadota > Gammaproteobacteria > Enterobacterales > Alteromonadaceae > Paraneptunicella. The sequence goes on from NZ_JABEPE010000007.1 coordinate 75,352, forward strand.
GCAGTCGTTAAAGCAATTTCGCCATATCAAAACCAACAGCGCTAACATCAATCAACAAAAAATGCCGCTGCTTGAAATCTTCATCTCGCAGTTTTTGAATTCCGTAAAGGAATTAGTGAAAAAGGGCATTAAACACGATTATCAGCGCCAACAAAGTAATAATACCTTCCTAAAAGGCAAGTTATTGCACGCTAAACAGCTCAAACATAATTTTATTCATCGTTACAAGTTTTACGTTGAATTCAACAATTATGTTGCCGATCGAGTGGAAAATAAGTTGCTGCACTCGGCGTTAAAAACCGTTGCCAGCTACACACGCTTGAACAGCAATAAGCGTTTAGTACACGAGCTTTTATTTGCCTTCGATGGCATTGAGTTGAGCCAAGATTACCAGCAGGATTTCGACGCAATAACGCCTCAACGAGGAATGCAGCATTATCAAGTTCCATTAAGTTGGGCGAAGTTGATTTTATTTGGATTCTCGCCGCAAACCATGTTGGGTGAGCATCATGCATTTTCGTTGTTGTTTCCGATGGAAGCGATTTTTGAAAGCTTTGTAGCACAGCATTTAAAGCAAATTTTGCCTAAAACATTAACGCTTTCTACCCAAGTGCAAAAGCACCACTTAGTGAGCTTTGATGGTCAAGGGTATTTTCGGTTAAAGCCGGATTTGTACCTGACTGGATTAGAAAGTAGCTTAGAAAATAATCCGGAAAATGGCCTAAAAAATGACAAAGTGATTCTAGATACCAAGTGGAAGTTGATAAACTCGGATAAAACCTCTCGCAAAGGCAAGTTTGGCTTGGCCCAGTCCGACTTTTACCAAATGCTGGGTTATGGTTACAAGTATTTAAATGGCGTTGGCAAAATGGTGTTAATTTACCCGAAAACTAGCCAGTTTGATGCGCCGCTAATCCATGACTTCTATTACGATGAGGCGCGTCAGCTAAGTTTAAAAGTCGTGCCGTTCGATATTAGTCATGATTGCTCTGAACGAATTGACATAAAAGCACTTTTAGGTGTTGTTATTGGTGAGCATAAAACATAACTTCCTTCCCCTTATTGCCCATAATTGCCTATACTAATCATCCGCTTAGCTAACCTAATTGATTCCATGAAAGCCATTTTTTGTTTGTCTTGTTTTTTGATATTTTCCCTTTCCTCAGCGCATCTTCATGCCGCGCCGCGTTTTGAGCAGGATATTGCGCCTGCCTTTTCCGATTCAGTGCAATTCGATGCCGATCAGCTTTGTGCGGTGGCGCGCAACACTTTGACGTATTTGAATCAACATCCAGACGACGCTTACGCGGTGCATGATGGTGTGGTTGCAAAGCGCGGTGCGAGTCTTGCTCGGGTGAAATACACGCTGGAATTTATTTGTGAGGTGTATGAAAGTGATGTGGAATCGGGCACACCATCGCGCTTAAACGATGCCGAATTTTTGAAAGCCAATTTTGATTTTATTCGTTGGTATCCCGACAAAGAAAAGGCAAATAAAGTGGCGAAAAAAAGCACCAATGACGTGAAAACGCGCTTGCTTAACAACATTCCGGCGCAGCAAATTTTCCTCACCAAGTATTACACTAAAATGTTGCAGGGCAGCGCCAAACGAACACCTAAATACAACCAAGCCTTGTATGCATTGCCGTTTGATGAGCAGGGGATGTCTCCTGAGCAAGCTGAAGCAAACCAATCCGCATTAACGCGCTTTACCTTTACTCGACAGCAAATTATTGATGGTGCGCTGCTAAATACAAACCTTGCGAAGCCGTTGGTGTGGATCACTGAAGAGGCGTTGCACGATGTGTTATTGCAAGGCACGGGCGTGCTGCAAGTAGCAGGCGAAACGCGCTATTTTAATGTGCATCGTAACAATGCTATTGCTTACGATTATCACCTTGGTAAAAACGAGCAAGCACGCTATTGGTATTTTGCTGAAGTACCGGGAATTATGGGCTATGGCAAGCGCATTGAAGAAAAAATTCCGTTAGCGGCGCAAGTGAGTGTGGCGGGCAATGTGCAGCAGTTGGGGTTAGGTAAGTTGTTTTTATTTGATTTTGCTAAGGACGCGGGCGATTCTTCGTTTAAGCAAAGTCGTTTGGCGGTATTGGCAGACGAAGGCGGCGCATTTACCGATAATTTATTCCAGCTCGATTTACTGGTGGGCAGCTATTATGGCTGGTCGGATTATCATCGAGAAAATAAGCATATTCCCGATTATGCGAACGCTTGGATTATGCTTGCAAAGCCACAGGTCGAGAATTAGGCGCAACTCTTAGCCGCCGTTTTTGAGTTTGGGCGTTTGCACTCCAAGCGGATTTTTAGATGGACTTCGGCTTCGAGTCACCGGTAGATATTTATCGCAAACTCGCTGTGAATACCTCCATGTACGCTCCGCAGCCGCTTCCCTGCGGCTGAGGGTTTGCTCCTAATTCTCTACCGATAACTTTGAAACTACGGTATCCAAATTCAAAAAACGGCGGCTGATTCACTTTCTCAAAGACGCTTGCGCATCCCTGCTCACTCAGGACTTTTCTTCCTGAAAACTATGCTTTGTCTTGCTTCAATCCTTCCAAATCTTTTGAAGTTTGCGCTAACCCTTGGTTCACATGAAAACCCTAGGGGTCTAGCGCTAACTAAATTTTCTTATAAAACAAACAGTTAATTTTTTCGATTGAAAAATGAACGCTGAAAAAGTGCCTAAAAACCGAGGTTAGCGCAAAATGCAGTTTCGCCCCTTGCATGTTAAGGCTTGTAGAAGGGGCAGTCGCTTCCTTCGCGGAAGCGTGGATTGAAACTGTTTGGAAGAAGGGGAGGAGGAATTTCGGTTAGTCGCTTCCTTCGCGGAAGCGTGGATTGAAACAGATTTCTCGCTTTGCGTTGCTTGATCTCCCGGCGTCGCTTCCTTCGCGGAAGCGTGGATTGAAACTAATAAAAATTATTGAATAGGCATTTTATGAAACGTCGCTTCCTTCGCGGAAGCGTGGATTGAAACAATATCACTAAACAGGGCTGTGAGATCATCCCAGTCGCTTCCTTCGCGGAAGCGTGGATTGAAACAATTTCTCCAGCTTCGCGTAATCTATTTTGTCCGGTCGCTTCCTTCGCGGAAGCGTGGATTGAAACATATTGCAATTGATAAAGACGGTTTAGGTGTAGGGTCGCTTCCTTCGCGGAAGCGTGGATTGAAACAGGCGACATCAATGTTTTATGCCAGCTCGCATGGTCGCTTCCTTCGCGGAAGCGTGGATTGAAACGAAACGTGACGGGACAGATACCACAAGCGCCGGCGTCGCTTCCTTCGCGGAAGCGTGGATTGAAACCAAAGAGTGCGGCATTAATCAAACGTCTGGCGGGTCGCTTCCTTCGCGGAAGCGTGGATTGAAACTTTTCTTCCTTTAAGTATCCCTCTTTTGGGGAGTGTCGCTTCCTTCGCGGAAGCGTGGATTGAAACCGTCGAAATTGACCCTGATTATAAGGGTACGGGTGTCGCTTCCTTCGCGGAAGCGTGGATTGAAACTATTTAGGTATAACTGTAATTTTGCGGCTAAATCGTCGCTTCCTTCGCGGAAGCGTGGATTGAAACAGGAATAAATTAATGGAAAACCAACATAAGAAAAGTCGCTTCCTTCGCGGAAGCGTGGATTGAAACGATGGCACTGTTGCCCTTTTCCAGCGCCTATCCCGTCGCTTCCTTCGCGGAAGCGTGGATTTATCCTTAGAAGCGATGAGTGATATGCCCTTTTAAAACGCTCCGAGACAGGAAGTCGAGGTGCAGCGGTCATGGATGACGAAAAGCGTGTTTTAAAAGGGCATTCACTTAGCGCAGAAGCCGCACTTAGCGCAGAAGCCGCACTTAGCGCAGAAGCCGCACTTAGCGCAGAAGCCGCACTTAGCGCAGAAGCCGCACTTAGCGAAGAAGTCGCACTTAGCGCAGAAGCCGCACTTAGCGCGATGCAGAAAAATTTTGCGCGAAGCTTTGAAAAATTAAAGCAATCCAAAGGCGCTTTCGCATCCGTGCTCGCTCAAAACTTTTCACCCCTCACTGAAAAGTATGCTTTTCGAAAGTGAATCAGCCACCGTTTTTGATGTTTGCGATAAGTCTCTACCGGAGATTGACAATGAAACGCAATTACTTGAGAGCGGGGTAGTCGATATAGCCTTTCTCGCCACCAACATAGAAGGTGTTAGGGTCGGCTTGGTTCAATTCAGCGCCTGCTTGGAAGCGCTCAACCAAGTCTGGATTGGCAATGTAAGGCACGCCAAATGCAACGGCTGCAAGTTGACCTTCACGAATGGAAGCGTCTGCCTCTTCTTTACTGTAGCCCATGTTGCCAACCAAATTGCCGTTGTAGTGGGCTTTTGCGGCAGAAATCACGTCGCCAGTTTGTTCACCGAAAAAGTCGGCGCGCATTAAGTGCCAGTAAGCCAAGTTGTAGCGATTAAATTGCTCACCTAACCAGCTAGTTAAGCCAACCGGATCGCTGTCTTTCATGCTGTTGAAACTGTTGAGTGGCGAGGTGCGAATACCTACTTTGCCTGCGCCCCAGACGTCGACTACGGCGTCTAATACTTCGAACAACAAACGCGCTCGGTTTTTTAAAGAGCCACCGTATTCGTCGTCACGCAAATTTGAGCCATCACGTAGGAAATTATCCAGTAAATAACCATTAGCAGCGTGGATTTCCACGCCATCAAAACCGGCTTCTTGAGCGTAAAGGGCGCCTTGTTTAAAGCCTTCAACGATGCTTGGAATTTCACTGACTTCAAGTGCGCGAGGCACGGTATAGGCTTTTTTGCCTCCTGGTGTGTGGACCTCATCGTTAGTAATCGCGATAGCGCTGGCAGCAACGGGTGTTTTGCCATCATTTAATGCGGGATGACATGCACGACCACCATGCCAAAGTTGTAAGAAAATACGACCGCCTTTGGCATGGACCGCATCGGTAACGTTTTTCCATGCCTTGGCGTGTTCAGCTGAATAAATACCGGGACCGTTGTAAAACGCTACACAGCCTTCCATTACGGCGGTAGCTTCGGCAATCAATAACCCAGCACTGGCGCGCTGAGCGTAATGTTCTGCCATGATGGGCGTAGGCATGTCGCCATCGGCGCGAGTACGCGTCAGCGGTGCCATTAATACGCGATTAGGTAATTCGACATCGCCTAATGTAATGGGGGAAAGTAACGATAAGTCAGACATAAAAGCTCCAAAGGTGATCATTCATTTCGTTGGAATAGAAAGTAGGGATGCAAACAAAAAGAAACAATGTTTAAATTTGAAAATCACTGTTGTAATTATGGAAACAATTACAAGTGAGTGCGAAAACATCTTTATGCTCGGATAAATAATCCAACATGGCTTGGAGTTTTTTTGGACGATTAATGCCGCCGCGATACACCGCAAATATTGGGTTTTCGGATAAATGCCAATCGGGAAGGATGCGAACTAAGTCGCCTTTTACCACATCCTCTTTAACAGCACTAATGGGCAGTTGAGCGATGCCGCAGCCCTGCAAAGTAACTTGCCTTAATGCCGGAATGTTGGAGCAAAAGAAATTGCCACTAACATCAATTAGTTTGGTGTTTTCGCCTGACACCAGCGCCCATTTAGTCGTTGTATGGTTGAACTCAAAGCGCAGGCAATTATGAGCAGAAAGGTCTTCTGGTATTTGAGGCGCGCCATGCTGTTGAACGTAGGATTTGCTGGCTGCGAGCAAACGTGTGGAAGCACCAATTTGCCGGCTCACTAAACGTTCGTCATGCACTTTTCCAACACGAATAGCTAAGTCGACCCCTCCTGCAAATAAGTCTTCAAAACTGTAAGACAAATTCAGCCGGATGCTGGTTTTAGGCCAGCGCTTTAAGAATCCCGGGATAATGAGTTCCGATAATACCGATCCCAAGGCGGGTGGCGCGCTAATGTAGAGCAAGCCTTGAACTTGTTCTTCCATGGTGCGTACATCCTCTTGCAACATGTGTAAACCATCAAGCATTTGGAGTGCGTGTTGATACACGATGCGGCCAGGTTCTGTGATGTAAACATTACGGGTAGAGCGCTCTAATAGTTTGGTTTTGAAGTGTGCCTCTAGTTTGGTAATTTCCTTACTTACGGTGGATTTTGGTAAGCCCATAAGCTCAGCACATTGCGTTAAATTCAGCGTTTGACAGGAAGTCACGAAGATGGATAGCGAGCGAATACTTAATGTTTCTAGATCACGAACGTTCATGTGATTTGTCGTCAATTGTTTTGTTATTATGAATTGTATGCATTACGCAACGGTGGGTCTATAGGTTATTTCTTCTTTGGGTCATTTTTTGAGGGCTTTATTTGCTTAATTGTTGTACTTTTTACCCATACGTTTTGGATTAACAGTACGAGAAGCTGGTATGGATGGTCAAAATGGTAACGGCCCGTTAAAGCCTTTTGTTCATCAAGTTGATGGAGAGTCGGTTCGTAATAAAAAAGTAGTTAATGTTGACTCAAGTAAACTCACCAATGGTCATGGTAAGGAGTCTTATCGGGCATATAGCACGGTATTTGCGCCTGCTGCACCGGGAAGTAAATTCAAAGATATTCATCAGCAGCCAAGCGGGCGAGTGGTTGCCGCAGAAGGCCCAACTAAACAAACGTGGGTGAATTTTGGTGATGCACGTCGCGCCCAACATTATGTGGCAACGTATTCAGGACAGATCATTAAATCAGACTTAAAACAAACTTATGGCATTGCTCAAGAAGCGGCTGCGGTTGCTAAGATGATGCAAGCGCGACGTGAGAAGCGAGGGGGCCAAGCGGATGGTTATTCCTCGGTAAAAACCACTGTTCGAGCGCACGAAGTTCAAAAAACTCGCGGGCAATACACACCTAAAGATTCAACCTTATTTAATACGGCAAGTGTGCAAACTCGCGGCGTTATTGCTGAGCAAAGAATGGGGTCGTGGGGTGATGCAGGGCCCGTTATTCGAGGGTTTGATGTAGACAAAAACACCACGAATGAGGTGTTAGGCGCGTCGGTTGTTGAGGAGGATAAGAAAAAGTTACGCTCGGAAATCATCAATGTTGATCAAACCAAAGCGGCGAATCAAATTGGTATTTCAGGGAGAGCTAAGCAGCACCTTTTCAAAGGTATTCAACCCAATTCATTAGGCAGTGTGGTGTTTGCGCCGCAAAATATGAGTCCCCGCTTTCAGGCAACGGCTGGTCAAGTATCGAGTCTGAGTCAATTTGAGCAGCAACATAAGTTACCTTCGACGGTATCGGTGGTAGCAAATTTAAGAGATACACATGAACCGAAGTTAAATCCTCGCGCAACCGAGGTTGTTCAAGTGAGAAGTAAACCCTCGAAAAAGCGTTAGATATCTGCTCCACATTGTCAGTTACCTATAGACTATCAAACGCCTATAAAGAAAAGCGCAACTCAAGGTAAACGCTAAACCTTTGTAGGTAACTGACAATTAAGCACAACTGTTTAGAAAAACGTGCCTGAATACACTATTACTGCATTGCTTTTAACTGATTCGCAATTTCGATTAACGTGTTGCCAGTTAAATCAGGCTTGTCAGCAAGTGGATAAGTGGCTTTCCCCGGACGTTGGATGAACGCTGTTTGCCATCCGGCCTTATCTGCTCCAGCAATATCCCACGCGTGTGCGGCAATTAACATTGCTTCTTCTGGTTTAATTTGCATTTGCTCCGTGGCCCAATGGTAAACGCGCAAATCGGGTTTAAATGTTTGCAGTTGTTGCACGGTTAGTGAGCCATCAAAGTACGTGGTTAAATCTGCATTTTTTAGTTGCGCGGCAATGCCTGCATCAGAGGAATTTGTTAGCGTGATCATTTTTACATCAAGCGTTTTAATGATCTTCAAACCTTCAATAACATCGTTGTGAGGTGCCAAATCTCTAAAGGGTGTTTTAACGGCTTTAGCTGCTTGTTCGTCGGTTAATGGAATATTGTGTTGCTGCGCCACCATTTTGAGCGCTGCGACGCCAATTTCACCGAAATGGTGATAGTCACCGGTGACATTGCTTACTAAAGAGTAATGTAACAACGTGCGAAACCATAAAGGCACCAAATCGCTTCTACCGCCCAGAGCGTTGGATATAGACTTCCCGACATTTCCTAAATTTAAGAGTGTTTCATTAACATCAAAAAAAATGACTTTGGGTAAGTTGGGTGAAGGTTTAGGAGCGGCTGAAAGCGTCCCCGATAGAGTGAGTAGAATGATTGAAAAAGCAATAATGAAGTGCTGTCGCTTCACGTATTTCCCCTTTGGTTTGGTTGATAATGATTACACGAAATAAAAATTTTGTTCGCATATTTTCACAAGTAACGTTGAAATGGAAAAACATTTCATCTAAAAAAGTGATCCGATAACAACGTTATAGTAATGGTAATGAGTAATTGCTTTAAGATACCGTTCGATATGAGCTTGAATTAAGGTTTAATTAGAAGTCGATAATGAGTGAAAATAACAAACATAATGCACCAAGAGGACGAGGTCGGCCTTCAAAGTCAGGTCGTTCGCTGAGTGAAACAAAACAGGCGTTAATTCAAAGTGGATTAGCCTATTTTACCGAGTTTGGTTTTTCGTCTTCGGGCATTGAGCAGGTATTAAAGCAAGCAGGTGTCCCTAAAGGCTCTTTCTATTACTATTTTGAAAGTAAAGAAGCCTTCGGCCTTGCGGTTATAGACAGTTACAACCGTTTTTTCGCTAACAAACTAGACACGCATTTGCTAAATGATAAGGTGTTACCTCTGCAACGATTAAATAATTTTGTGCAGGATGCAAAAGAAGGTATGTCTCGTTACAATTTTCAACGAGGCTGCTTAATTGGCAATTTAGAGCGAGAAATTACACTTTTATCAGAGAGTTATCATCAAGCGCTCAATAAGGTTTATGCGCAATGGCAGAAAAAAGTTGAACAATGCCTTGCGTTAGCTCTTGAACAAAATTTAATTCGCGCTACGGTGAATTGTGAGTCTGTAGCAATATTTTTTTGGATTGGTTGGGAAGGGGCTGTAAGCAGAAGTAAGCTCGTCAAAAATACCTCGCCAATGGATAACTTCATCGAGAATTTTTTCAGTTTAATCAGCTGAAAAAATTTTCTTATTTAATAGACGATCAGTCTAAAATAATTAATCAATAATTTTAAGGAGCGAAGAAGATGTTTAAAGCATTGTTAATCGAGAAAGATGAGCAAGGGTATCGCACTCAACTCACGGAGCAATCGGAAGCGTTTCTCACAGAAGGGGATGTGTTGGTTGATGTGTCGTACAGCACCATTAACTACAAAGATGCGTTAGCCATAACGGGAAAGGCGCCAGTTATTCGACAATTTCCCATGGTACCGGGCATCGATTTTGTTGGTACTGTAGCCAGTAGTGAGCACCTAGGTTTTAAGCCCGGAGATAAGGTTTTATTAAATGGATATGGCGTGGGAGAAACGCACTTTGGTGGTTTAGCGCAAAAGGCAAAAGTGAATGGAGATTGGTTGATCGCGTTGCCAGAATCTATATCTCCTAAACATGCAATGGCGATTGGCACCGCAGGTTACACGGCAATGCTGTGCGTTATTGCGCTAGAAAAGCAAGGACTTCGCCCTGAAAGTGGGGATGTTTTAGTGACCGGAGCTACAGGTGGAGTCGGGAGCTGGGCTGTAAAAATTCTCTCCGAGCTGGGGTATCGCGTATTAGCATCAACAGGTAGTCAGGACCAAGCAGATTACCTTACATCGTTAGGCGCAGCAGAAATTATTGATAGAGCTACGTTGTCCGAAGCGGGCAAACCTCTGATGAAAGAGCGCTGGGCAGGAGCAATTGATTCTGTCGGCAGTACCACGTTAGCAAATGTGTGTGCGAGTACTCGTTATGGTGGCGCGGTTGCAGCTTGTGGGTTAGCGCAGGGAATGGATTTTCCAGCTACGGTTGCTCCTTTTATATTGAGAGGTGTGGCTTTGCTTGGTATTGACAGTGTGATGCGTCCTCTGATTGATAGAGTGGAAGCATGGGAACGCCTGAGTAATATGGATATGCATGGTTATATTGACTCTATTGCTCAAGTCATCGGGTTAAGTGATTGTATATCGTCAGCAGAGTCGTTACTAAAAGGTAAAATAACGGGGCGTTTAGTGGTTGATGTGAATGCCTAATCATATATAAGCACGTTTTATGAAACTCAAGACTCCGGGGAGATAATGCATCGACCCGTGCTTGAGTTTGTGACGCATACATTTGAAAATTCTCGGAAAAATAAATGCACATTTAACATTATTTGCTTATATGATGTTACCCTCGGCAAATATCAGCATATTTTTGGTAGCTTAGAAAGTTATCAAAAAAACGTCTACCATAGTAACTGATACTTTTTATCGTTAAATGATATTGTCCAAAATTAAATATTGCCGTAGTTGCAGGATGGATCATTGCATCGGTGGGATGATGTTAGCGTTGTCAAAACTTGTTAAGCAATAGTGAGTAAACTTAGTAATGTTATTTTTTCAGAAAAGAAAAGTTGCAGGATTCGATAGTAAGACCTCTGCTGCCATTATCGAGGCATTAAATCACTCACAGGTCGTTATTGAATTTACCCCAGACGGTAAAGTAGAAAATGCCAATAATAATTTTTTGAATGCCATGGGTTATCAAAAACATCAAGTTATTGGTCAAGAACATAAATTGTTTGTTGATGAAAAAGAGCGCAATTCTCAGGAATATCGGCAGTTTTGGCAAGATTTAGCAAAAGGCGAGTTTAAGCAGGGCGTGTTTAAGCGTATTAATAGCAAAGGCGAGCCTGTTTGGTTGAGGGCAACTTACAACCCGATTAAAAATGGGCATGGTAAGGTAGTAAAGGTCATTAAATTTGCCACCGATATCACTGAAGACAAAATTAAACAATTGGATTACGAAGGCAAAGTCGACGCTATTTCCAAATCACAAGCGGTAATTGAGTTTGAACCCAATGGTCAAATCATTACGGCGAACGATAACTTTTGTCGTACTTTGGGCTACACATTAGATGAAATTGTGGGCAAACATCATTCGATATTTGTCAGAGATGAAGATAAAAAAAGTCAGGACTATCAAGCATTCTGGCAGGCTCTACGTAACGGACAGTTTCAGGCTGCACGATATTTGCGAATTAGCAAAAATGGGGACAGTATTTGGATTGAAGCAACATACAATCCAATTGTTTCGACCAATGGTGAAGTGATTAAAATTGTGAAATTTGCCACGGATATTACCGAAGAAGTTGAAAATGAGCAGCGTTTTTCTGAACTTTCTTTAGTGGCAAATGAAACCGATAATTCTGTCATCATTACCAATGCTGACGGATATGCTGAGTATGTTAACCCCGGTTTCACCAAGCTGACAGGTTTTCAGCCGGAAGACATCATTGGTCGGAAACCAGGAGACGTGCTTCAAGGCCCTCATACGGATAAAGCAACAGTGGAGCAGATCCGTAAAAATTTAAAAGCAAGAACGCCGTTTCACTTGGTTATCTTAAATTACACAAAATCGGGCGATCCACATTGGATTAGTTTAGCGATTAACCCCGTTTTCGACGATAAAGGCCAGTTATCTAAATATGTTTCAATTCAAACCAATATTGATGAATCGAAAAAACAAGCGCTGGAAAATGACATTCGTTTAGAAGCAATTCGTCGTACAAATTTGGTGTTTGAATTTGAGGCTTCTGGAGAGCTTTCTTATGCGAACGACCTTGCCATTCAATCATTTAATACTGACTCCCTCGCAGGGGTAAATACAATAATACAAAACCTTCAAAGCCGGATTGAGAATGATGACTGGCAAGCATTGAAATCTGGGCGGGTTGTTATGACAAATATGATTATTAGCGTGGATTCAGGAAAAGATATCAATTTGGCGCTGTCACTTTCCCCCGTATTTGATGTTGAAGGTAAGCTTGTGAAAGTGCTGGCTTATGGTTCAGATGTTTCCGAGCGTAACGGCGTTATTGTCCAGACCCACGGAGCTATGTCACAGGTATTAGACCGAATTGGCAATATTATTCAGACGATTAACGGTATTTCTGATCAAACCAACTTACTTGCATTGAATGCTGCCATTGAGTCTGCACGCGCAGGTGAGGCTGGGCGTGGTTTTGCTGTTGTAGCAGATGAGGTTCGAAATTTAGCACTTTCCACAACTGAATCGGCAAAAGAAATTAGTTCATTGATTAACGAAACCAAAGAACATGTAGACCATCTTTCCGAGTTTATGAATAGCTAACGAGGTTTGTTGTTCATAATATGGTTTTAATTTCGAATAGGCGTGCTGGTTTTTGCAACTTGCACGCGAATCTTGCTGGGCGATTTCATTCCTTTTCGCTATCATTCAGATAGTGATAAGTGCACGCACGTGCATGTTTCATTTCTTATACTGACAAAAGGTTTTATATGGCATTTTCAAATCCATTTGGCGATCAATGGCTCGATATTTTAGCGCAGTGGGGTGAAAGTATTCTTCCCGCTGTTATTACGTTGGTGGTTGGACTTTGGCTAGTCAAGCGATTAGTGCGTGTCATTGAAGGTTTACTTAAACGTAAACAGATGGATGAAGCCGCTATTAACTTCATCAATCAGGTGTTGTACGTCATATTTGTAGTCGTTGTATTCATCAGTGTTATTGATCAACTCGGTGTTGATACTACCTCCTTGATTGCGGTGTTAGGTGCAACAGGTTTAGCCGTTGGCTTGGCGTTAAAGGGATCATTAGAGAATCTTGCGGCGGGCATTTTGTTGGTTTCTCAACGCCCCTTTAAAAAAGGAAACTTCATTGAAGGTGCAGGTGTTTCAGGCTTTGTTGATAAAATTACCATGCTCAATACTCGCTTAAAAACGGTTGATAATAAAATCGTGGTGATCCCAAATGCATCATTGGTCAACGATAATTTAGTGAATTTTTCTGCAAATCCAACAAGACGCCTAGACCTGATAGTTGGCGTGAGTTACGACGATGATCTGAAAAAGGTCAAAACAGTATTGCAACAGCTAGTGGAAGAAGAAGAGCGGGTATTACCTGAACCTTCTTCTCTTGTTGCGGTATGTGAGCTTGCCGATAGCTCAGTTAATTTCACGGTAAGGATGTGGCTGAATTCCTCCGATTACTGGTCAGTGAAATTCGCAATGTTAGAAAAGATTAAACTCAAACTAGACGAAGAAGATATTACCATTCCTTTTCCTCAGCGCGATGTGCATTTGTATCAGCATGGAGTGGCATCCTCAGAAGCGTTGCCATCTCCAAGGGATACCTCTGCAACCTAATAAGTTAAATCTAATGTGGAGCAACATCGGTTGCTCTCTTCCTTGTCTGTATTTAAGGCTTGCTTTTTGGCAGTGCTGTTAATGCTGTAGCAAGCCAAACACCAATACCGCAACAATGGCGAATGGCGCAGGGTATTTCACCACAGATAGCCATGCCTTTGGTAATGGCTGTGTCCCGGTTTGTTTTCTCAGTAATACCCAACCCACAAATAACGCTATAAGCAAACAGTTGAAGGGCAAGAGTAAGGTTGAGGCGAATAAATCCGTCACTGAAAACAAGTTCATATTTTCAAATAAGTGTAAAAATGCGAGTGGATGCCAATCTTTTAAGTGATTAAAAGACAAGGATTGCAAAATTCCAACAAGCCAGATGGCAATGCTGATGAGCCAAGCTAGCTTCCCTCTGCTTAAGGCGAAACGCTCTTTGAAGTAAGCAACTAAAGGTTCGAGGAAGGCAATGGTGGTGGATAAGGCTGCGAAAACTAACAGCACGAAAAAGGTTAAGGCAAGCCATTGTCCGCCTGCAAATTCGGCGAACGCCGTGGGCAACGCAATGAAAATAAGACCGGCTCCGGCTTGAGGGTCGATATGATTAGCAAAAACAAATGGGAAAATAGCGAATCCGGCAAGTAGCGCTACGAGTGTGTCGGCGATGCAGATGATCACGGCAAGTTTGATTAGCGAAAATGAGGAAGCGGTGTTGGCTTTTGGTTCTGGCAAATATGCGCCGTAAACCATCATAGAGCCGCCGCCAATCGCCACCGAGAAAAAAGCCTGACCCAGCGCCATCAACCATGTTTGAGCGGTGACTCTGGAAAAGTCTGGTTTAAGTAAAAAATCAACGCTGGCTGCAAAGTCACCAACGAATGCCCCTAAAATAACCAGCAAAATCAGAATAAAAAACAGTCCCGGAACCAATAATTTTAAGGCTTTCTCTAAACCGCCTCGAATACCAAATGCAACGATAGCCGCCGTGGCAAATATCAACAGCGATTGCCAGCCAATTAAACGCTCAGGAGAGGCAAGTAAGCCTTTAAAATGTGCGGGAGCATCTCGGACGATGGCCTCTTGTCCTTGATACAAATAACTGGCGATGTAGTCCATCGACCATGAAGCAATGACACTGTAAAAACTGAATACTAAGAAGCTAATGAGTAAGCAATTAATGCCAATCAGTGTCCACACCGGATTCACGTTATATTGCTTGCAGAGTTGTCGCATTGAGCCAATGGGGCTGCGCTTACCTTGTTGACCGATGTAAAGTTCCGTTACAACCAAAGGCACACATAAACAAGCCACAAAAAATAAATAAATTAAGACAAACGCGCCACCACCATTTTCACCTGCCATGTAAGGAAAGCGCCAAATATTACCTAAACCGACGGCTGCACCTACCGCCGCATAAAGAAAAGCCCGCTTGCTGGACCATTGCACACTTGTATCTTGCACAGGGGGTATACCTTGATAAGGGGAAGGGAAAAAGCGCCAACCGCATTACTGGCGCTCATTTGGATGTGGCTTATTGGTGTTTGCCTACTTCCCAGTCAGTGTTGGAAAGCAGTTTCTCACCGGATTCAATGGCACCGGACTCCATAGTGGTGCCCATAGAATCATTCCAACGGTTTAAGTAACCGAATAAGGCGATAACGCCCATGATTTCTACGATTTCACCTTCATCCCAGTGTTTATTCATTTCATCAATGAGTGCTTGGTCAACGTCGTTTGGAATGTTTGAGGCTGCCACGGTAAGGTCGAGCGCAGCACGCTCAGCGTCGCTAAAAGAAGGGTGGGTTTTGTAATCCCAAACATTATCCATTTGCTCTTGCTCAGCACCGTAGCGCTCTGCCGCGCGAATAGTGTGCGCCTGACAATAACGGCAACCTGTTACATTACTCGAAACATAGGCAATTAAGCGTTTGAATGCGCTGGTGACGCGGCCGTGGTTTTCCATGACTGCCATGTTCAAGCCGATAAAGGCTTTAGCAATCGCCGGGCGGCGCATCATAGTTAAAACACTGTTAGGACAAAAGCCAAGTGTTTCATTAAAGAATTTCGCCATTTCGGCTACTTCGGGGTTAGAGTCGGCGGGCAAAGGTTGAACTAAAGGCATTCGGTTTTTCCTATCGAAAAGTTTGCGTTGTTTTAATTTCGAGTAGGAATATACACGGATTTTAATTTTAGATACAAACCAAGGGGCGATTTACTCGGCATCTTGTTGGAAAAATATCTGCATTTCTTTGGAGATATGTTTACGGATCTCCACTAACTTCACTGCTGCTTCGAGCTGCCTTTGGTCTTTTTCGGTTTGCGGCTCCCATTGCGGAACCGTTGCTGGATGCCCGTGTTGGTCGACGGCAACCATAATCACAATGCAAGATGTCGTAAGGCGGCGGTTAAGGGATTTGGGGTCGCATGCGTTAACTTCTAAGGCAATATGCATTGAAGATTTACCGGTGTAAATAACTTGAGCTTCAACTTCAACTAAGCTGCCAACGTGGATCGGGGAAATGAAATTGATACCGCCAGCGTAGGCGGTTACACAATATTGACCACTCCAACCGGCGGCACAAGCATAAGCTGCGAGATCTATCCATTTCATGACGGCTCCACCGTGTACCTTGCCACCGAAGTTTACGTCTTGTGGCTCAGCCAAAAAGCGCAAAGTGATATCTCGTTGAGCCTGTCTCATAATGTTCTTACCTACAACAATGTGAATAGTTTTTGTTTGATTACACAAGCATTCTATTGTGCCTACATTCTCATTTTTGGCTAGTTTTATTCTCGTTAAAAAAGTGTATTACATTTGTTAACCCATAACCGATGAGTTTAGCTGGACCTAAGGAAAGTAGGTTGGAACACATAATTATTGGGATGGGCTTACCGCCTACAAATAGGCGGCAATAAAACGCTTAAGCGCCGGTAATTCGTGTTCTTTAATGATGGGTTGGCTTTCTGCTTCGTGTTTAAGGCGTTCAACATCCTGCTTCATTCGTTCTTTTTTCGGCAGGTCTGCGCGCGCTTTGTGCGTTGCCATGTGCTTAATGTTATCGTAGAAACGATGTAATTCTGGGTATTCAACACGCACGTCAATTGCTTCACCTAAGTGCATATGATCCAGCAATACACATAAACGAATAGTGCCCTCTGAATAATCACATTGTTCCTCCAACATGGCGGCAATAATGGTGTCGATGCTTTGCGCGATATTTTGATTCCGTTGTTCAATTTTGCGCGAGTTCTCTGCTTCAATCGCCTTTTGTGTTTCTGTTTGATGCTTAAGTTGCATTAACAAGGTGCCTGCGTACCAAGCCAGTCCAGCAATAATGATTAATCCAACAGCAAGCAAAATCCAAAGCAGCATAGCATTCCTCTTAAGGGTTAACGTCCGATGGGTGTCGTTGAACGTCGTATTTATTTGGCGTAAATCAGTGCGGATGTATAGTAAACGAAAAATAGAGGCGTTTGGATGGCTTTTCAGTTTTACTTTTTTACTTTATCAAAACCTATTGACGATAGGTTTTTCTCTCTCTAACATATAAAACCTATCGACAATGGGTTTTTTGTCCGTGGTCTTACCCAATTCTATTTATCAGGTAGTAAAACAGTGAAATTAGGTGATTTAGAAAAGCAGGTTTTACATTATTTGTGGAAGCACGAATCTGCTGATGTAAAACAAGTTTTTGCGTATTTCGAAACGCGCCGTGGTGGCAGCTTAAACACATATCAAAGCACCCTCGACCGGTTGTTCAAAAAAGGTTTATTATCCCGATATAAAGCAGGTCACGCTTTTCAATACCAAGCAAAAGTAGAACGTTACGAACTTATTGGTCACCTGATTAAATCCATTACTAGCGACTTTATTGCTGATGATGACAGTAGCTTAATTGCTGCATTTTCTTCGATGTCCTCGGAGTTTGACGAAGAACAGTTGTCGAAGTTAGAAACTCTCATTGAACAGCAGCGTCAAAAACTGAAGCAAGGCGACAACTAACATGATTGAAGGCAATCCCGCTATCGTCCTAAATATGTTAGCCATTGCTACCTTAGCGTTTGCTGTTTCCGGCACTGCGATTTCCGTATTTGTATCCTTATTTGGGAAGAGCATGCTTCGCAGCGATATTGCTTCCAGAAAGCGGGTGTTATGGCTTTTGGCCTCTGCGCCTTGGACAATTAGCTTGCTAGTTGCCTTATTATTCTTAAATTGCTGCTTTGATGTTATTGCTTTTCAGTCTAATCATAGTCACAACTTCATGTTAATTGATTGGCACTATGAGTCTAATTACAGTGAGCGCGCGAAGTTGCATCATATTCAGCAGTTTCACTGGTGGAGTTGGCGTGGTTTTGCTTTGTTAACCGCCGTATCATTTTGCGCTTATGTTGTGTTGAAAAAGAGTCGTGAACTTCGGCAGCACCGAGCACAGTTAACACGTCTATTACAACAGAGTCGTTCTTCTTCTGATGGTATTTTGGTGGTGCAATCTGCCAATGCTTTTGCTTTTACTACAGGTTTTTTTAAGAAGCATACTTTTATCAGTTCAGGGTTGTTAGCACACACATCTCCCGATGAACAACGCGCCATTTTGTTGCATGAAGATGCACATTTACGTGCCAATGATCCCATTAAAAAGTGGATATATAGCTTCTTAACTGCGTTTTTCATTCCTGTACTCGCGTTACGTTTGCGTATGTTGATGACATTAAGCACAGAACAAGAAGCGGATGCACAAGTGATTAAACAAGATGTTGAGCCTACATTTATGGCACGTACATTAGTGAAAGTTGCACGCTTAAATATTACCGCCACACCTATGCAATATTCCGAGTTGGTGGCCAATTTTGCCGACGACATGTTGCAACAACGGGTTTACTTTTTGTTGGGTAAATTAGAATTACAGCCCATTAGTAAGCGCTTTACGTCATTATTTATGTTGTTAATCCTAAGTGTGTCATTGCCCTCGGTTGATGGCGTTTTGTACTTAATGGAAGCCTTGTTCAAGCATTAACGCCGGATGGCTTTTTACGTAAAAGTGCGAAATAGCTTCTCAGGAAGCTTTTTTAGAAGAAAAGAACCGAGCATCAATCGGTTTTTAATAAGTAATTCTTAATAACTGGATGGTACAAACGAGCCCATCGTGTTTGATATGAGGGGGAAGGCTTTATGCCTCTGACATTGCGCACCAAGGGAAAACCGATTATCTCTCGGTTTCTTAGCGCTGTAATAGAAAAAAGAAAGTGGGCGACAAGCACATTGTTGTCTGGGTCCTTATTGATTATGGCTTTTCAAGTGGGAGCGGCCCAAGAGCAGGCGACGCAACAAGATACGCTGACGTTGACGCAAGCTGTGCAAAAAACATTAGCACAGCATCCCGAAATGCGCGCTTATGGCTTTATGCAAGACGCCGCACAAGGATATGTACAGCAGGCCGCTGTTGGTACGCCGTTAAGTATGGATATCGAAGTTGAAGACGCTTTGGGAACAGGCGTTTATTCTGGTATTTCTCGGATGCAAACCACGCTGAGTTTAATGTGGTTGTTAGAGCATAAACTATTGCAATCTCAAGTCGGCGTAGCAACACAAAAAGCGGAGTTAGCTCATCTGCAAAAACAAATTAACGCTTTAGATTTAGCAGCAGAAACCGCCACTATTTTTATTACGTTATTGTCGCAAAAACAAGAGCTGCAATTAGCCAAACTCGCACAATCTCAGGCTCGCAAAATGTTAGCGGAAATTGAGAAACGCGTTCGAGTAGGTAAATTGAATGCAATTGACGAACTGCGGGCAACTGCATACCTATCAAAAAAATCATTAGTAGTAGAAGACCTGTTGCATGAAATAGAAGCAAGCAAGGAGCAACTTGCTGCTCAGTGGCACGGAAGTAGCCACTTTGTGGCGATTGGGTCTTTAGACAATATCCCCAATATGACTCAACTTGAGTCAGCTTATGACAAGCTCAAATCGAACCCCAAATTACGTTATTTCGCAACTCAGCAACGAGTGGCAGAGGCGGAAATAAGCTTAGCGAAGGTGTCGGCAGTGCCATCTTGGCGGGTAACGGCAGGCATTCGCAGGAATGAGGCAAACGATGATGTTGGGTTTGTTGCTCGCTTGTCGATTCCATTTGGTGTTGAGAATCGAAATCAAGGAAAAATACGCGCACTGCAAGCAGGAAAACAACAGCAGCAGGCTGAGTCTGAAGCGCTATATCAACGTTTAGAAACTCAAGTGTTATTGCTTATACATCGCTTGGAGCATAACCATCATGTGGTTGATAGCTTATCCAATGAAGTCATTCCCGCGCTTGAGAGTGCTGAACGTAAAGCGCAGCAAGCGTATCAAATTGGTAACTACCGCTATACAGATTGGTACGCCATTCAGCAAGAGCTGATCGATGCTCAAGATGAGCTGATCCTTGCCTATGCCAACATGCAATTTATCAACATCGAACTTGAGCGCCTAACGGGCGCGTCCATTTCCCAGTGAGTACAATCATGATGAATCGACAACGCAGAATTTCCTTTTTTATCACCCAAACCACGATACTGTTTTTATGTTCAATGTTCAGCTTATTCGCGTTAGCGAGTGGCGGGCATGGTCATGCAATGCAAGCGGATGCTTTCGAGAAAGGTGTACACAATGGACGCCTGTTAACAGATCAAGATTTTGCTTTAGAACTGAAAATTTTTGAGCAAGGCACTTCACCTGAATGGCGAGTTTACCCTAGTGTTAAAGGTAAACCCTTACCCCCAGAGCAAGTCTCGTTAAGCATGACATTGATTCGACTGGGCAACCAAATTGAGGAAATTTCGTTTACGTCTGTTGGCGACTTTCTTAAAGGAGAACAGACGGTATATGAACCGCATTCATTTCAAGTGAAAGTGAGTGCTCGCTATCAGGGTAAAGATTATCAATGGGAATATGATAATTTTGAAGGCCGCACTCGCATAGCTTCGGATATGGCGCAAAGCATGGGCGTTGAAACCGCATTGGTTGGGCCGAAAAACTTCATTGAGCGAGTAACGGTTTACGGAAAACTGACCGTTCCACCAGCATCCATGCGTCATGTGAGCGCACGCTTTCCCGGTGAAATTCGGTCGGTGAAAGTGGGCTTAGGTCAAAAGGTAGAAAAAGGTCAGGTGCTGGTTATTGTGCAAAGTAATGAAAGCTTGCAGAACTACGTTATTAAGGCACCGATTTCAGGTGTAATTACTTTTTTAGAGGCTGGCAACGGAGAGCAAGCAAGTGAGCAATCACTACTTACTATCACCAATATGGATGAGCTTTACGTTGAACTTAGTGTGTACCCAATGGATGCTGTTCATATTGATATTGGCAATCCTGTGCGTATTGCCTTACCGCAACCAGCGCAGGCGCAGGGAGCAGGAGCCACCCCGACTTTTGTCGAGAGTCGTATTGTTGATGTACTCACCCAAGTGAATGCTCAGCAGGCGCTAATCTTTCGAGCAAAAATCAATAACAAAGAAGGTGACTTTAAAGCCGGACAATTTATTCGCGCAGAAATTGAAACCGCCCAGTATCCAGTTGATTTAGCAGTGAAAACCAAAGCCTTGCAGTCATTCCGCGATTTTACCGTGGTATATGCGCGCGTGGGGGAAACTTATGAGGTACGGATGTTGGAGTTAGGGCGTCGATCGGGTGAATGGATAGAAGTGCTAAGTGGTATTGATGCGAATACTCAATATGTTACTGAAAATAGCTACTTGATTAAGGCCGACATCGAAAAGTCCGGCGCAGCTCATGACCATTAATTCAGATCGCAAAAAGGAAAAGCTATGTTAGATAAGATATTAACGTTTGCGATCATGCGCCGACGGCTAGTGCTGGTTTTGGTGTTTGCGCTGGCGGGTTTGGGATTGTACAACTTCACAAAATTGCCTATTGATGCGGTGCCAGACATCACAAATGTACAGGTAATGATCAACGCTGAAGCGCCGGGTTACACGCCATTAGAGGTGGAGCAGCGCATTACCTACCCGTTAGAAACAGCGCTGGCAGGATTGCCCAACTTAACCTATACGCGCTCAATTTCACGTTATGGTTTGTCTCAGGTGATTGCCATATTCAGCGACGATACCGACATCTATTTTGCACGACAGCTCATTAGTGAACGCCTTAGCGCGGCAAAGTCGGAATTGCCTATGGGGATAGAGCCTATGCTTGGCCCTGTTGCCACTGGTTTAGGTGAAATCTTCATGTTTACAGTGGATGTTATTCCCGGTGCTACGAACCCCGATGGTTCCCCCATTACACCGACTCAACTACGCACCGCACATGATTGGATTATTCGGCCTCAACTTATGCAAGTGGAAGGTGTGGTTGAGGTCAATCCTACAGGTGGATTTAAGCGGGAAATTCTAGTGGCGCTTTTACCTGAAAAACTATTGCAATTTGGCCTCACCCAAGAAAACGTGATGCAGGCACTACGGCAGCATAATCAAAATCAAGGCGCAGGGTTTATTGAGCAAAACGGTTCGCAATATTTAGTGCGAGTTCCGGGGCAGTTGAGTGACTTAAACCAAATTGCGCAAGTGCCGTTGAAGACTCAAACCGGACAAATTTTACGAGTCGGGGATGTTGCTCAAATTGGTGAAGGTAAAGAATTGCGTTCGGGAGCCGCAACGCAGAATGGTCGCGAAGTGGTACTCAGTACGGTGTTTATGCTGATTGGCGAAAACAGCCAGAAAGTGGCAAAAGAGGTAGGACAACGCTTGCAGACTATCCGTGCCAGCTTGCCACAGGGCGTCACTCTCAATCCGGTTTATGACCGCACTAAGCTGGTGGACAAAACCCTTGATACGGTGAAAACCAATTTAATTGAAGGGGCGTTACTGGTTATTGTTATTTTGTTTTTGTTATTGGGTAATGTGCGCGCTGCATTGTTAACGGCAGCGGTTATCCCTTTTGCCATGCTCATGACCATGACAGGCATGGTGCAAACCCGCACTTCTGCCAACTTAATGAGTCTTGGCGCACTAGACTTTGGCTTATTAGTCGATGGTGCCATTATTATTGTAGAGAATTGTCTGCGGCGCTTGAGCGACGAAGCTAGAGAAGGCAAAACGGAGACATTGCCGTTAAGTACACGTTTGAATTTGGTGTTTGAAGCCACCCAAGAAGTGATTCGTCCAGCATTATTTGGCGTGTTTATTATCACCGCCGTATACCTGCCTATTTTCACGTTGTCTGGCGTGGAGGGAAAAATGTTCCATCCAATGGCGATTACCGTGGTGATGGCGTTGGTTAGTGCCATGATTCTATCGATCACTTTTGTGCCAGCCATGATTGCACTGATGTTTAAAAAGCCCGTGGTAGAAAAAGAGAACGCCATCATGAGAGCTAGTGGGGCACTGTATCAGCCAATATTGCGTTTTGTCATTAAAGCGCGATGGTTGGTGGTAAGCGTTGCCGCAGCGTTAGTGATAGGCACTGTTGCGCTAAGCGCTAACTTAGGCAGTGAATTTGCGCCCAACTTGGATGAAGGTGATATTGCCATGCATGCGCTACGTATTCCGGGTACATCGCTTACACAATCCATTCAAATGCAAACCGTTTTGGAGTCAAAGATTAAAGAAGTGCCGGAAGTGGCGCGTGTGTTTTCGAAAATTGGCACGCCGGATGTCGCAACCGATCCTATGCCGCCGAGCGTCGCCGATACTTTTATCATCCTTAAACCCCGTGAACAGTGGCCGCAACCGGATAAACTAAAAGTTCAGGTAGTCAAAGATATTGAAACGATAGTGAATCAAGTCCCGGGAAATCGTTATGAGTTCTTACAGCCGATTCAAATGCGTTTTAATGAATTGCTCGCGGGTGTGCGCTCTGAGCTGGCAATTAAACTTTTTGGTGATGATTTTGACATGTTGGCTCGCGTTGGCGCCGAAATAGGTCAGGCCATTTCAAGTGTACAAGGCATTCGCGATATTCAAGTGGAGCAAATTAGTGGATTGCCTATTTTAACCTTAATCCCTAAAGAAACCATGCTAGCGCTATACAGCTTAAGCACCACGGAGTTGCAACAACAAGTGGCAGTGGCTATTGGCGGTGAACAAGTAGGCAAATTTTATGAAGGCGATAAACGTTTTGATATTGTGGTGCGTTTGCCTGAACACATGCGTCAGGATGTTCGCAGCTTGTCGCGCTTACCTATCGCATTGCCGGATGGTGGTTATGTGCCGTTGCAGGAGTTAGCGGGCATTGAGCACGTCAATAGTGCCAACCAAGTGAATCGCGAGAATGGTAAGCGTCGAATCGTTGTGACTGCAAATGTAAGGGAACGTGATTTGGGCAGCTTTGTTCAGGACATTCAACACGTCATTAATACCAAAGTGAATATTCCGCCGGGATACTGGGTTGAATACGGCGGCACATACGAGAAATTGCAATCGGCATCAGCGCGATTAAGCATTGTGGTGCCCATTACCTTGGTGCTTATTATTGGATTGTTGTTACTGGCACTAGGCTCATTAAAAGATGCAGTGATCATTTTCACCGGCGTGCCATTAGCCCTTACTGGCGGCGTGTTGGCGTTATGGTTGCGAGATATTCCCTTCTCCATTTCTGCGGCGGTTGGTTTTATTGCGCTGTCTGGTATCGCGATTTTAAACGGTTTGGTGATGGTGTCTTTTATTCGTTCTTTAAGAGCTGGCAATTTGGCGCTAGAAACCGCCATTATTCAAGGCGCGTTATCACGGTTAAGGCCGGTACTGACTACCGCATTGGTGGCGTCACTGGGATTTGTGCCAATGGCGTTGAATACTGGAATTGGCTCAGAAGTGCAAAGACCACTGGCAACGGTGGTGATTGGCGGCGTGATTTCATCCACCTTGTTAACCTTGTTTGTTGTGCCCGCGCTTTATCGGTTATTTCATAAAGCACAGGTAGAATAGCAACCTCTGGGCCGATAAAGGAAAGTTTGTCGGCTCATCTTCCCCTTTCATCGCGTTTCTTATTTGCTGTTTGCGGATGGTTAACGCATTTTCTGTAAACGTTGCAAGAAACGTTGACTAGCGTCTTTGAGCACTGGCTCGCCGTGTCCCGGTAGTAAGCAATCAAATTCTGTATTGGCAATATGAATCAATTCTTGAATATCGGGCTTAGCATAATTGCGCCAGCCCGGCCCAATACTGGTTTCTTTAAAAAAACCAGCAAGACGCATTAGAATTTTCGCGGTGACATTGAAAAGCGGGTCGGGCTTGGGCCAATGTTGGAAACTGTCTCCTGAAATCATGATGTTTTTATCTCGATGTAGAATCAGTAAGCCATCTTTTGGCGTTGCCGAACGAATCTCGGTGTAAAGTGCATTTTTGATAGGGAGCGGTGAATCTGGCGTTAACACCACATCGGGTTGAAAGTAAATATCACCCGGTTTAGGGGCTTTGCTCATGCCTTTGGTGTAGGGGGCATCAACCGAGTATACGGTTGCGCCGTATTGGGAGCGATAAAACGGGTCGTCCATACCGTGAAAGCCTGCAAGGCGTATCACATTTTTGATTTTCCCCAGCGCGGACAAACGCGCCATACCTGCTTCATTTAATCTGACAGAGTTAATCAAGGTTAAATCGTCATGATCCTTTACAACATACATGTTGCGACTAAAGGACAGCGTTAAAGGCCCGTATTTGATAAAAGGGGCGCGAACCGAGACTGACCCTCTAACCCGATAAATATTGGGTAAAACTTCGTGAAGTGGATCGTGAGGTTGTGCGAGGGGGTAAGGGGTTTGAGCATTCATCAGTTTATGTTTGAAAATGTGACAAGCCAATAACAATGGTCGCGCTTTGTGTGATGCTTTTTAGATTCGGTATTTTGCCTTACCTTGCATGAATGTCTAGTAAATTATTAGTCTGATAAATTCGCATCTAGCTTGAGCATAATGTTTTTTCAACCTACCACTTTTTCTCGTATTACAAATTTTTTGCCATGTTTTGGGATTTTTCATTACCGGATTTAAGAATTAGTCAATATAAAAACATTGTTGAAGCTATATTTATGGCCTAAATTTAGCTGTATGATATTGTTTGTAAATTAATCGTGTATATCACAAAAAAATCACATCACACGGGTTGTTTAGTTAATATGCATAAGAAAAATACTAGACTAATGGGTAGTATATTTTCTAAGTTAACAAATGGTATATATAACGATTCTCAAAAAGTTTGAGATCTGGTTCACGGAAGAAAATATTAATTAAATTATGCCTTTAACATGGTTAAGGTATGGTTTATAAAGGACGTGGTTTAGGAGTAACCTAACATGGTTAGGATGTCGCTATAAGGAAATGGGTTAACTAATTCAATTCAATCTGTTCATCGTGAAATCTTCGTGATTATTGGTGGAGATTATTTCCCGTTACTGGTATCCTCGCAAAACCAAGGGTTATAAATTTACCTGGGTAAAATGCTGATTTAGAAATAACTATTATCTTGTAAAAAGGTTTTAGTCATAACTTATTTACCGTTTATTTAATTGGGGGTAGTTAATAATGCCAATGATGAAAAAGCTTACTCTGGTGGGTGCGGCCTTCGTGCTCGCTAGTTGTGGTAGCGACAACAATAATTTGCCTGTCGATCCACCACCGCCACCGCCGCCGGCAGAGCCGACAGCAGCGGAAATCCTAACAAACACGCTTGATGGTTTAGGGGGAGCAGCGGCTTTCACATTGCCAGCGAGTGACGACTTCGACAACATTCCTCAAGATCCAAGCAACCCACTTACGGCTGAAAAAGTCGCTTTAGGTAAGTTGTTATTCCATGAAACAGCGCTTGCTACGGAAGGTGTTAATGGCAACCTTAACGGCACTTGGTCTTGTGCAAGTTGTCACCATGCTGCGGCTGGCTTTAAGTCAGGTGTGTTGCAAGGTATCGGTGAAGGTGGCTCTGGCTTTGGTGAGAAAGGGGAAGGTCGTGTGCTTGCTGCGAACTTCGATAAAGCTTCTGCTGACCCAACACTTGTGCCAGACGTGCAGCCTTTCACTTCGCCAACTATCCTAAACACCGCGTACCAAGAGGTTATGTTGTGGAATGGTCAGTTCGGTAATGCGGTAAATGGTGTAGTGAACGTTGGCTTAGAAGACAACGTTCTTGCAACGCCGGGTACACCTAAAGCTGAAAACGTTCGTGAATTAGCAGGTCTTGAAATTCAAGCGGTTGCTGGTACGGGCGTTCACCGTTTAAGAACATTTAATGATTCCATTTTGCAAACTAACGAAGAATACATCGCCTTATTTGATGCTGCCTTCCCGAATAGTGCTGGCGATCATTTGGAAGATGCCGGTAAAGCAATGGCCGCGTTTGAGCGTACTGTTCTTGCCAACGAAGCACCGTTCCAAAAATGGTTGAACGGTGAAGCTGATGCCATGACAGAAGCACAAATGCAAGGTGCAACTTTGTTCTTTGGTAAAGCGGGTTGTGCCGATTGTCATAATGGTCCGGGCTTGAACTCGCCTGTAGGCTCAACAGAAGATGAAATGTTCTTTGCCTTAGGTTTTGAAGATTTTGATGTAAACAACCCAGCCGTAACCGGTGGCGTTGGTATAGCTGATGCGCGTGGTCGTGGTGGCTTTACTGGCGAAGAAGAGGATTTCTTTAAGTTCAAAGTACCAACGTTGTATAACTTAACCGATACTAATATTTTTGGTCACGGTGGTTCATTCGACAATGTTCGTGATGTGGTTGCTTATAAAAACGCAGCTGTACCGCAAAAAGTGCTTCCTGAAGGAACGTTGGACCCTCGTTTCGTTCCGCTTGGTTTAACAGATGAAGAGATTGATCTCATTACTGTTTTCCTAGAAGAAGCGTTATACGATCCAAACTTAACACGTTATGTACCAGAATCATTGCCTTCTGGTCAGTGTTCGCCTGTTAATGACGCGCAAGCGAAAATTGACTTAGGCTGTTAATACCTAACCTCCCGCTCTTTGGAGTGGGAGGTTTTTTAAACCCCTGCTTTTTTCCTCGCCCTCTTTGCTACAGCTTCGTCAGTCCAGCTAGCTACGGCAACATCAACACGCCCTAATGCTCGAGCAATAAAAAAGCCCAACCGAGGTTGAGCTATTATCATCATTGCTTAGCTTGGTTTAGCTAAACTTGGCTTTTATTCTATCGGCGATAGTAATAGCCCCTGGATTCTCAATCATAGATATATGATTGCCTTCCACTTCAACTACTTCTAATTGACCCTCAAGAATACTTTCCCATGCGGTGTACATGTCCTTGGGAAGCAACGGCATTGATTGTGACGGTGTGAAGTAAATACCTTCACAATCTAATGGTGCGAATGTGTAGTTTTGCAACATATCAAGCTGCTTTTTGAAGGTTGTCACAAACGCCGGTGTAATAATGCTGAAATGCTTCTTCCAGAGTGTTTCCCCTGCAAGTTGGTGGAAGTAGCTAATCTGTTCTTCCAACGGCAGTGCCAACATATATTGTTTATCTAACTTAACAATATCGTCGTTCAGGTGAAGCAAGATGTCCGTATAGTTTTCAGGATGTTTTGGCATCTTACCCGGACCCGGAGGATCAATGAGGATCATAGATTCAACGGTCTTACCAAACTCAATAAGCTTACGACTGATCTCCAGTGCTACCACAGGACCAAATGAATGCCCGCCAATTATAAAGGATTGTTTGAACGGGAATTTTTGCATTAAAGCATTGAGATAGGTATCTGCTAATTCCTCAATTGAGTTTTGTGGTAAATCCGGTGGCGATTCAAAACCGTACACGGTGTACTCTTTTCCTAGAGCGGCTACTAAGCGTGAGAACAAAATCAAGCCACCGCCAGCAGCATGTACAAAGAATATTGGCGGTAAGTCTTCATTGGTT
The DNA here is from genome assembly GCF_026788005.1 of Alteromonas sp. a30. Taxonomy (GTDB): domain Bacteria; phylum Pseudomonadota; class Gammaproteobacteria; order Enterobacterales; family Alteromonadaceae; genus Paraneptunicella. The sequence continues at coordinate 103,479 of NZ_JABEPE010000007.1, forward strand.
CCTTGTTGTAACTGGACCAATGGCGTGAACTTAGCCGGTTTCTGGGCGGCTTTAGGCGCTTTCGCTGCCGCTGATTTTGTGGTTTTCTGCTGTTGGTTGTGTTGAACCAACTCTGTTAGTTTGCTCAATGTCGGATTATCGTAAAGGATATTGGCAGAAATATCGGTTGAGAAGATGTTGTTGATGTCTTCAATCATACCAAGCGCAATAAGAGAATCCCCGCCGAGATCAAAGAAGTCATCGTCTGGATTCAGCTCCGATAAATTCAAATGCTCAAGCCAAAGTTGGTTCACCCTATCCTGAGTTGATTTCGGTTTATCTTGCTTTATTTGATGCGAAGTTTCAGGGAGTTGGCCGGCAACAAACTCCGATAACGCAGACAATGTGGGAACCTCATATAATGTATTAACGGCAACCGTTAACTCGAATGCTTCGTTAATATCATCGATCAACCCCAGCGCCATCAAGGATTCGCCGCCTAAGTCGAAGAAGTTGTCTTCAGGGTTAACTTCTTCAATATTAAAATGTTCGCACCACAGATTAGCAATGATTTCTGCCACGCTTAGGTGAGAAGAAGCACTTTCTTCTTGTGTACTATTTAACGGGGTAATATCGCAGCCGACAAAGTTCGTTTGTAGTCGATAGTCCTTCCCAGTGGAGTAGGAGAAAGCGCGTTTTACCTGCGGCTCGCCTGCCTTTGCTATCAACACACTGTGCGCTGAATGTTCAGCGGGGGTTAGAGGCTCAACTTGTTCAAAACCGGTGGCGTAGAGTTTTTCTTGTAGCGCGTCAACACCAATAAAAGGATTGGCTTGTGAGCGAAGGCCATCGTGAATTGGATTCATCATCAGGCTTTCGGTAATAGCAAACTCAAGTTGAGGTGATGTGATTTCCCACATGATCAACATCCCTCCCGGTGCCAATAGGGAATGCACATGCGCTAGTGCTTCGTCAATATTTCTGACGTTATATAAAGAGTTACCGACAACCACAACATCGTAATTGTTTTCTGGATAGCCTTGAGCTTGTGGTGAGAATTCAATATCCAGACGCGAACTGGTGAAGTAGTCGTATTCTGCATAACGCTTACCAGCCCGTTCAAGCAATATGTCGTTGGTGTCGGTGAAGCTATATTGACAACTTGTCTTTGTCAGTTTGGGCATGATCTCTTTAGTGGCGTAACCTGAGCCACCACCAATTTCAAGCACTTTCAAAGAGACATCTTTGGGCAGTTGACGTAATAAATTATCAAGCATGGAAGACACAGCCAAATTGCAATATTGAATTTGTGGGCTGTTTTCAACGAGCTTCTCGTCACCAAAGGCATTGAAGTATTCTCCCTCCACCGAAAGCACATTAATGGCTTCCACTTTTCCGTCTAGAATATCGGAAAGTAAGTGGCCGCAGTCTATGATGCGGGAAATATAGGCTTGTTCGTCATCCCAAAGTTGGCGTAACTGAACAATAAAGCTTTCAAGTTCTTCATCCGATTGAATGGCTTTTTGCAGTTCAGCGCTGTGTACGCGATCAATATAAGTGTTAAGTTCATCTACCCAATCGGCTACCAACGGTTGGTATTTTTCAACAACGCTATTCAGGTTGAGTTGCTCAACAGAGTAAGGTTGCCCAAACTCAACCGGGGAATGAGCAATACGGTTTAGGGCTCTAGCCATAAAAACTAAAGCGGCATCGTGCTTAGTGGCTTGCTTTTGTATGAAAGCCATGTTGTTCACTAGGCCCTCATTTTCCACCAATGTACTATAGGTGCGATTGACCAGTGCCGACCACAGTTGGCGATCTGGCCCCGTCAGTTTTGGATCTGCCACCCAATATTGCTTTTTATCGAATGCATAAAGCGGGGCTTTCACGCGTTGTGGGTGTTGATTTTGATAGAACACATCCCAATTGACTTCGGCCCCCATGCACCAGACATCCGCAAATAAATGGTATAAATCTTCAACAGGCGCTTCCGTATTCACTGTTGGATTGAATAGTTGAATGGTTTGGTCTGCACCAAGATGTTCCGCGACGAGCGCTTGGTCAATGTTAACCTTCGCCGCTACATTTAACGAGTTGAGGTCGAGTTCGACTTGACCTGAGTGCCACATTTCCAAAGCACTAAAGTAGATGGGAGCAGACGCATTGGCTTTAATTTGCGTGTCTGTTACCTCGCCATCGGTAAAGAGACTCAGTGCAACATCCGGTTTGATGAGTCCGGCAAATACCGCAGCAATGATTTGCCCGTAACCTGAACCAACAATTGCCTTGGGCTGCAAGCCAAAATCGCGCATCAAATTGGCTAAAGCCAAGCTATAGATGGCGGACAAACAGGCTTTTTGCGCAATGTCATCAGAAATGGCTGACTCCATTAAGTTAGCCATTTGGGTCTGCCACTTCAGCTTTAACGACTTCACTAACTTTTGAACGTAGGCTTGGTAAACCGGCACTTCGGATGCAAGTTGCTGCAAAGTGTTAATGTGCGACTCGGAAGGCTCTTCGGCGAAGACATAGGCAATGCTATCACCGTCGTTAAAGCGCGCGTCTTTTTCTGTACGCATAATGAGCTGACTGGACGTCAATGCACTTACATTATCAAGATAAGGCGCCAGAGCCAGTTTGCGGTGGCGGTGAGGGTGACGCCCTCGCTGCAAGGTATAGGCTAAGCCCTCAAGTGACTCGCATCGTCCTTTATCTAAAAAGGCATTTAACTGATTAACATTGCTGTTTAGGGCAATGTTTGAAGCGCCAGATAAAGGCAAACAAACAAAGGGCGTTTTTGCCTTGTTTTTGGTTGGCTTTTCTTTTTTCTCTGGGGCTTGTTCCAAGACAATATGGGCATTGGTTCCCCCAATACCAAAAGCGCTTACGCCCGCTCGGCGAGGGGTGTTGGCTTTTGTTGTCCATTCGCGTGTTTCGGTATTGACGTGGAATGGACCAAAATCGATATTGGGATTGGGTTGTTTATAATGCAAGCTTGGTACAAGGGTTCCATGCTCTAAACACAATACTGTTTTGATTAAGCCTGCTACGCCCGCAGCGGTGTCGCTGTGACCAATGTTAGATTTAACCGAGCCAATAGCGCAGCTAGCGCGTTCGATTTTCTCTTTGCTTTCATTAAAGGCCATGGACAGTGCTGATATTTCGATAGGATCGCCCATTGGCGTGGCTGTGCCGTGCGCTTCAATGTAACTTATGCTGGCAGGGTCGATACCTGCACGAATTTGTGCTGTGCGAATCACATCTCTTTGACCATCAATGCCTGGCGCGGTGTAACCAACTTTGGCATTGGCGTCATTATTGATGGCAGCGCCTTTTACGATAGCACGAATGTGGTCGCCATCTTTGAGGGCTTGGCTTAACGGTTTTAACAACACTAAGCCAACTCCCTGACTTGGAACGGTTCCCTTCGCTTGGGAATCAAACGTTCGGCAATGACCATCCGGCGATAAAATCATGCCTTCACGATACATGTAACCCGAGATTTCCACTCCACTGATTAAGGATACGCCGCCAGCAAGCGCCATATCACAGCGGCCTTCGCGTAAATCAGCACAGGCTCTTTCAATGGCAACCAAGGAGGTGGAACAAGCGGTTTGCATGGTAATGGCAGGGCCACAAAGGTTGAGCTTGTAGGCGACTCGCGTACATAGGAAATCGTTGGCGTTACCCACCATCACCTGATACGACGTCACGCTCTTATTGTGTCGCATATAATCGTTTAGATTATCGGTGTAATAATTGAAGCCCGAGCCTCCGTAAACTCCCACATTTTGCGTTTGGCTAATGTCGCCATAGCCGCCATCTTCCAATGCATGGAAGGCTTCTTCTAGAAATAAGCGTTGTTGTGGGTCGAGAATCTCAGCTTCTCTTGGGCTGTAATTGAAGAAGTTTGCGTCAAACTCTTTGGCGCCGGAAATCATGCCTTTGCGTTTGACGTAGTTAGGGTGTTTGTAAAGAGTGGGAAGCTCTCCACTGGAAGATAATTCCTCGTTTGTGAACTCCAAAATGCCTTCTACACCATTGACTAAGTTGTCCCAGAAGGCGTCGGCATCTTTTGCGCCGGGATAACGGCACGCTAGGCCAATAACTGCAATGTCCTCTTCTTTATCACGCAGAGTATCTTGTGTTGCCTGTACCGGCATGTCTGAAACATCGTGTTGAGAGGCAAGGAAAGAGGTTAATTCACGAATATTAGGGAAACGGAAGAAGTCGGTTACGGAAATTCCCATGCCCAATTTTTCTTCGATTTTTTGTGTCACTTTGGTTATCAACAAAGAGTGACCACCTAGTTCGAAGAAGTTGTCGTTGGCACCCACACTCTTCTTTTGAAGCACTTCTTGCCATATTTGCAGCAGTTTGTTTTCCAGCTCCACCGTGTTAACCGGGGCGCCGCCAGCGTCATCGGATTCGTCGACTTCAATATCAGATTGCTTTTCTTCCAACGGCATAAGCTCTAAACCTTTACGGTCTAGCTTACCGGTGGCTGTGGTTGGCATTTTCTCAATATAAACAAAATATTGAGGAATCATGTAAGGCGCTAGGTACTGATTTAAATAATCGGTTAATACTTGGCGAGTTTGTTCTCCGTCGTCACTGGAATAGTAAGCAACAATTGCAGGGCCTGTATTGGTTTGTTTTACCACTGCAACGGCTTCCGAGACGATCGGATGTTGACGCATGCGCTCTTCAATTTCGCCTAGTTCAATACGCAACCCGCGGATTTTAACTTGCGTATCAATCCGGCCAAAATACTCAATGTTACCGTCTTCCATGATACGTACCGAATCGCCGGTACGGTATAAACGGGTGTCTTTACCAATCGCAAATGGGTTATCGACAAACGCTTCTGCGGTTTTTTCTGGCAAATTACGGTAGCCAAACGCTAAACCTGCACCGGCGACACAAAGCTCACCCGCAAAACCGGGGGGCAGTAGCTTCATTTGTTCATCAACAATGTAGTTACGGATATTGGCTATTGGGCGACCAATGGGAACGTTACGGCTGTTTTTGGTCCATTCCAAAATAGGGTAATGACTACAGTAAATAGCGGCTTCTGTTGGACCATAGAGGTTTTCGATAGAAAGGTGATTGAAGCCGAGCTCTTTAATACGGTCGAATGTGGTGCGCGTGAATTTTTCGCCTGTTGATGTTAGGTGTTTAACCTTGGGGAACATCACCGAGCGGGGTTTATCTGCGAGGTAATCAATGATGGCGGTTAACATGGAATGCACGAATATGACATGGGTTATGTCCATGTCATTGACATAGTTGATAACAAACTCTAAATCACGCTCAGTATCAGGTGGTAAAATCACCAAAGTCCCGCGTCCCATGAACCACGAAAACATTTCGTTAATGGACACATCGAACACGTAATTGGTTTTCAGTAAGTGCCTGTCACCTTGTTCCATAGGGAAACGGTATTCAAGGTCGTGCAGAATATTCAATAACGCCAAATGACCAATTTCAACGCCCTTTGGACGACCTGTCGAGCCTGATGTGTAAAGGACAACTGCTACAGGGTTATCGTTAATCATTGGGGAGTCTTTACACAGTGCAGGATCATCCGATTCCATCATGTCCTGCACGTTTAGCATCGGCACATTATCGTTAACTATTTTGCTGAGCTTTTCGCGGAAATCTTCTTGCAGAACAACGGCTTTTACTTCGCTGTCGTCTAGAATCATGTGAAGACGTTCTGGCGGGAAGGTGGGATCCAATGGAATATAAGTGCCACCTGCTTTATGCACGCCTAGAATGGATGTCACCATACGGATGCCGCGTTGCATACATAAGGCAACGTTGTCGCCTGATTTGATGCCGCTTTGAATTAGCGTATTACTCACCACATTGACGAGTTCATGAACCTGCTGATAGGTGTAATAGTCATCGCCATCAATGATGGCAAGTGCATCAGGTTGCTCTTGCACCCGCTCAACAAAGACTTCTGGGAAAATTTTATAGTCACCAAAATCGCGCTCAACCAAACCATAACCGGGGAGGAGCAATTCTTTTTCATCTTCGTTAATCAGTTCCCACGAATTCACCGGTTGGTCGCCTTTGTACAGCATTTCTTCGATTAGCTGATATAAGGTGGTTTCCATGGCTTGAATTGTGAAGCTGTTAAACAAATTGGCATCGTAGTTGATGCGGAAACGCATATTTTTACTAGACGTATCTAACAGCAGCGCAAGATCGGCTTCTAATTCCCCAGTGCTAATCGGCAGTGAGGTCATGCTAAAGCCATCTTTATCGGGGTCGCCGAAGGTATAACTACTAAAAATAGTTGCACCAATAGTCACGTTAAGTTCTCGCCCTCGGGGCGCTTGGCCTTCTCGATATTGCTCAAGCACCGCGACGGCTGAAACGTCACCTTCATTGCGATGTGCAAGCAAGTCTTGGCGAAATTTTTGTAGCATGTCAATGCCGGTTAATTCATCGGTAATACTGACGGGTAAAGGAATGTGCTCAACAAAAAAGCCAGCAATGCGAGCGTCTTTTTTAGCGCGGATGTCTCGCAAATAACCCAGCGCAAAATCGTTTGCTCTAAAACAACGATTGATCAGAATGCTGTATACCGCCGAGAAAAAACAAAATGGGGTGCTACGATGCTTTTTACTAAAGGATAAAATGTCTGCGGAGGTACGTGAATCCAATTCAAATTCAAGGCTGCCGATAGGGCTTTTATCGCTGGAACTACTGACGCCTTCTTGAGCATTTGCTTGGCTGGCAAGGTCAACGTGCAAACTAATACCGGTGAGTTTATCCTTCCAATATTGCATGGCTTCTGGTGCAAGGTTGTCATGACGTTGTACCGCTTCAAAATAAGTATCAACCGCAGTTGGGAGAGATTCAATTTCGGCGTTATTGATATGAATTTGGAAGTTTTCGTATAGACGTTGGGCGATGAGTCTTGCCGTTGTGCCATCGGCGACAATATGGTGAAACACAACTTGAATTACAATTTCACCGGGATTGCCTTCAATTAGGTTTATCCGCGAGGGTAATTCGGAATTGAAATCGAAAGGGAACCCGTTGAGTTTTTCTAACTGTTGTTCAATGGTGAGTTTTTTACTAAGAGGAAAAATGTTTACTGCGCCAGTCCATCGAGGCAAAACACGCTGCATCGGTGTGCCTTTATCAACATAAATTTCTGTGCGGAATGCGGGGAAAAAATTAAACATGTCGATAACTAATTCGCTAACAGTTTCCAGAGGAAGCTCGCTTTTTATACGAAATGCCGTACTTACGTTATAACTGCCGTTCTGCGGTGACTTTTGTTGGATCAGCCATAGTCCAAGCTGTCGCTTGTTGAGAGAGATACCGGATTGTGCTTCGTCTTCTGGTTTTGCCTTGATTGTTTCAGACATAACATGGTTCCTGTAAATTTTATTGAACTAACAGACTGAATACTTGGAATGAGTTCTCATTTTGATTTTGGGTACGAGTAATACGGAAGTTAAGAGGCTAGAGAAGAGGATATTCATTATATCCCTATTATGAAGAGCGAAAATAACGATAGTCTTAAAGTCAAATAACAATACTTTCATAACTCAAACTACACCTATTGAAGCATCCGTTGATTTTTGACTTGGAAAGTGAGCGCATCGCTCGCTCATGTGGACGCATTTAAACACTATCTTTATATGTTTAATTGTTACGAATTTTCGTATTTGTTAAACCTGTCATCTTAATTTTCATTGGGATAAATATATTACCCAGTATAATGTTGACATGTTCATGTGTTTAAATCGGTTTGTGGTCCCCACTTTTCCACAAATATCCAATCTCAATACCTAAGAAAAGGAGAATACTCACCTTTATAGGGGAAAGCAAATAATTTACCAGTATGGTAGTTGTATTGGTTTCTCTCTAAAATTAGTATAAATAAACATGATTTCATTTTTTTGAAATAGGTCAATGAAATTATTAGTAAAAATGTCACACAAAGGGTTTATGTTCAAGGAGGAAATGGAAATATGCGTAGATTTTATCTAAATCTTTAGGGCAGGCTTATTGGGATAAAAATATAAAATGTATAAATTTTTTGTTTGTGAGGGTTAAGTTTTGGTTATTTTGTGAAAATAATGATTTATGAGTATGTTAAAAATTAAATAGGTATGCACAAACTTGAACTATTATTATATCTTTATTTCATCATTGATTAAAATATAATCTTTTAGTTATGTAATATGCACTAAAATAATTAAAAACGATAAGGTTAAAATTATGTATTCGGTTTTGCCTTAAAGGCCCCACGGTATTCACCTGGTGTCGACCCAGTCCAATTTTTAAAAGCCCGAATAAAAGCGCTCGGCTCGGAAAAACCTACACGATAAGCGATATTTTTTATTGGCATGTCTTCATGCGTTAAATGATAAATAGCTATGTCTCTTCGCACGTTTTCTTTAATCTCTGCGAAGGTTCCCCCCTCTTGTTTTAAGCGTCTACGCAAGGTTTGCGGACTTTTGTTGAGTTCTTCAGCGATCGTTTTTAGAGATAAGGAGGCAATGTTATCTTTGCTTTTCAACATACGTTTGATTTGTCCCGTTAAATTGGAATCAATAAATCGGCGGGTGAGTAAATCGGGCAATGTTGCAATGAAACCTTTTACATCCGTGAGTTTGCGTTCCAATGGAAGTAATAAAAAGTCTTTATTAAAGATAATGCAGTTATGCGATTGAGAAAAGAAGTGGGAGCACGGGAAGATACTGTCCATATCACCTGCAAAAACCGGTTTTTGCATTTGTAAGGTTATTTGGTTAATCATCACCTGCTGATTGACTAACCAAGACATCCAGCGTACGAGAAACAGCATCATAATAATAATAAAAAGATTAGGGTTTTGCGTTGCTGGCGCAGCGGCACTTAAATGGACTTTAAGTTGAGCTTCTTTGTCTGTTTCAATTAACTCAAACGTCATGTCTTCATGAATGAGATGGAAGAATGCCGCGAGGCGCTTGATGGCTCCTTGCAACGAGCGAGTGCCCATTGCTGCGGTTAACCCTAAATCCATTGAACCTCGGGGTGTTGAACGGGTTAAAAACCCGAGCGTTTCATCGTTTAGCTGGTGAATGATCTGTAAGAAGACCTTCCCTAATTTATGGGAAGGTAAACGCGTGTTTTCGCGTTGAAAGAAGTCCGTAGGCTCCCCAACACTGGCTAAAAGCGCTGGCACCGAGTGGCCTTTTTGTTGATAACCTGCAAGTAGCAGCGCCAGTGCTTTGGGATGAATGGAGTGTTTCACTAATGGAAGTTGTGTCATCGATTTGTTATCGACCTTTTGCCAAGTTCATCTGTGGTTTGTTTGGCATTAACTCGGTAAACCTACAGAAATAATGATAACTAATGAAACCAGATTTAGGCGTCATTGGTCAATGTGTTGACAGCTTTGGTCAATGCCTTAACACCTCGTTTGCATTAGCCTACCGCCATAACGCTTAAAATGAGAAAGAGATCTTACATGAAAAGCACCGCGTATATTTTTGATGCAGTCCGTACCCCTCGTAGCAAGGGGCGAATGAAAGACGGTTCGTTAGCGGAGGTGAAACCGCTGGATTTAGGCGCAACTTTACTTAACACGCTTAAGCGTCGTCATGAGCTTGATACTGCCTATGTTGATGATGTGTTGTTTGGATGTGTTACACCGATAGGTGAGCAAGGCAGTGATGTGGGTAAGGCGATTCCTATGCACGCAGGTTGGGATGAATCCGTTGCTGGTGTGCAATTGGATAGATTCTGTGGTTCAGGGTTAGAAGCAACCAATCTTGCGGCCCAAAAAGTGATGTCGGGTTGGTCCAATTTAGTGGTTGCAGGTGGTGTGGAATCCATGTCGCGTGTTCCAATGGGCAGTAATGGTGGTGCGCTATTTTTCGACCCTCAGTTCAAATTTGAACAGCTTTCTGTGCCACAAGGCATTGGTGCAGACTTAATCGCGACGCTTGATGGATATTCCCGAGAGGATGTGGACCAATACGCACTTGAGTCGCAACGTCGAGCTGCTTTTGCTCGTGATAGTGGCTACTTCGATAAATCCGTTGTACCAGTAAAAGACCTCAATGGTATGACCATTTTAGAAAAAGATGATTTCATTAAACCGAATACCACGTTAGAGATTTTATCTGGGTTAAATCCTGTTTTCGCGGCAATGGGAGCAAGTGGCTTAGACGATATGGCAGTGGCTCGTTACCCGCAAATTGAAGGAGTAAATCATGTCCACACTGCGGGGAATTCATCAGGTATTGTAGATGGTGCCGCAGCCATATTAATTGGTAATGAGCAGGCAAAAAATGACCTCGGTTTAACTCCCCGTGCGCGGATTATCGCGGGGGCGGTAACTGCCAATGACCCCGTTATTATGCTTACAGCCCCCGGTCCTGCCGCCCATAAATGCTTAAAAATTGCCGGTATGAATACTCGCGACATCGATTTGTGGGAAATTAACGAAGCGTTTGCTTCCGTTGCTATGCGTTACATGCGTGATTTAAATATCGGGCACGATATCACCAATGTAAACGGCGGCGCTATTGCGATGGGGCATCCTCTAGGGGCAACGGGGGCTATGTTAGTCAGTGTCATGTTGGATGAGCTAGAAAGACGCGACTTAGAGCGGGGCATGGTATCGCTGTGTATTGGCGGCGGCATGGGCATTTCCACTATTATTGAGCGCGTGTAAGGAGTCGGCAAATGGGACAATTTCATTATTCTAAAGACAATGCAGGTATCGTTACCCTAAGCATGGATATGTCGGGGGCGGTTAACGCCATGAACGCCGAGTTTATTGTCTTGATGCAAGAGGCGTTGGGCAAGCTCCAAGCAGAAACGGAGTTAACGGGAGTTGTAATTGCATCCGCTAAAACAACCTTTTTCGCAGGTGGAGACTTGCATTACATGTCGGGTATTAAGCAAGGGCAGGAAGCCGAAGCGTATACGTTTTTACAGAATATTAAACACCAGTTAAGACAACTTGAGCAGCTCTCTGTTCCCGTGGTTGCCGCCATTAACGGTGCTGCGTTAGGCGGTGGTTTTGAGTTGTGTTTAGCGTGCCATCATCGAATTGCCGCGCCCAATGCCGTGGTGGGGTTGCCTGAAGTGCAGCTTGGATTATTGCCCGGTGGCGGAGGGATTGTACGAAGTGTTAATTTGTTAGGTGTGCAAACTGCTCTGCCTCTGCTGTTAGAAGGCAAAAAGCAATCCGCTAAGTCGGCCCATAAGTTAGGTTTGATTGACGAGCTGATTGCTATTGAGGCAACGAAGCAGAATCAAGATGAAGTTAATCAGGCGTTAGTTGAGCAAGCTAAAGCATGGCTCAAAGAGAATGCAGATAAACCTCTAGCCGCGGTACAGCCGTGGGATTTAGACAAAAAACGTCATGGTCAGGTTCACCGCATTCCCGGTGGCGATATAAATCACCCAAAAAATGCCTTATTTATCACCGGCGCAAGTGCGCAAACCTTTCAAAAAACAAGAGGTTTACTGCCCGCACCTGAGCAAATTATCGATATGGTGGCAGAAGCTGCGCGTTTGCCATTTGACCGAGCACTTGTGGTGGAAAGCCGCAAACTTGCACATTTAATCACCACGCCGCAGGCCAAGAACATGATGCAGGCGTTCTTTTTCCAAATGAATACGGTGAAGCAAGGAACAAGTCGTCCCGATATAGCAACGCGGTTTAATGTGAAAAAACTCGGTATTGTTGGGGCTGGGATGATGGGACAGGGCATTGCCTATGCCGCAGCGAAGTCTGGCATACAATGTGTGTTAATGGATAATTCGTTGGAAAAAACCGAAGCCGGAAAAGCTTACAGTCAGCGAGCCATGCAAAAAGGCGTTGAGCGAGGCAAGGTCAGCGTTGAAGAAATGAGCGAATTGTTGGCGCGTATTACAACTACCGAAAACGCAGCGGATTTTGCGGATTGTGATTTGGTTATTGAAGCGGTGTTTGAAGACAAAGCACTAAAGCAGCGCATCACACAACAAATTCAACCGAGACTTTCAAAAGAGGCGGTGTGGGGTAGTAACACCTCGACGCTACCTATTGGTTTGTTGGCGCAAGCAAGCGACCGTCCTGAGAATTTTATCGGGATCCACTTTTTTTCACCTGCCGACAAAATGCCGCTGGTTGAACTGATTTGTAGCGACAATTCCAGCGATGAAACCTTGGCCAAAGCCTTCGATTTTGTACAACAGTTGGGGAAAACCCCCATCGTGGTAAAAGACAAAGTCGGTTTTTATACGTCACGCACATTTGAAGCTCAGCTAACCGAAGCCTCGCAGTTAATTGCCGAAGGGGTGCATCCAGTGAAAGTCGATAACTTAGGTGTCGCCATTGGTATGCCTGTTGGACCGTTAACCATGATGGATGAGGTGAGCCTGAAATTGTTGTCTCATATTCGAGATACTCAAATCTCGTTAGGCTTACGCCAAGCGGAAAATGAGGCAATGCCAGACGCATGGAAAGTGAATGCGTTTGTTAGCGAGCATCATGCTCGAGGAGGAAAACATTATGGTGGCGGTTTTTACGACTATACCGACCAAGGAAAGCGTATTTGGCAAGGCGTTGTGCAGGAATATTATAATGCCAGCGTAGCGATACCCGATCAGGATATTAAGGACAGGTTGTTGTTCCGCAACGTGATTGAAGCCTTAAAATGTTTGCAAGAAGGTGTAGTGAGTAGTGTTGCAGATGCCAACATTGGCGCCATTCTAGGTATTGGCGCACCGGTATGGACAGGCGGTTATATTCAATTTGTGAACACTTATGGTTTAGGTCGTTTCATAGAGCGTTGTCAGCAATTGGCGCATGCTTATGGTAATCGTTTTCAGGTGCCAGACATCGTGCTCCAGTACCATCAGGAAGAGCGTGAATTTCTATAAGGTTCTAAAGCAGGCTCGTGGCCGCAGGAAAGCGGTTGCGGTGTCTTTAGGCATCATGCTCGGTGAGCAAGATTAGTGAGCTTTGGCGTGGTTAATTTCACGCTAAACGCTCGCTTGCTATCATGCGGTAAAGGTCTAATTAGCTCGGTGGATCAAGCTGACCCGCAATGGAGGTATTTATTCTAAACCAACCAGCAATGGAGAACCTATCTCGTGTTGCAGGTAACACCTCGTGAGGAAAATCTTCACTGAGAAAAGCGACGATAGTGCCATGTAATGGTGTGACTTTAATGCCTTCTCTATCGTGCTCGTCACGGTACAACACTAATTCCCCACCCGCATTCTGTTGCCAATCAGGGTTTAAATAAGTCACCAAAGATAATACGCGGTTCGCTTCCCCTTTAAATGCATCGTAATGGCGCTTATAAAAATCACCCGGAGCATAATGTGCAAAATGACTTTCGAAAGAGAACAAGCCCAAAAATAAGCGACGATTTAAAAACGATTGCAATGCTGAGGCCCATTTTAGCCATTCCTGCCCAGCTTCCGAGTCTCCAGTGATCCAACAAATTTCATCCGTACGGACAAAATCCGTTTTTAGATATTTATCACCACGGCCAATTCCAGCATTTTTAAACTGCGAATCATCCATATCATATTGGTGTTGCAATAAGGCATTGGCGAGTGTTTCTGGCAGCGCATTTGGCTTAATACTGTAGCCTTGATTGCGAAGGTCATTAGCAATTTGGTTGAAAAGCGCGTCGTTGGTGGAGTCGTTCCCGTTAGAAGCGTTAACAAACGGAATAGCGTTCAAGCTCGGTATCCTGTAGGTAAAAAGAGAAGGCGACAATATACTCCCGAATGGGCATGTCGGCGAGTTATTTTGCAGGTTTCAGCCTTCTCTTTTTGTTCTTTTTATCACTTATATTTATTTAGCGATTTAGCTTTTTTTGCAGTTTTCTCATCAAAGCATCGATCTCTTCCTGACGACCACTATCAGCAAGTGGACGCGTAGGACGAGGTGCAGCGGCTTTTGCCATCATCAAGTGCTTTTTCGCTGCTTGATATTCGCCATCGTTGTATAAGAATTCGCCGTAGAAGTAATTAGGGTCAATGCCATTTGGATTGATTTCTAACGCTTTTTTCAGCATTTTCTCTGCTTTTTTATCGCTACCAAAACCAATTGGCCAACCTGGCACTTTGTGAAACAGTGTGCCTAAACTGGTATAGGCAGAGCCGTTGAGGGCTTGCGGGTCGAGTTCCAGTGCTTTTTCTAAAGCTTTTTTGGCTTCTTTTGCATAACCAAGCGCGCCTAATCCACCTTTTACCCCTGCAAATGTTGACTTGCTAATACCTAACCAAATCCAGTATTCGGCGTTTTCCGGTGATTGTTGAGTTAAGTTTTCAGCATCTGCAATTAGTTTCTCAAATGCGGCGATTTTTTCTTTTTCATCTTCAAGCTGATAGTTTGCTTGTGCCCAACGATGTTGAATATCGAGTAACGATGAATTCGCGCTCATGTCTTCTGCGAAGCTGGCGCCAGTGAATAAGCTTAACGTTAAGGCTGCGGTTGCGAGTAATTTCATGAGTTGGCCTCCAAAGGGATTTTGCTTGCGAATTTTTTAATAATGGGGAGCTTTTTCAATAAGGCGTTATCCACCAAATTCGGGAAAGCCCCGTTTATTTTCACAAAGAGTTTTTCAGGCCAACCCACAAACACTCTGAGTTTGCCTGATTCGAGTTGTTGAATTAATGCTTGCGCGACAACATCGGGTGAGTCGACCTGATTTCCCAAAGCTTGGTTCATTTCATCGACGGTGGCGCTATTAATGCTGGTGGATGTTGTCCTTGGGGCAAGGTACAACACGTTAACCGAGCTATCGGCTAATTCACGTTGCAGTGCTTCGGTAAATCCACGCAACCCAAATTTGCTTGCACAATAGGTTGAAAAGCAGGGAAAACCAATGCTGCCAAAGGTTGAACCTACGTTAATAATGCTAGCTTTATCGCGGCGCTTTAGGCTGGGTAAAACGCCTTGAATCAGTTGAATAGGACTGTTCAAATTAATGTTGAGTAACGTTTCTAAGTTGTCGCCAGTGACGTTTTCAATAGGGTTGAACCCTGCTACACCAGCGTTATTAATTAGCATGGTGACATCGTCTCGCGCATTTAGCTCAGCAATCACCATCTCGCGTTGTGCTTTGTCGGAAAGGTCTGCCGCAAGGTATTCGTGAGTGCCCGGTAGTTTGGCGCAAAGCGCACGCAACTGGGATTCATTGCGTCCGTTTAAAATGAGCTTTGCGCCTTTATTGACTAAGGCATGAGCGATAGCCTGACCAATGCCGCCAGAAGCTCCGGTTAAAAAGCATATTTGTTGATTCCACTGCATTATATTAAGCCTGCCTTGTGTTGCATGGGAGAGAAGCGGGTTATGCCGCGCTCGCTAACCCATGCTCTGCGGTTAATTCATGGAAAATGTTGCCGTATAAACGGAAGAACACTTTGGCGCTGTGTATGATTAAATCTTGCTCTTTCTCATCGGTGATTTGATTCATCAAATTTTCAAAAAACACAATGTGCTCCTGATCTAGTGCGCCGTGTGAGCGCAAGTAAGAAAAGGCTTTTGCGGGTACTCTGGTGTTGTCATTAATGCTGCTTGCGGCAGCATCGGCCATTTCAATACTGGTGCCTTCCAACACGAATACCATGCCAAAGAAGCAAAGCGGATTGATACGATGCACAGAGTCGTAGGCGTAGCTAACCATTAGCTCAGTGGCGATAGCTGGTTGGCTATGGCGCGCTTGCTCTTTATCAAATCCACAAGCGGCAATGTCGTTTAGCACCCATTCTTGGTGGCCTTTTTCTTCATCAATATATTCGGCGACTGCATCGCGCAGCCATTCTTTTTCAAATGGAATACGAGCGCCCACAGCCATTAACAACGGTACTGTGTGCTTAACGTGGTGGAATGCTTGCTGCAAAAACGCAACATAGTCATTTACATTAATGTTGCCTTGAAAACAGCGCTTAATAATTGGCGCTGACAATAAGTAGGCTTTTTCATTTTGAGTTTCGTTCACTAAACGGGAATATAGGCTCATGATTCGACATCCTATTTGGGTCAATGAGAATTGGAATAAAGGGAATCGATTTGCGATTCAAAATGCGCCAAAATGGCTGGTCTTTTCGGACGGAAGTTATCCGTGACTAAGCCCGTTTCAGGGGTGAGTCCAGTGCCTAAATTTAGCCAATACTTCACTTGCGCGTAGTCGGGTAGTTGTTGATTAATATGAGTGATGACGCGTTGAATTTCCGCGTCGCTTGCTGCTGGGTTGATTGGCGTGACTAAGGCAACCAATGCAGGTTTACCATCGCCAAAAACAAAAGCCTGTTTGAATTGTCCCGATGCCATTAACACCGACTCTGGCCATTCTGGGGCAATGTTTCGACCGAAGGAGTTAATTAACAAGTTTTTACGACGACCTTCGATCACTAAGTCGTCGCCTTCCCAACGTGCTAAGTCGCCGGTGTTAACTTTGGTTGGATACCAAGATGCTTCGTCACCTAAGTAACCTAAGAAGGTGTTGCCTGTAACGACTACTTCGTTGTTTTCAATGTCAACATTGACGTGATCTAGTGGCTTGCCAACGCTAAGAGGGTTGTTATGTGCAGGCGAATTTAACGCCACGACGGATGCACATTCCGATAAGCCATAACCTTGAAAAACCGGTAAGCCGCATTGTTGTGCGAGGTTTAATAGGTTGGAGTCAACTCGACTGCCGCCTACGGCAATAAAGTTCAATGATTTAGGAGGCTGCCAGCCTTGACGACACGCACCCACTAGAATCAGTAGTAATTCGGGTACTAAGTTGATGGCATTAGGCTCAAAATGGCTTAACAACGTCAACATGTTGTCTGGATTGGTTAATCGGCTGCCTTCAAAACCTCGTGAGGCTTCATCTGCCAGCACAACATGACCATTTGCCAATAAGGTGCCGTAAATGCCCGCCACGTTTTCTAACAAGGTCGGGAGTGGCAAAAGGCTTAAAAATGTGGGGGCTGTTAAGCCCACTCGTTGGCTAATGGCTCGAGCGACATTTAATTGTTGTTCCGTGCTTAAACATACGCCTTTTGGGGTTCCTGTTGAGCCTGATGTGAAGGTGATCTTTTGTGTCCCTTCGGGGGCATTGGCTCGACCTGTTACCGCGCGTTTAAGCGGCGATGTTTGCGCCGAAATAATCCACTCAACTTGGCTCTGCTCAAGCACATGTTGTTTTTGTGCGTCAGAAAAATACGCTGGTAAAGGGGTACAAAGTGTGCCAGTTTGCAGGCAAGCTAAATCGAAAGCCACCCATTCAATAGTGTTATCTAGCGCTAAAGCAACGGATTTAGCGTCGACTTCTTTTAGCCACTTAGCGCGAGATTGCACCAAGTCATAAAATGCGCGATAGCTGATTTCCAGCGTTTTCCCGGAGGCACTCACTTCGGTGAAAGCGGTTTTGTTGTTGTTAACCCATGATTGCATTGGAAACATTACGCAAGCACCTCTTTGAGTTGTTGGTGATTGGCAAAAATTTGCAAGCTCAATGTATGACGTAATGACTTCAAAGCTGGCGTTTGTTCAATGGCGTTCACGGCATCGGCAATATCCAATACCATTACCTGAGGGTTCTCTTTGTAGTAGTTTCCCCACTTGTCCGGGCCGCTTTTTACTGCGGTTTCGCTCGCTTGGCATAATGCAGTGAGTGGAATGCCAAACTTATCGAAAATGCGAATCACGTTTGGAACGCCGGTGAATGCAATGTGCGTTTTGTCGCATAGGGCAAGCGTTAACACGGTGCAAAGTAACAATTGCTGAGTGAAGCGGCTAGATGTGCTGTGTAAGTTGCCAATTTCCACAATCTGGTGACGCGCGGCGACAATGCCTTTTTCCTGAAGTGCTAACTCAAGTTCGGATTTAGCGGCAACGTTAGGCAGTGTTGATGGATTATGTTGGGAGGGTAAATATTGCTCTAGAAACAATGTTTCTTTGGCACTTCTTACGCCCAACGCGGTTTTTATTTTGCCGAATTTCAAATAGAACAAATTCGGCAAAAATGAGTGAATTTCTGCACTGTGGGCGCGTTTAAAGCCAGCTTGGATAAAGTTTTCAACTTCTTCTCGCAGCGGGTGATTTTTACCGGCAACACCTAAGAGCACCGGTTCGATATTCTCGTTAGTCGGTACTTTTACTCTGTCATTAGACAAGGTGTTAACGTGGTAATGTAAAGCTGCATCAAACATGTGAAGTTCACTCGGTATCAGTTGATGTTAGCTAGAATAGTGAAGACTTCTTAAGTAAATCTTAGGGGAGATAAATATGTGTAAAAAGCGTGGAGAAAAGAGAGGTGGAGTTTATAAAATCTTTTATAAACAATAAGTTATTAATTTATAAAAAGGGGTAGTGTGAAATGATTCCTTCTACCCCTGTTGTTTATTTACGCAATATGCGGCATTGATTATCTTAATACTTAAGCTAATACGCCTCGTTCCATTTGGTCGATTTCAACCGCTTCGAATAAGGTTTTAACGTTTCCTTCACCAAAGCCATTGTTACCTTTGCGCTGAATAAACTCAAAGAAGATAGGACCAATCATAGTATCGGTGAAAATTTGCAGGAGTATTTTGTCCTGATTCATTTTGTCGTTATCAATCAAAATGTGGTTTTTACGCATTCTTTCTAGGTCTTCACCATGATGCTTAATACGTTTGTCGATTAAGTTGTAGTAAGTGTCAGGTGTTGTCATAAAGCGCACTTGGCTATGCTTGCGGCTTTCAATGGCGTGGTAAATATCGGTAGTATCAAAGGCGATGTGTTGAACACCCGGACCATTGTTCACTTTGATGTATTCAGAAATCTGTGAACCATCTTCAAAGTCTTCGTTAAGCACTACCCGAATGTTGCCACATTCCGAGCCGAGTGGATTACAACGGAAAGAGGTCTTTTTGCCATCGATAATGAAGTTCGATGTTTCTTTCAAATTAAGCACAACTTCGTAGAAGTAACGCCATTTTTCTAACTGACCTTTTTTCACATTAATCGCAATGTGATCGATGGATTTGATAGTGGCGCCCTCTTGAGGTTGGTTTGGCGTGTAGTCAAACTCCTCTTGCATCATTGCCGTCCACTGCTCAGGACTAAACGCATACGTGAGCACACCACCTTCACCTTGAATAGAAGGCATACTCAAGCCCGATAACGAATTAACGGAATTTTGAGTTTGGTAGCCTGTGTATAGAGCCGTTTCGAGTACCTTTTCAGGTTCATTTAACACCAATCCTACACCTAAAATGGAAGAGCCATGAGACTCAAAGTGCTTTTTGGCATACTCTTGCATCTCACAGTTCACCACAAGTGCCACGTGGTTCGCTTCAAATAAGTAGATTTTTTTGAAACGATGTGAAGCAACTAAATTTACGCCAAGCTGCTCCATCGTGTGACGGATGCTTTCAAAATCGTCAGTGATAAATTCAATAAATTGAATGTACTGCTGCGTTGTTGATGTCATGTCTAAGTTTCCCGTCCCCAATTGGGGTAATGTATTGGATATTAAATTGATGTCAGTTTGTTCATGCCCTTGGAAGATCAAACAAGATGGCTTCAACATCTTGCTCACCATGAAGGGTTGTTTGTTGCTGTTCGATTATGATGCCGGCATCTCCCCCAAGTAGACGTTGCGATTCTAGTGAGGCGTCGCCTTTCACAATGTGGAAATAAGCGATGCGTTCAGGATCAAGCGTGATTGTTTGAGAGGTGCCCGCAGAAAGTCGGATAAGGTGCAAATTGACATCCTGATTGATAAAAAGGGCATTGCTATGGGCTTGTCCAGAAGCGACTAATGTCATGCCTTGTGTATCCTCAATGGATTTTTTCTCATAACGCGGTTCAAGGTTTCGCGCGTTGGGTAAAATCCAAATTTGCAGGAAGTGCAACGGGGCAACATTTGAATCATTGTATTCACTGTGCGATATGCCCGTACCTGCGGTCATCACTTGGAATTGACCGGCGGACAACACAGCTTCATGCCCATCACTGTCTTTATGGCGAATACTACCTTCGATCACGTAACTGATAATTTCCATGTCGCGGTGTCCGTGTGTTGGGAAACCGGCACCCGGCGCGACAGTATCGTCATTAATAACGCGTAAAACCGACACTCCCATATTGCGAGGGTCGTAATAACCTGCAAATGAAAAAGAGTGGTAACTTTTAAGCCAACCATATTGGCTGAGACCTCGTTTTTCGCCTGAACGGGTAATGAGCATGAATACTGACCTTTAATCAAAGCGGTTGTGAGGCGCGTCGAAATTTAATTCCGGGCCTTTTGGAACAACGCGAGTTGGATTAATCATGTCGTGGCTGTAGTAATAGTGCTCTTTGATATGCTCAATACTGACGGTTTCTGCTACGCCCGGATGTTGGTACAACGCTCGTGTATAATTCGATAGGTTGGGGTAGTCCTCAATGCGTTTCTTATTGGTTTTAAAGTGACCAACATAAACGGCATCAAAACGGACCAGCGTGGTAAATAAACGCCAATCGGCTTCGGTTAGAGTGTCGCCAACAAGCCATTGATTTTTACCAAGTCGGGATTCGAGCTCGTCGAGAGCAGAGAATAGGCGTCTGAATTCTTCTTCATAAACGTCTTGCGTCGTTGAGAACCCCGTTTTATACACGCCATTGTTTACGTTGTGATAAACAAAATCATTGATGCTATCAATATCCGCGCGCAATGCTTCTGGATAAAAGTCGGTTTGATCGCCTGTCACATCATTAAAGGCGCTGTTAAACATGCGAATGATGTCGGCAGATTCGTTGCTGACAATGGTTTCATTCTTTTTGTCCCAAAGGATGGGAACCGTTACCCGACCGCTGTATTCGGAATGTGCCTTTTGATAAAGCTGATAGGTGAATTCGAAGCCATACAAGGGCTCTTCTTGTGCGCCCGGAACATGGATACCGTTGAACTTGTCCGCAGGACGCTTAAATTCCCAGCCATTTTCTAGCATATGCGCTTCCACAACGGTGATGGGAATGAAGGATTCTAGCTTTTTCAATTTGCGGAAAATTAATGTTCTATGGGCCCAAGGACACGCTAAAGATACATATAAATGGTAGCGGTCAGCCTCGGCTTTAAAACCCGATTGCCCTGTAGGACCTGCACTGCCATCCGGCGTTATCCAGTTTCTGAAACGGCTGATATCGCGCTCAAAACGACCACCAGTAGAATCGGTGTCGTACCACTTATCAACCCATTTGCCTTCGACTAATAAACCCATATGCTTCGCTCTTTTTTACTCTGAAATTGAAAGTTAGATTAAGATAAATTTTTACCTATCCTTCACAAAATCGAAATGGAGTATAATACCTTTCGCATAAAAAATTAACCATTTAATTGTTCTTGGATAGATGTGAACTGACTATAAAGATTTTTAAAATAGTAAAATAGTGGATTAATTTGGCAGTATTGTTCGTTTTAGTAGAATAGTTTGTGCAGCGTAAAGTGTGATGATTACTTGATTTTTATGGTGTTGGTTTAGTTGTGGAGAAAAACAACATATCGAAAAATACGTACGTCTAATTGAATTAACTAATTAGGAGTATTAATATTCCCATTCAAGTGCAAGCCTTAGGGTGTGATCTTTGTCATTGCCATTTAAGCCAGTGATAAAGCCTAGTTCCCACTTCAATTGCTTTTGTTTTTCATAGCGGTATAAGCCTGTGATGGCGGGGCCAATGCCAACAAAGCCTTTGCCCACATATATTTCAATGGCAGGTTGAATGGCCGGTTTCCAACGATAGCGATAGTTCACTCTTAGCTCGGTTTCGAATTCATTTTCTATGCTGCTTCCCCATTCATATTCAGCGAAAACGTTTGCCGTTAGGCTAGTACGACCGAATTCTTTCTCGAAAAGTAATGCAGCGGATGCTTCCCAGTTACTTTCTTCATGCTCTTTCTCAACCTCAAACAGCATGCCCCAATCTGCCCAGTATTTACCTTGTTCTGTTAGCATCCAACGTGCTTCTACTTCGTAACCTTCCAAATCAAAGTTTTCTTTATCATCGCGCTCACCAATTAAATAAACTTCAATGGATAAATCTTCACGCACGGCATAGCCATAACCCAATCGTTGCATGAGTACATTACCTGAATCTAACTGACGCGAAACCAGTCGCCATTCCAACTCTCTTTCGTTTGGCAGCACATACGGGTGATACACTTTATCGACGATGGCATCGTCGGCTAATGCGGGAAAACCTATTGCTAGCATAATTGCAGCAAGGGAGATCAGGCGAAGCAAAATCATAAGGTGCGACTCCTATATTGATACAACATGTGCCACAAGGTTGGAATGGCAATCCAAAGGACAAATAGCCCAAGATAGAAAGCAGAAGGCGCTTCCTTATAACCGATGAGAGCAGTGAGTAGGTGTCCAAGCTCTGAACGTTCCGAAACTAGCCACTGGGTGTCCCAAATCGGGGTATTAATGGAAACCCAGCCAACTTGTTCTAAATACAAGATGATTTGGTTCATCTGCCCAGCAACATGGAAGGTTAAGAGTGCTTTGGCGGCATAAGGCTGTATGTGGGTTAGCCATTGTGCGATGTAGTACAGAATGACTGCAACGCAGAGGCTTATACCAATTCCAAGTAACGTGCCTAATATCATGATATTGCCCTCACCTCGAGACCAATAACTGTATAAATAGGTATATAGGCTTGAGCCGTTTAGTGCGATGCTAATGCTGATGAGTGAGAGCACTAAAGCAAATTCATACCATTGTGGAGAGGCTTGACGACTCACAAGGTGTAAACAGGCAATACCGTAGAAGACAAGTAAAATGGCGCTAAAGAGAATTTCATTACCGGTCCCTGCCCACCAATCTGCTGTTGTCACCACAAGTTGCATCAAAATGATGGAAAACACAGCGCCAAGAATGCTGCTAACAGTTAATAGTAGAGGCTGATTTAACGGCGATTTAGCCGTATTTAACAGTAACGCGATTAATACGAAGGTAGGCAAAGCGTCGCGTAGAAGTAGAACAACCGTGTTAATTAACATGGGATTCTCCTTTTTGAACGTCTTCCTTTGGCATTGCTTCCGGCGCGACAACAATGAGCTTTCCGCGTGCGGTATTTGGGTTATATTCACCGAAATAGTGGTATTCACCGGGTTTTAGTGGGCCAACATAGATTGTGGCGCTACGTTTTCCAAAGATAACCTTTTCGCGATTGAGATCGAAACTATCGAATTCCTCGGGCTCGTTGTCTTGATTATCAATAACCAGACGAAATTTCACATTTGCAGGTACCTGCATTTCTGTGGGGTAAAACAGGTTATTTTTAATGGTTAGCCTGAATTCTGGAATGGCAGCAAAAACAGGCGTGCTCAAGTAGAGCAAAACTTGAAGTAAATAGAGGCGTTGCGACTTGCGCGTCATGCAGCATCCTCCTTGGGTATCGGAAAATCGAGTATGACCTGTAAGCCGCCAAGCGTTTGAGAGCGGTTTAAGGTGATTGCAGCATGATGTAGATCGGCAATTTGTTTGACGATGGCTAAACCCAAACCACACCCTTCTGTATTTGAGGTGTGTTGATCGCCGCCGACTCGATAAAATCGTTGAAAGACTTTCTCTCTTTCCGGTTCAGCGATGCCCGGACCGCTATCTTCTACTACTAAACGGACGGTATCCGTTGTTTGCATGATACTCAGTCGAATTTCGGCGTTATCGGGAATGTATTTATTGCAGTTGCTGATTAAATTAAAAACCAAAATGCTTAAAGCGGATTCGTCACCGATGACTTTCCATTCATCTCCATGAACCGACACGTGCTGGTTTTTTTGCGCCAATCGAGGATAGATGTCGCCAACTTGCTGTCGTAAAACGGCGGTCAGATTGACAGGTTTGAAGCGCAGCTGCAAGGTTTCTGGGTTGGTTCTATTTAGCATGAGAATTTGTTCAATTACGTGGCCCATCCGCTCCACGCCTTGCTCTAGCGCTTGAGTTTGTTGCAAATTCAAATTGGCTTCTTTCAACGCTTGCTCTAAGTTGTGTAAAGAAATTTTCAATACACTTAGTGGTGTACGTAATTCATGGGCTGCATCTGAGGCAAAGCGCCTTTCCCGGTTGAATGCAGCACCTAAACGGTTCAATAGTGAGTTTAACGTTTTAATGACTTGGTTGAGTTCAACGGGAGTGGTGCCAACATCTACCTGACTAAAGTCATCGGAGGCTTTTTTATCAAGTAAATTCGATAGGTTCTTCAGTGGGCGCAACCCGGCTTTAACTAATAAAAGCACTAGAATCGCAATAATTGGAATGCTAATGACCAGTGGTTGCATCGATACAATAATAAGCTGCTCTGCCACTTGAAAGCGATCTGCAATGGATTGTGCCACCAATATCCATTGTTGTTTTTCTGGATTATGATGCGCTAAAACGCGCCAACGTTTGCCGCTAAAATTTTGTTCGGTGAAACGGCCTTGGAATGCTGCAATAGCGGTTTGCGTGGTATTTTCGGTGCGAGAAACGAGTTGCTCATCTTGCCAAACTTGGAACGCAAAATGACTTTGATTGGGCACAGGTACTAAAGCAGAATCATGTCGCATAACGCTTAATGTTGCCGCGAGTGCTTCTAAATCTTGGTCGAATAAAGTGGTGGCTTGCAGCATGCTTTCCTTGTAACCACGAATAGCCGCTGAAAACGTAACCAGAGTAAAAATGGCAATGATGATAACGACCAAAAAGCGGGTAATCGAGGTCATGACTTTTGGATAGTGTACCCAACGCCGTGAATCGTTTTAATAAACCCTTCTGGCAGTTTACGTCTAAGGTGGTGAATGCGCACCTCGATGGCATTACTGGCGATCTCTTCCCCCCACTCATACACTCGTGATTCCAACTTGTCTTTTGAAACCACGCGACCGGCATTTTCCATCAAGGCACGCAAAACGATGTAATCCTTTTTTGAGAGCTCAACTTGTGTGTTATCAACCGATACACTGTGGGATGCGATATCTACGGTCACATTGCCTACGGAAATAATAGACTGCTCAGCGGTGCCAAGGCGTCGTTCAATTACGCGTAAGCGAGCAAGTAGCTCTTTCATGTCAAAGGGCTTAATAATGTAATCATCGGCCCCTGTATCTAATCCTCTTACCTTTTCGTCAATTGAATCACGTGCGGTTAATATAAGAACCGGTAAATGGCACTTTTTATCCCGAACACTTTTTAAAACCTGCATACCGTCCATATCGGGTAAACCCAAATCCAGAATAACCATATCGCAATCGCCAGCAGCAATACTGGTAATAGCGCTGCTCCCTTTAACCGCATGATTAATAATAAATCCTTCGCGGTTCAAAGATTGCTTTAGTCCTTCTGCAAGTTGCAGATCGTCTTCGACGAGGAGAATTCTCATTAGTTAACTCATAAGACTTTGTATATAAATAGATATTTCAAGAATACATTAAGTTCACGTTACTTGCCGGAAAATGCTGTTTCGGTTAAGCAAATAATGAGTTTAAATTATTAAGAATTCCTTAAGATTTATTCAGAACGAAGTGCTCTACGTAATATTTTACCTACAGTGGACTTTGGAAGTTCGTCCAAAATGATGACTTTTTTCGGGACTTTATATGCCGTTAGTTGTTCACGACAAAAAGCGATCATTTCTTCTTGGGAAATGGGTTGAGATACGGTTATATAGGCGCATACACGTTCACCTGTTTTATCATCTTGTTCTCCCACGACGGCGGCTTCAAGCACGTGTTGGTGTTGAGTGAGAACGTCCTCTACTTGGTTCGGGTACACATTAAAACCGGAAACAATGATCATGTCTTTTAATCGATCAACAATTTTTATTGCCCCGCTAGGTAAGCGTTTGCCAATGTCGCCTGTTTTGAACCAACCATCTGCCGTGAGCACCTTTTCGGTTTCCGTTGGCATTTTCCAATAGCCTCGCATTACCTGTGGTCCTCTGGCAACAAGTTGCCCTTCTTCGCCATCCGCAACGGCTTCATCATCGTCATTCCAAAACTGGATCTCGGTACCAATAAGGGGAAATCCTACAGAACCAATTTCTTCTTTTCCGGGGAAGTTAAACGTTAATACAGGAGAGGTTTCGGATAATCCGTAAGCTTCGGAAATCGTACAACCGGTGACTTTTCGCCATAGCTCGGCGGTAGCGCTGGTTAATGTTGAGCCTCCCGAAATGGTGAGTTTTAAATGGGAAAAATCTAATTTGGGGAATTCAGGATGTTGGCATAACCCCACAAACAAGGTGTTGATGCCCGCAAAGCCAGTAAATTTAACGTTACTCATGGCAACAATAAAACTGTCTAGATCACGAGGATTTGGAATCAGTACCGTATGATTGCCCATGCTGGCTTCTGTGATGACATTCACCATAAAGGCGTAAATATGGTAAAGCGGTAGAGGGCAGATATACGTTTCTCGGCCTTGCTGGCAATGTTCGCCAAAGCGATCAATTAACTGCACCGCATTGCTTAACATGTTGCGATGATCAAGCGCGGCACCTTTCGATACGCCTGTTGTTCCACCTGTGTACTGTAATAAGCAAATATCATCCATTCCGGCGTTTCTGGGGGCAAGCGTTTGACCTTGCCCATCCAGTAATGCCTGAGTAAACGAAATACTGCTGCTAGTTGCATTTATAGGTGCCACTTTTGGAGCCGTTTTTGAGTCGTCCAATAGTTCCCCGACATGGGTTACAACAACGGTATCAATATCGGTGTCGTCAATAATTTGCGTTAATTTGGAGACATGTTCATCCAAAATAATCACTGCTTTAACCCCTGCATTTTTAAACTGATGCTGCATTTCTGAGGGGGTGTAAAGCGGGTTTGTATTGACAATAACCATATCTGCCCGCAGCACAGCATAAGCCGCTATGGGATACTGCAATAAGTTGGGAAGTTGTATGGCAACTCTATCGCCAGCTTGTAAACCCGAATGGTGTTGCAGCCAGCAGGCAAGTGAATGCGACTGTTTATCAATATCGGCATAACTTAAGCTGGTTCCCAAACATGTGTAGGCAGGTAATGTAGCAAACTTCTGAAAGCTGTCTTCAAGTAGGTCAGCAAGGTTATTCACTCCCTCAGGCGTGACGACTTTGGTATGCGTAATAGCAGTAGAGTTATCCAACATGTTTGGCGTGTCCTTCAGTGTTTTATGGCTAAGTAATCAACAATAATAAGAAGTGTTAAACAAATGTAAATATTTTAATGAGTTACCTGTACCAAGGTTGGGTTTACGCCTACCAACGAAGGCAAATAAAGTGCAAATGCGATAGGTGGATAATTGATTAAATTTTAACTGTACAAATAAACAGTGTGTGTTATGGTTTCACTATTGCGACTGCTATCTGTAGTCGGTAGGTACAGCTAAAACGAATCTGGGAGCATAATTATGGCGGTGATTACCAAATATGTGGTTGAACACAAAGGAGTTGAGAAATTGGTAACAACGGATAAAAAAGAAGCAGATAAGTACGACAAAATGTTGGAAGTGGCCGACAATCTAGCTGAATTTATTGAGGCAAAAGGCATTTCTCTCGAAGAAAAGGTTATGGAACAATTGTCCGTTATGTTGTCTAAGAATAAGGATAACGTGGCTAAGTTGTATAAAGGGGCAGATGTAGCTTCTGTGCTAAAAGATGACGAAGCTGAAGTGGTTGAGCTAGAAAAGGTCAAATCCGCTAGGTAGCGTTATTTTTATCATTTCATGTTTGCTTTTCTGACCTGAATCAAATTATGAATGGTTGAGGTTGGTTACACTGTTTTTAAGCTAAGAGTTGGAGGTTACTCATCAACTCAAGCAGACCCCGTTAATAGAAATACAGTGTAAGGAGGCAGGAAATGCCAGTAACTAACCATAGTCTTGCGAATGAACTTCCAGAATTTAAGACGCAAATTCATAATTTGAAAATGACTGATAACCACTTTAGTCGTCTTCATGATGAATATGGCGAGGTCGATCACGAAATTCATCGCATTGAAAGTGGCGTAGAGAATACATCCGATGAATACTTAGAAGAGCTCAAGAAAAAGCGTTTATTTTTAAAAGATTCACTTTACGAGATGTTAAAAAAAGAAGCTGGTGGAGCTGCATAGTTTGCTCACTATAGCAATAAGCCGTTTGTACCGACTTAGGTAACACGAACTAACACGAACGGCTTTTTAGTTTTAGAGATAAAAACGCTTATACAGGGTGGTAAAGATTGCGTAATTGAGTAGGATAGGTTTATTCCTAATACTGATTTTTAATGCTATGTCGCCAACCAAGAAGCTTTTCATATCAGCCTTTTTTATGTTCTTTTCTAGCTCGGCGCTTTCTGAGTGCATGAATGTTGAAGACGCAGAGCGCCTAGTTTCCACCTATCCTCATCACCCCGTCATTGATTTACCCAAAACGAAGAACCTAGAAGAGGCGTATTGCTCACAGCAAATGTATGTTGAAGCATTGGCTAAAAAGCTTGGCAGTGAGCAAGGAAAAATTGTTGGTTATAAAGTGAGTTTTACGGGTAAAGCTGGGCAAGAAAAGTTTGGCATACCGCATCCTGCTTATGGCGTGTTAATGCAAGGCATGATTGAAAACGGTCAAAGCGATATTAAATTTGATTTTGGTTATCGCCCCATGATTGAGCCTGATTTAATGGTTAGGGTAAAAAGTGAAAATATTATGCAAGCAACTACCTTACTTGATGTTGCCGAAGGGTTGGAATCCCTACATGCGTTTATTGAAATGCCAACGATTCAATTCCCTTTAGGCAAACTATTCACTAGTAATGACCTGATCTCACTGAATGTTGGGGCAACTAAAATGATACTCGGCGAAGGCGTAAAAATAGAAGCCACTCCTGAGTTTGTGGAAAAGCTCGCTCTTGCTCAGACAGAGTTTGTTGATGATTCTGGCAATGTAATTCAGGCAGCACCGTTAAAAAACTTAATGCAACATCCTTTCAATGCCGTTCTTTGGTTAATTTCCGAATTAAAACGTCACAACAAAGCTTTAAAAGCTGGCGATTATATTAGTTTGGGCGCGGTAGGGCGTTTATTCCCTGTTGTTAACGAAACAAAAACATATATTTATCGTATTCAGGGAGTGTCTGAAAAACCGATGACTTCGAGCGTAAAAATCATTTCAGTGTAAGGTGCATATGTTAAAGGGTTGAGCTGTGTTAACAAACCTTAAAGTTGCGCTACAGATAAGCGTCAATGCTCTTTGCTTCCATATAGTTATACATTTTAACTCAAGAGTATGTATTTGTTTTCACTTATCATGAAGTCGAGCATTCACTTTGCACGATAAATCTCTATAGTGTGATGACATTTCATAAGAGAGGCCCTATGAAACCAAACGGAAACCTCGTTTCAGCAGAATGGTTGCTGGAGCATCTAAACGACCCAAGTCTGGTTATCCTCGAAGCGAGTATGAAACGCCCGTTGCCGGGGAAAACGAATGAAGTCGGTGAGGAGTCTATTCCTCACGCAAGGCACTTTGATTTCGAAACTAACATCTGTGATCTTGATTCTCACTTACCTTGCATGATGCCAACGGCAGCGTATTTTCAAGAAAAAGTGCGGGCGCTAGGAGTGAACCAAGATAGCGTTGTGGTGGTTTACGATAATATGGAGGTGTACTCCGCTCCTCGTGCTTGGTGGATGTTGAAGTCTATGGGGTGTGAGTCGGTTTATGTGCTTAACGGTGGGTTGCCAGCGTGGAAAGCGATTCATGGTCCAGTGAGTCGCCTGTCTGAAGAAACTGCCACCTTGGGAAATTTTGCGAGTCGTCCTCAAGCAAACAAGATGCTTGGGTTAGCTGAGATTAAAGCCAACTTGGATACGCAGGAAGCATTGGTTTTAGATGCTCGCTCTGCTGCGCGCTTTTCGGGTGAGGAGCCAGATCCTCGTCCGAATGTAAAGTCAGGACACATTCCAAAAGCAAAAAATTTGCCGTTTTCTGTATTACAAAAAGATGGGCATCTGTTGCCCGCACAAGACTTAAAAGCGCGGTTTATCAAATTAGGGGTCGCATCCGACGACAAACTCATTTTTAGCTGTGGCTCAGGTGTAACCGCTTGTATTTTGGCGCTTGCAGCCAGTGAGTCCGGTTACAATAATATCGCTGTTTACGATGGCTCATGGTCAGAATGGGGTACAAATGAGGCTCATCCCGTTGAAACGGGTCATTAACTAATTGAGACTTTAAAAAAGTGGGCAAAGTGAATCCTGAGGCTTTCGAGCAGCTTATTACGCCATGTTTGTTATTGGATAAAGACATACTTGAGCGCAATATTGAACGAATGCATAACAAAGCATTGAGTCATGATGTTCAACTTCGAACGCATTTGAAAACCGCGAAAAGCGTTGATGTCGCCGCTTTGCTGAAGAAATATGGCCATACCGGTGTAACGGTTTCGACGTTAACAGAGGCTGAGTATTTCGCTGAAGCTGGATATGACGACATTCTGTATGCAGTCAGTATCGAGCCTAGTAAATTTCTCCGAGTTAAAAAACTTTATCAAAAAGGTATCAAGCTCAAGGTCATTCTTGACGATGTAGAAGTGGCAAGAAAATTGGCAGAGTGGGCTAGCGCTGAAACGTGTCCTGTAGAATGCTTGATAGAAATTGACTCAGATGGACATAGAGCAGGCATTGCAGCCGATGATGCACAGTTGTTAGTATTAGCGCGTATTCTAGCAGAAGCTTCTCATGTTACATTATCCGGTGTAATGACACATGGTGGCGGGGCCTATTATTGCGCCGATATGCAGCAGGCCAGACAGCATGCTGAGTTGGAGCGAGAGCAATGTGTAAAAGCCGCTGAGCGAATACGGCAAGCGGAAATTCATTGCCCCATCATTAGTATTGGCTCAACACCAACGGTTGTGGCGGCACAAAGCTTCGAGAATGTAACGGAAATTCGCCCAGGCGTGTATGTGTTCTTCGACCTGTTTCAAATGGGATTAGGGGTATGTAGTATGGACGACATTGCCTTGACGGTTTTGGCCCGTGTTATTGGTCATCACCGTAAACAGAATCGCATATTTATTGATGCAGGTGGGCTCGCTTTATCTAAAGATAGGAGTACTTGCGACCAAAAGCAAGATTTTGGTTATGGATTGGTTTGTAGCGTAGACGCAAAGCCAATACTATCTAATTTGATTGTGAGTCAGGTTAATCAGGAGCACGGAGTGATTAACACCACGGACGAAGCGATGTTTGATATATTGGCTATCGGAAGTTTGGTGCGCATAATGCCTAACCATGCTTGTATGACCGCTGCCGCATATAACAATTATTTTGTAGTGGACGGTGAGGGACTAGAGGTTTCTTGTTGGAATCGCTGTAATGGTTGGTCCCAATGGTGCTGATTGAAGCGCCTTTTGCGAACTTAAAACAAAAATAGAGTGCATGATAAACGCACGCAATGTGGCACGTAAGTTTGCTCCTCATAATAGCTTGGGGCAAACCTACCACTTAAAGTCCACTCATTGATATTTGGAGCTTTCGGTAAGTACATATGAATCGAAGAAATCAAAATGTGATCGACGAGGAAGTCACGTTTGGCTTAGACGAAGAATTAGTTTCTACAACTGATCTTCGAGGTGTGATTACTTATGCCAATGATGTCTTTTGCAGAGTTGCGGGCTACGCAGTCGAAGAGTTAGTTGGCAAGAATCATAATATCGTGCGCCATCCCGACATGCCAAAAGCGGCATTTCAGGACCTATGGGATCGTATTAAACTTGGTGTTCCGTGGCGTGGAGCCGTTAAAAACCGTTGCAAAGATGGCCGATATTATTGGGTTGACGCATTCGTTACCCCTATCTACGACGAGGGCAAACTCGTTGGCTATCAATCTGTACGTCGCAGGCTAGATCCAAAAATTCGCCAACGCGCGGAAAGTGCCTATAAAGCGGTTAACAATGGTAAGAGCCTAGTTAGTCCATTAAATTCCATTAAAGCGCGTCACAGTGTTTTTGCAGCAATTAGTATTGCATTAATTGTCATCGGTGCATTATCTGGCAGTTGGTTGCCATTACTGGTTGCTCCAATTTTACCCTTCCTTATTTACCGACAAGAAATCATCTCAGTACCGTCTTTTAACAGTGACTTGTTGCAGAAGTACGATAGTGTTTCTCGCCTTGTGTATAGCGGTAGTGATGCCAAAAGTGTGTCTGATTACCATTTGTTTATGCAAAAAGGGAAAGTTAGAACCATCATTGGTCGCGTGGTCGATAGCACCAAAGGGCTTAATGCCGGTGCTCATAATTTAAAAAGTGCAGCGGTCAGAGCCAAACAGGGTGTTGCTGATGAGTCGCATGAATTACATCAAGTGGCGACGTCAATCGAAGAAATGGTCTCCACGATTGAAGACGTTGCTCGAAGCACATCGGATACTTCTCAAAAAGCAAAACAAGCACATGCCGACTGTGACTCCGCTTCATCGTCTATGGATCAAACCATGGGCAAAGTAGTGAACTTAGCATCAGAAGTAGCTAAGTCAGCATCAGCAGCGGCGGAATTAGCCGAAGAAGCCGAGCGTATCGGGACGGTAATGCAAGAAATCCAAGGGATTGCAGACCAAACCAACCTACTTGCACTTAACGCGGCAATTGAAGCTGCGCGAGCAGGGGAGCATGGTCGCGGGTTTTCTGTGGTGGCAGATGAAGTACGTGCGCTGTCATCACGTACTCACGATGCAACCGAACAAATTCAATCGTCCATTAACGAAATTCAGCAAACGTTATTACAGTGGTCTAACACAATGCGGGCAGGTAAAGATGCTGCCGACGAATGTCTGTCCGATACAGAGGCTACACAAAAGTTAGTGTCGAAAGTTTATAGTGCCATTTCTGATATTGCTGATTTGACCATGCAGATCTCAGCAGCGGCGGATCAACAAAGCACCGTGTCACAAGAAATTGGCCGCAACATTCACAATATTCATGAAGTGTCTCAAGAAAACCTTCGCCAAGCAGAAAATGTGGAAAGAGAAGCGACTCAAATAGACTTAGGCGCGATTAAGTTAGCTTCGCTGGGTCAGTCGTTTGGTGAAAAATAAAAGCGCATGATGACATACGAAAGCCAGTACTTTGATACTGGCTTTTTTGTGTTTTTCATTGAAAGGAGAGGTGGGATTAAGTTCTTGGTTTTTCGTGCTTAGATTTCAGTGCCTTTAATTCTTCAACTAAAGCATCGAGCTCTTGCTCGTTAGCTACGAAGAAGCGCTCTTCTGCTTGTCCTACTTTCTGAATCAGCTCTTCTAAAGAGTGCTCTGCTTGACGCTCAATTTCATGTAAACGCTTTTCGATGGTTTGCCACTCATCTTTTACTTCTAAAGTCATTAAATGCGCTTGCAACGCCAATTCCTGTTTAATTTGGGAAAGATGCTTAAGCAGTGTGGCTTGCTTTTGTTGTTGATGTTTATCAGACACAAAATGATCCTGTCTTATCAATGTGAGCTTTCACTAATCTTTTATTATCTATATTGCAAAATAATGACAAACACAAATCTTGGAAATGCAACGAGTGAACTAAAAATTTACTGCTAAACTTACATTATATAAGGGAATGTAGTTGTTATATGAGTCATCTATCCATCAATCATCGGCAAATTGAACTTGTTCAGCGCTCTTTTACACAAGTTGCGCCTCATGCCGTTTCCTGCTCTGCTGCGTTTTACCGACGCTTATTCGAACTCGACCCCAGTTTAAAAGCACTTTTTAAAAACGACATTCATGTGCAAGGTGTTATGTTGATGAAGGTCTTAGCGATGGCGGTGAATAGCTTGTATGACTTGGATTCTATTGCCGATGATCTTCGAATCTTAGGGGCGCGCCATGTAGGTTATGGGGTGCAAAGAGCGCATTATAAGATCGTCGAAAAGGCATTAATCATGATGCTACAAGACGTTCAAGGTGAGACTTTTTCTAAAGAACTCGAAGTCGCTTGGCAACAAGTGTTTCGATGCATTAGCCGTTTGATGAGAGATGAATAAACTCAGAAGCTTTGGTGTGTATCTTTGATTTGATTTGGCGCAAATGATCCGATACAAGCCTATTTTGGGCTTACTACATTCTCAGGTTTACTTTACGTTATTTGTCCTTAAGATTATGGCACTTTTGAATTTGGATCACGCGTAATGTATCGGTTTCACTCCTGTTTTAATCAATATCGGCAATATGCCTTTCTTCTACTAATTATTAGCTTTAGCTTCCTGAATGCGTGTTCGCCATCGACCCAGCAACGTGTGGTTTTCCATGGAGAAACAATGGGAACCACATACAGCATTAGTTATTACCCCACGAATTCCGAGATGAGTGATGATGAAGTCACATCCGATGTTCATCAGCAAATTAAGCAGCGTTTATTAGAAGTGAATCAGGTTGCATCAACCTATATTCCTGATTCGGAACTCTCGCTATTTAATCAAAGCTTGGGTGATGAGCCTGTCGCATTATCAGAAGATTTAAATACATTGGTCGCAGAGTCGATTAATTTGGCGGAGCTTACTGGCGGAGCCTTGGATGTGACAGTGGGTCCATTAGTCAATTTGTGGGGATTTGGCCCCGATAAAGTGCCTAACAAAACGCCGTCGCCAGAGGAGATCACGCAAGCAAGGGCGCGTTCAGGCATTAGTAAGTTGCATTTACAAAACGGCAAGCTTAGTAAAGAAACACCTTTGTTATATGTTGATTTATCGACTATCGCGAAAGGTTTTGGTGTTGATGAGGTTGCTGAGGTACTGGAGCAAAATGGTATTCACCACTACTTAGTTGAAATTGGTGGCGAAATAAGAGTGAAGGGAACCAAAGCGCATGCGGAACCTTGGCGTGTTGCTATCGAAAAGCCGATATCAACCGTGCAAACCGTGCAACGTATTTTGCAACCGGGTAATAACGGCGTAGCCACTTCGGGGGACTATCGTAATTTCTTTGAACGGGACGGTAAGCGTTATTCCCATATTATTGACCCAAAAACCGGCCAGCCAATTAATCACCGGTTAGTCTCGGTAACGGTGCTTCATCCTTCCTGTATGATCGCCGATGGCCTTTCAACCAGCTTTATGGTTTTAGGGCACGAAAAAGCGATGGCACTGGCGAATAAGGAAAATATCCCCGCATTGTTTATTGAGAAGTTGCCAGATGGACGCTTTAAAGAAACTTTTTCCGAAGCGATGCAGCGCTATATTAGTCGCAACTAAGTGAAAGGCTGTGCCAGAGTGACACAGCCTAAAGTAATATTACTTCAATTCCCCTTTAGTGTACGGGTGTTTTTTCTCTAGCGCCGCAATTTCATTAGCGGTTTTATTGGGTGAGCCCGTTTTCTGAGCTAGCCAGTAATACGCCGTAGGCACAACAAATAATGTCATAAACCCTGCCACTAATACGCCGGCAAAAATAACCATGCCAATTACGGCTCGGCTTTCAGAGCCCGGGCCAGAAGCCAATACAAGTGGAATTGCACTGAACACGGTCGTGAAGCCTGTCATTACGATTGGGCGTAAACGTAAGGCAGATGCTTTACGCAAGGCTTCTTCGAACTCATAGCCTTCATCGCGTAATTGATTGGCAAACTCCACAATCAAAATACCGTTTTTCGCCGCCAGCCCAATGAGCATAACTAAACCAATTTGACTGTAGATGTTGATACTCATACCAGCGAAATATAAACCGGCAAATGCGCCTAATAGTGCTAGTGGTACGGTAAGCATAATCACCCAAGGGTGGATAAAGCTCTCAAACTGTGCCGCTAAAACAAGGAAGGTGATCGTTAAAGCCAGTGCAAAAACAAATAAGATGGAGTTACCTGATTCTTGATAAAGCTGAGACTCACCACGGTAGTCAATGCCAACGGATTCTGGCAAGTTCTCCTTCGCAAGTCGGTTCAAATATTCGAGTGCTTCGCCTAACGTGTAACCATCTGCAAGGTTTGCTGTGATAGTGATACTACGCATACGATTGTAGCGGTTTAAACTCGATGATGTTGCTCTCTCGCTGCGAGTTAACAGGTTATCTAATGGGATCAATTGCCCACTTCGACTAGATCGAACGTAGATGTTCTCTATATTGTTTGGGCTTTGAAAATCGCTTTTCTCACCTTGTAGAATGACATCGTATTCTTCCCCTCTATCAAGATAGGTAGAGACCCGGCGTTGACCTAAGATGGTTTCCAATGTGCGACCAATATCGCCGATGGAGACTCCTAAGTTTGCAGCTCTTTCTCTATCAATATTGACTAGAAGTTGTGGCAGGGTTTCTTTGTAGTCGGAATCCAAACGCTGTAACCCGGGGTTTTCAGCAGCTTTTTTCAAAATAATGTCGCGATAACGAGCCAGTTCCTCATAAGTATTACCTTGCAGCACAAATTGAACTGGGCGGCCTAATCCTCTACCACCTAGACTGGAACGCATAATAGTAAAGGCTTGAATCTCTGGGAAAACTGACAACTTAGCGCTGATCTCTTGCATTAAGTCGAAAGTAGAACGTGTTCGTTGTTCCCAAGATAGCCCGCCGACAATAGCAATACCGGCACTTCCACCGAAGCCGGGCGTGCGCACAATCACGCGTTCGATTTCATCGCGTTCGCCGTACTCAAGCAATATGGCTTCAATCTTTTTCAAATTCTCAGCATTGCTCTCAAAACTTGCGCCTTCTGCTGCTTGCATTGAAATAAAGAAGTTGCCTCTATCTTCTTTGGGAA
This sequence comes from Alteromonas sp. a30, assembly GCF_026788005.1. GTDB lineage: Bacteria > Pseudomonadota > Gammaproteobacteria > Enterobacterales > Alteromonadaceae > Paraneptunicella. The sequence continues at coordinate 140,129 of NZ_JABEPE010000007.1, forward strand.
CAAACTCAGTAGGTACTTCTTTTACTAAGCCGTAGAGGGCAATTATGCTGCCAACAATAAGTAACACGGTAATAATGGGTTGATGAATGGTGTTACCCAATGTGTTGTAGTAGCGTTTTTCTAATCGATTGAACAGCATGTCCATTTTGCCGCTAAGACCACTGTCGCGACTCTTCTTCGAAAGAATTCTGGATGACAACATGGGACATAAAGTCAGCGCCGTAAAACTGGAAAAAGCGACGGCAGCGGCGATGGCGAGAGCAAATTCAGTGAACAGCCGTCCAATATTCCCTTCCAGAAAGACAAGCGGAACGAATACCGCAATTAATACAAGCGTGGTAGCAATAACCGCGAAACCCACTTCTCGTGCGCCACGGTAAGCCGCAAGGATAGGAGGTTCCCCCATTTCGATACGACGGTAAATGTTTTCTAGTACAACAATCGCATCATCGACCACTAAGCCGATAGCAAGGACCAACGCAAGCAATGTTAACAAGTTAATCGAGAAGCCTAAGGCGTACATCACAATAAAGGCGGAAACCAAGGAAATTGGCACGGTAATCGCCGGTATAATAGTGGCGCGAACATTACCTAAGAAAAGGAAAATCACCAAAACAACCATTGCCATGGCAATGCCTAGGGTGTTGTATACCTCATCAATGGATTCTTGAATAAAAATAGATGAATCGTAACTTTCAACTATGTAAATGTTTTCCGGGAGTCCAGCCTGAATTTCAGCAATTTTATCTTTTGCCGCTTTTGCCACGGCTAGCGTGTTGGCTTTAGATTGCTTGATAATGCCAAGGCCAATCATATTCTTGCCATCGCCACGGAATTCGGTTTCGTCGTCTGCGGCGCCTAGCTCAACGCGGGCCACTTCACCCAATTTAATTAAATAGCCATCTGAGCCTTGTTTTATGGCGAGTTGAGCAAAGTCTTCAGGAGTCAAGAAAGTACGGGCAACTCTTACTTCAAAGTCACGAGAGTTTGACTCGACTTCACCGGCAGGAAGTTCCACATTTTCAGAGCGAATCACTTGCTCAATATCGGTCACTGTAATGCCACGAGCAGCCATTGCATCACGATCTAACCAAACACGCATCGCGTATTCGCGTCCGCCACCCAAACGTACTCGGGCGACACCATCCACCGTCGATAATTTATCAACAATAAAACGGTCAGCGTAATCGGTGAGTTCAATGACGTCTAAATTGGTGCTACGTAGGTTGTACCAGACAATGACATCTTCATCCGAATCCGACTTGAACACTTCTGGCGGATCAGCTTGCTCGGGTAAGTTGTTTAGCGCTCTACTGACACGTTCGCGTACGTCATTGGCTGCGGCGTCTACATCGCGTGATAAGTCAAATTCAATACTGATTTGCGAACGCCCATTTCGGCTAGTCGACGTAATATTCTTTATGCCTTCAATACCACTAATGCGGTCCTCGAGAAGCTGCGTAATTCGGGACTCAACGATGTTGGCTGATGCTCCCGGATAATTAGTATTAATTGATACAATGGGAGGGTCGATGTCGGGGTATTCACGTAAGGAAAGCAAGCTAATAGCAACAATGCCGAAAACCAGCAAAATGAGGTTAACAACCGTTGCAAAAACCGGACGTTTTACAGAAATATCGGAGAGTAGCATGTGATTACTCTCCTACAGGGTTAACAGGCGCACCATCGCTTAAACGGAAAGCGCCTTCTACAACAATGTTATCGCCTTCATTTAAGCCTGAAATGATTTGCACGCTACCGGGGCGTCGTTCACCAACAACCACTTCCACGCGTTGAGCTTTGTTATCTGTATCAACTCGGTAAACATACTGTTTGTCGCCAATCGGCACTACCGCGGTTTCGTTAATCATTAATGCATCCAGCACACGTTTTTCGACGGTTACTTTGAGCAACATGCCCGGGCGTAATTTGAGTTCTGGGTTTGCAATTAACGCTCGTACCTGTACTGCACGAGTCACAGGGTCAATACGGGATGCGATACTGCTAACTTTGCCCTCAAATATCTCTCCGGGATAAGCAACGGAGGTTGCTGTAATGGATTGATTGCGAGCCAAGCTTGGTAGATGTTCTTCAGAAATAGTAAAGTCCAGTTTGATTGTGCTGAGATCATCCAATGTGGTGATAACATCTCCGGGGCGCACCAGTGCGCCTTGACTCACTTGGCGAATACCTAAAAGTCCAGAAAATGGAGCATAAATAATACGGTCCGAAATTTGTGATTTGGCAATTTCCAATTGGGCTTTTAAGGCGTCCACGTTAGCTTGTTGTTCATCGAGCAATTGCGCAGAAGCGGAATTAGTTTGAGCTAAGTCGGCAATACGTTTTAACTGGCGTTTTTGTTCTTTTAAGTTAATTCGAAGCTCTTCTACTTTAGCTTGTTCTTCATTAGAGTTAAGCCTAACAAGCACCTGACCTTGTTTAACTAAATCGCCATCATCAAACAAAATTTGCGAAATTGTATCGGTTTCTTGTGCAGTAATTGTCAATGCTTCATTGGCTCGGGCTGTGCCGAGCGCTTCAACAACAATAGGAAGCGCTTTCATTGACGCTGCCGCCAATTTTACTGGAGGAGCAGGTCGATTCTGATTACCTTGCTTCTGAGCTTCTGGAAGATTCAGATAAATCAAAAGTGCGATAACAACAACTAATGCAACCGCAATAGGGGAAAATGCAGATTTTCGGGACATCAAGTTTTTTACCTGTATTAAAGCTTTACTATGCTGAAATTAAACGGTAAGTATGAAGTAAAGTGTCGTTAGCTGGTTGATAAATCCCATTAAAATGGGGCTACCAAATAAGTTCTCTGAAGTGTTTTCTACACATTGACTCGTAGCTATCGTTACCACCTACCTGAACTTGCTCACCGTCTCGAATGGGTTTTCCGGTCTCATCTCTACGAACAACAAAATTTGCTTTACGTCCGCAATGACACACCGTTTTTAGCTCCACAAGTTTATCAGCCCAAGCTAACAAATACTTGCTGCCCTCAAACGTTTCACCTTGAAAATCAGTACGTAGACCGTATGCCAATACAGGAATGCCTAAATCATCCACTAAATGGGTTAACTGTTGTACCTGATGCTTGGTGAGAAATTGTGCTTCATCAATGAGCAAGCAATCAATTCGTTTGTTTTCATTGGGTTGAATCTTTTCTACCGCCGCAAGCATATCGGTGTCGTCAGAGTATAAATGGGCATCAGCTTGAAGGCCGATTCTGGAAGCCACTTTGCCAACGTGATATCTATCATCTAGTGCGGCAGTAAATATTTCTACTCGCATTCCACGTTCCCGGTAATTATATGCTGATTGTAACAAGGTAGTGGATTTGCCAGCGTTCATCGCTGAATAGTAAAAATAAAGTTGAGCCATGACGTTAAAATTCAAATCGTAGGGGCCGCTATTTTGCCTGAAATTGGTTATAACGGATATAGGTAGTGACTTTTTCAATATGTAAAACTTTGTTTCGCAAGCGGGATGCTTCAATAAACAAATTTAATGACGATTTAGTTAAATACTTCTATATTTTAAACGATAAATACTTAAGTAGGTTGGTGATCATAAGCCAATCGAAAATAGGTGGTTGGCAATATTAGTGCTCGGTATGTGACGAGTGTCAGGATGTTAAAAATATTGCCACTAAAAGGGACAGGATGGTAGTAACGTAGGGTTGGGTAGGTTGATAGAAATTCCTCCGATTAAACAAATTAGCGAGCAACAAGCTTTGGTGATCGATGATCAAAGCTTGGTGCATGATGTGATTAAATCAGCATTGCTTGAATTGGGCATCGGCTCGGTTCGTACGGCTGAAAATGCTTACTATGCAGCACGTTTATGTGCTGAAGAAACCTTCGATATTATTATCATTTCGTTCAACGTTAAGAGCGATAAAGACGGTTTTCATCTTCTTGAAGAACTCAAGCTTAAAGGCCATATCACCAAGAGTACCGTGGTGATTTTCTTAAGCGCAGAAACCTCATCATCTTTAGTCAATTGCGTGATAGAGCTACAACCTAATGACTTTTGGGTTAAACCGCTGGACCGTAAAAAAGTATTGGAGCGCTTAAAGCAAGTGCTGTTGGTTAAACGAAAGCTCTATCGTTTGCACTATTGTGTTGATCACCAAGAATACGCCTCGGCTATTTACATCGGAGAAAGGCAACTCACCGATAATTCTATTGCTACTTATCATCCACACATTAAACGCTTAATTGGCGAATGTTTGATGAATTTACGTGAATATCATGATGCGGAAATTTTCTATCAAAACTTAATGCAAGATTTAGATTATGGTTGGGTAAAAATTGCCTTAGCGAGGGCGTTACTAAAGCAAGAAAAAGAGCAAGAAGCGGCAGCGCTAATTGGAGAATTAAAAGGGCGTAAAGATACCTGTTTCATGGCTTACGATTTACTAGCGCAATATTACATTGAGCACGAGAATTATGCACAAGCCTATGAAGAAATAAAAATGGCTACTGAATTGGCGCCTCGTAATATTGATAGGAATAAAAAGTCGTGTAATTTGGCGCGGTTAAATCACGATAAGAAAGGCCAGTACGTTGCGACACAAAACATGGCCAAATATGCCAAAAACTCCATTCATGACTCACCTGAGCTAATGTTAAATGTTATTCGTTCAGGACTCGATCTAGCATCTACACTTTCTGAAATGGAAGCATCAAAAATATTGCAAAAATCTGAGCGGCTGATTTCACAACTTGAAGCAGAATACGGAAAAGCTGAGCTGAAAGAACAGATCAATGTAATTCAAGTTCGTATGATGTGTTTACGTGATGAAAAGAAAAAAGCCGAAGCGTTACTCAAAGAAGAAGTGGGTAAAGAGCTGTTGGAGTCTTTGGAAGATAACCTTGATAAAGTGAAGGCATTTCATGCACTGGGTTATCGAGAAGAATGTTTGCGTTTATTAGATGAATTGAAAGCGCAAATTGCAGATGATTCGTTTGCAGGGAGTGTGATTAAGCAATACATCGAGCAAGAAGCGCTTGAACGTAAAGACATCCATTTCTCACCCAAAGAATTAACTGAAATGGCAACCGAGCACTACCGCAATAAGCGTTATATGCCTGCTTATATGGAGCTTAGCAAAGCCTTTGTTCTCTCACCCCACAGCAAACCTATCGCAATGAATGTCCTCAAAGTGCTTTCTGCGCTCAAAGAGCAAGGGATGCTTGATAGCTTACAAAAAGAGAATGCAGCCAGAGCCTATGATTTGCTAAAAGATCAACGTCTTGGCGGCGAGCAGCAACACATCTTTCAGCAGTACAGTGAGGTGCTTGAGTTAGAAGTGTTAAGTCAGGAGTTGAAAGAGAAAGCTGAGAAAGCCGTTTTGGCAGCGAGCTAAAACACAAGGGTTAGCTCGCTACTCTATGGGAAAATGGGAAAACAAAAGTTAGTGGGCTTGCGCGTAGTTTTCTACTGCTGACCAAACTCTTAAGAAGTTTTCACCCAAAATTTGTTTGATATGTTTATGGCTGTAGCCTCTATCTAGCAAACCTTGCACAAGATTAGGGTAGGTCGACACGTCTTTTAATCCTTCAGGCAGAGAGTCACCCACACCGTCGAAATCAGAGCCAATGCCCACATGATCAATCCCCGCGACTTCTACAACATGGTCGATGTGATCTAATACCACATCAATATCAGCAAATGGGAATGGGTTATTTTGGCGGTATTTGTCTTCAAACGCCTTCACTTGCGCTTCGTCGTTGCTGTTCTTTTCTTTTACTTCATCGCGTTTTTTGTTGAATTGAGAAACCCATGAATTTGATGAAGCAGAGACAAAGCTTGACCCAAAGTTGATCATGACAACCCCGCCATTATGCTTAATGGCTTTCAGCATTTTGTCATCCATATTGCGTTCAAACCCTGGTGTGAATTTGCGTAAAGAAGAGTGCGAAGCAATAACCGGAACGTTGGTTAATTCAATAACTTGATAGAAAGCGTCATCGGACACATGAGAAATATCAATCATGATGCCAATATCGTTCATTTCTTTAACCAGCTTTTTTCCAAAGGGACTGAGCCCTTTCCATTTGCGACGCAAATCATAGGAAGAGTCGGCAATATGGTTGCTTTGGGAGTGAGCCAAAGTAATGTAGTGAATACCTCGGTGATAAAAATGCGATAGTAGCGATAAATCGCCTTGAATCGGCGAACCATTTTCCATGCCTAAGGGAAGGGAAATTAATCCTTTATCAAATTGAGAACGGACATCTGTGACGGTTTTTGCAATCGCAAATTTATTGGGTGCACGACCTACAATCGCCTCCACATAATCAATCAGTTCATTGGCCATTGCCGTTGATTGTGCGGAATTGTCTAAGGACGCAGGTGTATAAATTGACATAAAAGGAGCGTTTAACCCGCCAGAAATTGCTCGAGGATAATCAAAGTCACCGTCCTGAGTGGCTTGTGTTACGTCACCCCAGGTTTTATGGAGGCGGTAAGGCACATCAATATGCGAGTCGATAATGATATTGTGCTGTGATAGGGCGATAGCTTCCTGGCTTGGCGCAGCATTGGCCGTCAAAGCACTTGCCAGCATAAGTGTCGCTAAAGTTTGGATGTTGTGTTTCACGAGTATGTTCATGAATTTTTATTCATTATTTGGAAAGAGAATATAACCGAGATGGTAGTGATAAAGAATTTTATCTCGTTAATCAAGTGGAATATGATGCACCTTAGGACAGTTAACTCACCGTGAAGCTCGTGTAACACTGTCTATGAGAAGTCTATAAAACGGAGAAATAATGAGTGCTTTTTTTCATTCGAGTGTAGCGGGTAGGCTCAATACCTTCGCTGCAATGGCTGTGCAATGCTTGTTATTGGGCCATGTTTCATCGGCTCAGGCCGACATTGAACTAACCGGTAAAGTCATTTTAGAGCACCGCTTTTTCTTACAAGATGCAGCCGAACCAAGACAAGGCGATAATCAAACGTCAATACTGTTTGAACCAGAAATCTACACCCAGTGGAATGACGGCGACAACGCCTTGCTTTTTAAACCCTTCATACGCTTAGATGAACAAGATTCGGAGCGAACGCATGGCGACATTCGCGAACTTACTTGGTTTCAGTTTGGTTCAGATTGGGAAGTTAAAGCCGGGATGGGCAAGGTCTTTTGGGGGCAAACCGAATCGCAACATTTAGTGGATGTGATCAACCAAACCGACTCTATTGAAGCGGTGGATGGCGAGGATAAACTCGGTCAACCAATGGTGAGTGGCACCTTGATTCGAGATTGGGGAACAACATCGCTGTTTGTCTTACCTTATTTTAGAGAGCGAACATTTCCGGGCATTGAAGGACGAATACGCCCACAACTGTTAGTGGATACAGATAATCCCATCTATGAATCTTCTCAGGAGCGACACCATATTGATTGGGCCGCGCGTTACAGCCATACCCTTGGTGATTGGGATGTTGGACTATCGTATTTCGATGGCACCTCTAGAGAGCCATTCTTTATTGCAGATACCAGCGGAGCCGCACCGGTATTGCGTCCTTGGTATTTACAAATGACACAGATAGGCGTGGACCTGCTTTCAGTAGTGGATTCATGGTTATTAAAGTTTGAAGGAATAAGCCGGGATACCAGCGAAGGCCGCTTTTTTGCTATGACAGGTGGGTTTGAATATACGCAGGTCGGCATTATGGATTCTGTAATGGATGTAGGCTGGTTAATGGAGTATCAGTTTGACGACCGTGACCAAAGCGCAACTGGGCCGGGACAAAATGACTTATTTGTTGGGAGTCGCATCGTTTTTAATGATGTTGATGGAACCGAAGTGCTTCTGGGATATGTACAAGATTTAGACGACTCATCCAGTTATTCCGCTTTCATTGAAGCTGGAAGCAGAATCAATAGCCAGCTTAAATGGAGTTTGGATGCTTGGTTCTTTAGTGCTGATGAACCGACAGATTTAGTGTATGCCTTTAGGCGAGATGATTTTATACAGCTAAATTTAGAATACTATTTTTAACGGCGCTAATTGATTAGGGTTTCCGTCGTATTAAAGCAGGCTAGTTGCTGGGTTTCTGAAACGCTTTCCAGCAACTATCGTCTTCTTTGTGAATTTGGTTCTGAATCTCTTTAATGGCAGCGGCCACTTGAGGTGCTAAACGCGCATGCGATTCATGTAAATAATGGAAACCGTGGATGGTTTCTAAGTATGCAGTGTTCGCTTTTTGGGGAAAAGCTTGTTGGTGGTAATGAGCGCTAATGATCTCAATATAAGCGTCAATCTTACCCTGCTCAAAAGAGGTTTTGAGTAAGTGGTAATTGGTATAGCGCAATTGAGTGATTTCGCTGTCGGCCAATAAATCATCAAAATGTGAGCTACCTCCTACAGAACCTAGCGAGAATTTCTTCTGTTCCAGCAGGTTTGCGTTGCACTCAATATGGGGTTGGCAAACAAGGTAGATTCTGGCTTCTCCCAGCATTTGCACAGGAATAAAGTGGCTATTTGATTTATGGATATTTTCTGTTCGAATAGTATCGCCATCCAATAAACCTTGGTCCAGCAATCGGATTGAGCGTTCTTCATTGAGCTGTAAAAATTCAATATCAATTCCTAAGCGTTGATAAGCTGCTTGAATAAGAGGTTGATAATAATGCTCTACGGCCGCATGTGAACTAGTGCTAAAGGTCAATGATTTTGGAAGTTTGGTGGTGGATGTCGTGTTGACAGCATGCGCAATAGGAGACAACAGAATAAGTGCAAAAATGCTATATTCTGCTATCTTTTTCAATAAGTTAGTCAGCGATAATACGATCGGTCGTTGTCTTATCATAGTCCGTTTCGCCTATTAGTGCTTTTTCCGTAACCTAGCCTGTCTAATAAAGAAATATGAAGCTGAACTCTTCGCTATTATGAATAAAGTTTATCAATATGTCAGATTTTTTATATCTGTCTAGGGGGAACAATGAAAAATGAGCTCGATAATAAACTGATCTTACGTGTATTTGAAAAGATTCGTGAGCATGGAGAAAAGACAGAAGATAAGTATTTGTTGGAAGGCATTTATGCTACCACAGACTTCGACGGCTATACGCTTTACATCAATGATGCAAATGTGACGTTGCAATTTGGTTTCCATAACCAATATCACTTTCAGTACAGTAATGAAGAACAACGTCATCAATTCGAACTAAAACTCAAGCGAATAGATGAAAATTACTAAACGCTCAGTCTTACAGAAAAGAGGCTAGCGTGACCTTAGTCGGCTGCTTCTTTGCTGGCTTCTTTTTCTATATATTCAATGGCTTCTTTCATGCTACCAAAAGCCGAGATAAGATTGTTTCTACCACGTTCGATAAGGTCAGGATTATTAGACTCTGCCATCATCCAAACCCAAGTGCGGATCAACGATTCAGGTGGTTTTTTATTCACAATAGATTCCTTGTCTGAGATATAGCGCGGCTAAAATCACTTTTCCCGCCAATTTAACGATTAATCATTGCCTTGAGTGCAAAATTCGGCGCAAATTATAGGGCATTGAATAGCGGTTGTCGCGTGCATTTTCAATGTTTTGTGTAGCAATTCTCAGTTATCTAATGTGGATTCTTCAGGGAAGCGATCTTCAACTTGGGTGAGTGAGGCTAAAAAGCGGGTGACGACTTGCATTTCCTCTGGGGAAAAAGTAGCTGCAATTTTTTGATTAAATTCGCGCAGTAACTCGTAGCCTTTGGGTAAGATGTCCTTAGCTTTATCGGACAAATAAATGCGGTAAGAGCGAGCATCGTCTTTGCAGGGGCTTTTTTTCACTAGGTCGGTATTCAACATTCGCGTTACTAAGCCCGTAATGGCTGAATTGTTGAGTGCGAGTCCAGCGCTTAAGTCTTTAAGCAAGCAGCCATCGTTTTTCTGTAAAAACAATAACGCTGACAATTGCACACAGCTAATATTTAAACGGGTCATGCATCGTTTATCAGCAAGTTTAAACATGGCATGGTGGCCGAGATGCATAAGGAAAAAGAGTCTATCTTCAGACATAATCGTGGTTTGAGCTTTCGTAAAAGTTTAGGGATTGTTAATGTCAGCGTTTTGCGCGCTCAGGCAAGTGTACACATTTCTAAGGTGCGGTGATAGCGAGGCAAGCATAAATACCTCGATGATTATTTTATTACCGTCTGCACAGCTATCGGAGGTGCCGAGTTTTTCTGGTTCAACCATTTATCAATACCTTTACGCAAGGCGGTATTTACAATGGGTTTAGCCATGTAATCATTCATTCCCGCTTCTATGCACTTTTCTTCATCACCTTTCATTGCGTTGGCTGTTAGCGCAATGATGGGAATATTCGGATCGATATTAGGGTGCTTCGAGGCGCGAATAATTCGGCTGGCTTCGTAACCATCCATCACCGGCATTTGGCAGTCCATCAGAATAAGCTGGAAAGGTTCTGATGTGCTTTTTAGTGCTTCTAAAGCTTGTTCTCCATTTTCCGCCACTTGTACAAAGCAGCCCAAGTCTTTGAGCATTTCCATGGCGACTTGCTGGTTAATGTAATTATCTTCAACCAACAAAATACGATGTTCGCCTAAGGTGGGGGTAGGTGCATCTTCATCATCAGGGTCGGCTTCTAATTCTACATACTGGCCCATCACATTGCCCAATGCTCGATAAAAGTTATGGGGTTTAATGGGCTTGTGGAAACGACCATTAATGTCTAATCCTTTTAATGTACTTTCTCTGTGGGATGAGCCCACCGGCGTCATTAAAATGATAAGCGGTTGCTGTAATGAAGTGTCGTGACGAATCGCTTTGGTTAATTGAATACCGTTAATGCCTGGGATATTGGTGTCGAGCAAAACTAAATCAATTGGGTTTCCCTCGGCATTTTCCGCGCGAAGGGTTTTCATGGCTTCAGGGGCAGAACGCACGCACACAAGATCAACCTCTGTTGATTGCAATAGGTATTGTACGAGCTCGTGATTAATCTCTCTATCGTCCAACAACATTAAACGAATGTTGGCGAGGTCTGGTACGAAACTTTCCAGTATGACTTCGTCTAGGATTTCGCCGTATCGAATGTCAAACCAAAATGTTGAGCCTTTGTCATGTTCACTGGTAACGCCTATGCGTCCCCCCATCATCTCGGATAATTGTTTTGAGATTGCCAAGCCTAAACCGGTGCCACCAAATTTTCGCGTTGTAGAGGCGTCAACTTGAACAAACTTGTTAAACAAGTTATCGAGTTTGTCTTGTGGAATGCCAATGCCAGTATCAATGATCTCAAAACGCAGTCGATTTAAGCCCACCTCTTTAACTTTGAGGATAACTTCACCGGTTTCAGTAAACTTTAAGGCGTTGGAGACCAAGTTGGTGATGATTTGACGGATGCGGCTTGGATCGGAGCGTATATATTGCGGTACTGACTTATCAATAAAGTAAACAAACTCTAGGCGCTTTTCTTCCGCTTTGAGTGCAAAAGTGTCGGCAATCTCCGCTAATAGTTTGTATAAATCAAACTTAATTTCTTCCAGTTGTAGTTTCCCTGCCTCAATTTTAGAAAAGTCCAGAATGTCATTAATGAGATGTAACAAGGACTCGCCACTTGCTTGCGCGAGTTTGACGTAATGACGTTGCTTTTCATTAAGTTGTGTTTTGAGCAATAAATCATTCATACCGATGATGCCGTTAATCGGTGTGCGGATTTCATGGCTCATGTTGGCTAGAAACTCACTTTTAATACGGCTGGCATCCTTGGCTTTCTCTTCCGCGCGTTTAAGTTGGGTAATATCTTGGAACGCGCCTCGCAATACCACGGGTTCGCCATCGGCGTACTCTACGAAGCCAACCGAACGTACCCAAATGCGTCGATTTCTAGCGGTGATAAAGGGGAGTTGTAAGTCCCAGCCTCGGCCTTCAACAATGCCGTCTTCTATTGCTCTTTGGATAATGGGACGACTTTCAGGGGCGAAGTAATTGATGGAATCACCCAAATCAATAGGTTCACCGACAGGCAGTTCGTGGATTCGATACACTTCTTTTGACCACGTTAGCTGATTCGAGCGCAGGTCAAATTCCCAGCCTCCGAGTTTGGCCATTGTTCCCGTGGTTTCGAGCAAATCTTGGTTACGTTGTTTTTCTGCTTCGACGGCTTTTAACTGGCTGATGTCGCGGGCAATGGCTAAGTATCCACCTGCATTACCTTCTTCTCCACTCAATGTTACGATGGACATCATGACTGGAAAAGATCGACCATTATTAGCGGTTAATTGCCACTCTTGTTCAACATTAATGCCTTGTCTGGCCTTTTCCATGAAAGTATCAACGCCCGGTTTTAGATTCATGTTGAGTGCTCGGCTTAATTTCTGAGCTCCCATAATCAACTCTTGAGGATCGAAAAAGTCCATTAAATTAAGTTGATTAATCGCTTCGCTTGCGTTGTAGCCAAGTAGATTTTCAGCGCAGCGGTTAAAGGTTTTGACGATAAATTCGGCGTCGGTCGAAATCAGCATTAAGTTGGCGCTGTCCAAAATAGCTTGTTGCAGGCGATTCATCGACACAACTTTGAGCTCAGCATTCTTCTGGTCGGTAATATCACTAACAAGGCACATAAAACCGGAGATAACCCCGTTAGTATAAACGGGTTGACCGTTAGCCTTAATCCAATAAGGTTTGTGGTTTTTATTGTAATTGATGATTTCTTCGATAAAGCCTGTGCCGTCAAGTAACCCTTCGTTGATACGTGCTTTGGTTTCCGAGTTAGTCAAATCGCCATAAAGTTGCTGTTCAATTGGCAGACCAATAATATCGCGCATATCAAAGCCGCTAATTTTTTCGTAGCCCGGATTAACCCATATAATGTGATGTTCAGTATCAGTTACAATCACGCCATCGTTCATTTCTCGGGTAACGGTGGCTAACAGGGCATTTTCCCGGGTGCTACTTTCTAGTTGCAGTTCTGCCTGATAACGGTCAGTGAGGTCGTAATTAACGCCAATAATACTTTGTGGTTCACCATAATCATTAAGGTTTACTTTTGCGTATGCCTTAATGTATTTTTCAGCTCCAGTCGGCGTCAGAATGCGGAAGCTTATATCAAGAACTTGCTCGGTTTCGATACACTCATCAATTGCGACTTCAACACGGTTTATATCTGCTGGATGAACTCTTTCTATCCAGTTCTCAAGTTTGCCGTAAAACATCAGATCATTAACGCCGTACAAGGTTTTCATCTGATCATCCCACTCAAGGGAACCGCTTACTAAATCGTATTCCCAAAGGCCAATTCCGGCTGAATCTTTGGCGATGGCAAATTTCTTGTTGAGTTTAAATAAGCGCTCTTCCGCAACACGTAATTGAGATGCTTCTTGTACGGTTAGCACAAGTTGTTCTTCAATGGCATCCGCGCTTGATGCATCCGTTGTTGAGGGAACAACAGACACGCCGATAGACACAAAAATTATGTCGCCATTTTTCTTAAAGGCGTTTAAAGAGGTACCTTGACCGATTTTTTCAACGGGGAATTGAGCGAGGAAGTTGTGATATACATCCTCACTTGCTCCAACAAACTGACCCGGAATGAGGGTGTCTAAGGGAAGGCCAAACAATTCTTGGCTTTCATATCCAAATAAGCGAGATGCGGACTTGTTGGCGAATAAAATCGTGCCTTTTCGGTCAAGTTGCATCACACCTGATGCTGTGTGATCAATAATGGTTTTGAGTTGCGACAGAGCTTGCACATTGTTGGTGCTTTCGTGGGTCATTTTTCGCTGATACTCGCTTTAAATTGGATCCGTATAGTGGAGCTTCGGCTATCGAAACATCGCCATCCGTACTTAGGATATTACTGCAAGTTCCTCTCATGTAAAGCCACCAGTGAGATTCTTAAAGGATTTAGTCAATAAACAGACACGAAGTCCGTTCTCCTTATTGGATAGGGACAACGCTTCGATTATGATTAGCGCCTTATTGTTATCCGTATTTTATTTTAGAGGTTTTCTTTGCATATTCAGCCCCCGCCATTTGAAATGAAATTGTTGCATCCAAAACATTGGTTAACTTGGTTTTTCGTTGGATTGGCGTATTTAATTTCATGGTTGCCTTACCCCATACTTAAATACTTGGGCAAGGGCTTGGGAAAATTATTGCAAAAATTAGCTAAGTCTCGGGTAAAAGTGGCGCGCCGAAATTTGGCTTTGAGCTTTCCTGATATGCCAGAGTCGCAACGAGAGGCTATTTTACAGGCCAACATTGAAAGTGCTGGTCTTGCCATGATTGAAACAATTATGGGGTGGTGGTGGCCTGATTGGCGTATTCGTCGGATTGGCGAAGTGGAAGGATTTGAACACGTTGAAGCTGTCCTCGCTAAAGGAAAAGGGGTTTTGGGGTTAGCTACACACAATATGTCTTTAGAAGTTGGCTGTAGGGTGGCGGGACTAAAACAGCCTTCTGTGGCATTTTATCGGCGTCATGATAATCCCGTCATTGAATTTCTACAATATCGTGGGCGAGCCCGCTCAAATCGTTACCTGATCCATAAACGCGATTTAAGGTCGTTGTTTACTGCCTTAAATAATAAGGAAATCTGTTTCTATTTACCGGACCAAGATTATGGTCCGCGCTCCAGTGTGTTTGTACCGTTTTTTGCGGTACCGGAGGTGGCGACGACACTGGGACCGAAAATTATCGCGAGTCGTTCGAATTGTGAAACTGTATTTATTGCTTCAATCAGAACCAAAACAGGTTACAAAGTGAAGTTTTATCCCGGCCTAAAGGACTTCCCAAGTGAGGACGATATAAAAGATATGACGAAGGTTAATCAGAAGATTGAGCAAATGATCCTTGAATACCCTGAGCAATATTTGTGGATGCATAAACGCTACAAAACACGACCCAAAAAAGAAGATGCGTCGTTGTATTCATAGTTGAGAAAATTGGAACTGGTTTATTCAATGTGTATCAGATATAAAGAGTGCATGTGAAAATGACAAAGGCGGGCAATAAGTAATATGACGGTTAAGCGTGTTTCCAATGCTGTATTTTGGGCGAGGCACATTGGTCTTGCTGCGGTACTTATTATCGTTGCAGTGGTTGTTATTAGTATGCAGCGCTCCAGAGACAATGAGCCGCAAGCGGCTGATCCATCTAAGCCAAAGGAAATCTCTGCGAATGTCAGTGACTTTTACAGTGAATACCGTCAGTCATCAACCAAGCCTATCGAAGAAGAAACAAGCGACTTTGTCATGCAGCTCAATGATACCGATGATCAACCGCTGGGGGCGCGTTTAAAAGATATGGAAAGCACACAAACACCGGTAACAGGACGTTGGGTGGGTGAGCATAAATTTCGCACTTTTGAAGCAGGTAGCACATTACGAGAGTCGATTACCAATTTTGCTCAGCGAGAAGGAATGCAGGTCATTTGGGAGTTGGATCAGGATTTTATCGTCAAAGATCATTTCCAAATGGATGACACTATCGTGGGCTCGTTACATAAAATTGCGCGCACCGTGGACAGCAATTTTGATGGGACTGTGCGAGCTTACATTTGCCCTCGTAATCGTTCTTTAGTCATCACCGAAAAAGAGTCCGATTATCTTAAAACCTATTGTGTATTAGCCGGACCTAGCGGCGATTAATAAGCGCGTGGATTAGTCCGCTATCGTTAAATCATTTCCAAGGTATTTATTCCAAATGTGGGCGATGTGTTGACGCTGCGATGTGAATTCGTCTTTATCATCCAAAGCAGGCTGAAGCGCCAAAGACAAGCGATGACCTCGGCGACGGTAATCCAGATAACTTTCAATTAAAACAGACTCTTCATCCGCCTCAATTATCCCCAACTGATTAAGTTGCTTCAAAATACGTAAATTATCTGACCACTTGGTTAGCGCTGGTTGCGCATGTGCATGCGCCAAAACCCAATATTGCACTAGAAATTCAATATCGGTTATGCCGCCAATATCCTGCTTCAAATCGAACTGCGTAGCGTTACCCTTGTTAAGGTGTGTTCGCATTTTCTCGCGCATGGACAAGATGTCCTGACGCAACGTGGAAAGGTCCCGTTGACGTTGCAAAATACTGTCTCTGACGTGAACAAATCGTGTTCGCAAGGCGGCATCCCCAAGAATACAACGACTTCGCATTAGGGCTTGATGTTCCCATGTCCACGCTTCTGTTTGCTGATAATTTTCGAAGGAATCGATGTGCGAAACCAGCAGACCTGAATTGCCAGAAGGTCGCAAGCGCATATCTACCTCATATAAATCTCCAGACAACGTTTTGGTGGTAAACATATGAATAATACGTTGCGATAACTTGACATAAAATTGCTTCGCACTGATTGTTTTCGGTCCGCTCGTTTGGGCTTGGCTAGTGCAATCATGCAAAAATACCAAATCTAAATCTGAGCCATAGGCCAGTTCAATACCGCCTAATTTCCCATAGGCGATTACCGCAAAACCTTTGTTATCCTGCGTGGCGTTGTCGGGCAACCCGTAGCGCTCGAGCATTTGGTGCCAAGCTAAATTAACGGTTTCTGCTACCAAGGTTTCTGCCAAAGCGGTTAAATGATCACTAACCTGAGTAATCGGCAGTGCGCCTGTGACATCTGCCGCTGCAATACGTAATTGTTGACTAAGTTTGAACTGGCGCAACGTTTCCATTTGCAGTTCCAAATCTTCTTGCGGCACACGCAATAACACCTGACGTAACATGGCAGGGTACTGTTCTGGAGGCGTTGGATTATACAAATCGGCAGGGTTTAGCAAGTCATCTAACAAGATAGGGAAGCGCTGTAGCTGATTGGCAATCCACGGGCTACAGTCACAAAGCTTCACCAGTTGTTGCAGTGCGCCGTGGTTCTCTAGCAGCAATTCCATATAGGCGGTTCGTTGTAGAATCTGATCCATGACTTGAATTAAGCTACTTAACAAGTTACTGGCATTTTTAGGGGAGAATTTGAAGGTTTCCAACAGGAGCTTAGGCATGAGTTTATCAAGTGTTTCTGCTCCGCGAGTGCCAATTGGTTTTTTCCCAAGCTCGGATTTGAATTGCGTTAACACCTGAAAACACTGCACTTGCTGTTCTTGAAGCAGCCAGTTTGCCAAAATGTCGTGAGCGGCTTCTTCTTCTAATTCTTTATCTACGGTCAGTACCCATAAATCTTTTAGGTGTTCAAGTTCAGGGTCGTCGTCCTCTTCGTCGTTTTCGCCAATGATGGTTTGGAATGCATTACTGATGACAGTGGTTTGCTTGTCTATTTCTTCTAATAAACGCGGAAAGCTCTCCTGCTCCATAACAAAGGTTAAGCGCGCTTGTGCTATCTCATCTTGCGGTAAATCTTGGGTTTGCTCATCGTTAAACTGTTGCAGACAATGCTCTACCTTACGCAGATACAAATAAGCATAGCGTAAGGACTCCGCTTCATCAGAGAGCATAATCTGCTTATCGACCAGTTGTTGTAGTACGCGAAGCAGGCTTTTTTCCTGCAATTCGGGTTCTCTGCCGCCGCGAATTAATTGATAACTCTGTACGATAAATTCCACTTCACGAATGCCGCCACGTCCCAATTTAATGTTGTTATTCAGTTTTCGTCGACGTACTTCCTGTTGAATAAGCCGCTTCATATTACGGAGTGAGTCGATCACACCAAAGTCGATGTATCGGCGAAAAACAAAGGGACGCAATATATCCTGTAACTCTTGGGCATAAGGCGAGTCTTCGTTAACAACTCGCGCTTTGACCATAGCGTAACGCTCCCATTCACGGCCTTGTTCCTGATAATAGTCTTCAATAGCGGCGAGGTGAGTGACAAGTGGGCCGCTTTCTCCAAATGGGCGCAATCGCATGTCTACACGAAAAGCTTGTCCATCAACTGTGGTTTGGTTGAGAGCCGTAATCAGCCGCTGTCCAAGCCGGGTAAAAAAGGTTTGATGCTCCATCGGTTTTCTGCCCGACGTTATTTCACCCTGTTGCGGGTAACAAAAGATCAAATCAATATCGGAAGAATAGTTAAGCTCACGCCCACCTAGCTTACCCATTGCAATAATAAACATGGGTTGCGGGCCCAACTCGCCCATCGGAGTGCCATGTTTCTCGCACAGCATTTGATATAACCAGTCGTAAGTTGCTTTAATAATGGCATCGGCTAAATGGGAGACTTGCAGTAAAGAGGTGTCAATTTCTTGCATGTTAGTTAGATCCCACCACGCAATTGCCATCATGTGTAAGTGCCGAAAGCGTCTTATGACGCCATGCCCGGAAGTTTCGTCTTGGCATTCCTCCAATTGCTTGGAAATGCTGTGATAATAATGTTCAAATGTGCAAGTTTCCGGGGTGATTTCGAGTAGCTGAGGCAGGGTGTGTGGGGCCGAGATAAGCTGACGGGCCACAAAGTCACTTAACGCCAGAACATGCGTGAGTTGTTGCGTCTGTGTATGGGTTAATATTGACAGGTCGGCAACTGCTGCGAGCTTTTCCCAGTGAGTTTGGGCAAGGTTTTTAAGCAATGGTGACATGATCAGCGGTACTCGAGTTAAAACTGCTGTTATCAAACCGAGAAAACGCCAATGTGTCAATGAATCGTGGCCATAAAAAGCGGTTTTATTTGACACGTTTCTGTTAAATGACTTAAATCAAAAAATAACGTTTTATTAAGAAGTTAGGTTGTAATGAGCACACTAGTTAACCTGATACCTGTTTCTTCGGATCTCATCTGGTATTTTGCCATTGATATAGGCATAGCCATCATATTGTTGAGCGCCATGTGGTGGGTCTCCTCCTTATTGCAAGGTGGCTCAGCCACTAACGAGCTGACCAAGAAAGACAATTTCGCTTATGGAATTAGTGTTGCCGGCCGAATGTTAGCGCTATGTATTGTGCTGGTTGGTGCCGTAATGAATTCCAAAACCGATGACTTTTTAGAGTCCACTATCACTATTTTAACTTACGGTGTGATAGGCATCGTGTTGATTAAAATCGGACGCTTTGCCCACGATAAAATTATTCTAAACCGCTTTGATAAAGAGCAGAACATTCAAGATAGAAACGTTGCTGTTGCGATGGTTGATGCGTCTAGCTCCATTGCTACGGCGTTAATCATTCAAAGCGTCATGTTATGGGCTAAAGGATTGGACGCAAACGCAATGATTGCTGTGATTTCAGGCTTCTTTGTAACACAAGCCATTCTATTAACTATGACTCGTATTTTTGAGCGTCGCTTTTCCGAGCATAATCGTTCTGGCGCATTGCAAGCTGCATTGGAAAAGGGGCAGTTGGCAGTTGCCATCCAACATTCAGGGAATTTACTTGGAACCGCAATGGCTGTGACGGCAACCGGACATATGTTGGAATATTTGCCTCATGGTTACGTTAGCAATGTTACGAGTTGGTTTATCTTAGGTTTAGGGTTGGCCATTACTCAGGCTATTCTTGCGGCGTTATCTAAACGTATTGTGTTGTACCGTGTAAATTTAGAGCAAGAAATAGATCAACAACATAATATTGGTGTGGCCAGCATTGAGCTGACAATCAGCCTTGGAATCGCATTAATTTTGCGCGGTTTGCTGGTGTGAAATAAATTTTAGGGCTCGATTACCTTGTACCGAACTGCTGAAATGTCGTGCATTAGTCCCGCAAAGAGAAAAAATATATACAAAATTATGCGTTAAATTGGCTACATTTCATATAACTTTCATATTTCTCGCGTACTTTTCAGCCCACTAATTTAGGAGTACGCCTAAATAGTTGTGTTTCATTGTCAGTCACCTACGGCGATTTATCGCAAACTCGCTGTAGTCAGTGAATGATAATTTGGAACAGGTATTTAGCGATGGCATCCAGAAAGTAAAAGCTTTATAAACCACTGTAGTTGGCTGTAAGTGGTTTCTAATTTTTGGCGAAAATGATGAAATTACATACTGAACAATTCTTCCGATGTTTGGCTGATCCTCTGCGTTTAAATATTGTCTTGATGTTAATGCATGAAGGCGAATTATGTTCGTGCGACTTAGCGCAAGCATTGGACGAGAAGTTATCAACGGTATCCCGGCATCTGGTTTTATTGCGTAACAAAGGCGTGGTGAAAGAGCGCAGATGCGAACTTTGGCTTTATTATGAAATCGATCAATCCCTGCCACTTTGGGCGCAGCAAGTATTAGAAACCGTCTTTGATGGAAATCAAGAACGTGCAATGCAGTTGAGTCTTGAAGTCCCCGTGGTAAACTCCCGCCATTCTTGTTTATAAACACCCTCAAGCGGATTTATCATGCAAATACCTGCTTTCTCTCAAGCCAATGTTGTGGTGGTCGGCGATATTATGCTCGACCGATATTGGCTCGGCCCGACTAGCCGTATTTCCCCTGAAGCCCCTGTTCCTGTTGTTAAAATCGAAGGCAATGAAGATAGGCCGGGCGGGGCAGCTAACGTCGCTTTAAACATTGCCGCTTTGGGCGCGAATGTAGCGGTGGGCGGTTTATGCGGACAAGATGAAGCCGCGCAAACATTGCAAACCGTGTTGTCATCTGTGGGTATTGAATGCTTCTTCGATAGAGTCGAAGGTCAAGATACCATTACCAAATTGCGCGTGCTGAGCCGCAACCAACAACTTATACGTCTTGATTTTGAACAAAGTTTCGAAAGTACCAGTAAAGCGCCGCTCATAGCCTTGTTAGAAAAACAACTGAAAGAAGCTGGCGCACTGGTACTAAGCGATTACGCAAAGGGGTGTTTGAGTGAGCCGCAAGCCTTTATTCAGCTAGCAAAATCCTACCGTTTGCCCATCATTGTTGATCCCAAAGGCACAGACTTTTCTCGTTACCGTGGTGCCACGTTATTAACGCCAAACATGAGTGAGTTCCAAGGCGTGGTTGGTTTTTGTAAAGATGAGGAAACCATCGTGGCTCGGGCTCAAGAGCTTATTCAAACCTATGAGTTCGATGCCATTCTAGTGACTCGCTCAGAACATGGCATGACATTGATTCAAAAAGACCAAACCGAATTGCACTTACCTGCAAAAGCGAAAGAAGTTTACGATGTGACCGGCGCTGGCGACACCGTTGTGGCTTCTATTGCCTCGTCTTTGGCGGCAGGGGCATCGATGCCAGATGCGTGTGTGTTAGCTAATGCCGCAGCAGGTGTGGTTGTTGGCAAGTTGGGTACGTCTACAGTGAATGTTAATGAGTTAACGCAAGCGGTGGCTGCCGACACAGACATCGGACTTGGAGTGATGACGGAATCGCAACTGAAAATGGCGGTGAAAACTGCTAAATTGCGCGGCGAGAAAATCGTGATGACTAATGGTTGTTTCGATATTCTCCACGCAGGGCATGTTTCTTATCTAGAAAATGCTGCGCAGCTTGGAGACAGGCTGATTGTTGCCGTTAACAGCGATGAGTCGGTAAGAGGTTTAAAAGGTGCAGGGCGTCCTATTAACAATCTTGAGCGCCGTTTATCGGTATTAGCGGGGTTAGCCTCGGTTGATTGGGTGGTGCCATTCAGCGAAGAAACCCCAGAACGTTTAATCAGTGAAATTTTGCCAGATTTGTTAGTTAAAGGTGGTGATTACCAACCTGAAGACATCGCTGGTGGAAAACAAGTGATTGCTAATGGCGGTGAAGTCAAAGTGCTGAATTTTGAGGATGGCATTTCAACCACCAATATCATTAACGAAATTGTTAAGCATCAGTAAGATCGAGCTAACATTTGGCGAAGGCCAGCGTAAAGGCTGGTCCTCGGTTGATAACCGGTTTCTCTTAGCAGGGGCTTAACATCGGCAATTCGTCGAAATGGCGCTGTAGCTGTTTGTTGTGTTGTGAAGTGCAAAGGTTGACCCTGCACTTCCGCGATCATTTCTAACAATGACAGTACAGGTGTGCCCACGCCAGTGCCAATGTTGTAAATGCGCCACGGGGCAGTGCTGCTGTCCATGAAGTCTTCGTCTAGTTGCCAGTCTGGGTTGGGTTTGGCTGGGTGTTCTTGTAAGCGCAGTAGCGCATTACACACATCGTCGATATAAGTAAAATCAAGCAAATCAATAGGGTAATCATTCAAATCGATGGATTGATGCTGTGCTACTTTTTGCCACAGTGAGTGAACCAGATTATCCTCGTCAGCGGCGTTTCCATACACTTCGAAAAATCGCACGACAGTGCAGGGTAGCGCATATTGAAAACTATAAGCGTGACTGAGTAATTCGCACGAGCGAGCGGTTGCTGCGGCCAAGTTTTGCGGATGCTCACTCAACTCATTGGAAGCCATGGTTGAATATTGGTGAGGCAAATAAACCGCATTGCTGGAATTTAATAAACAGTGTGTCACACTGCTGTTTTTACAGGCTTCTAGCACGGTCATTAAATGTGATAAGGCGCTCGCGGCTTGAGCGGATACTCTACCAAAATCGGAAAAATGAAATAGAGTAGAGGGGCGGTATTCATGTACGATTTGTTGCAGATTTTGCTCATCATTCAGTGCAACGTTGATAAGGGTCAAATGATGTGCGTTAGCAGAGTTAGTTAAGGTTTCAATCCGTGCTGGATTGGCGTATAAACCAATAACATTTTCACCTTTTGATAGCAGCTTACGACATAAATTAAAACCAACAAAACTGGAAATATCTGTAATTAAGGTACTCATAAAGGTGGAGTCGAGTTTGCTTTTTCACTCAGTGTAAGAGTCTCAAGGCGGAACTGCAATGTTGAAAGCTTAGAATATTTCACAAATTGGCGAATGATGTTTTAATTGTTTAAATAGATTAATAAGATAGTTATTAATCTCTAACTTAAATTAGAAAGATTGACTACACTGTACTCGTGTTTAAAATTTACTTCGGTGCAATTAAAGAGGAACTTGTATGACTACGCATAATTTACACAACAAAGAAGGCCAACCCATTCCAAGAATGGTGTTTAAAATTCGCGATAATGACGAATGGCACTTACGCACAACCAATAGTATTTTCAGTGGTCGTACTGTTATTGTTTTTGCCTTACCGGGTGCATTCACGCCAACTTGCTCATCTACACATTTGCCGCGATATGAAGAGCTGGCATCAACATTCAAAGAAAACGGTGTAGATGAAATCGTCTGTGTATCGGTAAACGATACCTTTGTTATGAACGCTTGGGGGGATGATCAAGGCGTGCAAAACGTGACCCTATTACCTGATGGTAATGGCGATTTTACTCGCGGCATGGGCATGTTAGTTGATAAAACAGAACTCGGTTTTGGTGAGCGTAGCTGGCGTTATTCTATGCTAGTTAAAGACGGTATGATCGACAAAATGTTCATCGAACCAGATGTAGAAGGCGACCCGTTTGAGGTTTCCGATGCCGATACCATGCTGGCATACATCAATGAAGAGGCTAAAGCACCTGAGCCAATCACCGTGTTCACTAAACATGGCTGCCCATACTGCACAAATGCTAAGCATTTGTTAGATGAGAAAGGCTTGAAATATGAAGAAATTTCAGTGGGCCATGACGCGACACTAACCACTTTGAAAGCGGTATCCGGTTCCGATGTCGTACCCCAAGTATTTATTGGTGGTAAGCTCATTGGGGGAAGCGAAGAATTAGCTAAATATTTTGCATCCTAAATTGGGCTAATGACCTTATTGGATAGTAATCAAAATAAGGTTAGGTTGTCAGCGAAGTATACAAAACGGGCTTTTATAGCCCGTTTTTTTATGAAAAAGCGTGAAACTACGCCTCACATTTATTGTAAGTTCAGTTGACCTACATCATTATCAAAATATGAGGCAGTAATCTCCTATCTCGGGTGATTATCGGTAGAGCTAGTAGGTATCACGAGGCGTTTTTTCTCATTTAATTCTCTTACATTTATCGCCATTTGTTGCGGTATTGCACAATCCCAAGAAGCTGGATTATGTTACGACTGCACCCAAGTAGAGCTGGAAGCGATAGACGCTTTCACGCGCTGTATGGGTTCAGCTCAATCATCGGCTGCCGAGGCTGTTGGTGCCTGCTGAAGTAACCAATACAACAGGCAGTGCTTCTCAGGAAGTTAGCGCAAAGACACCCCTTGTCAACGTAGGGCAATATTGAAAGCCATGTCTTTATGGCATGGCTCGTCAAAATAGCGGAACCTTCCTTGCTTTAGCGGATTAGCAGCCATCTATTATGCTAACGCGCTTTGTAATTTCCTTGTGATCTCGTTGATGTCGGTTAGATGATTATCCAGCACTAACATTCGGTAGGTGTCGCTGCCAAAGGTTCGATCGATTTCTAGTACAACTTCCGTTTCATGACCGTCGTTAATAAAGGTCACTTCCACTTCTTTGATGCCAAACAAACCAGAACCTCGTAAACCAAACTCAATTTCTTGATAGCAATTAAGTGATGAGTTTGCACCGGAATAACGAAGCTGGCCCAATTCAACGTCGACTTTTTTCAGATAGTAGCCCAAGCTTTCCATTGCGGCTAACAGCGCGTATTGCACAGGAAGCGGGGAAACATCAAGGAAGTCTCTGTCGGAGGCATCTAAGCCACTTTGAATATCTAAGCCCGTTTCAATCCAAACGCGAGATTGGTTGAGCTTGTCGCCGATGGTAGTAAGCGGTGTTTCGGGGTGTAAGTCTAACTCAAAGCGTTCGGCGTATTCCTGATGCGGCTCAACTGTGCCAGCCCATTCGATGTCCCACTGCTGTAAAATCAGGTTTTTGTAGGCGCTATATTCTTCGCCTTCAGCATCTTCTTCCTCGTATTTGGCTTGGGTCATTAACGCCAGTGTAATCCCGTTAATTTCTTGAGCGACATTGCCGCCTTTGAAGCGAATTTCCACATCGAAATTTTCACCCGGAATAAGGTGATGGCTGAGAATGATTAAATCGACATTGGCGTTACCAATGCCCACAGAAGCAAGGAGTTTTTTAAACATGACGTATTTCAATCCGTGTTGAATTAACTGGTTTTCCAATGATATGTGAGGCATTTTTCCAAAATGCGAAAGGGGTTTCAACCAACAAAACGTGACAAGCAATGTCGGCGTAGTTCGCGTCATGAGGGTAATAGTCAAAAAAGTTAACGCTGAATAACAGCATGGCGAAAGCCAACTGAAAACAGTAGCATAGGCACACAGCTCAAAAAGTGAGAATGTGAATTGTTTTCGAACCGCCGTATTCAGTCATTTTCAATTGGCTAAAATCAAATAGCGAATATTAAACAACTAACGCCAGCAAAGTCGTCGCCTTATGAAAACCCTCAACATTGAACAGTGGAATCGTAAAGCCCACTTCGAATTTTATAATACCTTTCAAGACCCTTATTTCGCGGTAACTGTCGAATTAGATGTCACTCAAGCTTATACCTTTGCAAAAGCCAACGACATCGGCTTTTTCAGCGTTTATTTGCACGATTGCTTGCGCGCTGTGAACGCCATCGAGCCGTTTCGCTATCGCATTGAAGGCGAAGATACTGTGGTCATTCACGACGTTATTCACGCTTCAACAACCGTATTACGCCCCAATAACACCTTTGGTTTTTCCTTTATCGAATACAGCGAAAACTTGCCAGAATTTCACCAAGCGTTTCAGGCAGAAAAACAGCGTGTATTTAAAAGCAACGACCTTTTCCCGCCGCGTAATTCCCAAGACTGCGTATATTGCTCAGCGCTGCCGTGGCTAAACTTCACTGGACACAAAGAAGCGGTGTTAGGCGAAAAAGAATCCGTGCCCAAATTTGCCTTCGGCAAAATGCGAGAAGAAAATGGCAAGCGTGTTATGCCAGTGGCAGTGTCGGTAAGCCACGCCCTCATGGATGGCTATCACGTAGCGCAATTTGTGGAAGCATTCAAAGCGTTTTTGCAAGAGAAGAAAGTGTAGGGGGAGTTTTATAAATGCCAGTGAAACCGATAACGAGATCTTGTTGAATACAACACCGCCTAAACAAATTGAACATTGGGCTAAAATTGGCGAGATGATGGAAGAGAATCCCGATTTACCCTATGAATTTGTTAAACAAGTTATTATTGCTAAAGCAAAGAAAGAAGCTGGAAAACTAGAGGAATACGATTTTGGCTAAGGTTTCAGCCGTTTTCGGGTACTCTCTTCTAGCAGAGCAGCAAAAAAGTTGAAGTCAAATCAAAAGAAAGATTTAGATGCCGCAATTAGGGCGTTAATAGATGAACCAAAACTAGGCGACCAGAAAAAGGGGGATTTATCCTTTTTGCATATTTATAAATTTAAAATGAATAAACAATTAACCTTGCTTGGCTCTAGTTTTGATGAAAGTAAATTGATACTAAAACTCATGGTTTTAGGCTCCCATAAAAACTTTTATCGAGACATCAAGCGTGGTATTTAAAAGCTCGATCAATTTGTCTGGTTCATATTAAGAATGTCATAGAACTGAGATTTAAAAGTGAGCGCTTTATCGTTCTTGGTTAGAGATCGGCAGGAAGCCTCTTATTGAAGTCTTCGCCAATATTTTTCGATTTCCCATTATCCTGAACCGTCAGGCATTATTTATTTGATTATGTTTGTAAATTTAAAATTGAATAGTTTACCTAGTTGTTGCCTTTGATAATTGTAGATTTGCCATTATTATTATCCAATTGTTGGTGTTCCAAGTAGTTTTCGAGCGTCTGTCAATGAGCTAAACCTCTCAACGTTAGTTAGCCTAGAGTTAAGGGGGTTGTTTTTTATATGGAGCTTTAATGAAATATTTATCAAATTTGGCCGCTATTTCAGCCATTATCGGAACTGGTTTTACGGTGGCTACCTTTTATAGTTCCGAGTCTGAAGTTATCAAGAATAACGGCGATCATTTTAAAGACGGAACTAAGCAAGTACCGGATGCGGAAGTAAGGCAGGAAATACAACTTAAATATGAAGCGGCATTAAAAATATCTTTGTATTCTGATAGAAGTTTTGCGTTAGAGAAGCTGTCTCGCAAAGCAGAAGATAGGGGAGACTTTAATATTTCCTATACAATATCAAAGTCAATCCCGCTATATGACGTTCGTAGTGATTCGCTCAAAATTTTAGCTTTAAAGGCAAAGGAAAGAGGAAATATTGAATTTGCAACAAAAGTAGCAGAGAGTATTCCAATTTACGCAATACAGAGTGAAGCGCTTCGAGCAATTAGTGAGATATAAGCTTTTTCCTTTGTTTTGTTGGATTGAAAGGCGATCAAATTTGAAAAGGTTGTTTATTTTTCTTTGTCGATAAGTCAATGACGTTAAATATTTTGATTTATATACAAATTTAGGTGCTTCTTCTAGCTTATTATTTGCGGCTAGAACCAGTTTCCCAAGCACGAGGGCGAAAGGCTTTGAAGCTAGAATCAGCACCCAACCATGAGTTAGCCATAGAAAATTGAGAGCAGACCCTCAGCCGCAGGGAAGCGGCTGTGGAGCCCCCATGGATGGGTTTACGGCGAGTCAGCGACAAATTTCTATGGCTGACTTTCACCAAAATACAGCGTCACAGGAACACTGGAATTGCTTTGAGCAAGGTGAAAGAACTTGTAGTCAGCGCAAGTTTCACAAGGCTGAATACGAAAGGTTTTGCAGCCAGTGTGGGTTTACGGCGAGTCAGCGACAAATTTCTATGGCTAACTTTCACAAAATACAGAGTCACAGGAACACTGGAATTGCTTTGAGCAAGGTGAAAGAACTTGTAGTCAGCGCAAGTTTCACAAGGCTGAATACGAAAGGTTTTGCAGCCAGTGTGGGTTTACGGCGAGTCAGCGACAAATTTCTATGGCTAACTTTCACCAGAATACAGAGTCACAGGAACACTGTAGAACAAGGCGAAGGTCGAGCGCTCAGCCATTCATCACAAGCGCATATTCAAACAGCCAACCAACACATCCTTCAGCCACTTCAACGAAGCATCATGTTCCGCATTCTCATGCCAATAAAGATGCGTTTCTATCGGTTGGGTTGCAAAAGGCAACGGCAAAACCGCCAAAGACGTTGAATTTGCCTCATGACGTTGTTCATTCAACAAATAATCTTGCGCCATACCTTGAGGCAGAGTGAGCAACAAAGACGTCTGCTGCAACATCTGCGTCGCTGCCAAATACGTCTGGCATCGCAGCGCAATATGGCGCACAAACCCTTGCTGTTGCAGCTCAAAATCTTCCATCACAATCCCAGTCGGCCGATTCGATACCGCAATATGCTCAGCCGCTAAATACACCGATTGCGAAAAAGCATCCGCTTGCCATGGCTGCTGCGCAGGGTCAAACATCACACATAACGGGTCGCTAAATAACGGCTGATGCAAAAACGGAGCGCCTAGCGGCTGGGCAATATCAATAGCGAAATCGATTTGTCCGGCGGTCATTTGGCGCTTCACCTGTTGTCGGTCCAATCCCATAAATACCCAGTTTGCCTTAGGGGCAGCCATACGGCCTTCACGAAAAACAACTGGCGCAATGAGCGGCTCAAGAGCGCGATGAATAGCAATATGAAACGTTTGTTCAGTGTTAGCAGGTTCGAAATGGGTAAATTGTTGTAAGGTTTGCCGAAGCTGATGTAAATGAGCCAACAGTTGTGGCGCTAAACGTCTGCACGCGGGGGTCGGCTGCATTTTACTGCCTTGCCGAACAAATAGCGGGTCGTTTAACGACTCTCGCAGGCGCTTTACGGCATGGCTTACCGCCGAGGGCGTGAGATTAAGCACTTGTGCAGTTTGTGTCATGTTGCGTTGTTGATAAAGGCTTTCAAATATTTTGAGCAAATTTAAATCCAGTTGTTGCATAGTTGGCCTTTATCCGTTCGTTAAATGCTTTACTCTTTGTGAATATAATTCATTATTGGGTGAGAGTATATTTCACTTCATTCATGATATAAACGCAGTAATATGACAATACGCGAATAAAATTACTAACGAGTTTGTCATGAACTTTGAGCACAGCGAACGTTGTTTAGATTATCTCTCCCAAGTAAAAGCCTTTATGCAAGAGCACATCTTTCCGGTGGAAGCGCAAATCACCCGCGAAAACCACGAAATGAATGGGCATGGCGACTGGCGTAAATGGGTGATCCATCCGCAAATCGAAGCCCTAAAAGAAAAAGCAAAAGCAGCGGGGTTATGGAACTTATTTCTGCCTGATGCCGATTTGGCGAAAGGCTTATCTTGCGTGGATTATGCGCCATTGGCCGAAGAAATGGGCAAGGTGTCGTTTGCGTCCGAAGTGTTCAACTGTAATGCGCCCGACACCGGTAATATGGAAGTCTTGTATCACTTTGGCAATGATGCGCAAAAGCAACAATGGCTAATGCCACTGTTAACGGGTGAAATACGTTCAGTATTTGGCATGACTGAGCCGGAAGTGGCGTCATCGGATGCAACGAATATGGCGTGTCGAATCGAAGAAGATGGCGATGAATTAGTGATTAATGGCCGCAAGTGGTGGACCACAGGCTTGGGGCATCCGAACGCCAAAATCGCCATCGTTATGGGGTTATCCAATCCAGATGCGGAAAAACACAGTCGTCATGCGATGGTGCTTGTGCCACTCGATACACCGGGGTTAACCGTTGAGCGTATGCTGACTGCGTGTGGCGATTACGACGCGCATTTAGGTCACGGTGAAATGCTTTTGGATAACGTACGCGTGCCAAAATCCAACCTCATTATGGGCATGGGCAAAGGTTTCGCGATTGCTCAAGGGCGTTTAGGCCCGGGTCGAATTCATCACTGTATGCGAGCCGTTGGTGCAGCCGAGCGCGCCTTGGAGTTGGCGATAAAGCGTGGTTTGTCACGTATCGCTTTTGGAAAACCCATCATTAAATTAGGCGGTAATCAGGAGCGCATTGCACAAGCTAGAATGGCCATTGACCAAGCGCGTTTATTAACGCTCAATGCGGCGTGGAAAATAGACAATCTTGGGGTAAAACACGCTATGACAGAAATCTCTGCCATTAAAGTGGTTGTTCCAAATATGCTGCAAAGCGTGGTTGATATGTCAATTCAAATGCATGGTGGCGCAGGTGTGGGAGGCGATTTGCCACTGAGTTTCTTTGCCACCATGGCGCGCACATTACGATTAGCCGATGGACCTGATGAAGTTCATATGGGCATGGTTTCCAGACTGGAGTTGAAAAAATACCAATGAAGCAAACATCCTCACCAACACGTGTATTAATTACGGGCGGCGGCTCAGGTTTAGGCAAGGCTCTGGCTTATCGATGGGCCGATGCTGGCGCAAAAGTGTGTATTGCCGACATCAACACCGAGCGTGGCGAAGCCACCATGACCGAACTGAAAAATAGCGCTGCGGATGTGCTGTTTTGTCAGTGCGATATTACTCAGCAATCTCACGTAGAAGCCCTGCGTGACACTCTGATGCAGGAGTGGGGAGGCGTTGATGTAGTTGTCAACAATGCGGGTGTTGCTACCGGCGGTTCGATTGCCGACGAGCCCATGCCGCAGTGGCAATGGGTGTTTGAAATTAATCTATTTGGCATGGTTCGCATGACCCAAGTGTTTGCGCCAATTTTTCAGCAGCAAGGCCGTGGCTATTTTCTCAATGTGGCTTCGCAAGCGGGGTTAACGCCCATGCCATTAATGGGCAGCTATTGCGCGGTGAAATCGGCGGTGGTCAGCTTTTCCGAATCGATGCGTTTAGAGTTGGTCGATGACAATATCGGTGTGAGTGTACTGTGTCCGGCGTTTTTCCGAACCAATTTGCATGAATCCATGCGTAGCGACAACCCTGTGATGCATGGCGTGGTTAACAAGCTTTTGGAGCGTGGTACGTTAACAGCCGAACAAGTCGCAGAAATGGCGTTTCAGGGCGTACAGAAGGGTGAGTTTATGATACAAACTCACAAAGAAGGTCGGCGTGCAACACGGTTGCGCCGTTGGTTGCCGCAATCATGGTATTTACGCATGATGGAAAAACAAACATCGAAGTTCAGAGAAAAAGGTGGCCGCACTAAGTCCGTTAAAAAGGCTGTTAAATAAACATATTCAAACACGATAAATATAGCGAGTAGATAAAGCATGAGTAGCGCAGCGCCAACAGCGGATACCAAGCAAAACAACACAGGAAAAGGCGTATTGGATAAAGCCGGCCAAGTTCGCGTAGGTGAAGAGTTAGATATTGACGCCGTCAACTATTGGCTGAAACAAACGATGCAAGGCAGCGATTACGACTTTAGCGAGTTGCCTAACGTCACCCAGTATTCTGGTGGTGCGTCGAACTGGACTTACTGCTTGGCTTATCCCAAATTCGAGCTGATTTTACGTCGTGCGCCCACTGGCACCAAAGCCGAAGGCGCGCACAATATGGGGCGTGAATACCGTATTCAAAAGTCGTTAAAGCCGCATTATCATTACGTACCAACCATGCTGGCTTGCTGCGATGATGCCTCTGTTATTGGTACTGAATTTTACGTGATGGAAAAACTTAGCGGAGTGATCCCACGTAAGAATTTGCCACGCGATTTAAAAACCGATGAAGCTAGCATTCGAGCGATGTGTCGCGCGGTTTTAGATTGTTTAATTGAATTACATAGCGTGGATTACGAAGCCGCCGGCCTCGGGCATTTGGGCAAAGGTAGCGGCTATGCGCAGCGTCAAATTGACGGCTGGGTAGGACGCTATCAAAAAGCGAAAACATGGAATGTACCGTCAGGGCGCTACGTGATTCAATGGCTACAAAATAACATGCCACAAAAAGAGCGTATTTGCTTGATCCACAACGATTTTCGCTTCGATAACGCAGTGTTAAACCCAGACGATTTAAGCGAAGTTCGCGGCATTTTAGATTGGGAAATGGCAACCCTTGGTGATCCTCTTATGGATTTAGGTAACACCCTCGCGTATTGGGTGCAAGCTGACGATGACGTTATGTCGCAAATGGTACGCCGACAGCCTACGCACTTAAAAGGTATGATGACGCGCGACGAGGTGGTGACATATTACTGCGACAAAATGAATGTGCCTAAAGGCGACTTCACCTTTTATGAAGTCTACGGCTTGTTTCGTTTAGCGGTGATTGTGCAGCAGATTTACTATCGTTATCACCATAAACAAACCCGAAACCCGGCATATAAGCACTTTTGGGTGTTTGTTCATTACTTGTTGTGGCGAGCAAAACGCGTCATTAAAAACAAGAGCTAAATCTCCGTAGGTGACTGATAATTAAAAAGAAGTGCTAATTAAGCGAGGAAATTAATGGCAAGCGTGTATTTGATCCGTCACGGGCAGGCAAGTTTTGGTGATGATGACTATGACAAGCTCTCAAGTTTGGGGGAAGTGCAAGCGCGTTTGGTGGGTGAAAGCTTGCGCGCAAAAATGGCGCGGCCTTCACGTATTTTGACTGGCACCATGTTGCGTCATCAACAAACGGCACAACAGGCGTTAGCAGCGTTTGCTCAAGATGACGTGGATTTGCCTGAACCAGTTTCTCAAGCATGCTGGAACGAATACGCACACCAAGAAATTCTGGGTGCATATGATACGCGTTTTGCCACGGCAGCAGGTATAAAAGCGCATTTGCAGCACAGCTCTCACCCAGAAAAAACCTTCTTAAACTTATTTAATGCCGCAGTGGCTCGCTGGATGAGCGGCGAGCATGATACTGACTATAGCGAAACATGGTTACAATTTACCGCTCGATTACAGTCTGGGATACAGAGCGTTATTGCCGATTTGCAGGCCAAAGAAAACGTGCTTATTTTTACCTCCGGTGGTCCTATTTCTTATTTGGCGCAGTCTTATTTAGGCGTGCCTAAAGAAAACCTAATGCAAATGAATTGGACCTTGGTTAACACTGGCATCACCAAGTTGATTCGAAGCCGCCAAGGTGTATTTGTGGCATCACTCAATGAGCACAGCATTTTTGAAAAACCTGAAAATCAGCACTGTATTTCCTACAAATAATCATTCAATTATGGCGTTAATATCTGCATAAAGCTGATTTAGATGCGCCTTCACGCGTTTGCTAAACCGCCCTGCATGAATAAAGGCGTGGGAACAATCAGTTAAGTGTTGATGTTGCAGTGTAATACCGTTTTCTTGCAGCTTTTTGGCGTAGGCAAAGCTGTCATCTCGTAAAATATCAAACTCACAAGAATAGAGCACGGTAGGAACGGTGTTAGCCATTTCATCGTTTAGTAAAATACTGACGTCGGTGCGGCTGATTTCGCTTGCCGAGTTGAATAACGCTGCACGAAATCTATGAAGCATGTGGGTGCTAAAGATGAGCCCGGTACCATGTTCTTTTACTGAAGCACTGATGGCACGAAAATCAAAAATAGGATAAAGCAATACCTGAAAATCAGGTTGTGTAGTGATGCTTGTAGGCAAATCGTGTTGAAGTCCAGGTGTGCTGCACATCGCTGCCAAGTAACCACCGAAGCTATCGCCACTGACGCCAATTTTATGCGGTTCTGAGCCTGCTCCGAGAGCCAGTTCTTGCTGGTTGCTGGTAATCCAGTTCACAGCGTCGATGGCGTCACAAATTGGCGTTGGAAAAGTCACTTCGGGGGCAAGTCGGTAAGCCACAGAAATGACATTAATATTGCTGTTTTTAGCAATTTGTCGGCAAAGTGCATCGTGCGTATCTATGTCACCAATGATGCAGCCGCCACCATGGAAAAATACCAAAGTTGCTTTTGGCGTATCGCCTGAAGATGAGGGTTTATAGATGCGAGCAGGAATGTTTGTTGCGCTTCCCGTTTTCTTATCTGTGCTCGGTATTGGAATGTGGAAGTCGCGGGTGTTGATGCTTTCATCTTTAGGCAAGCCAAAGAGTTTTTCCAAAAGCAGATAGTTTTTGCGCATGACAGGCATAGAAAACGTATGCATGGCTGGGCCTAGCGAGATGAGTTTACAAATACCTCGCTGAACAGGATCGAGCTCACTTCTATCGGCACGGCTTAGAAATCGAATCGCTGGCTTACGAATAAACGAGGGAAGCGCATGACAGGCGTAGTACAAGGCGGAAAAGCGTTTGCTCACAGGCACATGAGTACGCTTTGACTGAATGCTATTGAATACTGCTTGAGCTACCTCTTCTGGGCCTAAGTCGACACCCATGCGATCAATAATCGCCGGTTTGGTGCTTTGCTGACTCACTAATGCGGTGTCAACGAATGGAGGCATCATATCTAATATTCGAATGCCGTAGTTCTCCCATTCAATTTGTAAGGACTCGGTGAGTGATTGCACTGCGGATTTTGACGCTGCATAACTGGAAAATTGGGGAATTCCATACAAGGTGCTGGCGGAAGCCATGTTGATTACGGTAGCGTCTTCGGCTGCGCGCAAATAGGGAAAAGCCGCCATTAAGAGGTTGATGGTGCCGTTCACATTCACGTTAATGGTTGCGTGATGCTGTTCAATCGAAAGTGCTTCAAAATTCCCGAGGTGCATAATGCCGGCGTTGTTGTGCAGTGCGCGAAGTCGTCCCGATGTACGTTGGCAAAAATCACTCAAGGCCGCTTGCACTTGTTGGTAATCGGTGACATCGACTTGGGCGCAAAATACGCGTTTTTTATCCCAGCCTTCGGTATTGCTTTTTAGGCTGTCAATGTCAATGTCGACTAAACCTACGCTCCAGCCTTGTTGATAAAATGCGTTTGCAGTTGCTTTACCAATACCGGTAGCTGCGCCAGTAATAAATATATTTTTGAGCTCCATAAGGGTTTTTCCTTAGCGTGAAAACCTAATTTGAACGTGTGCTACTGGTGTTGATGAGCAAGTCATCCATTTTCAGGTTTGACATATATTGTTCGTAGTGTCCCCAAGTATAGGGCCATAAAATCGGGCGACCTGATTGGTCTAGATACCAGCTATTGCAGCCGCTGGTCCAAGTACTGTCTTTCATACCTACTTGAATATAATCGATGAATGCTTTCACCGCTTGCGGCTTGGGTTCAATACTTTCAAACTCGCGACGACGCCATTTTTCAATTAGCTTCATGACGTAATCTGCCTGTACTTCGCTCATGGCAATTACCGAGAAGTTACTAATGGGAGTAAAGGGGCCGAGCATGAGGAAAAAGTTCGGAAAATCAGGGAGTAAGATAGAACGATAGGCGTCGATTTTATCTTTCCATGCGGTATCAATGTGTAAGCCATTTTTCCCGGTGAGATTCATCGGTCGCATAAAATTAAATGGCTGAAAACCGGTAGAAAGCACCAGTACGTCTAAATCGTGATGTTTCCCATCTTTGGTGCGAATGCCAGTTTCGGTAATTTCTTCAATGCCTTCGGTGATGAGGTGCGCGTTAGGCTTCTGAATCGCAGGATAAAAGGTGCTGTTCACGATAACGCGCTTGCAGCCTATTTGGTAATCGGGTGTCAGCTTTTTGCGTAGCGCTTTGTTTTTAACATTGAGTTTCAGGTTAAGTTTGCAGCCTAAATTGAGTAAGGTCTGTTGCACTTTGTGCCCTGCAATGGCTTTGTTGAAAAAGTGAGTCATGGTCATGCGTCCATACCAACGATTAAGGCGCAACAACCAGCGATGACGTTTCAGCAAGCGCTTTTCCCTATCGGAAATGTGCCTGTCGGGGAGGGGAATAATCCATTGCGGCGTGCGCTGAAAGACGTTCACATCCGCGCCAGTTTCGACCAATTTAGGAATGCACTGAGCCGCAGTGGAACCCGTGCCAATAATGCCTACCTTGGTGTTGGCATCAATGTTAACTGAATGGTCCCATTGCGCGGTATGGAATTGTTTACCTTGAAAGCGCTCCAAACCCTTAATTTGGGGAAATGCGGGATGATGCAAAATGCCGGTGGCACAAATGAAAAAGTCGGCCACATAATGCTGGTTTTTCGCACTTTGTATGTGCCATTGATGATTATTGAAGTGGGCATCGGTAACAGCTTCATTGAAATGGATCAGTGGCGTAATCTGGTATTTTTCAGCAACATGCTCGAAGTAACTCTGAATTTCCGCACCTTCGGCGAAAAAGTGGCTCCAATTTGGATTTAATTCAAAGGAATAGGTGTAAAAATGTGCAGGCACATCACAGGCAACGCCGGGGTAGGTATTTTCTCGCCAAGTGCCGCCTAATTTGTCTCGTTTTTCCAAAATGACAATGTCTTTTATGCCAGCCTTAAGCAAACGAATCGCCATTAGAATACCCGTCATACCTGCGCCAGCAATAACGACTTTGGGTTGGCGCTCAATCGATTTTGTTGACATCGATTCCTTTTCCCACTTCATTCATCGAAGGCATCAGGTTAATCTTTTATCTATTCAACTGCCAGTGCTTGTTAATGATTTGTAAATGTTTTGGCTTGTGTTGATAGAAGATATTGCCGTTCGAATTCACTCACTCTGCAATTTGAGCTTGTGCGAGGGCAGGGGTTAAAATGTCGCTGAGTTGCTTTGCTTCGGCTTTGCTTTGAGTGATGTATTCAATACGCGAGTCGTCACTTTCATCTAGCTCCATGCAGGAAAGCACCGCATCCGCCTTGTTAAAGCCAAAAATGCCTCTTTCCGTAATAAATACCGCTTTAATGCGCTCGGCGTCTACATGATTCAGGATGTCCATTATCTTGTAAAAGTTAAATACATTGTTTGGCGGGAAAGTCCATCCATTGGAATAGAAGGTTTGTTCAGCATTGTTGGTAAAGTCTGAAGCGGTAAACAGGGAGCCTACTTTAAACGGGCTGGGTGACTGTTTGGAAAGCGCGCGTAGGTTTAAGGTCTTATTGGTGGCTTGTGGCGAAATTGAAGAGGATGTCTTTTGATGTTTAGGCTCAAGCCAATCCGCTTGCAATTGACCGTGTTCAACTACAGAAACTGGGGTGTCAGCAAGGTTCAGAGAACGCAAATAGGCGTGTAATTCGGGTAAATGGTGGGCCTGATATTGGTCGGCTTTGGCTGCAATAATATGGTCCGCTGCGCTCAATTGATCTTGAAAAGTGGGGTGAGTGGCATAGCGTTCGATACTGACTTTTCTGGCATCGACCAAAGTGAGTGTGGCACGTAAATCGATGAGGTCGTGATAGTGCGGCTCATTCAACGATTTAAGCATTTCCTTCGGATGCCCAATGCCGGTGGGTTCAATAATGAGTCTATCTGGTTTGGCTTTGGCAATAAGCTGGTTAAGCGCTATTTGCATGGGTAAACCCGAGGTACAGCACATGCAACCACCGGGAACTTCCTTCACAAATATTTGGGCCTCGGACGCATTGTCGCGGCCTGTTGAGCCTTTATGAATAGCCCCGTCAATGCCAACCTCTCCAAATTCATTGACCAAAATCGCCCAACGTTCATTAGTTGGTTTGTGTTGCAGCAAATGTTGAATAGCGGTGGTTTTTCCTACGCCTAAGAAGCCAGTAATCATGTTGGTTTTAATTGAGTTGATGGGCGAGGTGGTCTGACTTTGTTTCATGATTAATGTCTGGCTCCAATTTGATAATAGGCGATGTGGCTTAAGTACCATCCATCATAATAATGCTATTGTTATATTATAACAATTTGCGAGAACGAGCAGAGCTCCTGCACTAAGTGATTCATCGTCTGCAATCAACAAGGCGAGATACGCCGATAGCATTTGACCATAGCTTCAACCTGCGTTGGATTAAACAAATGACTTAATCACTTGTGCAAATTGCTGAGGCTGCTCAAGTGGCAACATGTGCCCACTGCTAGCGGCTTTAACGAACCGTATAGTAGGGGCCCGTTGTTGTAAGCGCTGCATCCATTGGGTATCGATAAGCGGATCGTTTTCAGCATAATACAACTGTACAGGACACGTTAGGGCGTGCAATCCAGAAGATAAATCTTCTCGCTCGGTAGTGTGGCGATACTGGCTTAGCAAGGTTTCTTCTCCAGAATCAGCGTCCATCTTTTGCAGAATATCGAAGAAACGCTCGGTCTGATTTTCTGGCGCTAATAACCCAGCCAAACGGTTCCGTGGTGTGCCTTTGTAGCCATGTTGTTCAATCAGCTTCATAGCAGAACAACGTTGCGATACCTCTGCTTCTGGGAGTTGAGTCGGGCTGTTTGACACTAAGGTTAGGCTTGCAACGGCATGTGGATACCGAATCGCAAAATCGGCGGCAATATACGCCCCAAGCGAGAAGCCAACTAAGTTCAGCATTTGGTTTGGATGTTGCTCAAGGAGCTGTTGTGCAATCTGTGAGAAATTAAGGTGGTTAGGAATACTGAGGTCAATAAGCTGATACGCATCTTGCAACAAAGGTCGAGCCTGTTGCCACAGCAATGGTGTACATAACGTGCCAGGTAATAAGTGAAGTTTTTTCATTTCAATGTTGTAAGGATTTTATTTGGTGTTAAGACTAGGTACTCTTGGTCGTGAATACAATCACTCAGTCAGCATTAACGGGAAAGGTTTATGGGTAGCATTCTCATGCCTTATGTTGCTAAAGCAATATCCAGCAACAAGGTGAAGCAGTTCAAATATCAGGTCCAAAAGTTCAAACGAGTGGTATCGCGTAAACCGCCAACCCTAGATATCTTCTTACGTATTGATGATCCCTACAGCTTTCTTTTGGTACAAGTGCTGCCTGCCTTTTTGCATCGCTTTGCGATTGAGGCGCGTTTTCACACGTTATTGGAAGTTCAGCAGGATATGTATCCCGCGTTGGACATGTGGCGCGAATACGCATTAAAAGATGCGTCACACCTTGCTCGTTTGTATGAGCTTGATTATCCCTTCGAGTGGTTGAGCATGACACAAGCGCCATCAACGCTATCTTTTTCTCGTGATTTGCTTGAACAAGCTAGCGCTCGTTTGTTGCAAGCAGAAGCGTCGGATACCTATTTAAACGTGGCGAAACGGGTATTTTGCGAGGTGTGGTTGAAACAGACATTGTCAGATTTGCCAAGCGTCTCCTTTGCTGATTTATCGGAAAAACGGCATAGCAACGAACAGTTGTTAAAGCGCAAAGGGCATTATTTCGGGGCCATGATGTATTTTGAAGGCGAGTGGTATTGGGGAATAGATCGCCTCGATCATTTGGAGCAGCGTTTGATTGACGCAGGTTTAACCCAGTTTCCCCAAGACAAAGTACGATTCAATTTAACTTATCGAGATTTCTGCCAAACACCAGCGCCTTCGAATGAAAAACAGGCCAGTCACAATAGGCTACCGTTGACGATCTATTGGTCGGCACGTAGCCCGTATTCTTACCTTGGTTTATTAAGAGCGGTAGCGCTTGCTGAGCATTATCAATTGCCTTTAGAAGTGAAGCCTGTATTGCCCATGATGATGCGGGGAATGCATGTACCGCAAAATAAGAAAATGTATATCTTCCACGATGCAAAACGCGAAGCGGACAAATTTGGTATTCCTTATGGATTCATTGGCGATCCTTTGGGTCCCGCCGTAGAGCGATGCTACGCCTTGTTAAATTACGCAAGAGCGGAAGATAAATTACTGCCTTTTCTTCTTAGCTTTGCCAAAGCCGTAAATAGCGAGGGAATAAGGGCTGAAACTGATAAGGGGATGCAGCGAATCTTATCTCGATGCGGGTTGTCGTGGAGCGCTGCTCAAGCACACATTAACGGAACACATTGGAAAGCAGAAGTGGAAGATAATCTCAATGAAATGATGCAAATCGGGTGTTGGGGCGTCCCCAGCTTTCGCTATGGCGAGTTAATACTCTGGGGACAAGACCGACTCGGTATTTTGGAGCATCATATTCAAAAAAACACTTCTACACCGCGCTGATATTAATTACAAAGCCTTCGCTCACAGGGCTTGCCGTCATTGTCGCCATCAATTTTAACATTGGGACAATGATTCAAATAAAACAGGGCTTCCTCGCAGGAATTCATATCGCTGCAATATTGTTTGCCTTCACAGCGAAATTGGCTGTTTTGCTGCGCCCTGTAAGATGAAGCGTCTTGATTTGAAAATTGGGGAGCAAGCGATGGGCGAGGTTGGTTGTTTACACCGCTATTCACAGATAAGTAGTCTTCGCTTTCTTGCGGGGCTTGGGTTGGCTGAATAATCGGGGAGATAAGCTCCATATAAACCCAGATTAACAGGGGTAACAACACGGTTCCGAAAGTAATAAGGGGACTGGGACCGAACCCTGAAGTTTTGCTGTGAACACCAATTAAGGCGGCGCGCACAGCCGTTGGTTTCGGGGTTGAAATATCTAAATCGAACTCAACCACATCGCCTACTTTGGGGCGTCGATCCCCCCTTTTAAACTTGGATATATGGATGAACACTTCTTTTTCGTGTTCCGCGCTTTTGATAAAACCAAATCCTCGGTTGTCTTCCCAACGCACAATTTTGCCTTTCATTCAGCTCGTCCTGCCCTTTACTTTCACTTAATCAGAAAAGACCTAATATTTACTATTTTAAGGTCTTTTTTATAACCTAATTAATGAGGATTCTAGCCTTGAATGAAAGGAAATGAAAATTTAATTGCAAAAGAGAATACAATGGATCTCGTTGGAATAAAAAGTGCCCGGAATGAGATTTTTAACGCCATTCAACGCGATTGCGACCAGCGTGTTTAGCTGCATATAAGGCTTCATCCGCTGTCTTAATCACATTTTGACCAATATATTGATTGTGACTAGCAATGGATATACCAAATGAGGCCGTTATATTTGGTACGTGTTTGCTTGAGCGTTCGCCACTGCGTAACTCTACAGCTTTACGAAGATGTTCTGTAATATCCAGAGCCTCGGTTAAGCTGGTTTCCGGTAATACCAAAACAAACTCTTCTCCACCGTAGCGCGCAAAAATATCATTGCAGCGAATACGGTGATTAATAATATGAGCGATCTTTTTAAGCATATTATCGCCAATAATATGACCAAAATTATCGTTGACCTGTTTGAAGTGGTCGATGTCCATTAATACCACAGCCATGTCGCATTCACGCTCTTTGCAGCGGCGCATTTCTAGCTCAAAGTATTCCTCGAACGCGCCTCGATTCATAATGCCTGTTAAACCGTCGAGCTTGGCAATGTCTTTTAGTTTGGCATTGGCCTCTTCCAATTCATAAGTCACTTGTGAAATGAAGTGCATCAAGCGCGTCATAGCTTTAGAGCCATGCTCTGATTTCACCGCTTTTTCAGCTTTTTCATATCGAGATTCTTTATCTAGCAGTGTTTCTTTGATGGCAACCACTACAAAGGCGGTATTAAGTACATTGGTTTCACTAGACAAGTTAGCGTACTCGCCGTAGGTGAAAAAGCCCGCTGTAGGCGCAAGCGCTTCAAATGGTTGTAGTTCCGTGCCAATATCCTCACCTAAATAGATGCGGCGACAACCACAAGAGAACAGATAAAGACCATCAGGAGAAAAGTTGGAGAGCTGTTCAACCGATTGGTTCACTTCATCAAAGATGACATTAATATCACCATAACCGAAACGCACTAAATCGCCTTGTTCAACGTCAGCTAAAAAGGCAAGGCTATCTTCTGCTTCCGAGTAAACGGGCGCACGTGCAAAACTTTTATCGCCGCGTTCTATCATCAGCGGGAAGCTAAGAATATCGGTGAATATTTCATCTTCAATTTTGCCAATATAATGCTGATATAGCTGTTTTGCGGGCTTGTGATCAATTTCATAGATCACGTTATCATCGGCTTTTGTCACTTCCATTCTAGGACCAAAAGGGATCCACCCCTGCAAACTATGAACAGCAATTTCTAGGTCATCGCCAGAGAGGATGGCGATTGCCACGCCCGAAGAGGAAAACTCAGTATTGTTAAAGACGAGCGTATATTCTTTTGCGAAATAATCGCCAGCACCACCTCCAAAAATGGGAATATTCCCTGCACCGTTTTGTACGCCAATCATAAAGTCGTTGCAGTCTACGGCAATGGCATTAGCAAGAATAATCATCCCTTTTGCATGAGGATAACGTTCCGAAACATAGACGCCGAATTCTTCACCTGTTTTAAGCTCGTCGGTGCCGTTTAAACTGACTAAATGTGAAGCAACCTCAGAGGTTTCGAATTGGGAAATGGAAATGACCGTTGTCTTTTCAAGTAACTTACCTCGGCTAATTTCGCCGTTCGTGCTGCAACCAATAATGTTAGCGTTAGGAATATGCTGATGAATCACATTGGAAATTTGCAATAGGGTATTTTGAACTGTGCTATGAGAAAACACTTGAACGAGAAACTCACCTTCCATCGAGGCCAGCGATTCTAATTGCTGCGCCATAGAAGGCGAGAGTTGCTCGATATCCTGTATTTCAAATGATAAGTGCTGCATAAAATGCCCTGCTATTGCTAAGACTAATACTGCCGTGATTAAGTCACTCGGGACGGCGATTGGTTACAACACCCATCTTAAGCGTAATGCATCGAATGGATGTGTCTTGAAGGTTATTATATTTACCTGTTTGGGAGACTTTAACAGCATTTTGCTAAAAGTGTAAAGGCGATGGGTGTTGTTTGTTTACCGAATTGGTTATGTGTAGGAATACACAAATCACGGCGTTTTATAGGAGTTTATTAGTATTTTATTATTAATAACAGTAGGTTGAATTTGTTTTTTTCTATGAAAATTAGCGCCACTGCCTACTCCGGGAAAATATTAAGAATGCAGTGACGCTAACCTTAGGACACACTCGGTTCGTCAATTAAGCAAAGCGCCTAGGGGTTAAATGGCGCCAAATTTACCTTCTTGATAATCTTTTACGGCTTGATGAAGCTCTTCTTGGGTATTCATAACAAAAGGTCCCATATGCGCAATTTCTTCATCAATACGATTGCCAAGTAAAATCAAAGCACCGCCACCTTTTTCGCTGGAGAGTTCCACTTTACTTTGGCTATCTAACACTATTAAATGCCCGGCTTGAATACCGTTGATTTCCCCCGAGTGCACGTAAATGAACGCTTGCTCATGGGTACTGACATCTAACTCAGCGTTGCTGTTTTCTGCTAATGTTACATCTGCAATTGCGCCCCCGGCTGTAAGCTCGTTAAGTGGGGAAAGCGCGCCAAATTGAGGATTTTCAGCAAAATGCCATTGGCCCGCAAGGGCTCTAAGTTTGGCACCTGTGCTATTTTCAATCACAGGCAAGCCAGTGTCGGTCGAATCCTGATAGCGCGCAGGGCGAAGCTTGTCTTTTTTCGGCATATTTAGCCAAATTTGAAAACCATGCATTCCGTCTGTTTTATCTGCAATAGGCATTTCTGAATGCACTACGCCAAAACCGGTACTCATCCATTGCACATGGCCTGCGGTTATCGCTTTTTTGTTTCCCATTTGATCTTGGTGTTCGAAGCCACCTTTAATAATGTAGGTAAAGGTTTCAATTCCACGGTGAGGGTGAGGAGGAAAGCCAGCCATGTAATCCGATGCATTTTCAGATTTAAGTTCATCTATCATCAAATAAGGGTCAAGGTGTTGACCGGAGAAATCTGCTACACGCGCTATTTTCACGCCAGCACCATCTTGAGTTGGCTGTGAGCGAACCATATTAAGCACTTTCATTTTCAACCTCTACAAATACAAATTTAGCGTCGGGTACTTTATCAATCGTTTTAGTTGGAAACTATCGCTTAAAACAGGCTTTTTTATTCTATTAAATCGAACTTTTGATACGGTCGTTTTTATTAAATGCTCGAAATTATAATGAGAGTAATAAATAAGGCAGGCATGAAATAAAGCGATAACTAATTAAAGTTTAAGCTGTTTTATTTCCTGAAATTTGTTGCATTATTTTAATTTTAAGCATGCTTTTTTAAGCTCTCGTTTAATTAATTCAACCTCCATTTTTTGCTCAGCAAAAGAAAATCGTTTAGCTATACTTTTAAAATACAAAAGCGTGGTTTTAATTAAATTGTCAGATGATGAAATCGGATAATTTAGAGTGGTTTTCTAGAGGTTTAAAGTGGGTAAAGTGAGTTTAACTAAACTTTTTTTATTGTTTGTCGCTTTGCTTTTTGTTGGATTATCCACCATCGTTGGGTATTGGTTAGCGCTTGAATTTATGAAGGGAGAGTATTCCGTTAAGTTCGAATCTCCGGCGGCTGTTTCTAGCAAAGTGTTAAATGAAAAGCTAGCCGATATGTCTTATACCACGCGGTCCCTAACCCAGTTTTTTAAATCTTCAAGTTACGTTGAAAAAGATGAATTTAGTGGTTTTACCTCCCTAATTTTTAATCAATTTGATTATGTGTCTGCGGTCGCCTATTTTGAGAGTAAAAATATTCAAGAAGATGGTGACTTTCAATTGGTTTATTTCGATAAAAGTGTCGATTATGCATTTTTATCAGAATCTGGAATTGAAACTGTTTTTTCTCAATATGTATCAAATATTAAGTTCCATTCAGATTCAGCAATAGCGTCAAAAATAACACCGTTAAATACCAAAGATGGTTTTTATTCAGTGGTTATTGAACGTATTTCTGGTACTCACACATTTATTGTAATGGTGGTGGATATTCGGGCAATTTTACGTTCCGTTTTACAGAATCCAATTACACATCGCTTCGCGATATATCGCCTCCAAGGAGAAGCTCAGTTTTTAGAATATTCAGCGGTACCTAATTTTTCTCTCCAACAAGCCGACTTTTCTGCGGAACTCACCTTTTTCAATAATCGCTGGAAGTTGGAGATTCAAAATCCGTTTGAAAGGACGTCGGCTTCCTTTTATTTAATTCTCGCTGGCTTTTTGGTCGTTAGCCTATTCATTTTGGTTCTCGTTGCTATTTTGCTCAGAATGAAGCGTTTATACGAACAACGAGAAGTCGCGATTTATGAACTGAAATTTGCTCAAGAAAAGCTAGTTGAGGCGGAGAAA
This sequence comes from Alteromonas sp. a30, assembly GCF_026788005.1. GTDB lineage: Bacteria > Pseudomonadota > Gammaproteobacteria > Enterobacterales > Alteromonadaceae > Paraneptunicella. The sequence continues at coordinate 184,811 of NZ_JABEPE010000007.1, forward strand.
ATCAATGCGATGGGAGGATTAGTTGCAGGAATCTCTCATGAGGTAAACACCCCGCTTGGCATTGGTATTACCAGTATCTCGCACCTAAAAGCGCTGCTGGATGATGTGAATACGGACTTCACTAACGGCGTATTGGATTCCCGCAAATTCGAAGACTTTGTTGAGTCGAGTCACGACTTGGTATCAATGGCCCTAAACAATATGGATAAGGCATCTAAGCTGGTGGCTGCTTTTAAACGTGTGGATGTGATAAACGCCGATCATGCGAAAGAGGTGGAAGAGGTCGATCTTAACGAGTTTGCTGGTCAATTTATTGAACTCTATCAGAGCGAGTGCGGTGGTGAGAAAATCAAATTTCATCTGAATGTCGATGAGTCGTTGCATGTTTACACTTATGCCAGCGTGCTATCTCAAGTCCTGACTTATCTTACTACGAATACCTTAATGCACAGCAATAGAGCCGACGCACAGAGCTGCGGCGTTTTTCTGACCATTGGACGTTATAAGGAAGACGGCAAGGTTTGGTTGAAATTTGAAGATAAGGGCGTGGGTGTTGATGAAGGGTGTTTGAAGAAAATTTTTGAGCCGTTTTATACCACAAAACGTGGAGAGGGGAGTGTGGGTTTAGGATTAAGTGTTGTGTATAACCTAGTGAAAAGTAAGCTGAAAAGTGACCTATTTTACGGCAGCAAAATTAATCAGGGCTTATGGATTGAGTTTGAATTAAAAAATCTCAAAGGGGTATAGCTTGTGATGTCGAATCCTTTGTTTGCTAACCAAAAATCAATACAAGTTGATAATAGTTCTGTTGTTAATAGAGCCAATTATTCGCCTCTGAAAGTATTGATTATTGATGATGAACCGGAAGTGCATCGAGTTACTGATCTTGCACTGAAAAGGTTCAAGTTTGAAGGCAACAGTGTTGAGTTTCTACATGCCTATTCAGCCAAGGAAGCTGAAAGCGTATTTGAAGATAATCCCGATATTGCCTTGGCACTCGTTGATGTTGTGATGGAAAGTGATCATGCAGGTTTGGATTTAGTGCACTACGTGAGAACGGTTCTGGATAACCATACTTGTCGTTTGGTGTTACGCACTGGGCAACCGGGGCAAGCACCAGAGCACGAAGTGATCGAGAAGTACGACATCAATGATTATAAAGAGAAAACCGAATTAACCAGTCAAAAACTAAAAACGCTTCTTTACAGTGCGTTACGTTCACATCGAGACATCAAGACGATTGAAAGTCACCGCAAGGGATTACGTCAGGTAATAGAAAGTACCACTTCAATGTTAAAGCCCAACTCTATGAATGAGTTTGCCTCTGCGGTACTGAAGGAAATTATGAATATCCTTCAAATCGATTCAACCGCTTTATATTGCTCGACGTTTGGTTCTCATGAAGACGGAGTCAGTCAAGCAAAAGTCTTAGCGGTAACGGGTGCGTTAGGCAGCGTATTAAACGGTGGAATGGAGTTGCTTCCTGATGATGTAAAAAGGTTATTTGATCAAGCTTTACGGGATCGAAAATCGCTCCACAGTGATAAAGGCTACGTGTTTTATACGCAAACCGACTCGGGATTTGAGAACCTGTTGTTTATCGGTTTACATGAATCGCTGACAGATACTCAGCGCGAATTGTTAGAAATTTATTGTATTCATGTTTCGCTCACTTATGAGATTTTAATGAAGAGTGAGGAAATCATCGATACCCAACGTGAGTTAGTTTACTTATTGGGTGATGCCGTTGAAATGCGCAGTAAAGAAACAGGAGCCCACGTTAAACGGGTGTCATTGGTGTGCTATGAGTTAGCCAAACTTGCCAATTTGCATGAAAAGGAGGCGTTGGAGCTTAAACGCGCTTCTCCATTACATGATCTTGGCAAGGTGGCAATCCCTGATGGCATTTTGCACAAGCCCTCTAAGTTGAACGAATCGGAATGGGAGATCATGAAGTCCCATGCTCAAGTGGGATACGACATTTTGCAGAAGTCAGCCCGTCCTATTTTGAAAAAGGCGGCTGAAATTAGTTTGACGCACCATGAAAAATGGGACGGAAGCGGTTATCCACAAGGGCTATCCGGGACTGATATTCCACTTTCCGGTCGTATTACAGCAATTGCAGATGTATTTGATGCCTTAGGATCCGCACGCTGCTACAAAAGAGAGTGGTCGCGAGAACAGATTAAGTCGGAATTGACAGCGCAGTCGGGTAAGCACTTTGATCCTGACTTGGTGAAGCTACTGGTAAACAACTTCGACACATTCTGGAAAATTAGGCAGCAAAACCCTGATTAAGGGAAGACAATTGATGGCTGAGTTCAAAATAAACCGACTTGAGCAGTTAGATTCAGACCGCGCTGAAGCTGGCTTGACTGCGTTAAACGAAACCTTGGATTTGTTGGGGGATATTGAAGAATTTATCGTGCTTTCCTGTGAACTTGAGTCGTTACTTTCAAGGTGTAAATTTGTTTACCGAGGTGACTTCATTTCTTTAGACTACGATGCGCTTGCGCGGCAGTTGATGACAAAAAACATGATGCCGGAAGCAGACAAATCATACTTTTTTTGTGTGCAACAAGGTCGCTCGAACCGTATTTTTTTAAAAGCGGAGCGCAATGAAACAGGAAGCCTATTCCTATTTATTTTGTTGCAAAAACCAAGTGGGGAATCAAGCAAGCGAGCGTATTGGAGCTTGGATTATTTGAGCCGTATTTTCAATGCGCTGTATTGTCAAATGGACAATGTCGTTCAGTTTGAAGAGCGAGAGAAAATTGCCAGCCTAATCAATTTGGGGCGCTTGGTCCCAAGTGTGACACATGAAATCAATAATCCTTTAGGGGTTGGATTAACCTCGGTTTCGCATTTAAAAACCTGCTTATTGGACATAGGACAGTGCTTTGCCAATGGTGAACTGACAGAAGAGAACTTTAAAGAGTTTATGGAAGAGTGTAATGAGGCCGCAGACTTGCTTGAATACAACATTGATAGGGCTGTTGGTTTGGTACGTGACTTTAAATGTAACTCCGTGAATCAAAGTGCTGATGTACTGACTGACTTTAATTTAGCAAAACACATTCGTAGCATTATTAACAGCGTGAGTCCTGCGCTTAAATCCAAGCAAATTGAGCTACATCACCACGTTAAGGTTGATACCAATTTGACGGTTAATTCCTATCCGGGGGCGTTGTTTCAAGTGCTTACCAACTTAGTGTTTAATGCTTTAAACCACGCCTTTGAAGGCCGCACAGACGGGCGTTTGACGTTATCGGTTGTTCAGAATGATGCTCAGGTTGACGTGGTTGTTGAGGATAACGGCGTTGGCATTTGTGATGAGTACCTGCATAAAATCTATGATCCCTATTTCACGACCAAAAAACATCATGGAGGGAGTGGCTTAGGGTTAGCCGTGGTGAAAACGCTGGTCGAAGATAAACTAAAAGGGAAAATTGAGATTAATTCTGAGGTGGATAGAGGTACCCGTTTTCATATCACTATTCCCTTCGATGATTAGCAATTAAATAGGGGAAAATGGCGAATAAAGTCAGTGATACTAAGTAAACAAAACCCGCGAAAGAATATTTCGATTGTAGATACTCTGCTAGGGTGATATTTCGAAGACCAATAACTAGCGTAAACTCAACAGCCAGCAAATATACTAGCGCTAGCACGCCAATGACCAACATGTTACCTGCTGTCAATTTTGCCCCCGACCAACGCCAAATTAAGCGAGCGCTTAGGAAGCTGATACCAATCATAAAGGGGGCCTCGAGTAGCTCAGCAAGATGCTCTCCTACGTTCGGTGCCAGCAGTAAAACGCGAATTGTGCCAAGGATAAATCCACAGGCGAATACAATCATAAAATACAGGCAGGAGTAGCGAAAAAGTAACGTCATAATGGTTTTGGTAAACTTGAAAGACGCATTCAGCTGGCAAAAGCGTAGACAACTGAATGCGTGTTACGAATCAGGCTGAGTTTAAATATAACCTCTATACGATGCTGATTAAACCCTCAAAATCCGTTGATACAAAACGCTGATTAGAACGAATACTTCATACTCACCCGTGCACTTCTTGGTGTGCCCGGTTGCGTCCAGAGCGCGGAGTAGGAATTGTCGTAGTAAGTTTTATCCAATAGATTATCGATAATAAACTTCAGCGTTAGGTTGTCTTGCAGGTTAACGATACCGGAAATATCCACTTTAACGTAGCTTGGTAATTGATAGTTGGGATCAATGGTTTCCCCGAGGCGATCACCTACATAAGTGACGCTGGCAACTAAAGCCGTTTCATAACCAAACAACTGAGTGTCGCGTTGCGCGGTAATGTTAAACGCATGTTTTGGGATGTTGATAAGCTGGCTACCTGCTGGAATTTCAATGTCCCAGTCAACATTGGTTAAGCTGTTATCGGTTTTCGCGCGAATAAAGGCATAGGATAGCGTGAGTAGCGTGTATTGATCGAGATTAACGTTCATGTCTAGCTCAACGCCTTCACTGCTGGCTTCACCCAGTGCAATTGAAAAGCCAGAATTAACCGGGTCAGACCCTAAAATATTGCTTTTCTTGGCGTGAAAGATCGCAAAGTTGGCGTTTATGTCGCCTTGGTTGGCGGTATATTTTACGCCAGCTTCGTAAGAACGACTGGCTTCGGGATCAAATGCATTGCCATTAACATCTGTGCCTCCGTTCGGTCTGAAACCTTCCGAGTAGCTTACGTAAGCCGTGTAGTTGTCGTTGGCGACATAGGTTGCTCCCAAACGTGGGCTAGTAGCCGTTTGTTGTATTTTGTTGATGCTACCATTTAGATGATTTTCCAATTCATTTTGGTAATCATCAAAGCGCAAACCGAGCAAGATCTTCCATTTTTCTGAGAGATCAATTTGATCTTGAATATACACACCAAACGATTGCTGTTCTTCCGTTCTGTCGGTAACTGGAGCGACCTCAGGTGGCGTTTCACCGTATTGCGGATTCAGTAAGTCTACTGAATAGCGCGTATCACCGGCACCCCACGCTGTTCTCCAACGTTGCATTTGTTGGTGATAACGATATTGATAGGCGTCGCTACCCAATAACAAATGATGTGTGATGTCTGAGGCTTCTATCTGACCGCTTAGCTCGATGCGACCTGATAAGTCGGTGGTGTCGTAGTCACGATGGCGACGTTGTCGTGACACCGTTTGAGGGGTGGTATACAACAATTGACGACCAGCAGATAACTCTACTTCCGTTGAGTAGCCTTCAAAAGAGGAATCACGATAGCTTACCCCACCATTGAGGCTCCAATTTTGATTGAGCTTGCTCTGCAAAGAAAGCTGATGGCCTAACGCTTCAATATCAATAGGACCGTCGTTTGGTTCGCCGTAAAAAGTGTTAATTGGCACAGTATCCAACTGGTAATTGGGGACGACGATACCGCGGTCAAATGGTGCTTCTTGGTCGACTAATTCAAGCTCGTAGAACACGCTGGTATCTGCGTTGATGTGATAGGCAAACGAAGGCGTTAGTGCGAGTTTTTGGCTAGTGATTGTATCGCGAAAGCTGCCTGCATCTTGATATGAGCCGTTCACACGAAATGCCATATCTTGGTTGATAGCATCGGTAAAATCACCTTCAATGCGATAGAAATCATCAGAGCCGATACTGGCTTCCACGTAACCTTCACGCGCGAATTGCGGTTTTTTGGTGATCACATTAATGGTGCCGCCAGGTTCGCCTCGGCCATACAAAGCTGAGCCGGGACCTTTTAGCACTTCTATTGATTCAATACTTGATGCGTCGCGTGTACCGCTAAAGCCGCGTCCCACATTGAAACCGTTAACTAAATACCCGGCAGGCGCGTTTTCGTTGCCTGCGAATCCGCGAATAGCGAAGCTATCCCATAATCCACCAAAGTTATTTTGCGAGGCAATCCCGCTAGAGAACTTCAATGCATTTTGAAAGCTAAGCACACCAAGAGAATCGAGTAGCTCATCGCTAATAATGTCGATTGATTGCGGCAGCTCTTTCAATGGCACATTGCCTCGGTAAGCTTGTTGTTGGGTTACTACGGCAATATGTTCAACATCATTTGCATCATTAGCGGCGCTAACAGGTTGATTAAAAGCGAGCATTACCGCAATGGCAAGGCTGTGTTTGGGTGTTAAAAGAGTGTACTTCATGCGTTTAATTATCCTGCTGACGCGTTTGTTTGTGTTGATCGATTAGGCGTAAATTCTGGTCGTTGTTGTATCGCTTCGCGTTTGAAGGGCGGCTTCTTGAACAATAACGGGTAGTAGAATTCACGTAATGATTGATGGAAGTTACGTACCGATTGTTCATATTCTCTGGCCGCTTCGGCATCGGTTTGTGCCCAATAGGATAAAATGCGTTGTAGCGCTGTTGCTGGTGATCGCACAGCGAACAGGTTGGCTAGTTGGTATTTTTCTTGAGCAACGCGACGGTATTCTTCCGATAACGCTTGGGCTTTTTGGTCGCCTACTTGTTGGAAAGCGTAATACCACTTCCAATCAAACAGGCTTGGCATTTGAGTGTAGTTTTCCCATTCAGGATGTGTTTCAACAAAGGGGTCAAACGTCTCGGAAAACGGTAAATCCCACGCATCATTCACCGCTTCACGCTGGGTCATTAGTATATCGCCACCTTTGGGGCCGGTGATGCTTTTTTCTATTACTACATGTCCCACTGCTGGCACAATGTACGAAGTAATTAGCCAGACTCCGAGCAATATGCTGGCAAGCATAGGAGCAGGGGAAGGAAGCTTGGCGACGGAATAACTCAATAGCGCCCAAAAACCAAGATACAGTAAACAAAGCAAGGTGACGCCTATTCCTGTTATCCAACCTACTTGATGCAAGATTGCGCCAATCCAAAAGGGGAGTAACAAAGCGAAACCTAGGGTAACGCTAAGGATCATGGCGCGAGTCAACCAAAGGCCCGCTCCGCTTGCATTACTTATCGTGAGTAACTCCAATCGCCCCGCTGCTCGCTCGGAGGCGCGTAAATCGTGTAATAGCAAAATGAGTAAGAAAGGTGCGAGTACACTGATCACAAAAGCGAAGTCAATTCTGCCTGCTAAAGCTAATTCAGGGTTTTCGGTATCAGATTCGTGAATTTGCCCTTCAAGCGCTAACATGCGAATGCGGTGTTTCCACGGATACACATCGCGTACACCCAGAGAGGCAAATGCCAAAGGTGATGGCGCGGAATAGGTTAAGTGGAAGCTGTAATATGCTACACCACCGTAATCATGTTGTTGTTCGAGTACGGCTTGTCTGTCTTGGGCGTCGGCTTTCAATAAACGCTCAATAGTGGCGTGTTGTTGTGCGACCTCTTTACTTCCTGTCCATACCGCAAATAGAGATAAAGCCAAAGCGGCAACAAGAATGAGTACCACTTGTTTTTTACGCAAAAGGAAATGCGCTTCTCGTTTAATAGCTAGCCAGTTCATACGCGTTTACCTGCAAAAAAAGTGACGCCACAACACAATAAAAACAGCATCAGTAATTGTGTTAATGGAAGCTGGCTGTTGCTGATCCTTTGGTCTGCGGCAAGTGGGGTAAAATGGAAGTTGTCGAGTATTTGCCAGTTTTTGGCGTCGACTTTTGCACGATGATGGGTTTCGTGATCTTTATATTTGTTGGCGTCATCCGTATAGCTCACATTTTCTGCGTGCAATTTGTTGAGAGATTGCACAAATGAAAAGCGCACGGCTTCTGCTTCTCGTAAAAATCGATGGTAGTTTTCCAAGTCGGTTCCCGCCAATTTCATAGAGGCGTTTTGTATGGCAATAGCCGGTGACAACCAGCCAAATTGGCGGGCAACATTGGCTTGATCTTGCGCTTCTTGCATTTGCTTTTCAGAGAATTGATTTAATATCTTGGTGAGTTTGGCTTCAGATTTTTGCGCCACAATTCCTTTGAAGTTCACGGGTAAGTCTTCGATTTTATCAACCTCGTATTTCGCCAGTAAGCTGGATTTTAAAGCGCTAAAAGCGGGGTCGTTAGAGTTGTGACCATCACCTAACTTGCGTAACTCCTGTAACACGGCGAAATCAGTTTCTAATTTACCCGGTGAGGCGACTACTACGGTTGCTGTGTTGCTGGCAATTCGGGGTAGGACCAAACATAAAACAATCCATAAACAGGTAAGACTGCTAAAGCTGGCGGCGTTATTGGCGCTTAAAGTTGAGGCCAACAGAATTAAACTGCTCCAAATAAGAATGTAAAGCACGTAGCTCACTAGGAACATCGCGGTGGCAGAGCCTTCTGCACCATTAATAAGCGCCCAAATAGCACCAATAGCAAACGGGCTAAATACCAGTAACCCGGCGCTAATTAGCGCCAATCCTTTGCCTGCTATGAGGTAAGGCGGGGTTATACCTTGTACTTTTAAAAAGTCGAAGGTGCCTGCTTCTCGTTCTCGTGTCATGGCGCCATAACCCATGACAATGAGCAATAATGGGGTGAGCAGTTGCATGACGAAAGCGGGCGACAATGTGCCTAACCATGATAAGCCACTGCTTTGTTGTTGCTCGGAGAAGGTGGCGCCATTGCGTCTGTGACCTTCTAAAAACACCGATGTGCCGGTAAATGGGTCGATGCCCGGATCCAAACTGCTTAAAGGGGGCGGCGCACGGAACACGTAATGCCCGTAATGCACCATTCTGTGAGGGTGTCTGTCTGGCTGGTCAGCAAATTTTTGTTGAGCCAAGGTTTGCAGGTGTGTGCGTTGCTCGGCTTCAAGCTGCATGGAAGTGTGGGTAACAAAAACCGAGGCGATTGCCAGAATTAAGGCAATAATCAGTAGTGATAAGGCTAAACGTGAGCGACGCCAGTATCGCCATTCGTCCCGCGCAATACAAAGAAGCGTGGCAATCATGTGCGGCCTCCTTGAGCAAACGCAACGTGCACGGCTTCGGTATCGATATTGCCATTTTCCGGCGCGTTAAACATGTCAACAATTTCGCCATCGCGTAATAGCCCAATGCGATTGGCTACATGACAAGCACCATAAACATCATGAGTTACCATAAAAATGGTAACGCCTTGTGCTGAAAGCTGTGTAACCAACTGGTTAAATTCGTCAATGGCAACTGGGTCTAACCCTGATGTGGGTTCATCAAGAAATAAAATCGGTGCTTCACGGAGCAGCGCCAAAGCGATTGCCGTTTTCTGACGCATCCCTTTGGAATATTCCCCCAGCGGACGCTGCCATGCTTGAGGCTGCAAGGCGACTTTTTCTAAAGTGGCGTGAATGACTTGTTCAGAAGTCGGCTTTTTTCCCAATGACAGGAAATAACGAATATTTTCGATGGCATTTAAATGGCCGTATAACATAACCGATTCGGGCAAATAGGCGACTTTTTGTCGGACAAGCTGAGTGTTTTGATGGACCGCTTGACCGAGTATTTGTGCGCTACCTAAGCTTGGGGGAATGAGCCCTAAAAAGGTTTTTATTGTGGTTGACTTTCCTGCTCCATTCCCACCTAACAACGCTAAAACATCACCTTTATGAGCAATAAAATTGACGTTGTTTAAAATTTTTTTTGAGCCAACGGCAACGCATAAGTTGTCCGCTTGAATGACTATTTCAGACATGTTTCACCATCCTAAACTTCAGAAGGCGTGAGATGTTATATTATAACATTTTGTGTTGCTATTAATATGTCTTAAACCTAAGTAGGTTGAACGCAAATTGAACCAATATAGTGGGTTATTGAGGTGGGGAGTTGTTACCCGTTGAAGGCGAAAGGGAAAAGTCCGACTCCCTTAAATGATTGTCTCAAATAAAGGAGCCGAACGAAGGGGATAAATGATACGAGGAAGGCGATGCTTAGTTAGTGAAATCGTCAGAATCTTCTGAGTCGTCAGATTCGTCTTGTTTTTTCTCTTTAGCCGCCTTAGAAATGTCTTTGTTCGCTTCAGCTTGTTTTTGCGCTTCAATTTTGGTCTGTTCTTCTTGCTTGCTTGGCGTAGGGTCAGCCGCTTGAGCCGCAAAAGCAAAAGTTAATAGTGTAGACAAGGCAACTAACGCAGTTAATTTTTTCATAAATCTCTCCAAAATAACGCTTTTATAATGGTTCACACTAAACAAGGGTGAACTTCAATTTAAAACATTTCGCAATGTTCACTTGGCCTATTACAGCTTTCGTGCCAACTTTTTAACGTGTTGATTAAAAAGAAGTTATTTTTATTTTGTTGTTTTTTTCTGAGCCGGGCGTATGTTTTCCAAGGATTGATTAAGGATTTATGTTGTCGATTAGCGACACCGTTTTCAATTCGATACAGTTAAAGAGCGTTAGTGAACCAATTTTAGTGTTTATTAAGTTGTTGATAAATAAATAATAAATAGAAATATTGCGGCGTTTTTGCTTTGGTGTCTCAAATTAGAGACAGGTTAACAATCGCCTATAATTAGCTTAGAGTGAGCAACGTTATCAGGCTGATTGTTCGCAGCTGAGGTTATTGAGTTTGAAAGCATCCAATCTATTCACATCCTTATCATCCTTGTCGTTAAGAACCTTGGTTTTACTGGGTTTTATAAGTGTTACCGTGCCGTTAACGCTGGTTCTGCTATCTTCTATGGTTCGCATCGACACCCTTTCGAACCAAGGGGTTAGTGCTGTGAATAAGGTCGCTAAATTGGTGTACAGCAGCAAACAAATGACAGAGCTGTTAAGCAACATGGAGCGCACCGCGGGCCAGTTTTTAATCTTATCGGATAATGCTCTTAAGCAACGTTATCTGGAGTACCGCAATACGTTTTTGAGTTTGGTTGATAGCAAAGCCGCGCAAGCGAATCATGACAAATTAACGCAATTGCTGACGCAGCTAAGGAATGAGGAAGCGAGCATTAATGCACGTATCCTTAGTACAGGAAAAATGCTTTCTTTAGAGGCACTACAAAGCCAATACGGCAAGTTACATGAGTACGGACAACAGTTGTTTCAATTAGATAGCCAAATTATTAATTTAGAAATTAGCGCCATAGAACGCAGCGCGTATTCGGTGGAAAATCGTTTAATGCAGTCCACCATTATTTTTCCGCTCACTTTACTCATAAGCATTTTGTTTATTCGCTTGATCAATCGCCCGTTGAATCAACTCATTACCCATATTAAAACGCTTGAATCGGGGGATTTTGAGCAACCAGTTAGAGTTGACGGTGCGAAAGACATGAAGGACATTGCACACACATTGGATGCGATGCGTATTCAGCTTTTACAGTCTGAAGAACAGAAAAAACGCACGATTCAGCATATTTCTCATGAATTAAAAACGCCGCTGGCAGCGATTCGTGAAGGGACAGAATTGCTTTATGATGGCACTATCGGCGAGCTTAATGAATCGCAAAAACACGTCGCTAGCATCTTGCGTTCGAGTACCGAGCGCTTACAGAAGTTGATAGAGGATTTGATCGATTTCAATCGTATTATTGCCATCAATCCGATTTCTGCCAGCCAATCGTGTGAGCTAATACCCATTATTCAAGAAACGCTCGAGGAGCGTAGTTTGGAGATAACACGCAAGCGTTTGTCTGTGGTGTTACCGACGCATACTTCAACGTTAGATGACCCTATTACCTTGCCAATGCATGAACAACATTGCCGAATGGTGTTCGATAATGTGTTGTCAAATGCCATAAAATTTTCACCCAATGAAGGACAAATTACGGTAGCGCTTAAGCAGGACGAGCAATGGCTTACAATTATGGTGTCCGACGAAGGTGTAGGCATTCCACAAAGTGAACATGAGCGAGTTTTTGAGTTGTTTTTTCAGGCAAGTAATCGCCCTAAAACCAAAGTAAAAGGCAGTGGGATGGGCTTAACTATTACCCGAGAAGTGGTACTAAAATACGGGGGGCAAGTGTACTTGCAAGACAATCCATCGAGTCAAGGGTGCTGTTTCGTGGTGACATTGCCGCGCTTTTTTTCACATGAGTCAGAGTCACATGAGTAAATCGTTATTTTTATCGTCGATATTACTGTTTTCGATGTTTGTAGTAGGGTGCCAAACCCTTCCTAAGTCGGCACCAAAAGAGCCGGCTTCTGTAAATGTGCCAGACATACCTCGGGTGACTCCAACAGACGCGACAGATTGGGGCGAGGTGTATACCTTTTATAAAGGAATGTCGGTGCCACAGCTAGAACGTGAAATTATTCGGCTTGCGAGTTTGCCACCGAGCGATGATAAGCAGTTACGCCAAGTGTTGGTGTATTTAGTTCCGCATTCTCCAAACAAAAATACACACCAAGGTCGTACTGATTTACGCCGTTGGTTATCGGCTAGCTCAGATGACCAAAAAGGTTTGTGGTATTTGGTGTTTGATATTTTAACGGAGACAACGCGCTTATATGAACGTTTGGCAGAGCAACAACAAAAAAACGGGGAAACAGAAGGGCGTTTGCAGCAGCTAGAACATGGCATGTTGCAACTTCAGCAGCAAATTCAACAGTTGACGTCTATTGAGCAAAATATCATTGACCGAACCGAGGTAACAAATGACGGAAAATAATGTTCAGCGCATTTTGGTGGTTGATGATGATCCCGATTTGCTGACGCTGGTGGCGATGCGTTTGCGCGGTGCGGGATATCAAGTGGAAACAAGCGACTCAGGCAAAGCAGCGTTAGGGTTGCTTGAGGCGTGTCGTCCACAGCTATTGATTACCGATGTGCGCATGGATGAAATGGATGGCATGGCCTTATTCGAAGCGGTGCGTAAGCGCTATCCTGCGTTGCCCGTGATTATGCTAACCGCTCATGGCACGATCCCTGATGCCGTGGCAGCCACAAAAAAGGGGGTGTTTTCCTATCTCACCAAGCCGTTCGACAGTCAAGAGTTGTTGGCGCTTGTAGCCAAGGCGATTGAGCTAAATCCAGTGGCAGAAGCTGATGAACAAATGAGTCAGGAAAAAGACTGGAGTAAAGGCATTATTTATCGCAGTAATGTGATGCAAGAAGTATTGTTGCAAGCGCGACATGTCGCGCAAAATGATGTGAGTGTGTTTATTAACAGCCAATCTGGAACCGGCAAAGAGTTGTTAGCTAAAGCGATTCACAACGCTAGCCATCGTAATCAAAAAGCGTTTGTTGCTGTAAACTGTGCGGCAATTCCCGAATCTTTATTGGAGTCGGAACTGTTTGGTCATGTGAAAGGCGCGTTTACTGGTGCAAACAAAGATCACCAAGGGCTATTTCAAGCCGCTAACGACGGCACCTTATTCTTAGATGAAATTGGCGATATGCCGTTAAACTTTCAAGTGAAGTTGTTGCGTGTACTGCAAGAGCAAGAAGTGCGTCCGGTGGGAGCAACCAAGAGTGTGCCCATAAATGTGCGTTTAATTAGCGCAACCCACAAAGACTTAGAGCAAGCGGTAACAGATAACGAATTCCGCGAAGACTTATACTATCGTTTAAATGTTGTTGAGTTGCGTTTACCTTCCTTGGCGCAGCGTCGAGACGACATTCCGCTTCTGGTGAATCACTTTTTGGCGCACATCCTTGCTCGCACTCAAAAAAAGCTGACTGGATTTACCGACGATGCGATGTCGTTACTCATTTCCGCGCCTTGGCCGGGAAATGTGCGTCAATTGCAAAACGTAATAGAGCAAACCATTGCCTTGTGCCAAGGACCGTTGATTTCTGCGGAGTTAGTACAGCGTGCATTGCGTATGAAGTCGGAAACACGTCCTTCATTTTCTGTAGCAAGAACAGAGTTTGAGCGTGGTTATTTGGCAGAGTTGTTAAAGGCTACAGAAGGGAACGTAACCCAAGCAGCGAAAATTGCCGGTAGAAACCGCACAGAGTTTTACAAGTTGCTTGATAAACACCATCTTAACCCGGAGCAATTCCGCCAAGCTTGAGTCCATAAAATAATTTATCTTGAGCAGTAAGCCGAGCGATTTTTGAAAACGAGGTTGTCTGGTACTTATTGCGCTTTTGGCTTTAATCTTTATTCCAAGCTAGAGTTATTCAAAGGCTTTACTCCTGCCATAAAAAGCATCTAATTTGGGGCAGTGATAATGTATTAATTATACCGGATAAAACGAAGAGTTTTTATCGAGCCTGTGAAGCATAATTCGACGTTTACAATCGGTTTTACCTGCTACCGCGTTCGACATCAAGATTTAGTTAAGTGTAGCGGCAAAACTGTGACCCATATTAAACTTGGAGGAAAACGATGCTTTTCGTAACGAACAGAGAGCCGAAAGGCTCAATTAGAACCAAGGCGAATAGAAAGTTCCAGTTCGACCTTAGCAAGAACGCGCCCTCTAATTCTATTTATTGCTGTGAACGAGTCGCCTCGGGGGAATATATTGAACTTAGCTCAAAACAATGGCTTGCTCAGCTAAAAGGCAGCATGTCCAAACAAGTGCTTTTCTATATTCACGGGTTTTCTAACATGCCCGAACCCGACATTTTTCCGCGCGCGGAAAAGCTTCAACAACAGTTCAATGATGCTGAACCCAACTTGGTTCAAGTCGTGCCAGTTATTTGGCCGTGCGATGATGATCCCGGGATTGTGAAAGATTACTGGGATGACCAAAAATCGGCAGACATGAGTGCATTCTCATTTTCACGCGCGCTTCAGTTCTTTATGAGTTGGCGAGATCAAGAACCCGAAGATGATCCTTGTACCAAACGCATCAACATATTGGCTCATTCCATGGGAAACCGTGTGCTACGAGAAACATTGGCGGCTTGGAATCAGTACGATTTAGCCGATGGCGTACCGTTGCTGTTTCGAAATACATTTCTTGTGGCCGCCGATATCGTCAATGAATCACTTGAATCAGGGCAAAAGGGACGACTAATTAGTCAAGCGTCTAGGAATGTATCTGTTTATTATGCGTCTGATGATCTCGCGTTGCGGGCTAGCAAAGTGTCGAACCTGAAAAACAAGGTTGCCTCAAGAAGGCTGGGGCATTCGGGACCTGAACAAATGAGTCATACCCAGTCTAATGTGTATGCCATTGATTGCGACAACTTCAACAACCGCTACGACCACCCAAAAGGGCATTCCTACTTCCTTGATGATGAAACAGGCGCGCCGGGTGCCGTATTTAAACACCTCCTAAAGTCAATGCAAACAGGGCGAGTTTATGTGGGCGATAGCCGCGACAGGCGGCATACTTTGTGAGCTAAACTGCTCACAATAGCTAATGTTTGACTCGATGTAGGGCTTGGCTAGGCTAAGCCTTTTCATTGATTTAGTTGGGCGTAGCTAAACAAGAGCCAGAAACTATCAGCACTGCACCAATCCTTATCGAAGCAAAAAGTGCTGAAAACGAAGCGCAGAAACTTTCAGCCCCTACAAGTCCGAAAAAGCGTTCAAATCCGTCATCTATATCTCTTTTATGCACCTGTTTTGAAAGTTCGATTTGTTGTTGAATTGGCTTTATGAGTTTTTGAGGGAGTAGGGTATATCTATCTTTTCCCCCTTCCCTCGAAATACAAATATCGTTTTGTTCGAAAAATCAATGTCTTTTATTCTTAAGCGCAGAGCTTCATTGATCCGCAGTCCAGCGCCATAAAGTAGCGCAGTGATCAATTTATATTTTCTTTTCATTAGGCTAATAATGATACCGGCCTCATTCGCGTCTAATACAGTTGGCATTCTCTTTGGCTTTTTAGTGAGCGAATAACTAAGCCCGACAATTTCACGTTTAATAACGTGTTTGTACATAAAAATGAGAGCGCATAAGGCTTGGTTTTGTGTTGCCGCACTGACTTGGCGGTTCAAACTGAGGTGGCTGAGGAATTGTTCAATTTCAGCGTTGAAGAGATCTTTGGGGTGTTTCAGATCATGAAAGCGAATAAAGCGTCTTATCCACGCTAAATAGGATTTTTCGGTTTGTAGGCTGTAGTGCTT
>NZ_JABEPE010000080.1 GCF_026788005.1 Alteromonas sp. a30
CCTTGCATCAATCCGGTGTACAAAATGTGCAGCTTACCGCGCCTACCCAAAACATTATAAATGCGGCTAATGAAGCGGCGTTTTGTAGCGGCATCGACATCGTATTAGGTGGTACCGATGCCTAGCTTACTTCCCCCTAATGCCACCGCGTTTGAACTTGCCGCAGAAGGTGCGAGCGCACGTATTGGTGATGTGCCAGTGCCTAACGCCGAGCTTTGGAACCCGTTTAACTGCCCCGCGCATTTATTGCCGTGGCTGGCTTGGGCGCTTTCCATTGATGAATGGGATAGCCAATGGCCAGAAAGCACGCAGCGCCAGTTTATTGCCAACAGCGTGGCGGTGCATAAAAACAAAGGCACATTAGGCGCGGTAAAACGGGCGCTAGCGGCATTAAATATCAACACCGAAATAACCGAATGGTATGAAAGTGATGGTCCTGCGGGTACGTTTACCGTGGCGGCATTGATTGACCATCAAGGCATTGATAGCGCGCTAATTAACAACATCGACCGCATTGTGCAAAGTCACAAACGCCACAGCGCTCACTATACGTTATCACTTGCGTTAAATAGCACCGCAAACAACGCGCATTTACTCGGCTCAACCAGCGCCAGCACGGTAACGGTTGAGCCTTGGACGCTGCTAGCACTGCACACCGAAACCGCATCCTTTTTAGCGCTTGGCACGATAAGCGCAGCACATTCTATCATTGAGGCTTACCCGTTATGACGCAGCAGTTTTTCACTATTGTCACGGATATTGGCGCAGCGGCAGATGCTAACGCTAAAGCGCTCGGGCAACACTTGCAGCTTACTCACTTTGCGGTGGGCGATGGTGGCGGTGCAGACTTTGCCCCCGATGTGGAAACCCTCAAAAAAGCCACTTCACTCACCAACGAAGTGTTTCGAGGGCCGATTAATGAGCTAA
>NZ_JABEPE010000081.1 GCF_026788005.1 Alteromonas sp. a30
GAGTATTTGCCGCTTTCTTTCACGCAGCGCCGTTTGTGGATTGTTTCCCAAGTGGAAAATGAAAGTGCCGGTTACAACTTGCCAAATGCATTTAAGGTGGAAGGTGAGTTGTCGTTAGATGCTCTGCGTCAGGCGTTTGATTTCGTCATTCAACGTCACGCTACTTTGCGTACCGTATTCAAAGAAGAAAGTGGTAAGAACAACGGGCAACCATACCAAGTGATTATGGAAAATGTGAAGTTCACTATTCCATTAGTTGATTTAACCTCTCTTGATGAAAGCGCGCAGCAAGCGCAGGTGAAGACGCTTGCTGACGAGGATGCGTTAAAACCGTTCGATTTATCGCAAGATTTAATGTTGCGTTTAAGCGTGTTAAAGCTTGCAGATGATAAGCATGTGATGTTGATGAACCGTCATCACATTGCTTCTGATGGTTGGTCGCTTAATGTGATGGTGCAGGAGTTATTACACTGTTATGACGCGATTATTGCTGGAAAGCCGGTCGACCTCGCGCCATTACCGGTGGAGTTTGCGGACTACGCGTTATGGCAGCAAGAATGGATGCAAGGCGATGTTCTTGAACAACATTTAGCCTTCTGGCGTGAAGAATTAAAAGGCTTGCAACAAATTCATAACTTGCCGCTGGATCGCCCGCGTCCTGCTCAGCGCAGTTACAAAGGTGATGTACACACACGAGCGTTGAGCATCAACACCACCAATGCCTTAGATGCCTTTAACAAAGCCAACGGCACAAGTTTGTTTATGTCGTTACAAGCCTTGTTAGCAACCTTGGTACATCGCTACAGCGGTGATGACGATGTGGCGATTGGCTTCTCTATTTCTAATCGCGTACACAAAGAAATTGAAGGTTTGATCGGCTTCTTTGCGAACAC
>NZ_JABEPE010000082.1 GCF_026788005.1 Alteromonas sp. a30
AACGAAATGATTGCAGAGTGGTATCAAGACGACCCCGACTTAGTGGTGATTATGGGCCGCCAATTGCTTGCCGATAAATACCTCGCCTTGGTCAACGACAACGATGCACCCACCGAGCGCAATGCGCTAGATATGATCATCAGCAACAAACAAGTGGGCGGCATGAATGCGGTGCGAGTGCCGTTTTTTCCGGCCCGCGCCTTTGCGGTCACGCGCCTAGATAACCTCAGTATTTACTATCAAGAAGGCAGCCGCCGCCGTCATATTAAAGACAACCCCGAGCGCGACCGCGTAGAAGATTTTCAATCAGTCAATGAAGACTACGTGATTGAAGATTACGACCTGATTTGTTTTAACGAAAATATTCTGGTTCCCGATGGTAACGGAGGCTGGCACTAATGAGCATTGCACGTAATCACAAACACAAAAAGCTCGCGGAAAAACACGCCTTGCTCAGCCACGATGCCATTGACGATAACGCCAGTCACTATGAATTAATGCTGGCTCAGTTAATCACTCACCAGCGCCAACTTTCCCAAATTCAAAGCATTGAGCGGCGCGTTAGCGTAAAAGCCGAGCTGTTAGCCCAATACAGCGGTTATGTGGATGGCATTATTGCAGCTAACGCAGGCGCGCAAGACGATGTATTAATGACGGTGATGATGTGGCGCATTGACGTTGGCGATGTAGAAGGTGCTATCGAGATTGCTGATTATGCCATTGAACACGACTTAGCCATGCCGGAGCGTTTCAAGCGCGACACCGCCACCTTGATTGCAGAAGAAATGGCCGAATACGCCATGATGCATTGTAGCGAAGCAAGTGACGAAACGCCCGATAATCACGGCAAAATGACTGAACATTTGCTGCATGTGCTGGCGCTCACCG
>NZ_JABEPE010000083.1 GCF_026788005.1 Alteromonas sp. a30
TTATCTAACGGTTTACCAATAGGCACGCCGCGCAGTGAATCAGGGCTCACCGCTAATTTATGTACATCGTGATAAGTGGTGCTACCTACCGTGGCTTCTGTTGGCCCGTATTCGTTGACGAGCTCTGCGGCTGTGAGCAATTCATGCTTCCAGCGATACAGCGTTTTTTGCGTTAACTGCTCTCCAGCAATGACCACAACGTGTTTCGAAACAGGGTTAGGCACTAACTCGCCTTGGCTGGCAATCGCTTTTAAGTGCGCCGGAGTAATCTTAAACAGCAATGAGCGCGTTTGGTCGAGCAAACAATCGCCTAAACGGCTGAGCAATTGCTCGTCGTCTGGCAATAACTCAACATAACCGCCGCAAACCAGTGGTGGATATAACGAGCCAACCGTGGCATCAAACGCCAAGGTTGAACTCACCACCGCGCCTTCAACATGCTCCGGCATAAATTGACGACGACAGAAGTTGAGGAAGTTGCTCACGCTTTGATGATTTACCGCTACGCCTTTAGGACGACCGGTAGAGCCAGAAGTGTAAATGATGTACGCCAAGTGCCCGGCGTTTAAGCCGGCGACCGTTGGGTTTTCTGTTAGCTTTTCGGTTAGCTTTTCTGTTAGCTTTTCTTTCGCACTTGCAGCAACATCAAAGGTAATATGCTGGTAATCGTCCACGCAAATCAATGTGCGGCCTTCAAGCTGCAAGTCTGCTTCGTGAACCGATTGAGTAACCAATATCGACACATTGGAATCTTCCAAAATGTACTCGCGGCGCTGCTGCGGGTAATTCGGGTCGAGCGGCACATAGGCCCCACCGGCTTTTAGCACCCCAATCAGCGCAACCAGCATTTCAATGGAGCGCTCAATACACACACCGACGAATTGGTC
>NZ_JABEPE010000084.1 GCF_026788005.1 Alteromonas sp. a30
AAATATTTGGCGTATCACAAATTGTTTGGTTTATTTGGTTGGGTATATGTTTACTAACCGAGGAAAATGCTAACAAGTCAATCCAGCAGACCGCTAACGCGTCGGCTGATTGAGGCGTTGTTAGCTTTACTAGGATGCTATGAAGTACATATCAGCAATATGTTTTGCTCTATTTATCTTCCCATTAGTAGGGAAGTTTGCATTCCCAATACTGATAAGTAACTGGGTTATTAATTGGGTTATGTTTGGTGTATTTTCTATTTTATTACCCATCGCTTACGCGCATTCTCACGTTCAACGAAAAAAGTCATTTCAGTTAAATGAATTTTTACTTCTCTTTTGTATATCGGTTGGTTTGCATGCCTTTTCTAGCCAAGCCCTGATAACTGCTGATAACTTGCTTAACTCAGCTGTTTATGAGCGCTTCAGCTATGCTCAGCTCTTTGAGAAAACTTATGTTGATAATGCAGAGGAAGATAATCAGACTTTTGCGCAATTTATTTACTGGAAAGATGGAATATCTGTCCAATATAAGTTGAACTCAGGGGAGTATGCTTTGTATGAACCCACATCTGATGATATTAGAAAATATCAAGAAAATGTAGATGTGAATAAAAGTAAGCAAGCATTAAACACGTTCAACACAGAACAATCAAAAATTGCCATGTTTTTTACTATATTTCAAATAGTTACTTTCATTTTTGTATCGCAGTTAAGTTTGTACTGGTTACGTCGTAAAGCTAACAAACAAATAAACCCGACGCCAAAAAGCGGCGCGGCTGATTAGAGCGTTAGGTGGTTACGGTGATCTTCAGTCGTTTTGAGCGAAACTCTATTGATGAGATGAAAAGCATTCTTACCTCAGACGACACTTTAAGCAT
>NZ_JABEPE010000085.1 GCF_026788005.1 Alteromonas sp. a30
ACGGGATGTAGCAATACATTCAGTAGCGAATGGGTGAGTAACACGTACCTAACCTACCTTTAAGACTGGGATAACTATTGGAAACAATAGCTAATACCGGATATAGTTATTTATCGCATGATGAGTAATAGAAAGGAGCTTCACAGCTTCACTTAAAAATGGGGGTGCGGAACATTAGTTAGTTGGTAGGGTAATGGCCTACCAAGACGATGATGTTTAGCCGGGCCGAGAGGCTGTACGGCCACACTGGGACTGAGATACGGCCCAGACTCCTACGGGAGGCAGCAGTAAGGAATTTTCCACAATGAGCGAAAGCTTGATGGAGCGACACAGCGTGCAGGATGAAAAGTTCTTCGGAATGTAAACTGCTGTTATAAGGGAAGAAAAAATAGAATAGGAAATGATTTTATCTTGACGGTACCTTATTAGAAAGCGACGGCAAACTATGTGCCAGCAGCCGCGGTAATACATAGGTCGCAAGCGTTATCCGGAATTATTGGGCGTAAAGCGTCCGTAGGTTTTTTGCTAAGTCTGGAGTTAAATGCTGAAGCTCAACTTCAGTCCGCTTTGGATACTGGCAAAATAGAATTATAAAGAGGTTAGCGGAATTCCTAGTGAAGCGGTGGAATGCGTAGATATTAGGAAGAACACCAATAGGCGAAGGCAGCTAACTGGTTATATATTGACACTAAGGGACGAAAGCGTGGGGAGCAAACAGGATTAGATACCCTGGTAGTCCACGCCGTAAACGATGATCATTAGTTGGTGGAATAATTTCACTAACGCAGCTAACGCGTTAAATGATCCGCCTGAGTAGTATGCTCGCAAGAGTGAAACTTAAAGGAATTGACGGGAACCCGCACAAGCGGTGGAGCATGTG
>NZ_JABEPE010000086.1 GCF_026788005.1 Alteromonas sp. a30
TGGTCGCCTTCTTGCTCCGCTTCTTCTAAGCGTTTAAGCAAAACCGCGCCAACGCCTTCACCCGGCACGTAACCATCGCCACCTTCACCAAAACTCATGCAACGACCATTGCTGGCAGTGAAGTTATCTTGCGACAGCAACAAATATTTATTCGGATGCACCGTCACATTCACGCCACCCGCAATCGCCATATCGCACACGCCTGAACGAATGCTCTGACACGCCAAATGCAACGCCGTAAGCGACGACGAACACATGGTATCGATAGCCATGCTCGGGCCAATCCAGTTACAGAAATAGGACACACGATTGGCAATGGAGCTAGGATTACCGCTTAATGCTACGCCATGCCCTTGCGCTTGTGCTTGCGCTCCGTATAGCTGATATTCCTGATACATCACGCCAACGAACACACCAATGTTCCCGCTAAGCGTTTGCTCATTGAGTGACGACTTTCTTGCCGATAGCGCGCTGCGTGTGTAACCCGCATCTTCAAGGGTTTCATAAACACACTCTAGGAACAGCCGCTCTTGTGGGTCGATGATCTCTGCTTCTCGAGGCGATATGCCAAAGAACAAGGGATCGAATTGGTCAACACCTTCAACAAACCCACCCCATTTGCTGTACGTAGTCCCTTGGTGGTTTTTATCAGGGTGAAAATACAAGGAATGATCCCAGCGATCTTCTGGGATTTCAGTAATGCAGTCTTTGCCGGTTTTCAGGTTGTCCCAGAAGGTGTCTAAATCCGGTGCCTGTGGGTAACGTCCTGCAAGGCCAATAATGGCGATTTTCCCTGAGCCAATGTATCCCTTTTGATGACGTTTGCCGTGTACACCAGCGCTGGTTTTTAATGCTTGATGGCGACGT
>NZ_JABEPE010000087.1 GCF_026788005.1 Alteromonas sp. a30
TCATAAGCGTATTGGGTAACACCACCGATGGCATCTTCGGTTCGCACCAATTGCTCTAGGGCGTTGTAGGTGCGGCTTACATTTAAGTTACCTACATCGGAGAGCGTGGCTGCCACGCTTATCTCGGTTTTTAGGCCATCGTAAAAGTAGGTTGCCTGAAGTTGCCCGTTGATTTGTGGCGTGGTTTTGCTTTGCGCACGGCCCAGCACATCGAAGCTGGCGTATACCGTGTGCCTTGGCGTTTGATTGGCATAATACGGATGACTTTCATGGGTCATTAAGCCCCTTTTTTGAGAATGTCAGTGATAACACTTAAAAAGACATCACCATCACCTTGCTTTACCATTCTTGGTTTTTAAGAAGTTTGTATGCTGTTGTTTATCGCCTTTTTATTGCTGATTGGATTGTTAGTTAAAGTGGTGAAATGGATGTTCACGAAGGCTTTAAAAAGAGGAAATTCGGATTTAAAGCTACGAAAATACTTTGCACCAACGCCCGCAGCTACCGCGATAAAATCCAACAAAAAACCAGAATGGGTGATGCATAAAGTCATTTACCTTAAAGCGATAAATCCTGAGTTTGGCTGTCGCAAAATCGCTGAATTATTTAATCGAATTCATTTGGTTAAAGATGCCGAAACCGTGAGTAAATCTTACGTATATTTGCAACTTAAAAATCATCAATATCAGTGGCGAGCTTTGCGAAGAAAGCTCAAGCACAAACGGCCTTCGAATGTACCGATAAACACCTGTTGGGGCGTGGATTTAACCACAGTCACCGATACCAATTCGACACAACACACCTTACTTGCAGTGGTCGAGTACGGCTCAAGAAAATGCCTAAGTTTGCAGCGCAT
>NZ_JABEPE010000088.1 GCF_026788005.1 Alteromonas sp. a30
CCCCAAAATACACAAAGGCTGCTATGTAAATAAGCCCTTGGAAAATTGCTGCGATACCAGCTAGTTTTTGTAGACCCTTCATTTGGCGAAACCCCGTTTGTTGTATTGCTAACGCCTTACTAATGGGCGCATAAATGCTTGGCTAAAATTAGCGACGAAGGAGCACAAGCCAAGCGTTTTGCGTCCTTTTGAGTCTCTTGTTATACGTAATATACTCATTACTTAAAAATCTGTTTTTTGCCCTTAACTGTAAACATTTGCCCAATGATTAACTTCGTTTCCGTTAATTCATATGGCACAACAACAGTAACGGAATATCCACTTACATGATCCAAATCTATAGCGATTGAATCCAAGCCATTAACCACTACATCATAAACTAAAGCAGATGCAATAATTTCGTTACTTTGTGCAGCCTCAATATAATAATTCTTAAGTAAGTCGATTAAGTCTGATGATTTTGGACGTTCTTCGCCACTTGATGCTGATAAATTAACTTGCTCGCCATTTGGTTTCATTATTTCACCAAACGGAAAAAACTCTTCATTTTCCAATAACAGTTGCTGAGCTAAAGGCAATACTGCATTAAATAGTTTTTGAGTTTCAACTTTTCCTTGTTCCATACTACTCCCAAAAGAACTAAGACTTAGTAGTAAAAATATTGCGGCGAGCTTAATTCTCATAATTACGTATAACGCCTTACTAATGGGCGCATAAATGCTTGGCTAAAATTAGCGACGAAGGAGCACAAGCCAAGCGTTTTGTGTCCTTTTGAGTAATTTGTATGGATAATTAATCCCACCTAAACATCCGATTTCGGTAAAGTGAGACCCAGGCTTAAGCAGCAACTTAAGCT
>NZ_JABEPE010000008.1 GCF_026788005.1 Alteromonas sp. a30
CTTAGTAGCTTAGTAGCTTAGTAGCTTAGTAGCTTAGTAGCTTAGTAGCTTAGTAGCTTAGTAGCTTAGTAGCTTAGTAGCTTAGCAGCGTTGGCTATTGTTATCCTGCCTTCAACAACTTTAGCAATTATATCAACGGTGAGTTGAGCTTTAGAATCCATCACAATCATCCTCAACATGCCTCAAATATTCAAAAAAAGAACATTACCAGACATGTAAAAAAGTGACCGACAGTTTCCCTTGGTAATTAGCGAATACGACAGAATCGCTTGGTAATTAAGATACGACAAAGTCGCTTGGTGTCAACACACTTAATTGTATTAGTCTCGACTTAATCTGACACTTTTCATCACAAAGCTTAACTAATTCGGACAGTCAGCTCACAACGTGAAGCTGACGTTCGGCTGTGTCATATCAAGCGACAGGAATGAGCGAAAAGTGGAAGTAATTATCGAACTCCGAGCATACTAAATATCGAGCCGCAAGTTTTCTTGTATTTCATCTATCAGTGTTTTTGGTACATCCCATTCCTCAGCAAGCTGACGCCAAGTTGATACGTGCTCAATCGTTGCATCAATAATATCGTCGATCTTTTTCTTGTTAAAAACATGGCTCAGTTTCTCTAAACTATAGAAATCACTTCGTGTAAAGTTATCTCTTTTACCATTCAAACTCATCCAATGGCTGTTCACCCATTTACTACCTGGTTTATAGCTATAAGCTAAATCATAGGCTGGTGCGAGAGACCATTTGTCTTTTTTCAGAATAAAGGCAAAGTTCTTTGAGTGGTCGTCATGATTTCGAGCAATGATATTGAACGTCATGCGTTTGAATAGTTGCTCAGCTTCAACAGCAGAAAGCTTCAACTGTCTGGCAATGCCAAATAACTCTGCGTAAGAAAATGACCCCGGCTTTTTATAATCAACGTGGGCAAGCCCGTTTAGCGTTTGTACGTGTACCTTGCTGTTTTTAATTCGATCAAACCGTTGTGTAATAAAGTGGCGTCGATTGCCTTCATGGAGTAAGCGGCATGGCATCATATCGACACCGCATTTGTTAGCCATTAGATGATAAACAAACTCCATTGCTCCATAGCCTAATGGGTCACCGAAGGTTTCTTGATTTTTGTTATGTTCACTAACGCCGTCAAATTTCATCAAATAATGAGTAAAATCACTTGGCACTTTGGCTTGGCCGGAGCGGACTTGAGTAAAATCTTCATTAAATGCTAATACGGCTTTCGGTCGTGCTCCTCCCGCACTCATGCCAACAGATAATAAAGACATCATTGCCTCTCTATCGTCTTGCCCATTTTGTTTGAGTTTTACTTCAAAATTACCTCGTGAATCTAAGATTTCTTGTGCAATTGAAACGAGCGATTGGATTTCTACTTGTTGTGAAGCATTTAAACTTCGTAACTTTGTAGCTGGCGCATACTCAAGAGCTCCCATGCCTCGCTTTCCCGTATATTGGAGACGTTGCAGTGGTGTAATGTCACTCGGTGAACGACCTTGACCTGCAACCCATGCGTTGAGAACTGCGTTACCAAAATCATCAGGTAAGGAGTCAGCTATTAAACCTGGTAGTCCTTTAAAGGTATTGAAATCCAGTTCGGGAAAGCTATAAATGCGATTCGCTAATGGCATTTTGATCGGGGACAGCTCGACACCTTTTTTTATGAAGCCTGGATCATATTCAAATGACCCAAGTCCCTTTTCAGTGTCAAAACTCACTGCGCCAACAACATCGTCTTGGTATGTTATTGTAATGACTTCCATTACCATTCTGGTGTTTCCTCATCTTTGTTACTGCGCTGGCCAGAGGCTCTCTGTCTTTTCTTTCCTTGCAGTTTGGCCAGCTGTAAGGGAGAAGTTTCTTGTTTAGGGAGAAATAGATCAATCTGCTGCGTGAGGTCTAGTGCCATTAATATAGCAATCATGATGTCGAGCTGAACTTTTCCCTTTTCTGCATTCAAAACCGTTTTGCGGGCAATGCCAGCAAGCTCCGCAACTTCAGATTGTGTTAGGTTTCGATTTAGTCGAGCTTGTTTCAATCTGTCGCCGATCTCTTCTGCTAATGCTGTAGCTGTCACACCTTTCACTGTAAAGTCCTGTTTGGATTACATTATGTGGGTTATTCTTACCTAATGTCCTTAATTTAGAGCTTTAAGATGACATTGTCAAATAACTCTTTTAGTGTCCCAATTTGATTGCATTAAGTGGATTTTAGCTATTTAGAGTAACCATTTTAGGACTTTATGTGGGTTTTAGGGCACGCTTATTCATAACAGATAGAAGCGATAATCGGAAGTGAGCATAGAATTCTCTGTATAATGGGGCAACACGCTGTTGTCCCATTCAATTAAATCGAAATCGTTATAATTTAAATCCGCTGATGACTGTAGTGGCTTTTATTTGTTCATTGGTTAAAGGTTGTTCTGAAAACTTTTCAAGCTTAATTAAGCCTTTATCTTTCGTAAGTGTGCACAATAAAATATCATCGATTTCTAGTTTATTTTCTTCAGTGAAATTCTCATCTTGGGGGAGTAGGATAGCTCCATTTTTACCGACAGTTACGATCATAAAGCAACCTATACCTGAATGCTCGGCTCTGGCTGAGCTGACGATTTGGTTCAGTCAAGGTCTGTGATAGAAAGTGCCACATGGATTGCTTCTTAATCTAAATAAGATGGATAGACATTTTATTCATATTTCAACTCATCAAATAGTCCAAGCATCAAGTCATCATCCAATACTTCATACGGAAGTTCTACATATTCTTTAGGATGTCTTGGTTTTGCTATCCCATCATATGGTGCATTTTTGGTGTGGCCTTGAACGAGCTCTCCATTTTCCTTTATATATGGCAAAACGACGATGCGGCCATGATTTTTAGATAATATAGTCCCTTTCGTCCAGAGAGTATTTCCTGATTTCTCTGCGCTTGTATAACTCACTTCTTTAACAACCCAGCCAACATTGTTATTTTCTTCAAACCAAAACACAAAGCCTGATGCAACCACGACCTTTTTTCCCAGGATCTCAGCTTCGGCGAGCATCCTTTTTACGCTTGCTAATTGGAGTAGCTGATTTGCTCTAGGCAGCAAAATTTCTCTAATTTTAGATTTAGTTTTACCCCAATGCTCAGCACCGTTTAATCCAAATGCTGCTGCAATTTTTTCTCGATAGAAGTATTTGGCAGTTTGTTTGGTGTGTTTGACTCTTGTGGTCCAATCATTATGGCCTTCTTTTAGCAAGCTGATACCGTATCTCTTTAATCTAACAAAATTTACGTAGGGCGTTTCGTTTAAAATCTCAGTTAATGAACTGCGAATGTTCTCGTTATTACTTGGTAAAATCAGGTCTTCGGCTCATGGGCGAGGAGTTTCTTTGTGCCTACTCAAGCCTTCAGAAAACATAAGTTGCTCTTCTCCAAAAAGGCGGCTCTGTCTTGTTACTTCTTTTTCTATTTTGAGTTGCAAGGATTCTCTTTCATGTTTCGCAAGTTCAAGCTGATTGAAGGTGTTGTTCAGCTCAAGGTTTCTTTCCTTTGCAATTTTCACGGCGGATTCATAAGTATCATAAACATCTTCCTTCACATGATTCGTATCAAACTCATAGAAGCCTATATACCAGTGTAATGAACCATCTTTTATTATTTTTAGTTCATACATTTGCCATAAACAGCCTTCATACCAAGGTTGTGGTCATACTGCTAGGGTTGGCAATGAATACCCCGGCATTTGTTCAATTCTCATGAAACTCTCCATGCATTTACTTTATGAGTCACTTTTAGTTTTCCCTGGGCTATAAGTCGCCCGAAGTTCCTTTTCGGTGGCTCTAAAAATTGATAAAGGATCTTTGGGTGACTCAATCCTTTTAAACAACTCATCAAATTCATTGCTTAACTCAGTATATGAATCCTCTCTTGAGACTTTCGTATGTAAATCGTTTTGCAGTCGCTGTGTATTATTAACACATTTTTGAGGGTTAAAGTCTTTCACATCATTAAGCTTAGTTTCTGTGACTGTGTTGATATCAAATGAGTCATTGTTAATTAAGTCCAATCTGGTCAGTTTTATTCTACCTTCAGTTAAAGTAGGAATTATCTTTTGTTCCAATATGCTGAGTGTGTATGACGTAGTTTGGGCTCTGTTGATCAATTCACTCCATAGACAAAACATCAGTAATGCAGCCCCATTTCAGGCCATTTTGTAGGTTTCAGGCATACCTATCCTGGTAAGTTTGTTCATTGCTTTAATAGCTGCCATTGTTTCTGCAATCTGTGAATTGTAATGCCTTAAGCTCAGTTTATCGCCAAAGAGCGTTTTGAATCTGAACATGGCTGTTTCACTTAGTGAACGTTGATGGTAGTCAGTTTGCTTTTTCCAATAACGGTTGGAACCTGTGAGGTTTTGGCATATCACGGCAAAATGTGATGGAACCTCTATTGATAAGGTGTTGGTTGTACTGTTTCCAGTTTTTAGTTTGATATTTAGGTTTAGTCATGAGGAAGGAGAAATAATGATTTGGTGATCTGATCATTGAGAGAAGGAAAAGTTCAAATCATTTAGTCAACAAAGCCCATTTCTGTCGAAGATTTTGACTTTAATAGCTCTTTGCCGTTTTCATTTATTGAGAAGTTAAGAAGTAGTCCTGAGTGGCATCAATATGAAGAATTATTGAAATATTATAGCTAAGCTATTGGGTATCCAAACGGAGGATGTTGGATAATTGTTAAATTAAAAAGTGTAAAGAATGCGCTGATTGACTCCGACTTTAAGCGTTAATTTTACGGAATGATTTGTTTTGTAAGAATAAAATAATAAAAGAACACCAGCTAAAATTTGGTTTTTATTATTAAACAGTGACTTACAGAAATTCATTCACTCACCCAGTCAGCTGAGGATTTTTGGCAGTTACTTCCTTTCTAAGATTCACTGCTTAGAAAAATGTCACATATTTAGAAAGCCTCGCCATTGCGGGGCTTTTTATATACTGGCAATAGCTCACCACAAGGGTTTTTTCTGCAATTTACGCTGTAAGGTTCTTCGGTGCATGTTCAACGCCCGCGCAGTTGCCGAAATATTACCATCATGCTCTAGTAAGACTCGTTGAATATGCTCCCACTCCAGTTGCGCGGATGAAATCACATCATCTGAGGTCGTTTCTGCTAACTCCCCTTCACTTTTTAATGCTTTTAGTAACTGTTCAAAGTTAATCGGTTTGGTGAGGTAATCATCTGCGCCTTTTTTCATAGCACTAACGGTACCGGCTATGCTGGCATAGCCGGTGAGGATGATAATTCTCGCTCGCGGCCACTTTTGACGAATTTGTTCTAAGCCACTTAGTACCGAATAGTGGCCTAAATTAAGATCCAAAATAATATGCGTGAATGCATTACTTGAACAGAGTAGTTCATCAATATGGAAGTAAGTGCTTGCTTCATATTCGCGCTTTGCTAAACGTCTTGAGAGAGTTTCAGCGAGTACGCGATCATCATCCAAAATAGCCAATACATTGGTCGACATGGAGTTTCTATTTTCCCGCTTGAATTAAATATTTTTCGTTATAAACAAACATGCATTTTAACACACCGAGTGCAAAACTTTTTTGATATGCTTGATGCTTGTTTCCAGTTTACTGATAACCCTAGTGCGCGAATACTGTCAAAATTGCCATTACCCGATTAAAACCTGCCTATGTGAGCACATCCAGCCCTTTGAAGTGCCTCAAAAGTTGGTGGTTTTGCAACACCCAAGCGAAACGAATAATGCTAAAAACTCAGCGCGTTTGGTCAAGCTATGTTTACCTCAAACGGAAATTTACGTTGGCGAAAATGAGGGTGACTTTGCTGATATTATTCAACAAGTTGATACGGCGCACTGCGCCGTGTTGTTCCCTAGCAGGGGAAGCAAGGCCATTGAAAAACATATTTTAAAACGCATCGACACCTTTATTTTCATTGATGCAACATGGCGTAAGGCATTAAAGGTTTGGTGCTTAAATCCTTGGCTGCACCAACTACCTGCGTTTCATTTTGAATCCCCACCAGCAGGGCAGTATCCAATAAGAAAGGCACCACAACCGGGTTATTTAAGTACACTTGAAGCGATAAATTATATCATTAGTCGGGAAAACCCCGAGCTGAAAACCCCGTTAATACGAGTATTTCACTACTTTAATCAGCAGTTCCTCTCCTTTCGCCCTGACAATCAGGATTAATGCAAAGCCCTTCAGCTTAAACGTTTTAAGGGGAGCATAACGTTTACTTGTGTGCCAGCCATGTCGTCGCCGTTTTCTTGTACCGTTATTCTTCCCCCTACTCGTTGGATCGCGGCCCGAGCAAGTGTGGTTCCTATACCTAAACCCGACTCACTATCCACAAATTGTCGGCCAAACTGAGATAAGAGCGGTTGTTCTATTCCGGCTCCGTTATCCTGTAGTTGAATTTCGATCCAACCATTCTTAAGTGTTCGAACATCCATCACCACTTTAGGCATTGACTGCGATTGACACGCATTCGCCGCATTATCGAGCAAGTTCACTAAAGCGAAACTAACGTTATCATCGTAATCGATAATTTCGTTTTTCAGGTCTTCGGCGATATTTAATTGATATTGAACCTCACTGCGAGTCACCCACCAATTTCCGATCAACTCTTGTAACCATACTTGAATTTGGCTTCGTCGATGCTTGTCTGGGTCGTAATCTCGCGTTGTTTTCACCAGTGTTTGTAACACTGTTTCACATCGCCGAACTTGGGCTTGAATGTCTTTAAAAGCATCGTCACATTCAAGTTTAGGATGATTTTCTTCGAGCTCTTCAAGCAACAATGATATGGACGATATTGGGCTTGCTAATCGATGCGTAGTGTTCGCAGATAAGGTCGCAAATGCCATAATTTGTTGTTCTCGAAGCTGTCTTTCATGCATTTCAACAAGGGACTTTTGGTGACGCCTCAATAAATCAGCTTGATGCGAAATAAACCCGGTTAATGTGCCCACCGAGATACAAAAAGTCACCAACATCCCCTCAATATGCGTAGCCATACTCGATGTTTGCCCCATATCATGTCCCATTGCCATATGGGAGATAGGCATACTTCCTGAAGTCATGGCATCGTGGGGAATATAAATCAAAATGGCGTAACACAGCATAGCCATTAAGGCGACCAACCACGCTGTTCTTTTATCACAGGTCAAACTGCCAACAAGCGCCGGAAAAAGAAGTACCGATACCCACCCAGACATAACGCCATCATTGATATATAGAAACCATCCGGTAAATCCAATATCAATGAGTAAACTCACAGCTAAAATACGTAAAAAATGAGCACTATCTTTCTGACTCAAAAAAATAAACGCGCAGCCAATATAAGCGGCAACCACGCCATAGAAGTAAAGACTAACATCATTTGAAATGCTGAGTATCAAAGCAACCACAGCGTAACCAGAGCGTAGCCATGTAAGCCCAGTGATTGTGAAGTGAGTCGGATTTTCTATGGTCAGCGAAGTGAGCGGGTTAAAAGTGTTGTGCGGCATGGTTGGGTTGAACGTGTAGCATTACGACATAACATAAAAACACGTTAACCCAATAATCGATAAAGGCAAATAGGAAAACTAGCGCTTCTCTAGCAAAATTCTTTTTCTATAGCGTTTTGTGAGTCTATGAGTTCGAAACTGATCAATGAGTAACGTCCAAATAGGCGACAACCCGCCAGCCGGCACCTTATTGCGACTTAAGCGGCGTAAATTACGTTTAATTATGGCCATCACTGCAAGCGCGCCCATGGTTTTATCCTTCCAGTGAACCTGTGGAATTGAGCCTTCCAGCGCAGGGGTTTTTAGCCATTGATTGGGCAATGATGGGTTAAAAGCCAGAGCTCTCGCCAACCCCACAAGCTCAACCTGATGACTGAGTACCATTTCCGCAGTTGCTAAACGCGTCACACCTCCTGTCGTCATGATAGGAATAGCGCTCTTTTCAGCAATACGCTTGGCAAAGTCAATAAAGTAGGCTTCTCTTGCCAATGTTCTTTGGTCTGCGGTACGTCCTTGCATTGCAGGTGACTCATAGCTTCCCCCGGAAAGCTCCACCACATCCACACCTAAACCATGAAGCATAGCCACCACTTGTTCGGCGTCATCAATATCGAACCCGCCACGTTGGAAGTCTGCTGAATTAAGCTTTACCGCAACAGCAAAGGAAGGCCCAACCTGTTCACGCACACCCTTAATAATTTCAATGAGAATCCTCGCGCGATTTTCCAGCGTTCCACCCCATTTGTCGTTACGCTTATTAGTCAGCGGTGATAGAAACTGCGCCAATAAGTAACCATGGGCTCCGTGAATTTGCACACCATCGAACCCAGCCTTTTCTGCCAGTTTAGCGGTGTTAACAAACCGTGCGATCACATCCAGAATTTCTGACTCTGTAAGGGGTTTAGGACGCACAAATAAAGCCGAATGCTTACCAATATCAATGGCCACATCAGAAGGTGACACAGATTTACCACCTAGCTTTGCAAACACCTGACGCCCAGGATGATTAATTTGCATCCAAATTTGTGCGTCATGAGTTTGTGCCGCCTTTGCCCACCGTTTAAAGTCGTTGAGGTGCGCTTCATTTTCCAACACCACCCCTGCGGGTCCGGTCATTGCGAGACGATCAACCATCACGTTCCCGGTAATTAATAACCCCGCGCCACCTTGCGCCCATGATTGATATAGGGTTCTTAGTTGAGCCCCAGGAGTCTGCTCGGCTGTCGCCAAGTTTTCTTCCATTGCGGCTTTCACAATACGATTTTTCAATACACGACCGCACGGCAGTGTGAAAGGAGAAAATACTGAAGACTGCGTCATAACGCACCTCAAAAATTAAGCATTGACTTGAAAGTAGTTTCAAGCATAACCTTAAAGTTAACTTTAAGTTCAAGCTTTATTTGAGGTGAACAATGCGCATTGGTGAATTGGCCAAAGTCAGTAACCTGCCAGCATCAACCATCCGCTTTTACGAACAAAAGGGGTTGTTACCACTCGCAGAAAGAAGCCAAGGCGGTTTTCGTGTTTATGACGAATCCGCAGTTGATCGTTTGCAATTAATTAAATTTGCCCAAAGTTTGGGGTTCACACTCGATGAGCTCCCCACCTTTTTTAGCAAAGAACAAGGCTTCGACCACAATGAATTAATGCGTCGACTGGAGCAAAAATATCAAGAAGTTGATGTTTTACTGCAACAACTTCTACACAAAAAGCAATGCATGGGTGAACTTATCCGAGTGTTGAAAGCAACTTGGGCCCGTGGTGAATGCTTAGATAAACATCAGTTGGCCAAGATCCTGGCTAACACAGACTTTTAAACGAGGACTCTTTTTTATGTACCCTAATTTTTCACTGGAAGGTAAAGTCGCGCTTATTACAGGCGCATCAAGCGGCATCGGCGCATCAATTGCGGCAGGTCTAGCCAAAGCTGGGGCTAAGGTCGTGCTGGCAGCCCGTCGCTTAGAAAAGCTGGAACAGAATATTCAATCAATTAAAGAAGCAGGTGGAGAAGCATTGGCTGTGGCAATGGACGTAACAGACAAGGCTAGCATTGAAAAGGCATTTGCCACCGCCGCGGCAGAATTTGGCCCGATTCATGTTGTCATTAACAACGCTGGCGTTGCCGATCCAAAACACTTTTTAGAAACCGACGATGACTCTTTCGATTGGGTAATGGATACCAACGTAAAAGGCGTGTGGCATGTTGGTCAGGTAGCCGCACAACATATGGTTCAAGCAAAAGTGCAAGGTAGCATCATTAACGTAGCATCTGTATTAGCTTATGGCGCCGCAATCGGTTATTCAGCTTATGCCACATCTAAAGGTGCAGTATTGCAACTCACTCGATCTATGGCACTAGACTTAATCAAATTTGGAATTCGCGTGAATGGTATCGCACCCGGTTGGTTTAAAACCGAAATGAACGCTCACTTTTTTGAATCAGAAAAAGGTCAAGCTTACGCCAAAACGATTCCTGCTGGACGTTTAGGTGAACTGCCTGAACTACTTGGCCCCATCTTATTGCTTGCCAGCGAAGCCGGTTCTTATATTAATGGCACCACAATTCCAGTCGATGGCGCACACCATACAGCTTTAAAATAGTTTTCATTGAAAATGTAATCACCACTGAATAATGGCGAACTATTTTTTACGATCGGACATCAATGATTATATGACTCTTGATGTCCCTATTTTTTCATCCCTTGAAATTGCTAATTTTGATACCATAAAGACAACTCCTTTGTGTCGTACCCTACAGGACTTATCATGACTGCTAAATCCAAATTTGCCCTTGAAATTAAAGGGTTAAAAAAAACCTATGATGGTGGTGTACAAGCGCTAAAGGGTGTGGACTTAACAGTTACCCGTGGCGACTTTTTTGCACTATTAGGACCAAATGGCGCGGGTAAATCCACGACTATTGGCATCATCAGCTCACTCGTCAATAAAAGTGAAGGGGACGTAAAAGTTTTTGATTTTTCGCTAGAAAAGGAGTTAGTTGAAGCGAAATCCTGTATTGGTTTAGTGCCACAAGAATTTAACTTTAACCAGTTTGAAACCTTACAACAAATTGTCGTCAATCAAGCAGGTTATTACGGTGTCCCACGAGACATCGCCCTACAACGTTCAGAAAAATATCTGAAGCAACTGGATTTATGGGGCAAAAAAGATCAACCGGCTCGCGCGCTTTCCGGTGGGATGAAACGCCGGTTAATGATTGCCCGTGCACTAATGCACGAACCCAACATTCTGATTCTTGACGAACCCACCGCAGGCGTTGATATTGAAATTAGACGCTCTATGTGGGAGTTCCTAACAAAAATCAACGAGCAAGGTATTACCATCATTCTCACGACGCATTATCTGGAAGAAGCAGAAATGCTTTGTCGAAACATTGCCATCATCGACAAAGGTCGCATAGTTGAAAATACCACTATGAAAAACTTGCTCGCGAAGCTCAATGTCGAAACCTTTGTATTGGATCTGCCGGCAAACAGCCACAATCCCATCATTAATGGCTATGAGAGCCGCTTATTAGAAAATAATACGCTTGAAGTAGATGTGCCGAAAGAGTCAGGGCTAAATCAATTATTTTCACAGTTAACAGAGCAAGGCATTGAAGTGTTGAGTTTAAGAAATAAAGCCAATCGGTTAGAGGAGTTGTTCGTCAAACTGGTTGAAAATGGTCGTAAGGAGGCGCAAGTATGACACAGCGTTCACAACGTAACTGGATCGCCCTTAAAACCATTTGGCGAAAAGAAATCACACGATATATGCGGATATGGATACAAACCTTGTTACCGCCTGTGATTACTATGTCTTTGTACTTTGTTATCTTCGGGAACCTCATTGGCAGCCGAATTGGCGATATGGGTGGCTTCACCTATATGGAGTTTATCGTTCCCGGATTAATCATGATGTCGATTATCACCAACTCCTATTCAAATGTTGCCTCTTCATTTTTTAGCGCCAAGTTTCAGCACAATATTGAAGAACTAATAGTCGCACCAGTTCCAGCTTGGGTGGTTATCGCTGGTTATTTGGGCGGTGGCATGAGCCGTGCGATTTTAGTCGGTATTCTTGTATCATTCATTTCGTTATTGTTTGTCGATATTCACATTCACAACTTTGCAGCAATTGTCGCCACCTTGTTGCTGACGGCTTCCCTTTTTGCTTGCGCAGGACTCATTAACGGTGTTTATGCACGCAACTTCGACGACATCAGCATTATTCCTACATTCGTTTTAACGCCTCTTACGTACTTAGGTGGGGTTTTCTATTCACTCACGCTACTACCTGAATTCTGGCAATGGGTAAGCAAGGCCAATCCTATCGTTTACATGGTCAGCGGATTCCGGTACGGCTTTTTAGGACAATCTGATTTTTCAATCGGCACTTCAATCGGGCTTCTCGTGCTATTTAATATTGTCTTCATCGGTTTTGCTTACCGATTAATTCAAAAAGGTGTGGGAATTCGTTCGTAATGCAGGGAAATTCGCGTTCAGTTACCAGTAACCAAACAGGTCCTCACGAAAAGCTCGCCGAGCTGGTGGAGAAATACCTTTCTAGGCCATTTCAAAAGCCAATTAGCGAGCATACTCGCATGGCATTTAATAACGTAAAACAATGGCTTGGCGATGATTTTTTCGAGTCAGAGCAACCGCTAATTCTGGATTCTTGTTGCGGCGTAGGCGAAAGCACACAACGTATTGCCGCGCTTTATCCTGAGGCAAGAGTCATCGGTTTAGATAAGTCTCTTGTTCGCACCTCCAAGCAAGATAAAGTGCTAACTTTGCCTTCGAACGCCATTATTCTTCGCGCTGATGTCATTGACTTCTGGCGTTTAGCGGTGGAAGAAGGTTGGAAACTGGCTGCACATTTTCTGTTGTTTCCCAACCCTTACCCAAAGTCCTCTCAAGTACAAAGACGCTGGCACGCTAGCCCTTCATTTTCAGACATCTTAAAACTAGGCGGTGAACTAGAAGTCAGGAGCAATTGGTCAACTTATATTGACGAATTTTCCATTGCACTTTCTATTGCAGGCGCCAAGCCACAGACTCAACTCATCAATGTTAGGGATCCTTTCACAGCTTTCGAAAGAAAATATCACCTAAGCGGTCAGAGTATTTGGCAACTCAAAGCAAACCTAATCGATCTATCTATATGAAACTGAAAAGTTAATCGTTTTATTCCGTAAAGCTGGTAAGTAAAACGCCAAATCGACTACAGATTTAGGCTTTTTGGGACTTTGT
Source organism: Alteromonas sp. a30 (assembly GCF_026788005.1). Taxonomy (GTDB): domain Bacteria; phylum Pseudomonadota; class Gammaproteobacteria; order Enterobacterales; family Alteromonadaceae; genus Paraneptunicella. Next base: position 12,796 of record NZ_JABEPE010000008.1, read on the forward strand.
TTCAAAAACTTAAACTTTTTTACCCCTCATAGGTATTATTTATTGCCATTTGATGTTGCCTTAGTTTCTTATATGTGAAATTATTTACCTACATCATATAACAGCAATCGACGTATCCCTAAACTTAAGAGAGAGAATATTGTGGATGTACATGGCATATTAGAAAGGTTGAAAATGGCTTTTGACGTTGAGAATAACTATCAACTCAGCACTCAACTAGACATAAGCCCTAGCACGATTAATGGTTGGATCAATCGAGAACAGATCCCTTTTCATGCTTGCTACGTGGCCTTTCAGCAAACAGGGGCTTCAATGGAATGGCTCATTACGGGGCGCGGTAAAATGCTCTCTGACATGTCAGTGCCGGCAGTTGAGCAGGAGAAACTCATTGAAGACTTTGCCTACGTATTAAAAGAAGGCGAAGACCTTGGCTTGTTACTCATGGCGGAAGACAGCACTAAAGAAGTCGCCGAGTTATTGGGTAGAATGCTTTATCGTAAGTACACTGGGAACAAAGTTTCACCCAAAGTAACACGAAACAAACCCGCCAAAGTATAACGATTCAATACAAATGGCAGTTACAGGCTAAACGCGCGCTTCTGTAAGCGCGTGTCGGTTTTCTACGCTCAATTTCTACCATATTTTCCCCTCCCTTATTCCGGTATCATTTTTTGCCAACCCCTTATAGAACTGGCATTATTCCGTGAATATTCCTATTTTCACCTTAAATTAGGGCATCAATAATGAGTAATGCAAAAGAAATTTCCTTAATCACTGAACTCATGAATCAATACTTTGATTGTTTATATGAAGCGGATCATATTGGAATGGCAAATGTATTCCATAAAGAGGCTCGTTACATTAATACTGTGAATGGAGAATACGTAAACTGTTCAACTCAAGAATATATGGCAATCTTGGAACAGCGCACTCCTCCAAGAGAAAGGGGCGACGCTCGCCATGATGAAATTCTCTCGATTGAGTCTGAAAGTGACAATATGGCATTTGTTAAAGTTCGCTTAACCATGATGGGCAGAGAATACCTAGACTACCTAACGCTCTATAAAGACGACAACCGTTGGCAAATCATTTGCAAGGTATTTAGTTTCAAGGCGCTATAACACGAATATCTGAGCTGAAGCTAAAATAGAAAAGGGGATCTACGTCCCCCATTCCCTTAACTAAATGTTTTGCGCTTCAGTCGAATCTCACTAAAGCGATTTTGGTTTTCGCCAAAGCGATGCTTTACGGCAATACACGTAAAATAACGGAGTGAAAATCAAACCAAACAACGTTACCCCTAACATTCCACTAAACATGGTCAAACCAATTGCTTGGCGCATCTCTGCTCCCGGCCCCGTGGCAAATAACAAAGGCAAAACACCAAAGATAAAGGAAAAAGCGGTCATCAGTATTGGCCTTAAACGCAGTCGTCCCGCTTCTTCGGCTGCTCGCTCTGTTGTTTCCCCGTGCTCTTCATTTTGCTTAGCAAACTCCACAATAAGGATCGCGTTTTTAGCCGCTAGCCCCACCAGTACCACCAAGCCAACTTGAGTCAATATATTGTTGTCCATGTGCATAATCAGCAGGCCAAACGCCGCCGAAAGCAAACACATTGGAACGATTAATATTATCGACATAGGTAGAGACCAACTTTCGTATTGCGCCGTTAATAACAAAAATACAAAAACAACGGCAAGCAGGAAGACGACAATGGCAGAATTCCCCGTGTTTTTCTCTTGGTAAGCAAGTTCTGTCCATTCATAAGTAAAACCAGGAGGCAGCACTTCCTGAGCGATTTGTTCCATTCTTGCCAATGCCTCCCCAGAACTGTATCCATAAGTTGCGTTTCCTGTTACTGCCGCTGCCGGATACAAGTTAAATCGAGGCAATCGTGCGGGTCCTGAGGTATGTTCAACCGTTGCTATCGTGCCAATTGGCACCATTGCGCCATCATTGCTTCTAACTCTGAGTTTAAGCAAATCATCCTGCTCTTCTCGATAAGGTGACTCACTTTGAACCGTCACACGAAAAGTCCGTCCTTTGTAGTTGAAGTCATTAACATAACTAGAGCCAATATATGACTCCAAAGCATCAAAAACATTCTGCAAAGGCACATTTAACTGGCGTGCTTTTTCTCGATCGATATTCAGATAAATACGCGGTGTACTGGTTTCAAAGAAGGTAAACACAGAGGTCGTTTCTGGAGCCTGATTCGCCGCCATAACAACACGCCATGCTGCGGCCTCTAGTGCGGGTGTACCGTGTCCGGCGACATCTTGAATCATCATTTTGAAACCGCCCCCGTTGCCAATTCCATTTACTGCTGGCGGCGGAATAGTGACAACAAACGCCTTATCATTAACGCCAATTTTTGCACGAATATCTTGAATAATCTCATTACCTGAGCGACGCTTTTCGAACGGCTCAAACACAGCAAAAATGGCACCTGCATTACTGGCGCTGGTAAAAGTTGCTCCAGAAAACCCAGTGAAAGATACGGTGTTTTTCACACCATCAATAGACAATAGCTTCGGAATGATTTCCTGCATCACATCATCGGTTCTTTGCAACGAAGCACCTGATGGCAATTGCACAGCAATAATGGCATATCCCTGATCCTGCTCAGGAATAAACCCTGTTGGAATTTTCACCATCTGCCAACCGGTGAAACTCATCAATCCAACATAAACGAGTAACATTACGCCACCGATTCGTAACACCCGGCGAATAAATCCCGCGTAAGCGCCAGAAAAGCGCTCAATAATATTGTTGAATCCATTACCTAAACGCTGACGTTTTGAGTTTTCTTTTAACTCGACATTGCGCATAAATAATGCCGCCATAGCAGGACTTAAGGTGAGTGATACAACCGTGGAAAGCATGGTTGCGGAGGCAATCGTCACGCCAAATTGACGATAAAATTCTCCACTAATTCCTTCCATTAACAACGAGGGCAAAAATACCGCAACTAGCACTAAGCTGGTGGCGATCAATGCCCCTCCCACTTCTGTCATGGTTTCTTTGGCGGCTTCAATATTGTTCTTTCCCTCACTCAGTTTACGTTCCACGTTTTCAACAACAACAATAGCATCGTCGACAACTATCCCTATTGCCAATACCAAGCCAAAGAGTGACAACATGTTGAGTGAGAAACCAAAGGTATACATCAACGCAAATGTTCCAATAAGTGACACGGGTATCGCAACAACAGGAATAATGGCAGTACGCCAGCTTTGTAAGAAGGCGACGATGACCACCACCACCAAAGCAATCGTTTGAAGCAAGGTGAGATACACCTCTTTCATAGAGGCTTCAATGTATTCCGTTGGGTTATATACGATTGTGCTATCTATGCCGGCGGGAAAATGTTGCGACAACTCTTTCATTAATGCCTTTACTCCCTCAGCAGTTGATAAGGCATTCGCACCGGGACGCATGGTGATTGGCATAACAACTGAAGGATTGGAGTCCAAATAGCCTCGAGAGTTATAGTTTTGTGCGCCTAGTTCAACTTTAGCAATGTCCTTTAACAGCAGCAGCGCTGTACGCTCGCCATTTCGCACAATAATGTTTTCAAACTCTTCAACGGTTTTAAGGCGTCCGTGGGTTTGCACTATCATTTCAAAGGCATTTTGAGACGGCATAGGAGGCTGGTTTAATGTGCCACTGGAAACCTGTAGATTTTCTGCCTGTACAACGCGGATCACATCCTCAGGAGTTAAACCGTATTCGCTCATTTTTCCCGGATCGAGCCAGATACGCATGGAATACTCGCTTCCACCGAAAACCTGAACATTACCAACGCCATCTAATCTGGAGAGTTTATCGACCAAATTCAACACCGCGTAGTTACCAATTTCCGTTTGATCTGCACTGTTATCCGGTGAGAACAAGTTAATAACCATCAACATGTCGGGAGAATTCTTGACGGTTGTCACACCCAATCGACGTACTGGTTCAGGCAAACGAGGTAACGCTGCCGATACACGGTTTTGAACAAGCACCTGCGCAGTATCAAGATCCGTTCCCGTCGCAAAGGTAATACTGATTGTTAACTGACCATCGTTGGTAGATTGCGACGAAACATAAAGCATCGACTCAACGCCGTTGATTTCTTGCTCTAAAGGAGCTGCTACGGTATCGGCAATAATCTCTGAGCTTGCGCCGGGATAAGAAGCATGAACTTGAATTTGCGGAGGAACAATATTGGGGTACTGCGCCACAGGTAAACCTGCAATGCCTAATAAACCAAAAATCACAATCATCAAGGAAATGACGGTAGCGAGCCTAGGACGATCGACGAAAAAGTGGGTGAAGTTCATCAGGCTTACTCTCCCGCCCCGGCTGGAACAGGCTGTAATACCATTCCGGGTCTTATCATTTGAATATTACCCGCAACGACTTGTTCATTTGCATGCAAGCCTGAACGAATAATCCGTGAACCGTCTTCACTTAACCCTCCTAACGTGACATAGCGCTTCTCTGCTTTGTTGCTTTCTCCTACAACAAACACGTATTTTTTATTTCGTTCCGACATGATTAAACGATCATCAAGCGTAATCATGTCCGTTTCAGGCACTGGCGCCAAACGTAATCGGCCAAACATACCCGGTTTGATAAGACGGTCTGTATTGGAAAATACCGCTCTCGCTTCCGTTGTTCCCGTATCAAAATCCAACGTGTTCGCAGAAAAATCTAAAGTGCCTTCATGTAGGAAATGGCTTTCGTCTTGGAGTCTTACCGAAACAGGAAAAGAATGCATTCCTCCACTTTCCGTTCGTTTCTCACCAGCAATGCCACGCCTAACATACTCAAGCACTGTACTTTCACTGCCACTGAAGTAAAAATAAATTGGGTCGACGGTAACAATGGTTGTTAACGTATCTGCCGCTGCACTGCCGCCATTGATCAAGTTACCTTCATCTCGATAAGTTCTGTCGATTCTGCCCGAAATAGGGGCAACCACGCTGGCAAACTCCAAGTTCAATTTAGCGCGATCAACATTAGCCTGCGCAACCTGAACTTGTTGGATGCGTTCGTCCAATTGCTCCTCAGAGATCGATTTCTTTTTAACAAGATCACGGGCGCGATATAAATCTTTTTCAGCCAAACTTAGATTGGCTTCGGCACTAGCCAGTTCAATTTGAAAAGGGCGTTTATCTAATTCGTAGAGCACTTGCCCCTTCTCTACTCGTTGACCATCCTCGAAAGTGACCGCCTCTATAAAACCACCAACTCTGGCCTTGACCTCCACACGCTTAGACGCTTCAAAACGCCCCGTAAACTCATCCCACTCCGTGACTTTTTTCGTTGTCGCCGTCACAACCTTTACTGGCATCGCCGTAGACCCTGCATTTTTCTGCGCTGCGGCTTGTGGTTCACATGCAGTCAAGGTCGCAATACACAACGCCGCTAAGCTAATGTGTAAGTTAAGATAAGTCATCACTCTATTTTTCATTTAATGCGGCCTCTTTAAACACTCACGATACTGACTTTCTACCCCACCGTCTTGCGCCTGCGGCGTCGTCATGTGAAGTTACATTGAATTCTAGAACACTGTGTCGTTATTGGGAGATAAATAAGTAAACGACACAGTGTAGTTTACTTTATGAGTAGTAAATGTAAACCAAGTGGTTTACATTTATATGAGCTAATCATCAATATTCTGGAAGTCAGGTTTTGTCTGAAACAAAGAAAACACGAAGTGAAATAAAACGCGAAGCTATCATTAGTGCTGCCCGCACCGCATTTCAAAACGACGGTGTTCAAAATACAAGCATGGATCGTATTGCCGAAATTGCGCAGGTTTCAAAACGCACTGTGTACAACCACTTTTCAACCAAAGAAACCCTCTTGTTCTATATCATGAAAGAATCGTGGGAAAAGATATTTGTTCAGAGTAGCGCCTATTACAATCCAAATGCGCCCCTCAAAGGCCAACTCATTGCTTTACTCGATGACTTCATTCAACTGGTCAGCAGCGAAAATCATATTAATTTATCGCGAGCGGTTTTTAGCTACTTTGTTTATCACACTGAAGATTTCAAAAAAGAAGTCGACAAATTTTACGATAGGAAAACCAACTTACATCACTGCTTAAGCGCCGCAGTGCAAGATGGCCGACTAATCGATCTAGATATAGATAAAGGAATCGACCAGCTTTGCAACCTCATCAAAGGTGCCTGTTTCTGGCCACAATTAATGGGAATCGAACCCATTTTCACCGAGGCACAAAAAACCCAACTTGCAGAAGACGCCGTTGATATGTTTTTAAGTCGCTATGAAGCCTAATCACTAAATTGGTTTAAAAAGGCATCATATTCACAGATGTTTAGCCCCTGCTGTTCTACCCATTCATCATTGTAATAGGTGTTTAAATAACGCTCTCCACTGTCGCAAATGAGTGTTACAACACTGCCTTGCTCACCGTTTTCTTGCATAGACTGAATCAAGGTAAGCGCCGCAAAAACATTCGTACCCGTTGAGCCCCCATATTTGCGCCCAAGCACTTTTTCCAACCACCGAATCGTCGCAATAGAAGCACTATCTGATACTTTCAGCATGGTATCGATTACGCTCGGCAAGAAAGAAGGCTCGACTCTTGGTCGACCGATACCCTCGATTCGAGAACCTTTATCACATGTGATTGAATTATCGCCCGTTTGAAAATAGTCATAAAAAACGGAGTTCTCAGGATCTGCCACAGCCAATTCTGTTAAAAGATGATAATCAGGATGCAAACGGATATAACGTCCAATGGTTGCTGAGGTGCCACCAGTTCCCGGGCTCATCACAACCCAACGAGGAATTGGGAAGCGTTCTTTTTGCATTTGCTGGAAAATGCTTTCTGCAATATTGTTATTACCTCGCCAATCAGTCGCCCTTTCTGCGAACGTAAACTGATCCATATAATGACCACTCAAATCTTTTGCCAATTGACGTGCTTTCGAATAAATGTCCGTTGGACAGACTTGGAAACATTCGCCGTTATAAAACTCAATTTGTCGAATTTTCTCTTTGACTAAATTTTGCGGCACAACGGCAATAAAACGTAAGCCCAATAGGCGCGCAAAATATGCCTCTGATATTGCAGTGCTCCCAGAGGAAGACTCAATGATTGGCGTATCTGGCCCAATATGGCCATTACACAAACCATATAAAAACAATGAACGCGCCAGTCGATGCTTCAAGCTACCTGTTGGATGCGTAGATTCATCTTTCAGATAAAGATCACACCCCTTCAATGCCGATAAATCGAGTTTAATAAGATGAGTATCTGAGGAGCGATTATAGTCGGCATTAATTTTGTTGATCGCTTCTGCGACCCATTGCTTTCGAGTTTGGACCATTGGTAAACATCTTCAATGTATAAACGAGAGGAAAATGCATAGTATCGTCAAAACTAAATTTAATCGACGTTACCTCTAGCTTATAATTAAAAGTTCTAATTAAGCCAGTTCCATATACTTAGCGTGAAATCGCAAATGTTCTTCTATAAACGAGGCAATAAAGTAATAACTGTGATCGTAGCCTGCCTGTAAACGAATCTGCATCGGATAATTAACTTGCTCAACCATCTTCTTTAGAGTGTCCGTCGAAAGCTGTTCCTCTAAAAAGTTATCCGCTTCACCTTGATCAACTAACGCTGGCACGGGTTCATTTTGGAACGTTTTGAGTAATAAACAGGTATCATATTGCGCCCATGATGATTCATCTTCGCCTAAATACTGGCTAAACGCTTTTTTGCCCCAAGGAACTTGGGTTGGATTGGCAATCGGTGCAAATGCACTTACTGAGCAATATTCACCTGCATTTTTTAACGCAATTGTAAGTGCTCCATGCCCCCCCATTGAGTGGCCACTTATAGACTTTATACGATTAACAGGGAAATGTTGCTCAATCACTTTCGGTAATTCTGACACAACAAAATCATACATATGATAATACGTGCTCCACGGAGCCTGTGTCGCGTTTACATAAAACCCAGCCCCTAAACCCAAGTCATAAGCCCCCTGCGGATCATCAGGCACAGCACCGCCTCGAGGACTAGTATCAGGGGTAACAATTGCCATTCCTAGTTCTGCGGCAACTCGCATAGCCCCGGCTTTTTGCATAAAGTTTTCATCCGTACAGGTTAATCCCGACAGCCAATATAAAACTGGAACCGGTGTTGAGCTGGACGCATTAGGAGGCAGATAAATAGCAAACCGAGTTTCACTGTTTAGCACTTCCGAGGCATAGCTAAATTGCTGGTGCAAACCACCAAACGCTTTACTTTCACTGGTTTTAGTTAAATTCATATCGTCTTTTTACATCCCATATTTTAATAATTAATGTAATTTACCCTATTACGGAACATATCAAACCGGAAACAATACCGCTTCATTGCATTTTTTTACGATAACAAGCTCATTTGTTCATTAAGATAAGGAGAAAAGCAAAGCAAGAGGGAGCCGATATCACGGTTATTTTAATTATTGTGGAAAAATTTAAATTTTAATTAATCCAAATGTCACATTTTTACCGTATAAACGTGCGCGTAATTTTTTTATTTTCGAAAGTGGTCGGACCAATAAAATGAAATATACCATGAGTATATTTTAAACCTATGGCAAACGCTAAGCTTCGAGTTTTAACCCATTCTTAACCTTAAATACGACTAAAGTTTTATGTCAACTTTCTGACTAAATGTTAGCTAACTCATTACATTTTATAAGACTTTTTAATTAGCATAGATAACAAAAATAAAAATGATCAATACTTTCATGATCATAGAAATTTTTTATACATTGATATTGACCAGAGTCAATAAAGGGTGTAAAAATTTATCTCGTGGGAAATATTATTCACACGGATTTGAGATTGGTGACTATCTATCCTTGTATCAAATTTGTAATTTAAGGAATGGTTATGTTGAAAAGTATTGCGAGTGACTTTGAAGAATGTTTGAACGGAAATTTTGTTTTATTGGGGCGTTCTTCACCATCGGGAGGCTCACATATATCGCTCGGTGACATTGATTCATTGATAGATATTGTTAGCCGACTAGAGAGTTTGACACACATCACTCAATTAACCCCAGTTTTAAATGAGTTAAAAGACTTATTGTCACTTCATAGCGTCGTTTGCGGTGCATTTTGTGAAGAATCTAACGTAAATATTATATTAGGAAGCCAATCTGAATCTGATATACACAATCAAACAGAGCAATTTCCTTCGGATAACAACTTTATTCCAGTGACAACAAATTCCAGAGTTAAAGCCGAACGCTATTTCAAAGTGCAAGAAGAAGGCTTCTACTTTTACGTTTATCTCACACTGAATGAATATTTCGATCAACGCAAAGAGCAGATTCTAAATAGAAGCTTACCCGCCTTATTTAAAGGCTTTAATCGCCTAAATAAGCTACGGACAAAATTTGAAAAATTCGGCTTAACCGAACGAGAACAAGAGGTAGCCAATTGGATTATTGAGGGCAAAGATAATTGGTCAATTAGTAAAATACTCAATATTTCGGAGAGAACCGTCAAATTTCATAATTCTAATATCTTTAAGAAATTAGACGTCGGTTCAAAGGCCGAGATCATTTGTATGCACTATCAAATTATCTCCAATATTTATAAAGAGGAGAACCTCGAATATAGCAACAAAATCGTGTCTTGTTAGTCCCCCAAATAGCAAACTATCACCCAGCGATGACCCCCTCATCTTTGGGTATTAGCTATATCGAATATCACAAATCATGAAGTATCTCTCGCCTGAAGGGGTGATCACCTTGACCTCATCGTCAACGGCTTTACCTAACAAGCTGCGAGCCATGGGCGAGTCGATACTTAACTTATTTTCGCGGATATTGAATTCATCAGGCCCAACTAATCGGTAGGTGATGATATTTCCATCATCATCTTCTAAATCCACCCAGGCGCCAAAAAAGACTTTCCCTGCTTGTTGCGGTGAAGGATAAACCACACTGAGCAACTCTAAGCGTTTGGTTAAAAATCGGACTCGTCTATCTATCTCTCTGAGGCGCTTTTTTCCGTATATGTATTCCGCATTTTCTGAGCGATCACCAAGCGCAGCGGCATCGGACACCGCTTGGGTGACACGAGGCCGCTCTTCTTTCCACAAGTAGCGAAGTTCTCGCTCTAATGCGTCGTAACCTTCTCGAGTTATATAGTTGGATTTCTTCATCGTAAAAATAAATTATAATCTAGGGGTTTGATATGGCTTGATCACCCATATTTACTATTACACCTATTATTCTCATATGACGTTGGTTTTCCAACGGCAGTTAACTAAGCTCGGTTATGGCATTTTCACCGATAATCAGGCTTGAAACAGAACAGATTGTGCTGGAAGCATTGCATGTCCGAACATATATTGTCAGAAAACACTGTTGCTCACTTCATTGCAGCAGAAATTAATGTAAAACCTTCACAAATTGAAGCAGCAATTCAATTATTAGACGAAGGTTCCACCGTCCCCTTTATTGCACGTTATCGTAAAGAAGCCACTCAAGGCTTAGACGATGGGCAGTTAAGAACGCTCGATACTCGCCTTACGTACCTTCGAGAATTATTGGAACGAAAAACAACGGTATTAAAGTCCATTGAAGATCAAGGCAAGTTAACGCCTGAGCTCAAAGCTAAGATCGAAAAAATTGAAAATAAAACCGAGCTTGAAGAAGTTTACCTGCCATTTAAACCTAAACGAAGAACCAAAGGTGAAATTGCGAAAGAAGCGGGACTCGAACCGCTTGCACTTAACTTATGGCAGCACCCTGAAACCGACCCGGAACAGGCAGCGCTAAACTATATCAATGCAGAAAAAGGCATTGCTGATAGTAAAGCGGCACTAGATGGCGCGAAGTACATTTTGATGGAAAAGTTCGCAGAAGATGCAGATTTATTGCAAAAGGTACGAAGCTATCTGCAAAAAAACGCGCATATTAAAGCGACTCTCGTAGCTGGGAAGGAAAATGAGGGGGCAAAATATAAAGACTATTTCGCACACTCAGAACTATTAAGCTCTGCACCTTCTCACCGAGCTCTAGCCATGTTTAGAGGAAGAAACGAAGGTATTTTGCAAGTTAATCTGGATGCTGATCCCGAAAAAGAGGAAGGTGATCGCCACTCTTACTGCGAGACCATTATTGCGGATCACGTTGGTTTATCAGCGAATAAACTCGCTGGTAAAGCAGGAGAAAAGTTTTTGTCCTCAGTTGTTCAGTGGACATGGCGCATTAAGATCATGATGTACATGGAAACTGAATTGTTTAATCAGTTGCGAGAACGTTCAGATGCCGCCGCAATTAAAGTCTTCGCAGATAACCTCAAAGATCTACTCATGGCTGCACCTGCGGGCGCTAAATGCACAATGGGACTCGATCCCGGCCTGCGAACTGGTGTTAAAGTCGCCATTGTTGATGCCACTGGAAAACTCGTTGCCACCAGCACCATTTTCCCTCATGTACCGCAAAATCAGTGGGATAAGTCGCTTCGTACTCTAGGTAATTTGTGCAAACAACATAAAGTAAAACTGATCAGTATTGGTAACGGCACCGGCTCTCGTGAAACAGACAAACTTGTTGCTGAACTGATTAAAGACAACGCCGAACTAGGCATCCATAAAGTGATGGTGAGCGAGGCTGGCGCTTCTGTTTATTCGGCTTCCGAGCTTGCGGCCAGTGAATTCCCGGATTTGGATGTCTCTTTAAGAGGCGCTGTTTCTATTGCTAGACGTTTACAAGATCCGCTCGCGGAACTGGTTAAAATTGAGCCTAAAGCCATTGGTGTGGGTCAATATCAACATGATGTAAGCCAAAGTCAGTTAAGCAAATCACTTGATGCTGTTGTAGAAGACTGTGTAAACGGCGTGGGGGTTGACTTAAATATGGCTTCTCCTGCTTTACTTAGCCATGTTTCTGGTTTAAACAAAACCCTCGCACAAAACATCGTTAAATACCGCGACGAGAACGGCGCATTTAAGAACCGTCGACAATTATTGGAAGTGAGCCGACTTGGCAATAAAGCGTTTGAGCAATCCGCTGGATTCTTACGTATTAACGCAAGTCAGGGCGACAACCCATTAGATAGCTCTGCGGTTCACCCCGAAACCTATCCGCTTGTTAAAAAGATGATTGCGAAACTTACAACAAATGTTGAATCGTTAATTGGTAATGAAGACGCTATCAATCAATTAGAGCCTCAAGAATTTGTTGACGAACAATTTGGTTTACCTACCGTACGCGACATTATTGATGAATTGAAAAAACCGGGACGCGACCCTCGACCAGAGTTTAAGACCGCTCAATTCAAAGAGGGTATTGAAGAAATCAAAGATCTCAAGCCCGGCATGATCCTCGAAGGCGTAGTCAGCAACGTGGCTAACTTTGGAGCCTTTGTCGATGTTGGTGTTCATCAAGATGGACTTGTGCATATCTCTAGCATGACTAATAAATTTATCTCTGACCCGAGGGAAATTGTAAAAGCTGGAGACATTGTGAAAGTGAAAGTCATGGAAGTAGATATTGAAAGAAAACGAATTTCATTCACGATGCGCCTTGATGATAAACCTACAGCGAAATCAAATGGACAAGGTGATAAGAAACCTGATGCTCGCAAGGGCAAACCGCAAAGTCGTAGTAAACCTCAAGGAAATCGGCAAGCATCTTTCGGCGGCAACGCTGCTATGGGTAACGCTTTTGCAGAAGCCTTTGCTAAAGCTAAGAAGGATTAGCAAGTTTAGATACAAAAAAGCCATCTGAACAATCAGATGGCTTTCTTAATCCTTAGTAACCCGATTCACCAACATTTAGTCATTCATCCAAGGATGAAATGACCTTAAGCAGACTGTTGGACCCCAAACTGACGCGGTTCTGAGACTTGTTGATAGAAGCCTGCAATACGCTCAGCCCGTTGGTTAATTTGTTGATCACGATTAGCAAGCTGTTGCCTAAAGGCGTCAGCCTCTGACGCTAAACCCGCAGCCTCAGCAACCGGATCGGCTTCTTGCAACGAACGGCGAGGACCACTTACATCGCCTCTTGAAACGATGTCGTCTAAATCCGGTGCCCCACCAATTGTATTTCGCTCATTGCTTTCGTTTTCACCCTGAACACTATCGGGGAAACCATTAGCAACAGCTTCTTGCGCCGTTACTGAACTTTCTCTAGCAAGCTCAGCTCTTGCTTCTGCTGCCTTTTGAGTTGCTTCACTCGCAACTCTGAAATCTTGTGGTGACGGTTCATTCGGTGCTAATGCAGCAGCGCGAACCTGCTCCATTTTTCTAACTGTATCTTCGGGAGAGTTTTCTTCGGAAATATCAATAGAAACTTCACCACCAACCGCATAACGCCTGCCATCTGGACCCGTTTCAAATTCGTAAGACGGGGAGCCAGCATACTGACCACCCACTGCCGCATGAGCTTGTTCATGAGTACGAACTTCTCTGTCACGATCTTTTAGTTCCTGAACTTCCTGCTTTTCGACCGCTTCTTGTTGTGCCTGTTGACGATCATCCGCCGATTCTCTTCCTGCACTTGGATCTTCCGCGTTATCTTGATCTTGCGGATTGCCCTGATTCTGGACCCCTTCTTGTTGGGCATCAGATTGGGCTTGTTGAGTTTGTGGCTGTGGACGTTCGTAAGTGACTGGTGGAGGAGCTTGTCCCGGTGTTCTGACGCGATCTGACTCTGACCCTAAGCCAGAATCAGAAGCCGAATTTTCTGAAGCACCTGTTTGTGGAATCGTTTCTCGCTGAGCATTATCACGGCGCGCAGATTCCGTATTCACGTTACTTGTCGTGAATGGAATCGTTGTTGGCAATGGCGTAACAATGTTCATTTTAACGTTTCGTTCTGTCTCAAAAATTCAAATTAAGCTAATTCATCGATCAACCGACCAACTGTTTCGTTAGCCACGTCTAACACTTTAGTTGATGCTTGTGCGTTTGTTAAATTCACTGACAACGACACAATGTCTGAAGTTATCGAATCACCTCGACTTGGTAACAACTGTGACGTTAGTCCTAATTGCGTTGTCGCTGCATCTGCTAATACTTCTTGAGGATCACGAAGCTGTGCTGCCTTTTGGGCAATCCCAATAGACGCTTGAGTAATGCCATCCGATGCACGCTGGAATCCCAACAAACCAGAAACGACTGCTGAATTCACATCATTATTGACGATAGACATATAGAATTTCCCCTCATACCTAGTGATCAATTATTAATCAACTCAAGAGAGATTAAAAGCTAATGTTTAGTCGATCTTCTACTTAATTAATTATTTGATATACGACCAAGTTATTAACTACGCCAACAAGTGCGTTCGAACGGCCTCTAGAAATTCATCTTGATGAGAAATAAAGGGCGCATGAGAAGCCTTTCGAATAATCAAGGAGCGAGACTCAGGATGATGCGACTCGATATGTGGCACGGCTTTTTCAGGAACAATGCTATCAAGTCGCCCATAGATACGAAGAGTAGGAATAGCAAGCTGCATTAGTTCATGCCTTAAGTCGGTAGATTTTAAAATACTCAACCCAGCTTCTAAAGCAGAAGTGTGAGGCTCGGGATAAGCTGACACCGACTCTTTGATGATAACAATATCGGATTTTGCCGATTCACTTCCTAACGCCTGCATCGCCATGAACCGGTCCAACGTTTTACTGTATGTCCCTTGCAGTTGTGTTTTAAATAAATCTAACACCTCTGGCAGCATACCGTGCCATTCTTCTTCCTTTTCTGCTGCAAACTTGGGTGTTGTTGCAACCAAAATCAATTTATTGACTTGATCCGGTAAATCTAGTGCCAGTCTTTGCGCTACTAAACCGCCAAATGACCACCCCAAAATAGCACAACGTTCAGGTATCACCTGAGCCACCATATTCGCTATGGAGGGCAAATCGTAATGCTCCGGCAAAACATGGTTATTCACACCATAACCGGGTAAATCAATCAAGGTCACGCGAAAATGCGCGCTAAGATCATGCAGCATTTTATCGTAAACACCGCTGTTAAGCCCCCATCCATGCAGTAATACCAAATCGGGACCATCACCCACGACTCGACACTCAAGCGTTTGTTGTTTCGTTTGCGTCATTTTTGAATTACCTTTGCTAATGAACTACCACACGGAAGCGGAGTTAAAATATCAATGGAGTCTATCATTTCCCTTAAGTGGGCTCATATTCAAAACTGTTATTTATGTAAACAAGTTAGCGATAATTTGATTTGTGAGACGTGCGAAAATGCACTGCCTTTTCTTAAGACTACCCTTGAAGAAACCGTGCCATCTTCTTTGGTGAGATCAGCTAGTGCGGAAAACCTATTGACACTCCCCAACGTGTCAAAAGCCCTCGGAAACATCACATTTAATCGGCTTATTTGCCCAATGCTGTATCGTTGGCCTATTGATTTTATGATCAAACAGTTTAAATTTTCACGCTCTGATTATCTAACTCAAAGCCTATGTAAATACTTACTTCATGATTTAGAATTGCAGTTAAACGACACCACAAGACCCGACATCATTATTCCTGTACCAATACACATTAAACGCTATGGGACCCGGCGTTTTAATCAAGCAACATTGATAGCTGAGCACCTATCGCATGGATTGGCTATTCCGTTGAATACGCACTTTTGCAAACGTCAACAGTTTGCTTTCGCCCAAAGCCAATTAGGGGGAGATAAAAGAAGAAAGAACTTAAAAAGAGCATTTAGTGCGGAACCGATGCTCGGGATAAAACGAGTTGCCATTGTCGATGATGTGATTACAACAGGTGCAACGGTTGAAGCACTATCACGGGCAATAAAGCACAGGAATCCACACATCAACATTGATGTGTGGACACTTGCAATCAGCGATAAAAACCTTGGGTTAGATTAATCTGCCTTACCATTGATGTACTCGCTCAAGTACAAGGCGTTACTTAAAATACGGTTCGTACCTTGCCAATATCCTCTGAAATTGGTGCGATCTAAGATGGCGATTACCTTACCTTTGCCTTTTCGATGCGCCACAATCGCAGCGCTGTTTGCAAATTGATTTTGCATTTCATCGGCGCTGTAACCCGCAAGCAAAGGACTATTGCTGTAACTTCCCACGGTAATAAAAGGCCCCGCCGGCTTACGCATCACTAAGTTGGTGGTTTTAAACATGGCAATTTTATCCTTTGTAAAACCAAACATAAGAGGGTGCGTTAAGTCCACCTCAGCCAAGTAGGCCGCACCCGCTACAAGTTTCTTGGCTGCTAATTTGTCTCGATCGCCATAATTTAAGGTGCTCGTATCGAAAACTTTATCGATTTCATCGTTGCCCATTAGGTTCGTTGCTAATAAATCCTTTTCAGACAACCACTGATTAGCACGTTGCTGGCCAATTAAGACCCCACCATCTTTCAACCATTGAGCTAAAGCTTGTACAGCAGAGTCACTCACATTGGAATAGTTACCACTAACAAGAATAATGTGGGTGTAATCAGATAAATCTACGCGATTTAGATTACCCCATTCAACGATGCTGGGAGCAAGGGCAAGTTGTTGATCCAAATAGTGCCACACTTCCCCAGCTTCATATGGAGACACTCCCTTACCACCCACAATCATGACCTTGGGGGGCGTAATTGGCCAAACATTACGGCTACCAAGGTCAGGCCCTTGTGTTGTTAAGCCAGAAACTAAAGATCTCACACGAATGTTGTTTTCGTTCGCAAGCGCAGATAACGTGGAACGGTAGTTTTCAGGCTGTTTATCCCCTGCAAGGATAATCACCGCTCCCGGCATAAAACTCGCCTCACCCGCACTGGTGTTCGCGGTAAAGCTAATAGAAGCATTCCGAACTTTTAAGCCTTTATTAAGTAAAGCCTGAAGCAGTGTCGGCGCTTGAGAATCTTGCCAGCTAAATGCATACGCGACGGCATTCTCACTCAGGTTATTCGTAACACTTGGTAAATGCTGAGGCTTAGAATCTATAAAGGAGACTTTACGCCAGCGACTCCGCTCCACAGGGCGATAGTCGATATTGTAAGCGAGCGCGATGTTCCAATTTGATACATCATAAAATGTGTTGTTATTAAAACGCTTTCGCTCCGAAAAAAGAGATTTGATCAATCGATACTGTATTTGATCCAAAGGCACAAAATAGCTGTGTTCGGGAATGAATTTCACGCCATCCACTTCAACAGGCTTATCAATACGATAATAGGTAATTTGATGATCCTCTAGCTTCCCTAACATCTTATGTAAGCGAGATTTATCAAACTTTTCACTAATCAAATATCCAGCTACCTCATCGCTTTTTGCAAGCGCCGCAGTTTCTTTTTTAAAGGTTTGCTGCAAGTTGAGTAGCTGGTCTTTTAGGGCAACGGCTCCACGCAAAGTCGATAACGACATTAAAAACTGATTTTCAATAGTGCGTGGGAAAGTTAATAAACCGTTTACTGTATCTTGTTGATGTCCACGGCTACTGGCCTGTTCAAATAAAATACCGATGCTGCCATGTGCATCTGGGTAGCTAGAGCCTTTACCGTAATAAAAATCATCAAAGGCTTCTTCTGAGAAATAACTACGTTTTACTTTATCGAAATCATGAGCGAAGAACTTAGCGAACTCACCCGTTAGTCGTACATTATCTACAGGCGTCCACGGGTTAGTTCTGGATGGAACGCCGGGCTGGAAGAAGTAAGTTGAATTGCTTCCCATTTCATGAAAATCTGTTAATACATGTGGACGCCACTGGTGATACTGCTCAATTCTGGCTTTTGATTCCGGGTGAGTAAGTAATAACCAATCTCGGTTTAAATCAAACCAGTAATGATTGGTTCGGCCATTAGGCCACCCTTCAATATGCTCTCGATGATTGCTATCCGATGATAGATTCTTACCTCTGTGCATATTGGCCCATTGCGCAAAACGAGCAAGGCCATCAGGATTGAGAGAAGGGTCTAAAATAATCACTGTATTTTTCAGTAGATTATCGATCTTTTCCCCTTGTGCTGCCGCCAAATAGTACGCCAACAACATTGAAGAATTCGCGCCAGATGGTTCATTACCGTGAATACTAAACCCCATGTTAACGATAACGGGTTGATTTAGGTCCACTTCTTCTTTCGGCTCAAACCAGTTATTCATGTGTTGAGTTCGAATGCTTTCTAAGCGAGCTAGGTTCTCCGGCGAGGATACGTAAATATGTAGTAATGGACGATTCTCATGAGTGCGACCAATTTCCTTCAATTGCATGCGCGGAGACTGTTGCGCCACAGTTCTCATATAATTCACAAGCTGGTCATGTCGAACATGCCATTCACCCACTGAAGCCCCTAACACACTGTTTGGTAGCGATATGTCAGGGTTGTAAGTGACATCTTTTGGAAGATAGTCGGTATCTTCAATTGCTACTGCCAAGCTAGAAAAATTCAATATGATCAGGGAACACAATAATCGCGTGGTTGTCTTAAGCCAGTTCATTTCGTTTGCCGTTTCCTATTTTACTTTGGAGATTTTTACGCTTTCGCATTCAGAATTGCGATTTAATTATAAGAAGTTGCAAAAGAGTTACTTACTTGAGTGTTTCACTCAAGTATTTTTTGCTATCATCTCGACCATCTTTAAACACGAGGTGATATTATGATCTCTATATCGGATGCTGCTCAAGCACATTTCAGGAAGTTGCTTGAAAATCAAGTTGAACACACAAATATCCGAGTGTTTGTTGTGAATCCGGGCTCCCCTAATGCGGAGTGTGGTGTATCCTATTGCCCACCCGATGCAGTTGAACAGTCAGATATTATTTTACCCTTCAGCGGTTTTGATGCAGTTGTCGATACAGAAAGCGCCCCTTTCCTTGAAGAAGCCGAAATTGATTTCGTCACTGACCAAATGGGCTCTCAACTGACTCTGAAAGCACCAAACGCAAAAGCACGTAAAGTGGATTCAGACGCCCCTTTGTATGATCGCGTCCAATATGTCATTCAATCCGAGGTTAATCCACAACTTGCCAACCACGGCGGTCACGTTAACTTGATTGAATTGACGAATGAAGGTATTGCGGTTGTTCAATTTGGTGGGGGCTGTAATGGCTGCTCAATGGTAGATGTCACACTAAAAGATGGTATTGAAGCTCAGTTGTTAAAGCAATTTGAAGGTGAGTTAAAAGGCGTTCGAGATATTACAGAGCACCAAGCTGGCGAACATTCTTACTATTCTTAAATTAGATCAACCCAGCATCGTCGTTTTCGATGCTTTTGACTACTGTCACAATAATGATGCGCGAGCAACTACAAAAACTAGCCACTACCCCTGAAAAAAGCTGGAAACGCTTCAAACTAGGAGTTGTTCTGTTCGCTTTTTCAGTTGGGCTAATTATTGCTGGCGCACAGCTCAATCACTTACTGCAAATTCCCGGCCTACTTATGCTAGGCGCAGCGCTTTTGTTTTCTGGCTGGGGATATCTTGGCATACTAAGTAGCCGATTACTTGATCTGCAAAATAACTGGTTAAAACACACGAAAAAGAAGCCTTAGTGTCACTCAAATACTTCACTCGTCGAATGAAACGTTAGAACTTGCTGAATGTGGCAGCTAAAAGCATTGGCTTTTTCGATTTGCTCAGAACAGTCTCCCTCATAACTTGGATGCTGCACTCGCATTAAAGACAGTTCCAACATTTGGGCGGCTTTACCTAATTCAGTTAATCCGAATGTCGATGCAGAACCCGCAATTGCATGCGCTAAACCGGCTAATTCTCGCCATTGTTTTTGTGCCAAATATTGCACTGCCTTAACATGTTGTTGGGGAAGTGTCGAGATAAATCCACGGGACAAAGCATCCACTTCGCTTGCAATATCTTTTTCGATATTTTCACGCTCATCATGTGCCGCCATCAAATGTGCTGAAAGCGTTTCGAGGAAGCTTTTACGCGTAAATGGCTTGCCGATAAAACCGGTAAATCCAACATCTTCGTACTGCCCACTGCAAGTCTGAACTGCATTGCCAGTCAGCGCAATAATAGGTTGATTTACGTATTGAGAGCGCAGCTTTTTCGTGGCTTCTATACCATCCATTCTAGGCATTTGGATATCCGTCAGAATAATATCCCAAGAAGATGTTGTGCCCAAACGTACTAAATCTTCGCCATTGTCGACGGCAACCACATTCATACCCGCGGTTTCTAAAAGAATAACAAGTAGTTGCCGCACTTCGGGTTGATCTTCCGCTACAAGGACTTTGCCCGAAAGTAACGGCTCATTTTTCTCATATTTGCTTTTATTCACTACCGTATTCCACATTTTGAATAAGCGAGACCATACGGTAAGCGAACTTGATGAGCTAGTTAGGCAGCTCGTCCCACAAAACTTGATTGCGCCCTGTGTTTTTAGCTTCGTATAACATATTGTCTGCGCGGTTAAGGATGTCATCCTTGTCACTTAAAGAAGATGGCTTACAAGTTATTCCACCAGAACTTATCGTGACCACTTGATAAGGTGTAGCTGTTGGGTGAGGAATTTTCAAGGAGGCGACGGCACTTCGACACTGGTTTAGTAACATATCTGCGGAAACGCTGTCTGTATTTGGTAACACAACCACAAATTCTTCTCCGCCAATTCGTGCCACAAAATCTCGAGGACGCTTCAACTGCGACTGGATGCCGTTAGCCACTTCCGCGAGTGCCATATCTCCAGCCGAATGACCAGCAGTATCATTGAATTGTTTAAAGAAATCGATGTCGATGACCGCAATGGAGAGTGGCTCGCCTGTCCTCATTGCACTACGCAACTCGATATCAATAACTTGCTCAAACTTACGTCGGTTGGCAATTGTGGTGAGGGGGTCTATTAACGCCAGCTCTTCCAGCATACGGCGTTGTCTAAGTAATTGCAGATGAAGCTGAACACGCGCTCGGACAATTGCTGCATGGAAAGGCTTCTGAATATAATCGCATGCGCCAAGCTCTAACCCTTTTTCCTCAAAATTCACATCCGTTAAGCCCGTAATAAAAATAACCGGGATAGACTGGGTACTCGGATCACTTTTGAGTTTTTTTATAACCTCGAATCCATCCATGTCAGGCATAACGACATCAAGCAAAATAATATCTGGGAATAAATCTTTTGCTTTTTGTAATGCCTGCGCACCACTTTTGGCAACCAAGGTTTTTGCATTCGGCTTAAGCAAATCCGTTAAAATTTTTAAGTTTGCTTTTTCATCATCGACCAACAAAATTGTTGGTTTATCTGCCAATTCTTGCAACATAATCCTTCTTCTTTCTTACTTTGCGCAGGTTAAATTAATACTCGCAAAATAGTGACATATTATTCCTTATTGGTCAGCTTTTTTATCCAATTTTGCACAAATGTAGTTGCTTGCTCAAACTCCATTTCATCGACCATCTCTGCAACTTGTTCAGTATTTTCCTGCATTTCGACAGAAAGTTGCATATTTTGCAGCGCCAATATCAATTTTTCAGCATCAAAATCTGATGAACGCAATAATGGCAGCAGGCGCTCAAGAATAGATAACAACACATGCTCACTAATTTGAGATACTGGCTTATCTATTTTAACCTGCTCGAAAACCTTCGCTAAGGCATCGGTCAATAGGGTGATTTGTGAACAAAAAGCATTGATACCCGGAGCGTAATCATTCTGCGACTTCATTGCCGCTTCCATTTGTCCGGCAACATCACTCAACGATAACGCCCCAATATAAGCAAGATTAGATTTCAATGAGTGTACAATTCGGAATAACTCGTCTTCCTCATGATTTTTAAGGCATTGATTCATTTTTTCAGCAACATCATGATTCGAGCGATAAAAATCTTCAACCAGCTCCATATACAATGACTTTCGCCCTTGGAAGCGCGAAACCGCACTGTGTACATCAAGCATATTCGAGGAAACAAGACGCTCAAATCGCTCGTTTGAGTCATTGAGCGATGCTTTAGTTTTAGGTGGAATCACCTCAGTTTCAATCGCTTTTATTTCGCCATTACCTTCTGGACACCAATGCTTAAGCACACCATACAATTCATCAAGAACAATGGGTTTGGTTATATGATCATTCATGCCAGCTTCAAGGCTCTTATCTTTATCCCCCTCCATCGCATGAGCGGTCATCGCAATAACAGGCGTTTCTTGATTAAAGTCTCGGATACGTTTTGTAGCGGTCAGGCCATCCATAACAGGCATTTGAATATCCATCAAAACAATATCAAACTGCGTATTACGCATTATTTCCACAGCTTCTTGACCATTTTGGACCACGGTAATATTGACGCGAGTGTCGGATAAAAACTCAATTGCCACCTGTCGATTTATTGCATTGTCTTCCACAAGTAAAAGATTAATGTGATGCAAGTCGGGAGCTTCTAAAGCAACGTTAAAGCGGTTTTCCGGTAATAACTGGTGCCCCATGACGGTATATAAAGAGTCCATGAGTGTAGAGCGGCTCACGGGTTTTTCTAAGAAGTCACTAATATTCACAGCGTTCGCAGCATCAATAGCATCTTCTCTATCGTACGCTGATACCATCAAAATATGTGGTAATCGGCCTTTCGAACCCGACATGATTTGTTTTGCGGCTTGGATACCATCAAGTTCAGGCATTCGCCAGTCCATCAAAATCACATCGAAGGGCGTGTTATTGGCATCTGCATTTAGCGCCATTTCAATCGCTTCGATGCCATTACAAGCAGTATTTGCACTAACACCAAGCCCAAGTAAGCAATCACACATTACACGTCTGGAGATGGCAATATCATCCACCACCAGCACTTTTAAGTTAGAAATAACCTGTTTTTGTTCAACACGACTCTCTGTTGGTTTTTCATCTGTAATGCCAAGCTGTACCGTAAAGGTAAACTTGGAGCCAACACCAACTTGGCTGGAAACAGAAATATCTCCGCCCATTAGCTCACATAATTGCTTGCTAATCGCCAAGCCGAGTCCTGTGCCTCCGTATTTTCGTGTGACCGATTCATCTGCCTGACTAAATGAGCTAAAGAGTTTGTCCACTTGATCTTTCGACATTCCGATGCCGCTATCTTCAACAGAAAACTCCAAGATAACCTTGTCTTCGTGACGCCCAACTAAGTTAGCGTTGAGCTGAATCACACCTTGTTCGGTAAACTTCACAGCATTGCTGACTAAGTTCGTAATGATTTGCTCAATGCGTAAAGGATCGCCAATGTAAAAATGTGGTAATTTCGGGTCAATGGAGAGCACAAACTCCAAGCCTTTTTCATGAATTCTCAACGCACATAAATTAGTCACGCGGCGAATCGACGCTTCTAAATCAAAACGTGTATCCTCCAAAACCAACTTGTTAGCTTCGATTTTTGAGAAATCCAGAATATCGTTAATTAACGCTAGCAATGACTCCGAAGAATTAAGAATTTTGTTGAGATAATCTCGCTGTTTACGATCCTCAGCTTTACGCAAAGCCAGTTGAGACAAACCGATAACCGCGTTCATCGGCGTTCTTATTTCATGACTCATATTGGCAAGGAAATTAGATTTAGCTGTCGTTGCTTCTTCCGCCTTAATTTTGGCTTGTGCTAACTCTTTGGTTCTATCTGAGACCTTACGCTCCAAATCACGGCTGTAATCAAGGCTTTCTTGATACAAATTGGCGTTTTCGAACAAAATAGCGGTTTGATTTCCCAGCATTTGCAAAACATAACCGCCTTCAGGCTTAAATAAGTGGCTCAACTCCAAATGCTCAAGATACAACATGCCTTTCAAGCTGCCACCAATCCAAATTGGAATCGCCATAATCGACTTAGGAGCCGACTTTTTAAAGCATGGCTCATCACTGGTTAAGCTATGCTCAGGGACATCATCAATGATCAGTTTTTCTTTAATTCGACTCACGTAATTAATTAACGATTTAGGCAACATGTCTTCAGTGAACGTGTTGGGATAACTCGCTCGTAGCACCATCGGCTCTTGCTTATTAGACAGTAAAATACACCCTCGTTGCGCACCGGCATTTTCAACAATAATAGCCATCATTCGCTTAAGATACGCTTCTAAATCGATGGCCCCACTCAGCATTTCCGAGGCTTTTAATACCGAGGATAAATCCAGTAAGTTACCTAAATCTTGATTATTACTTTGCCCCCGACTTTCTTCCTCAAATACACGCGCTAACTCCGGTGAGTGTGCGACCAACTGCTCTGCTTTATTAAACGCACGCCACTGGTGATAGAATTGATTAGCTTGCTTCAAACAGATGATGGCGAACTCTCTTTTGCCTTGCTCCACCCAATAGTCATAAGTTCTTTCACAAATAATGGCCGCATGATTGATATAGCCACTTTCCTGAGCCTGTTTCAACGCTAAGTCATACAACTCCCACGCCTGCGGATTACGCTCTAAAAAGGCAATTTCGGCACGTAAGAGCTGTAGTTTATGAAGATGATTTTCAGAGGCGGTTTCACACCACTTATCAAACATCGCCTCCAGCTCTTTGGCTTTTTTCAAATGATAATCTTCTTCTTCCAACGATTTAGCGAAGTGGCTACACCTTGCATGCGTTAACGCCGCATAGAAATAATATTCGGTTACATGATACAAGCCAGGCGCAACGGCTACTAAGGCTTCTCCCGCTTCCATATGCTTTTTTGCTAATTCAAAATCGTTGAAAATATACGCTAGTTCCATTTTTGCAATGTGGAAACAAAATTGAATAGTGATGTCACCGCGTTGCTCCAAATCTTCCAAATCGCGAGTTTCATCAAACCACTCGCCTTGCAATATCAATGGGTCACGCATCGGTGAGTGCAAATTGAGGAGCATCTCATACCAAACTGCACCAAACACTTCATGGTAATGCTGATTTTTACCGTTGAAGATAGACAAAGAAAAATCAAACTTATTCTTCACTTCATCTAACGGCTGACCAACAAAAACCCGATAAAAGCATTGGAAAAGCAGTGAATGGAAGGCGTACTCAACATTGCCCTTTTCCAAACCCAGATAGTAATTCTTTTCTAATTCATCTAGTGAATTGGCCAAATGGGCAGTCCAATGAGCAACAGTAGAGTGCTTGGAAAAGCGAATTTCTGTCTCGAAATTTTTAACGCCTTTGTAAACGCTATTCAGTTTCTCAGACACATTTACAAAATCTAACGCTTCTTTATATTTTCCATAAGCACCACAAATTAGCAGAGCATGACTCACAAAAATCTTGCTGGAAAAAGCTGAATTACCGCTACGTAAGCACCATTCCATAGTGGCATACGTTAACCCCATAAAGTATTGCGGCCCCATTAAATAACAAGGCGTTTGCATCACATTGGCAATATCTAACGCAAGTAACGAGGTTTGATTTTCTAAGACGGGTAATTTGATCAGCGCTTCGATGTTGTTTACATCGTAGAGATTTTCTAAATTTAGGTAAGTTTCAGCGATGGTATCAAGCTCGGGTAATTCAACCCCAACCTCGCGCATTGCTTCCATTCCTAAATTGATAGCGGATTGAGTTTCGTTTCGAGCAATCAAGACTAACAAATGCAAGCGCTGAACCAGTTTCAAATCGCGCTGAGATTTTGCTTGTTCTGTCAGCAAAAAGAGATAGTGGTCTATGTCAGAAAATTGCTGCGTTAAATACATACATTGAGCGAGACCAAAATTTGCTTCGAAGATAAGCTCATATTGTTGTCCCAAATCTGCGGCTTCGAGCAACTCAAGAGCCAAGTTGAAGTAATTAATTGCTAACTCATAAACCTTTGAGTTAAGCGCCCTTTGGGCAGCCCATAAGTTAAGTTTAGCCAAGTAATATTGACGTCCAGAATCAATAAAAAATGAACGACTAACATTTAAGTGATCGATGAATTCAAGAATATGCTGTTGCTGCAATGACTCGGAATATCGATTTAAATACCACTGTGCAATGTTGTAATGAATTTCCGTTGTACTTGCTGTGCCCGGCATTTCATAAGCCGCTTGACGGATCCGGTCATGAGTAAACACCAGTTTAGTCACTCCGTGAGAACCAAGGTGAGCCGTCATAAGGCCATCTTCAACCCAAATAGCGATGAGTTGCTCTAAAGCCTCTGCGTTATCTTTAATTAAACTAGATAACAAGCTAACAGCAACTTCATCACCAATACAGGCTGCCGTTTTTAATGCATGTTGGTTTTCTGGGCTAAAGCGTTGGATGCGTTGCGAAACCAAATCGACAACATTATCGGTGATTTGTTGCTGCTGAATTTTATCGATAGACCAATTCCATGGCTTATTATACTTCTTATACAACAGCTTTTGGTCAACGAGGGCCTTAATAAATTCTTTTAGAAAGAAGGGGTTTCCTGCTGTTTTTTGCACAAGCAATTGTGCCAAAGGTTTACATGGCTGCTCATCCATTCTCAGTAAATCAGACAACATCAAAGCAACGGCTAACTCATCTAACGGTGCCAGCGCCATGACATTTACGTTCACGCCTTGTTCTTCCACACTTGTGAGGGTAGCAGTAAGAGGATGATGTTCATCCACTTCGTTATCGCGATAAGACAAAATAAACATCAAATTATTGATGTCTTCACTTAGCATGATGTCTTCAAGTACCTTGATGGTTGCAATGTCGGCCCACTGCAAATCATCCAAAAACATGACAACGGTTCTATCTTGGCTACACAAAGTTTGGATCAAGCGCAGCAATAAGCTGTTGAACTGCTCTCCATACTCCAAAGAACGAGTGGGGGTTTCCGTTCCTTGCCCTAGCACTAAACCCAATTTAGGCAATAAACGCGTCATTAACTCTGCATCAAGACCAAGCGCTTCGCGTAACTTACCTTCCCATTGCCATAACTTGGCTTCATCCAACGCCAACATTTGATCAATGAGCGCTTCTATCGCATCCAGTAAACCGGAATAAGCCTGATCAATTTTAAATTGATCGAACTTACCTGATATGAAAATGGCTTTGTGCTGGGAAACAGTTGGAATAAGTTCCCTTATTACACTGGACTTACCAATACCCGAAGCACCATGAACCACCTGTACTTGCTTATTACCTTCCATCGCCCGATAAAAGGTGGTTTGCAGCCACTCTATCTCTGTACTTCTTCCGTATAAGTGATGGCTAAACAGGAGTTGATCACTTTGATCTGCCGTTCCTAGTTCAAAATCGGGGATAACCTGTTGTTCGTTCCACGTGTTTAAACACGTCAATAAATCCTGTTTCAGCCCTGCAATAGTGCGATAACGTTTTTCTGGATTCTTTTGCAGCAGAACCTGAATAATTTTAAATAAAATTGAGGGAACTTGCGTGTTCTCAGGAACGGGAGGTTCACTGGCTATATGGGCATAAATAAGCTCCATGGGCACATCTGACTCAAACGGGAAAACGTTATAAAACAAGCGATACAAGATAATACCCAGAGAATACAAGTCTGCTCTTTGTTCAATAACTCGATTAACCCTCCCCGTTGCTTCTGGAGCGATGGTTTTCAGGCTAAGTAAATTAACTTCGTTTTGCGAAATGGGCGCACTAACGCTGTTTGTTCGTTTCAGATAGGAGAGGTCAATTAAAAAGGGTAATGCTTCATCCGGCACAACATAAATATTTTGAGGGGCAATCTCCCCAATGATGACGTTTTCTTTATGAAAGTCCTCAACAATGGAAGCAAGAGAAACAGCGAGTGCTAACTTATGGTGAAGTTCTAGCGCTGAGTCATTCAAATAAGAAATGAAATCCTTTACATCTGCTGACACCGGCATAACAGCATGACAAGACTGCTGCGACTCAGCTAATTCAGTAATACTCGCAAGCGAATAAAAAGAAAATTGCTGCTGGACTTGGTTATCATCCAAGAATTTTTTTAGCTTATCAGGATCACTACTGATTAATTGTTTAACAAAATAAGCACTACCTTCCTCATCTTGAGCTTTAAATAGGCGTATTTCTGGAGTGACCGAGGCAAGTTCTTCTGTTAATTCGTAATCGAGTATACTCACAATAATAATCTTGATGTTTGTAAATAATCACTTAAGACACAAGCCTTTACGCTTGATGTCCTCTCATTTCATCATTTGGAATTATTAGCTCCTCACTAACATAGGTAAGAATTTAACTTTACCAAGCGGTTATATTTTTTGAGGAGTAAATAGTGCCTTTTTTCGAGCAATAGTTTACCTTGTCTCGCCCTGACTCGCACGATGTTATCCCAAAAGCATGGTTATAAAACAACTTAAAAAATTTTCCATTTAGATCCCGCAGACAACTGCAAAGCCAAAGATTTTCATGCATAATAGCCGCGCCCGCAGGGTGCCTATAACTTAATCCGTTTTGGCATTACTTTTTACGGGCGTTGCCAACAGTATGATCCAGAGAGAAAAACTAACAAGGAATTACGATGTTATCGCAAAGATGTATATACACAGGACTTATCCTAAGTACCGCATTTTTTGGTCAGGCTAATGCACAGGACGCTGCTAGCTCAGACGAAAGTGTAGAGAAGATTGTTGTTTATGCACAAAAACGTGCACAAGACATTGCCGATATTGCCATTCCCGTTACTGTGGTTTCTGGCGATGATATTCAAGAGTTACAGCTTAAAGATACAACGCAAATCTCCTCTCTTGTGCCTAATTTTAAGATCACAACAAACGCCGGCGAAGGCACACCTCCTTCATTTAATATTCGCGGCATCGGCATGATCGATTACAACACATCCTCCATTTCCCCGATTTCGATTTATTCAGATGGTGTCGTTGGTGGCAGTGCAAATAACTTATCAGTTAACTTATTCGACATTCAGCACCTTGAAGTTCTGCGTGGTCCACAGGGCACATTGTTCGGTAGAAATACAACCGGGGGCGCGGTACTTATTCATTCAACGATGCCGGGCGACGAGTTTGGTGGTTATTTGAACGCTGGCGTTGCACAGCAAGACCACACTTCCGCTGAAGGTGCGGTTAACTTACCTTCAAATTCCCGAGTTAAAAGCCGTTTAGCATTTAACTACGACAATTACGATTATTCCACGAACAACCTTTTCCCGGGCGCGCCAGATGGCGGCTTGAAACAGTTAAATTTCCGCTGGATCACTACTGCCGATTTTGACGACGTTCGTTTAACAACTAAGTTCCAACACGATGATTGGTCAGGTTCAACAAAACCCATTCATAGTTTGGGGATTGATCATGCTACAGAAGGCCGTCAATGTACGCCGGAAGAATTAGGTTCACCGGCTTGTGTTAACGTTTATGGTCATAGTATTGATAGCGACAATTATTGGGACGCATCAGCCGATACTGCTGACAGAATTCATGACTCTGAATCTTGGGCGGCCAGTGTAAAGGTTGAGTGGGACATTACCGACGACATCATGTTCACCTCAATTAGCGGCTACCGAGATTTAGACCGTTTCCATGCATTCGATTCAGACGGCCCGGGTGAATTTACCGAAGGAACAATGGGCACAGACAACAGCTTGGTTAGCCAAGAATTCACGGTCTCTTATGAAAATGACGACATGTACTGGATCACCGGCCTCTATTATCTAAATGAGGATATTCAGCAGGAAAACAGTATTGATGTTGCTCGCTCACTTCGTGAAGCTCCGCCAGAAGTCGCCGCAAATGCAATCCAAGTGTTTTACCACAATGATTTAGAAAATGAATCCGTTGCACTTTTCAGCCAAGTGGATTACCAACTTTCTAGCACTTACACATTAACTGCCGGATTACGCTACACAGATGAAAGCACTGAATGGTCATCACTTGCAGATTTCGACGTTGTTGGCGCTTTCATTCCCGGAGCTTGGGATTTAAATGGCGAGGTTGAAGATGACGAATTATCTGGCAAGTTATCGTTAATCCAGAAAATAAATACCGACCTCAGTGTTTACTACAGCTATGCTCGTGGATATAAGAGCGGCGGTTATAATGGTGCTTACTCATTAACACCTAACGTTGCAGCAAATTCTGAATACCGTCCTGAAAAATTGGATGCTTATGAAATCGGCAGCCGCTGGTCATTCTTAGATAAGAAAGCACGCTTAAATGCTTCCGCTTTCTACTACGACTATAAAGACCAACAAATCTTCGTATTACTTAACGATGGATCACCTTTTGGTGTACTGCGTAACGCTGGTGATTCTACCATTTATGGTTTAGAAACCGAGTTTAGTTACTCGCCAACACAAGCATGGCAGCTAGATTTAAACCTTGGTTATATTCCAGAAGCAGAGATCGGCGAATTCCGTTTCGGTGAAGTCGTGATTGAAGAAACTCGCTTGCCGTTTACTTCTAAGTGGAACATTGGTGGTCGCGCCCAATGGGAATCAGAAATCGGTAACGGTATGCTGAAGGCTGAATTGGGATTTGACTACCAATCAGAATTCTATTTCGATCAAAACGAAAATCCATATACGCGTCAAGGTGGCTTCGCCCTTTGGAATGGTCGCGTAAGTTATGAACTTAGTTCTGGACTAAGCTTCGGTATCTGGGGCAAGAACTTATTTGATAAAGAATATGCAGAATTAAGATTTGACTCTATTGCCGGTTTACGAGCTATCACTGAGCTGAAAGGTGAGAAACGTCAAATTGGTGTCGACGTAACTTATAAGTTCTAGAAAAATCATAATCTTACACTGATTTTAAGCAGTTTATTTACAATAAGTCAGTTGACTTGAACGCCAAATAAACGCACCCTTTTGGTAATTAAAGGATGCGTTTATTTTTTTGGGAGA
This sequence comes from Alteromonas sp. a30, assembly GCF_026788005.1. Taxonomy (GTDB): domain Bacteria; phylum Pseudomonadota; class Gammaproteobacteria; order Enterobacterales; family Alteromonadaceae; genus Paraneptunicella. Next base: position 43,498 of record NZ_JABEPE010000008.1, read on the forward strand.
TGTAAATGAAACTCTGGAAGTTGTGCTGGCCTGTATTACTATCAATAGCAATACCACTTTGGGTATCACAGTCCGTTTATACCGAAGGATATCCTCCCGGATATTTTAATTTTCCACCTCAATATACCGCAAAAGAACTTCCCGGCTTTAATCTTCCTATTTTTATTGGCTTAGCAATATTTTGCTTTGCATTTACTTTATTTCTCATCTGCCCCAAGTGGTTTGGTTTCCGAGGTGAAAAACCGGAAATAATGCCAATTAGTCATAAATCCCTTCCTTGGTGGTTTTGGCTTGGCCTCATAATGATGAGCTTTTTCTGGTGGTTGATGTGGTCACACTCTACCGCTTTTGGCGAGTTAGTTTATTGGTCCTTCACTCCCCTCTGGTGGGGCTTCATTTTAGTGCTCGATGGAATCGTTTATAAACGTAACAACGGCATTTCGTTGTTATCCAGTAAGCTCAAACTTATGGGAATTGCCTACATTGTTTCTATCGTGGGTTGGGCTTATTTCGAGTTCTATGATTATTTTGTGTTGGGAAATTGGTATTACCCTCAAGCCTACGATGCGCCTTGGCCACACTGGCTTCTGGTCATAGAGTTTTTTATCACATATGGCACTATCACCGTGGTTTTCTTTGAATGGTTCTCACTATTTAAAACCTTTCCTAAATTGCCTGCCCGCTATAAAAACGGTCCCAAAATGAATATCCCAGGTAACGTTTTGCTTCTGATTGGAGCGATTCTGGTTGTCTGTATGGTGATGTGGCCTTTCCCCTTCTTTTGGGTGGTTTGGATAGGACCATTTGCCATCTTGTCCGGCACATTAGTTAACTGCAAAATTGATAACACGTTCTTGCAAATCGCTCATAAAGGCGACTGGAGCAATGGTGTATTAATGGGACTAGCATCCTTATTCAATGGTTTTGTATGGGAATTTTGGAATTATGGAAGCACCCATCTAGGTATCGATACACCAACTAACCCAAATTATTGGGACTACAATATTCCCTATGTCGACGCGGTGTATTTATTCAGTGATATGCCTTTACTTGGCTACTTTGGCTACATCCCGTTTGGTGTTTTAGTGTGCCAAACATTCCTCTGGTTTGGCAGTGTATGTGGATTCAAAACCAATATTGAATTAACTCCCATACCCAATACCGCTAACTCCACTTTGTCAAAATAAGCTTCGCTCGGGCATATCTTAAGTATGCCCGCTTATCTTAAGAGATATACAAATGATAATTCCTGCACATTTTACTGTAGCTAAAAACATCTTACTTGCAGAAATACCTGTTTTTCTAGCCCTTTATTTGTTTGTTTTCGCACAAAAACGTTCCATTATTTGGTGGCTCATGTGCGTAACATTCGTCGGATTTTTACCTAACGCTGCATATACACTTACCGACATCATTCACTTTATTGGTGCCATACAGAGCGAGGCACATTCTTGGGTTTACCTAACATTTTTCCTGTTTCCTATTTATTTATTGTTTATTTTTATTAACTTCCAGTTTTATGTTGTTTCTATCATGTTGGCGCAACACTATATTCAACAGGAAGCGAATAACCGTCTTGCAAAATGGTTTATTCCTATTATTCACTTTGCTTGTGCCGTAGGGGTTTATCTTGGAAGAATACAACGCTTGGAAAGTCGAGCAATCATGGAAAAACCAATCACCGTTTTACGCGATGTAGCGGCAGACTTTACTCACTTTCCATCGGTATTGTTGATCCTGTTCTTCTTTATATTGTTCTATGGGTTGTATCTGCTTTTTGCTATCTTAAATCGATACCTCTGGCACCGTTATTGTTCACCATATTGGCAAGCAATAGAGGCCGTTAAACTCAAAAAATCGGCTTCCCCGTAAGAGCACACGAAATGCGAGTTCCACGGCTTTCTGAACGGTTAAGCAAATATCTTTTTTTGTTTAACTAACCAAGCAAGGTGCCCGCCTAATGTCATGCCCCGCAGAGCTAGGAAGATAAGAAAGCTACTCCACAGTCCCCAATTTTCGAATACCGAAAGCCCGTACCATGTAGGAAAGAAGAACAAAGCCATGCACACCAACATGCTATTACGCATGGCTTTGGCATTACTTAAACCAATATAAATACCATCTAACAAGAAACACCAGTGGGCAACCAGTGGCAACAGTACAATCACCATGAGATAACTCGAAACCGATTGGCGTAACGCCTCAATATCGGTGAGTAACCGAACAATAGATTCGCCAAACAACCAAAAAACACTACTGTAAACAACAGCAAAAATAACCGACCAAAGCATTGCTACTTTCACAATGTTAAGAATACCCAGACTTGTTTTTTGACCTTTTGCCTCACCAATAAGTGCCTCGGTTGCATAAGCAAGGCCATCTAAACCAAGTGCAATTAAGGTAAAGAACTGCAAAATGATAGCATTAGTCGAGCCAATCATTTCCCCCATCGCTGTCCCCTTATAAGTCACAAAAGCGAGACAAAGTTGTAAAGCTAGATTGCGGATCAGCATATTACTGTTTAACGCCAATAAACTTCGAAACATGCCAATATGAAGAAATTGTGCTTTAAAACGAACATCAGCGACACGGAAAACCACCACTAAAGACAGCATAAAAATACTGATTTCTGCGGCTACACTGGCGATCGCAACACCAGCAATTCCCAAATCAAAAACGTAAACCAATAGTATATCTAGAGTCACATTCAGCAAATTAGCAGCAATCTGGATGCGCATAATATGACGATGCGCTTGCTGCCCCACCAGCCAGCCAATCAGTGCAAGATTGATAAGTGCGAATGGCGCACTCCACACGCGTATTTCAAAGTACGCCTTGGCCGAAGTCATAATTGTGGGCGTTGCATCGGCTAACCATAAACCAGCCGATAATAGTGGGCCTTGTAGTAAAATAATGACAACACCGATAAATAAACCAATTGCGCCACTTTGCCATAATACACGCGCCGCGAATGTGTTATTGTTTTCCCCTTTTGCTTGTGCAGATAATCCTGTTGAAGACATCCTTAAAAAGCCGCACACCCAATAAAGTTGCGTTAGGATTAAAGCACCAAGCGCAACGCCAGCAAGAAAACCAACGTCATCCATATGACCAATAACAGCAGTGTCTACTAAGCCAATCAATGGCGTAGTAATATTGCTAATGATCATGGGGATCGCTAAGGCAAAGATTCTTTGACTCTGTGCCGATAAAATCATAGTGCTTTTTCTAGTACCTTGAGAAAATTAGGTTCACAATAAATACGTTTTTGAATTTCCAGGAGAGCGATTATTAACATCTTACGTTCAGTTATTATGATTACATTGTTTCTGAGCAGTGTTGCCGCCGCAGCACAGCAAAGCCATGCCGTGATTTTGCAATATCACCATGTGAGTGAAGATACGCCGAGCTCGACCTCTGTATCACCCGAGCGCTTTGCAGAACATCTTGCTTATATTTCCGAGCATTATACGGTTTTACCTCTGGAAAAAATCATTAATGCTCTTCAAAAACATGAATCTGTACCTGAAAATAGCATTGCGATCACTTTTGATGATGGCTATCGCAATATTTTAGAGAACGCTCACCCGCTATTAAAACATCATGGTTTCGCTTATACGATTTTCGTTAATCCCGCTTTGCAGGGCACACGCAGTAACTTATTAACGTGGGAAGAACTTAAATTGATATCGCAGGAAGGTGCGAGCATTGCCAATCACTACCTTGGTCATGAACATTTGCTCTATAAAGAAAAAGGCAAAACCGACGCTCGCTGGCTAAAAGATCATGAAAGCAATATTTTGCTCGCAGAAGAGATCATCGAAAGCTATATAGGCACCAGCCCGCGATATTTTGCTTATCCTTACGGCGAATACAACACTCAAATTCAAGCGCTTTTGCGTAAACACAACATACAGGGGTTCGCGCAGCATTCAGGCGCAATTTCCGCAGATAGCGACTTCACCGCATTACCCCGCTTTCCTGCTTCTGGTGTTTATAGCAACTTAAATACATTAAAAGTAAAAATGGCGAGTTTGGCTTTCCCCGTTATAAAAAATTCAGTTACTGAGCCACAATTAGATGCAAGCGGAAAACTAGAGAATTTCACACTTAAGGTGGATTTATCTGACATTTATGCCAGCCAAGTGGCCTGTTATTACAAGGGTAATCCACAAGTATTAACATGGCAGGAAAATCAGGTAGATATAGGAATTCCAGAGCATTTCCCAACAGGACGCTCTCGTATTAACTGCACCGCGCCGAGTAAATCTAAACTCGGGCATTATTACTGGTTTTCTCAGCCTTTCTTTGTACCAACAGAATCTGGGGATTGGTTGAATTAACCAAGCTTTACCTTACATAAGCCAAAAAAAAGCCGGACATTAAAATCAATATCCGGCTTTTTTAATTTACTTATGTTCTATTTGAAAAATAAGCTTACTTCTCGTCACCTGAAGCTTCGATGCTTAGCAACTCAACTTCAAAGATCAATGTAGAGAATGGTGTAATCTTTCCAGCTAAACGGTCGCCGTAAGCTAAGTCTGACGGAATATGGAAGCGATACTTAGAACCAACCGGCATTAATTGTACGCCTTCCGTCCAACCTGTAATCACTCGGTTAAGCGGGAAGGTAGCAGGTTGACCACGTTCTACAGATGAATCAAACACTGTGCCATCGATTAACGTACCGTGGTAGTGAACTTTAACGGTGTCTGTTTCGGCTGGCTTTTCGCCATCGCCTTCAACAAGCACTTCGTACTGAAGACCAGAATCCGTCACGACAACGCCTTCGCGCTTCATGTTTTCTTCTAAGTATTTTGCGCCTTCAACTTTATTCTTTTCCGCTTCTGCATCACGCTTCTTGTTTTGACCTTCACGGAAAGCAACTTGTAGGTCATGAAGTGTTTGTTGCACTTCTTCTTCAGTTAACTGGGACTTACCTTCTGCTCCTTCGATAACCCCTTTAATTAATAGGTCACGGTCAAGTTCGATACCGACATCAGCATAAGTTGTTGCTTGCTGGTCGATGAAGTTTCCGATATTAGCACCAAGTGCGTATGCATTTTTTTGCTCTTGTGTTTCTAGCTTCACTGGCACAGATTTATCTTCCGTTTTTTGTTGTTGGCAAGCCGTCAAACCAAATACTACTGAAAGCGCCAACACTGAAAGAGTTTTGTTCATGTTTATCTCCGATAATGAACGTTCAATTTGTAATTTTTATGTAAAGTGCTGCTCAATTGGCCGACACCCAAAGTTTGAAAATCCTTGAGATCGATTTTGGTTCACCGAGATGAAGAACAAGACGTTTCCAAACTAAGCGCTTATACTAACGCCCAACGGAGAAAAATAAACCATGAATTCAATTTAAAATGAAACATTTGCTGTCATTAAGCTTGGTTTTTCTGTTATTCGCTTGCGACGTCTACAGCAACAAACCGGTCAATTATTTCCAACACGCTGAATCAGGCTCTCTTGCAACGGCCTTCTCCGACGATGCCGCCATTGGTATCGTATCTAGCAACGATGAAGGTATAGTTGTCTGGGATCTACAATACAACCAAAAGATCTACCAGTGGAATCATCAAGGCCAAGATGACAATGCGAATGTGATTGGTCTGGTTAACATCTCACCAGATAAAAGCCACGCAGTGACTGCCGACAGAGAAGCTTTTGCCATTTGGGACCTCAACACCGGCGAACCTATTGGTTTTTGGCGTATAGATGAGTCCAGTGTTCGAGACATCGCGGTAAGTAATGGCGGTAACGGTATTTTAGTTGGTAGAGGCAATGGAAAAGTGCTGTATTTTGAACATCGAACCGGACGCCGCATAGAGTTCCTCGGACACCAAGAAAGAATCAATAGTGTCGCGCTCTCTCCAAATGGTTTATATGCCTTAACGGGGGGCAACGATTACACCGCATTTTTATGGAACACGAAAACCGGTCAGATTGTATATAAGTTTGAACACCCAAGCCGCGTGACGAAAGTTGTACTGGATAACCAAGGCCGGTTTGCTTTCACTGCCGATAGCCAAAAACACGCCAGAATTTGGGATTTACAAACGGGTCAAGAAATCAGTCGACTAAAATACATACAAAGGCAAAAAATCTTTAGTGCTGCGCGCTTTTCAGAGGACGGAACACAACTATTAACCGGCTCACCAGACAGACATTTGACGCTATGGGATGTACAATCCGGCGCGAAAATTCAAGATTGGAAAGTCCACCCTAACGAAAAATCACTGACCAAAAGCGCCGTGGTATATGCAGTTGCATTTATGGAAGATAATCAGGTTATTTCCGGCAGCAGCTCAGGTTGGGCCGAAGTGTGGACAGTAGAGGAAGATTAAATAATGCGTCACGACACAGCACACTTGCTAAACGAAATTACTGAATTACAAACTAAACTCGCGTTTCAAGATGATCTAATTGAGCAGCTTAATCAGGCACTAGTATCACAACAAAATCAAATCCATAAATTGGAATATCAAATGAAACATGTGGTTAGCAAAGTTAAAAACATGTCTGTTTCGAATCTCGCCAGTGAAGACGAAGAAACGCCTCCACCACATTATTAGAATTCACATAGCCCAAATACGGTGCAGGCAAGGTTTTACTATTCGGGCTTAAAAATACCAATCACGTTTTGCGCATCACCCGTTTTGGTTTCGACTTCGTTGTCAACTTGCGATTTTCGATAGTCGCAAGACACACACATAAGCTTCTCTACATTGTTTTCAACGTAAAGCATTAAGGTGTCCACCGATTTACACTGCGGACAGGTTGCTCCCGCAATAAAGCGTTTGCGCTTCCTTTTTTCAGTCATAAACACACCCGTTGTTATTAGTCATCATTCAATGCGCGGCATCATACCTTTAATACTTAGCGTAAAACAATTTTGTTCACCTGCGCTATCAAGGTAAAATCCGCCCTCTTGAGTATTCAGATGGCAAAACAACATGATTAAGATCGATAACATCACCCTAATGCGAGGCATCAAAACGCTGCTGGAAAATGCGTCGGCAGAAATACAGCCGGGACAACGGGTCGGAGTTATCGGTCGCAATGGTTGTGGAAAATCCAGCTTGTTTGCCATGATTCGTGGCGAGTTAAATCTTGATGCCGGCGATATAAACGTAACCCGTACGTGGGAAATTGTATCCGTTAAACAGGAAACCCCCGCCGTTGATATGCCAGCTCTGCAATATGTTATTGAAGGCGATGTGAAAGTCACACGAATTCAACAGCAACTCACACAAGCCGAAGCCGATAATGACGGCGATAAAATAGCGCAGCTACACGACTTACTTGCCATCGAGGGAGGCTACGACATTGAGTCTCGCGCTGCCATTATTTTGCAAGGTTTAGGATTTCAACAATCGGAACTGCATAATTCAGTGACCGCCTTCTCTGGTGGTTGGCGCATGCGCTTGAACCTTGCGCGTGCGCTTATCTGTCGTTCCGACTTGTTAATGTTGGATGAACCAACCAACCATTTGGATTTAGACGCTGTAATTTGGCTTGAGAAGTGGTTGAAACAATATCCCGGTACACTATTGCTTATATCCCATGACCGTGATTTCTTAGACAATACGGTAACGCATATTCTTAGTTTCGAGTCTCAGGCGCTACAAACCTACACTGGCAATTACTCTAGCTTCGAAAAACAAAAAGCTCAGCGCTTACGCTTGCAGCAACAACAGTTTGAAAAACAACAAGCTAAAGTGGCTCACTTACAAAGCTTTATTAACCGTTTTAAAGCCAAAGCCAGTAAAGCCAAACAAGCACAAAGCCGCGTTAAGCAGCTTGCAAAACTTGAAGAAATCTTGCCAATACAACAAGAGAACCCTTTCAACTTTGAATTTTTTGAACCCGAAAAGTCACCTAACCCGCTTATTAAGTTAGAGAAAGTACAAACCGGTTATGGTGAAACGGTCATTCTTGATAATATCCACCTTAACCTAGTTCCGGGAAGCCGCATTGGTTTATTGGGTCACAATGGCGCGGGTAAATCCACGCTGGTAAAGCTTCTGGCTTCTGAGTTAAAACCTATGTCCGGCGAATATACGGTAAGCCAAGGCGTGAATGTAGGCTACTTTGCCCAGCATCAAGCAGAAAAACTCAATTTCGACGCTTCTCCACTCGCCCATATTCAACAACTCGACAAACTCGCATCTGAACAAGCGCTAAGGGACTATTTAGGTGGGTTCTGTTTTCGAGGTGACGACGCATTAGCCCCCGTTGGTCCTATGTCTGGTGGTGAAAAAGCACGCTTAGTATTGGCGATGATCATCTATCGAAAACCAAACCTTTTACTGCTGGATGAGCCAACCAACCACCTTGATTTGGAAATGCGTCAAGCCCTCACATTCGCCTTGCAAACCTACACTGGCGCAGTGTTATTGGTATCACATGACCGTTATTTACTTAACGCTGTGAGTGATGATTTTTATCTGGTTGATCAAGGTAAAGTCGACATTTTCAAAGGAGATTTGAATGACTATCAGCAATGGGTAATGCAGTCCGACAAACAAGCCTTTGTAAGCCAAGACTCGGCAAATGACGAGACCGACACCACCAAAGCTGACAAGCTAAGCCGTAAAGATGAGAAGCGTTTAGAAGCAGAGTTTAGAAAAGCGACGAAAGGCTTTAGAGATCAAATCAGTCAATCGGAAAAGAAGATGCAGCAGCTAGACGAAAAGCTTGCGAAAATCGACGCCGAATTATCTGATCCAAGCATTTACAATGAAGATCAAAAAAACAAATTGCTCACACTGCTCGCTGACAAAGCTTCGCTTGAGAAAAACAAAGAGGACGCGGAATTGTTGTGGTTTGACGCTCAAGAAGAATTAGAAAAAGCTCAGCAACAATTTGAGGAAAGCTTATCTTAATGACCGCCCACGATAAAAGCATCCAATACCTAAGCCAGCAATTTTGGGATTTTTCCCTTGAATTTTACAGCTTTGGTGATGTGCAACGTCTTGTTTTAACGCTACAAGATGAGTTCGATCTTAACGTCAACCTGTTACTCCTTTGTGGATTTTTAAGTGATCTGGATTGTGCCCTCTCAGAAAACAACATAGAACAACTCATTCAAGGCATTAACGCATCTGAAGCGCAGATAAAAACCTTACGTGAAAAAAGACGGGCAACAAAGTCGGTTTCACAGGTGCAATATCACGCACTTAAACAACAAGAATTGGAGATGGAGCAGCATCAGCAAAGAAAGATTACCGAGTTGGTGCATTCATTTAATATAATACCTTCGAAAGAGAAGAGGGGTTCAGCTTGTCATCTTACAAACCTTAGAACCTACATCAACGCCAAAAGAGCATATTCAAAAGGCAATAACGATGAAATTGAGCCGTTTATCTTAGATCTAAACACGCAATTTCAAGCATTTACTCAAGCTAAACATAATGCAAAGTAAAAGTAAGAATATTAATTCCTTTAAACCACCTCTGTGGGCTAGAAATCGCCATATTCAAACCATATGGCCTCGCTTTTTTACGCGTCGATTGCCATTAAGAACAGAAGTGCAACGCTTGGATTTGCCTGACGGAGACTTTATTGATCTGGCTTGGTCGCCAAGACCAGATGAGTGTAAAGGCTTAATTCCCATGTTTCATGGCCTTGAAGGTTCCATCAATTCTCATTATGCCAACGACATGATTGCCCAACTCAATAAAGACGGTTGGTGGGTTGTGTTAATGCACTTTCGCGGTTGCAGTGGCAGTATCAATCGCCTTCCACGCTCTTACCATTCCGGCGATACTGACGACGCCCGCTTCTTTTTGGAATACCTGCATAAACAACAGTTTGATGTACCAATTCAAACAGCACTCGGATTTTCTCTAGGTGCCAATATGCTTTTAAAGCTCATTGGCGAAGAACCAAATCATGGATTCTTTGAGTCTGCCGTGGCAATTTCACCGCCATTCAAATTATCGGAATGTAGTAAGAGTATTAGTGAAGGGTTTTCACGCATTTATCAGAACTATTTGCTTGCCAGTATGCGCCGCACCTTTATTGAGAAAATACGCCAAATAGACTTTGGTAAATTTAAGATCACTAATGAAATTATGAATAAAATAAGAACATTTCGTGATTTTGACGAATACATTACTGCGCCTTTGCACGGGTTTGAAAACGCAGAAGATTATTATAGCCGGAGCAGTTGTATTCATTACCTAAACAAGATAACAACACCTACCTTGATCATTCATTCAAAAGACGACCCTTTTATGAATTCAAACGTAGTGCCTCAACCCGAGCACTTATCTGAACATATTGAGCTTGAATTGAGTGAACAAGGTGGACATGTGGGGTTTATGCAAGGGTCGCCTTGGCGCCCTAAAATTTGGTTTCATGATCGGGTAAAATGCTTTTTAGATACCCAATTAGCCAATATCAAAATTGGTTAATTCAACATAGGGCAAACTTCATGAGAATTCCGGTTGATGAACTCGAAAAAGAAACACTTTATGCCATCGCTGAATCTTTTGTTTTAAGAGAAGGAACGGATTACGGAGAAGTTGAAGCTTCACTAAAAGACAAAACACTACAAGTTATACAACAACTAAAAAGCGGCGAAGCAGTATTAATTTTTAGTGAATTGCATGAAACTGTGGATGTTATCTCGAAGCAAGCATTCCAACAGCAACAAAGGGAAGATTAGAAAACAAGCCACCCTTGTAAAGTAATGGCGCCTAGCTTTTCAATATTACGCATTGAAAAATGAGACGCCAAGTCGATACCTTACTGACTAAAGACAAGATTAGCATTAACAGGCACTGCGAGCGTTATCCCTGATAGCCCAGCCACTTTTTGTAGTGCCATCACACCATCCCCTAAGTCAAAATCTTTTGCTTGTACCACAATTGGCTTAGTGACCGATGCAGACAATGACCCAACGCCGTCGTAACTCACAAGCAATTCAACATCAATTGCTTTTACTTTTCCGTGCAAGGTTAGGGTCGCTTTTTGGGTGGCGGTAAACTGCACAGCTTTGCCAGTAACAACATTCTTTCTTAGTAATTCACTCAAATCTGATTTGATAATGGCTGTTTTAAACTGAGAGACTTCAAACAGCATTTCTTGCATGCGTTGGTTGCGAATAGGAATACCGGTTTCTACCGAAGTAAGGTCAATATCAACCACCATCATTCCCTTTTCATCAATTTTTCCTGCGAGTTGTTTAAATTGATGTACTTCGGCTATTTGCTCTTTTTTCACACTAATAAAATGAACTGAAGAAGCGTCATTGTCCAACATCCAGCCCGCATTCACATTCATAGATGCCGCTAATAAAGCGACGACAGAGACAAGTTTATTACACATTTTCATGATGATAGAAGTTTTCCATTGATTGCGTTAAAAAGAATTTAAAGAACGATGCTTTGCCAGTCTATTCGCTGATCACCCAGCACGATGAAATTTGGATTTTTTAGACTTTCCCTTAAATTATAAGTTAGTGGTTGAAAGTCAATTGCAAGGATCTTTCCTCCGGCTTCGGCCACAATACATTGCGCTGCTCCTGTGTCCCACTCCCCGGTTTCGCCAATACGCATAAACACATCAGCTTTGCCTTCTGCCACATAACAAGACTTTAACGAACAACTTCCCAACGCCAACGTCTCATAATGACGCTGATGACTCAATCTTGATAGCACCCATTCTGTCGGTTGCTCACGGCTGATTGCAATGCGAATAGCATCATGCTGAGGATTTTCTAATTTACGTACTCGAATCGAGGAGGTATGACCTTGTGTCATTTTAAATGCGCCCGTTTCTTTGCAAGCAAAATACAAAATATCGGATGTAGGCCAGTAAATAACACCTATGACGGGGACATGGTTTTCAACTAAAGCAATATTCACCGCAAAATGACCGCTTTTAGCGATAAATTCTTTAGTGCCATCTATTGGGTCAATTAACCAATAACGGTCCCAGCTTTGCCGCTCGGTAAGGCTACCATTGTTCTGTTCTTCCGACATAATAGGAATGTCTGGGCTCGCTGCCTGAAGTGCTTTAACGATAATCTCATTAGCAAGAAAGTCGGCACTCGTTACCGGGGAATCATCACTTTTATTAAATCGCCTGAAGTTACCACTATGATAGATGTCCATCACATTTTCGCCGGCATCGACAGCGGCTTTTTTGGCAACGTCTAGAAGCGATGTTAATACTTGCATTTTACTTTTGCGCTCTCCATCTTTCTGCGAGTAACAAGGCAGCGATACTACGGGCTTCGGTGAAATCCTCTTGAGCCAACAATTGAGGTATATCATGAATGGACCACTCGACCACCTCTAAAGGCTCAGGCTCATCTCCTTCTAGGCGACTCGGATTCAAATTTTCGGCAACAAAAATGTCCATACTCGCATTGAAGAAGGTGGGAGCCATGCTTACTGAGTGTAGCAGTGTAACGGAGGATGCAGCATATCCGACCTCTTCTTGCAGTTCTCGGTTCGCTGCTTGTTGTGGGGATTCGCCCGGATCTATTAACCCTTTTGGAAAGCCAAGTTGATAGGAATGCGTACCCGCAGCGTACTCTCGAATGAGTAATAACGTTTCAGCATTGATAAAAGGAACGATCATAACAGCACCGCGCCCCGACCCCGCCATACGCTCAAATGTTCTTTGCTCGCCATTTGAAAATGTTAAATCGACTTCTTCCACGGCAAAAAGCCGACTTCTTGCCACGATATTGCGCTCGGTAATCTCGGGCAAAAGCTTGTTTGGATCTATTTTACTCATTTACCTACCAAGTCATATTTTCTATGATTGAATACTATAACCCTAATAAATTTAAAAGCCTATGTTACCTTGGAATGAAATTGAAACCGTTCTTTTAGATATGGATGGCACCCTTCTAGATCTCCACTTTGATAATCACTTTTGGCTTGATTTTCTTCCCCAAAAACTTGCACAGAAAGATCAAGTTAGCCTGGAACAAGCAAAAGATAACATCATGCAGGAGTATGAAAAGGTAGCCGGAACCATAAGTTGGTATTGTTTGGATTACTGGACCGAAAAGCTCAACATCGACATCATGGAAGCGAAGCGAGAGATCCAGCATCTTATTCGAATGCGCGACGACACATTGCCTTTTTTGGACGCGCTACACGAATCGGGTAGAAATGTGTACTTAGTGACTAACGCACATCCGGGAAGCTTATCGTTAAAAGTTGAACGTACACAGCTCGATGCTCATATTGATACCCTTATCTCAACCCATGAATTTGGTGTTACCAAGGAATCACAACTGCTTTGGCAAAAGCTGCACGCCCATTTAGGGTTCGATCCAAAGCACACGCTGTTTGTTGACGACAGCATTGGCATTTTAGAAGCGGCTAAAACCTTCGGTATCCAATATAATTTGGCCGTGCGTAATCCTGACAGCAAAGCACCATCCCGCGACATACATCATTTTCCAGCGGTTGAAGATTACCGTACTTTGATAAATGACATACGTCAGCAACCTTGGCAGCAATAAACATATAATCTTTACGCTATTCTTTGTCGTAGACATTTTTATTTCTCGATAAGGAATAGCGCAATGCCTTCAGCGCTTCGATTAATTCTTGGCGACCAACTCACCGAATCGCTCGACATCATCCAACAAGCAGATCCGGCTTCCGATTTATTTTTCATGGCAGAGGTGGACCAAGAAGCCACCCACGTGAAGCATCATGGAAAGAAGATTGCGTTTATCTTCTCAGCGATGCGCCACTTCGCTAAATCTCTACAGAAAAGTGGCTTTCGAGTGCGTTATACAACCATTACCGACACCAACAACACCCACACATTATTCGATGAAGTCAAGCGTATTATCGGCAACCGAACCTTTCAACGCATCATCATCACTGAGCCAAGTGAGTACCATTTAAAACATTCGATTACGACTTGGGAAGGTGCCTTAGGAATACCCGTTGAAATCTTGCCAGACACTCGCTTTCTATGCTCACATCAGGATTTCCAAGCTTGGGCCCAAGGTAAAACTCAACTCAGGATGGAAATGTTTTACCGAGTCATGCGTCAGAAAACCACTATTCTCATGCAGGACGGCAATCCAGAAGGCGGAAAATGGAATTATGATTCAGCCAACCAAGCTCCCTACAAGGGTGAACCACCACTTCCTCAACCTTTGACTTTTCAACCTGACGACATAACACACCAAGTATTACAGGATGTCGGATCACGCTTTTCAGGACACTTTGGCGCATTGCATCCCTTTAACCTAGCCGTCACACGAGAACAGGCTCTACAGGTATTGAACGACTTCGTTGCACACCGCCTGCCCTTTTTTGGCACTTATCAAGATGCCATGATCCAAGGCGAGCCTTGGATGTTTCATTCTCTACTTAGCGCCTATATCAATGTTGGCCTGCTTTTACCACTGGAAGTCATTCAGGCCGCTGAACAGGCGTTTTACGCTGGCACAGCGCCTTTAAACGCTGTAGAGGGCTTTATCCGACAAATTTTAGGATGGAGGGAATACGTAAGGGGCGTTTACTGGATGATGATGCCTGAATATCGCCAAGAAAACTTCTTCAACGCCACACAAGCACTGCCTACACTTTACTGGGATGGCAAAACGCAAATGAATTGCTTAAAGCAATGTGTGACCGAAACACTTGAAAATGCTTACGCTCACCACATACAGCGGTTAATGGTTCTAGGCAATTTTGCGTCACTCACTCAAGTAGACCCTCATGAAATCAATGAATGGTTTTGGATTGTCTATCTTGACGCTTTTGAATGGGTTGAACTGCCAAATGTAACCGGCATGGCATTATTCGCTGATGGCGGCAAGCTTGCCAGCAAACCTTACATCGCCAGCGGTAACTACATCCGTAAAATGTCTAATTATTGTACTAAATGCCATTATGACGTTAATTTAAAATCTGGCCCAAAAGCTTGCCCATTTAACTACCTTTATTGGTATTTTTTACTAAAAAACCAAGAAAAACTTAGCAAAAATAGTCGTTTAAGGATGCCACTAAACAACCTAAATAAAATGGAGGACGAGAAGAAAAGACAAATCAAAGAAGATTCGCTTATATTCTTAAAAAAATTAAATAATAACGAATTAATTTAAAGCCGGAGATATTTAAGGTTTTACCAAGTCTATTATGTAATTTTTATTTACCCGACAGTAACCTTTCCGAAGATTAAAAAGATTGGTACCTGCCCACTTCCATACCGCAAAGAAACTCGAATACAAAAACAAGCAGATACATCTCATACACCTCAATCTACCTCTTTGTCCTTAAATAAAGATTCGCAATGCAACTGCTTATCAAACAAATGCTTAAGTGCTATTTCGCCCATACGAGTTTTTTGCGCTAACAATTGTAAGAACTCTGCATTAACCTTGCCTCGGTTCAAGTAATTTCTGAATGTTTGAAGTTTTCCCTTCTCAGGAGTGACACCATAAAGATGCTCATAGAAATGAGCAATATTCGTGAAATCCATCTGAATAATATACTTAACCCTTCGCCGAATGGTCTCTGCACCATCGATATCTAACTCCAACATAAGCAACCTCTTCTTGGGTGGAGAACAGAATGAAAGCGTTCTTACCTTACCTCCAAACGCCCCCGGTAGCAAAGGGTTATATTCGATAAAACTTATATAAAGTAATGACTTACATAACTTTTTTTTGATTTGCCGAAGAGACTAATGAAAGGTTTTAAGATGTATAATTTTGTTTCTTTCAGGCGTTAAAAATAAAGGGTATTAAATCCTACACCCAAAAAAGGTCAAAAGATTATTAAACTAGTCATTATGGATTTGCGACATACTCAATCATGATTTACATTTAATATTAATTTTAAAAACAGGAATGGTTATTTATGAGTCCTTATGAACACAACCTCATCATTACTGGCGATGTATTGCGTACTTGGAGAAAGCAAGCAGGTATGACACAAACGGAAGCAGCTCAGTCCATAAATATAAAAACTCGTCGGACAATTAATAATTGGGAGAGAGGATTTTCTTCTCCTTCTCACAATCATGTTATTGCGTTAGCGAAAAAATATGGCACTTATAAACAATTGTTAGAGTTGCTTTAATGTAAGAGAGGAAATGCACAATGTTACCGGAATCAGTAAGCACTCAAGAGTTTATTGAGGCAAATAAAAAAGCAGAAAAACAAATTAAAGCCTTTGTTGGTAACAGGCAAACAATATCAGCTTCAGACGCCATTATACTTACGAAGACGCTGAAACTTTCAAAAAATTCTGTCATGAAAACGTTTTTAAGACACCATTCCTAGTTTATCGGAAGAGCGAATACAGCCTTTATTGAGCGAGTTAGAGGCCATGTAAGATTAGATAGCGATCGAATAGTAGCCTTGGCTATCAGCTCGCCCAAACAAGGAAGCGGCTTGATGTACTTCTTTAGGAAGCGTTTCATTAGGCTTAAAGCGTCCATTTGCCTTAATTTGGCCTTGTGCCGATAACGTCGCAGTGACGTCCAAGTTCAGCACATTTTCGGGGTTAACTTGTACCTGAATGCTGTCTTCTACACACTGAATTTGAGCTTTGAACTGCCCAAAATCGATCATGCCAGTTGTGCCCGAAACCGCAGCGTTACCCCAACCACCATTGGCTGTAATGGCTAAACATTGGTTCTTCTTTAATGAGTAAGTAATATTGCTCGCATCTAGATAAAAACGACCAGATGCCCGCACAGGAATGGGTAAAGGCACCTGCGCTAACACAAGGTGGGTTGGCAAGAAAAGCGTTCCCTCTTGAACATCAAGCGTTTGGCTAAATAACGAGAAATTCACGTTGCCTTTAAACGAGATAAGATCCGGCAGATTAGCGTTACCCGCATGAATATCGACACTAACCTTTCCTATCAGTAGCGAAAAAACACTTAAATCCCAGTGTAATGATTCAACTTGTACGCCCTCTACAGTAACGGTATCCGCGCTCCCGTCCCATAGTGTTCCATTGACACCAGTAATGCTGATACTCGAAGGTAATGGGATACGATTGATAACTTGTGTTGCGGGTAGGTTGGCAACAACCAATATAAGATAAAACACTACAGCAACGACGATTAACTTAACTTTATGTTGTTGCAACTCCAAACCACGACCTCTTTGTTAAGCTGTAAAAAAGAAACGGGACTTAAAGCCCCGCTGTACTGAAATATTATTTACTGAGTCTTAGTCGACGAACCTTAATCATGCCAACTTCGTCAGATTCAGCAATATCGGCCTCAGCGACGCTTATTCCCATCTGCTCCAGTTGTTGCAGCCAAGCCAACACATTATTAAAAGGGGCTTTATCAACCCACACTTGAATGTCATCTTTTTGAGGCTGCATCCGTGAAATATCGATACTAAAGCGTGCAGCTGTTTGGTTAACAGCTTGTGGTAGCGAGCCATTAAAGCCTCCATGGCTGCCAGCGGATTGCTTTAGTTGAATCGCCTTTGTTGCATTCTCTTTAACCCAAACTAGGAGTTCTTGCTGCCTTTCTACCGATGCTCTGTTGGTTTTGATGGATTGTTGCAATGGCGACCAAATAACAAAATAAAATAGTGCAATTACGATAACCACACTCGCTATAACCACTAATTTTTTCTCGCGATCATTCAGGGCATTGTATTTTTCTAATAATTGATTCACGCTAACTCCTTATGATCAAGGATCCCATAACGAGATCATCTCGGTTATTGATAGCGCCTTGTTGCACTTCGAACCCTTGTTGCTCAGCCAATGTTTTAAACTTCTCTAGAGATTCGAAATTACTAGCTACCGCTTGTAGACGAATCTCCGCGCGATTTCTATCAAAACGAATCGTTTGAGGTTTTACTTTGCTGCTGGAAAAAGCAGGAGAAAGTTGGGAAAGCATCACCAGCATTGATGTGCCGCCGCTACTCCCTTCCAAGACCTGCATTTTTTGGTTCATTTGCTTACGTACACTAACAATACGTCTCACTTCAGGAAACGCCCGACGAAACTCTTCTTGGATCTCTGCCTTTAATGCGTTTGACTCACTGCTGTAATGACTCGCCTGCCAACCTTTGTCGGCCAAGGTCGCTAGCAATGAAACTCCGGCCAAAATCGCCGCTAAACGCCACTTTTTAAATCCACCATTGGTGTTTTGTTTCGGCCTAAATTCACCCTGCAATAAATTGAAACTTGAGGCCATCGCGCCCTTTGCCAGCACTTCCATTGGCAATGCTGAAATATCGGGCTGCAATTCGGTATTCGGAATGGCAGGAATTTCTAGCTCTGTCAGGTTTTGAATGACAACTTTTTCTTCCTGATGCTTTGTTAGGTGTGCAATTGCGGGAATCATCCACGAAACCTCCCCTTGAACACCTTGCCAATGCGACTGTCTGAGCAATATCTCATTACCCAACATCATTGCCGTCCAAGCACCTTCAACATGAGGCAACGCGAGCACATCAGGCACCAGTCGAGAACAGCTCAATCCAGCCTCGTTCATGGTGTCTATCCAAAAGTGCATTTTTTCTTTTTGCACAACCGCGATGTTTTGCAACTCACCTTCTCGACCACCAATAGCAAAATAGGTCGACTCAATGTCAGTGGTCACATCATCTTCAAGCATAAACGGAATAGCAGCCAATGCTTTGCTGCCGACTTTCGCTGGAAGCGTTATTTGCTTTAACAAAACGTCACTGCCGGGGACCAATGCAATAATGGATCTGTTGCCAGCTCTGTCTCGCAGAGTCGACAATTCAGAGGCATCGGGTAACACCCCAGACGCAATGATCTCGTTCTGTTCAGCAGACCACACTAGCCAATTAACGGGCTCTTGTATTTGCGAACCTAAACGGATGACCAACTGTTCCACTTAAAGTTTACCTCCAAATTCTCGACGAATGATTTGTACATTATCCGATTCGTCTACTTTGAACACGGTTGACATAGCAAAAGAAGCATTATTGTAACTAGCTTTGGTATGTAAAATAAAATACCGTGTTGTCACATCAAACCACGCTTGTTGCTCATCAGAAAGCCCTTGAGAAGCAACTTCACTTTGGGTTAAAAAGTCTTCTTTTTTATCATAAGGAATGTTGCTAATGAGGTTATTTGCATCAGCAACAGACATACCTGTTAAAGCCGCTAACAAAGGCGCTCTCTCAGGCGTTAATGTATTAACATTTATTTTCAGCGCAGTTTCATTTGGAATAACACAAACGTACTTCATTAATTCGCTAATCCAAGGCAGCTCTGCACCTTTCACTAATCTTAATTCGGTTTTATTGGTCATTAGACCATTAGCAGCTAAATAGGGATGCTGTTTGGACTCATAATCAGGGTCTTCTGCACCAAAACTGCCACTTAAGTTAGAATCTTCATCCAACCAATCTACTAGGGAATCTTTTAACGTATCGGCACTGAGGCTTGGCACATTTAACTCCTGACTACGGAGTAAACGATGAAAAGCGGTTGCTAATCCATCAATACCATTTTGCTGATTACTACCACGATTATTTTGGTTGTTACCACCGGTATTGTTATTCCCTTGGTTATTATTGCCATTCGCATTGCCGTTAGCGTTTCCTTGCTCTCCCCCCTCAGCCAATGCGTTCAAGTTGAAACAACTTTGCATATCCTCTAGCTGCGCTTGAATGCCGCCACCGGGCAATGGAAAAGCCAGTTCGGAAGATGCCCAAGGTTGTTTGATATGAATGATATCTTCGTCTTCTTCCAATAATTTGCGTATGGCAATAGCAGCGTACTCCTCTGCGCCCATTGCATACCAATAAGCTTGATTCCCATCTTTTAAATTCGCCGCTCTACGCACCTGAATCTGTAGACGTCCTGCCATTTCTGTAGCAATAATTGTGACCATTGCCACAATCAACAACACGACAATTAGTGCGACGCCCCGTTGCTTCATGCAGGGCCTCCAGCAGCTAATGCAAATTCCCTACGAATACGGCCAAAACTTTTGGTTTCGATGATCAAGGCGACCGCTTTGGGTAGTTCTTCTCCTGAGTAGTTGTCTCCCCAGTTAGAGGTATCTTCGGCGTCTTGTTTTTGACGTAAAAAGAACTCAACTTGGAAATCTTCTACATCCTCAAGTAACACTTTCACTCTGGGTTCTGCTCCTACTACGTTATCCACATAATTGGAATAGACCTTTTCCAGCCTGCCTTCTTGAAGTCGATAACCCACGGCTTGCAACGTACTTCTTGGTAACATTAATTGTGGGTTTTGCCAGCCAAGCCGAACAAAACCAATACCATCCGCTTCGCTCTCGAGGAAGTTTTCTCCCCCTTTTAAAACAATCTTGTTGTCTCCCGTTGAAGACCTAACAGGGCGCGCTGTAGCTTGTAGCAAATCTCGCTCTATTGTGAGCATGATGCGTTGCAATCGTTGTAGTGCAGCAAACTTTTCTTGTGACGCTTCATCACTATCCAGTACCCGATTTAGCACACTATTTGATGCCAACCCAATAATCGTAAAAATGGCGATAGCAACCATTATCTCCAGCAAAGTAAAGCCGCGAGATCGTCTAACGAGCATTACGCGCTCCAACAACGGGTCGCGATAAAAACGTGGTAACACTGGTGATAATGTTTTCCCCCGCTTCATCTGAACTCACTCTTACCTCAATGGAGAGCATGTCCTTTTCTTGTGTTTCCACGGTTTTTTGTTGCCAATACCACGTTGCCCCGGCCATTTCTTCGGCTCCCTTGGCATTATTTTGAGGTGGCCATTTTTCTTCTAAAGACAACTGAGTTAAGCGGTTATTAGCAACCCACGTAGCGAAAGTGAGATCTTGTAAAACAGACACTCCTCGCAAATGTTCTGTTACTGCATTCATCACAGAAACTGAAGAAAATGCGAAAATGAACAACGCAACCATCACTTCGACGAGCGTCATGCCTTTTATTTTTTTCAGCAATTTATTCATTTTCATAGCGAATCCAATGGCCCTTCTAATTCAAGTGGCGTTTCATCAATGCCATTAACCTTAAAGTAGGTAATAGGCTCATCGCTAAAATCCGGTTCAAATTTGAACACCAAACTAAAGGGTGTAATTTCACCACTGGAGAAAATCAGAATTTGTGGTGGAGGTAGCTTTTTCTCTTCTTCATTGCCTATTTCTACACCTTCGTCAGAAATAGATAATTCTTCGTCGAAAACGTCCTGATCAAACAGGTTGTCATCGCCTTGCCAAGGAAGCCCATCAAGGACCAATTCCAAGGTAAAAGGCTCTGATAATTCGGTTTCTTTAAGTATTTTGTCACCTGAAAACAGTTGCCATTTTTGCTCCTGATCCAGATACATAAACTGATAGAGTTGTTTGTCTTCTTCAATGCGTAAACCTAGCTGTTGTTGGTTAAGAATGGCCATATCTGAGGCCATATCAACAACAACTTGGAAACGCCGAGCCTCTTTTTCAAGCAACTCAGCCTGACTTCTGCCCCCAATATTCACCACCACAAAGCTGACAAACAGCGCCATCAAAGTGATAACCAGCATCACCTCTAATAAAGTGAAGCCGGTTTCATGACGATGTTTGGGTGCGGTTGTGGTTCTCACAATATTGCATCATTCAATGAGTACAGGCAGTACATGTTATTAATTCAGGAAGTCGCTTAGGTTCCAGTTACCGATGTCATCATCAGTACCTGCTTGACCGTCTGGACCATTGCTGAACAAGTCAATCGTGCCTAACTCCCCCGGGCTGAGCAATTGATAATCGTTACCCCAAGGGTCTTGAGGTAAACGCTTAATAAAGCCATCCGTTGGGTAATTACGTGGGATAGGTTCAATTGTTGGCTCATTAACCAGCGCATCTAAACCCTGTTCCGTTGTAGGAAACACGTTATTGCGTAGCTTGTACATCTCTAGCGCGCCTTCCAATTGCTGTACATCAACCGCAGCTTTTTTCAGTTTCGCTTCTTCGGTATTACCCAAAATATTGGGGGCAATGATCGCTGTCATCAAACCAATAATTAAGATAACAACCATTACTTCTATTAGGCTGAAGCCCTTTGTTTTCATACTGCTTCTCCTTCTTTACACTAAAGAATTCAGGGATACGATTGGTAACAAAATGGCGATAATAATGAAGAACACAATCCCCGCCATCAATAAAACAATTGCAGGGGTCATGATACTCAACGCAATATTGACTTGAGTTTCAAATTCGCGGTCTTGATTATCCGCAGCCCTTGCTAACATTTGTTGTAATTCACCACTTTTCTCACCGGAAGCAATCATATGCATCATCATGGGTGGAAACGTTTTGGTTTTTTCTAGCGCAACTTTAAGGCTCGATCCTTCTTGAACTAACGTAGCCGCCTCTAAAATCAGCTTCTTAATATAATCGTTGGTGAGCACTTGCCCAGCTATACGCATACCATCCAAAACAGGTACCGCACTAGCGGTTAAAATACTTAATGTGCTGGCGAAACGTGCTGTGTTTAACCCTTTAATCACTTTGCCAAATACGGGTAGGCCAAGCATCCTTTGATGCACTTTTAAGCGGAAACTGGGAACCGTCATCATGCGTTTAAAACCAATTGCCAACAGAATAACCGCAACGATGACAAAAACGATGTATGACTTAAACCACTCACTGATGGCAATTAAGAACTGAGTGACCCCAGGTAATTCTTGCCCCATGGTGTCGAACTGCCCCACAATTTTAGGAACAACGTAGGTTAACAATAGGCTTACAATACCAAAGGCAATGGTCAGCATAAGAATGGGGTAAATCATTGCTTGAGATATTTTGCTGCGAATATGTTGGCGCTTTTCCGTATAATCAGCCAACCGATTTAACACGGTATCCAAATGTCCAGACTTCTCCCCTGCTGCAACCATCGCTCGGAATAGGTTGTCAAAAATAGAGGGGAAATCGGCCATAGCATCAGCAAGAGAATGACCTTCTACTACCCTGCTTCTCACTGCCAGCATCATATTTTTCTGACGTGGTTTTTCGCACTGTTCAGCTACCGCTTGTAATGATTCTTCCAACGGTAATGCAGACTCAACTAAGGTAGCGAGCTGACGAGTTAATAGCGCCAGATCCGACGTTGAAATTGATGGTTGAAAGAGCGTAAAACCAGAAGAACCTTGTTTTTTTGCTTTTTCCGCAACCTGCTCAAGTTCAAGAGGAATTAAGCCTTTTTCTCTAAGTTGGGCGCGAACTTGTTTTGCATTATCGCCTTCTAACACACCGGACTTATTGCGCCCGGTTTTATCCATTGCTTTATACGAAAAGGCAGCCATCTTATTCGTCCCTAGTTACACGCAATACCTCTTCAAGCGTAGTGCGGCCTTCCAAAACTTTTCGACACCCGTCATCACGAATGCTAGGAGTAAACTGACGAATGTACCTTTCAATTGCTTGTTCGCCACGACCGTTGTGAATTTGGTCGCGAATATTCTCATCCACCACTAACAATTCATGAATCCCCGTACGGCCCCGATACCCCGTATAGTTACAAGCAGGACAGCCTTTAGGCGCATAGATTACAGGCATCTCCTCACCGGGCTTTATGCCCAATAGCTCTCGTTCACGATCGGTTGGAGTATGTTCTTCACGACAATCAGAGCAGAGGGTTCTAACTAGGCGTTGCGATAATACCGCCAACAAACTAGAAGAAAGCAAGAATGGCTCAATTCCCATATCTTCCAAGCGCGTAATAGCACCCGAAGCGGTATTTGTATGGAGCGTTGATAACACTAAGTGACCGGTTAAACTGGCCTGAACACCAATTTGCGCGGTTTCAAGGTCACGGATTTCCCCAATCATTACAACGTCTGGATCCTGACGAAGAATAGCCCGCAAACCGCGCGCAAATGTCATATCAACACGTGGGTTAACCTGTGTTTGTCCGATACCTTGTAAATCGAATTCGATTGGGTCTTCAACGGTAAGAATGTTTCTGTCTTTCGAATTAATTTCCGAGAGTCCGGCATACAGCGTGGTACTTTTACCGGATCCTGTTGGACCCGTAACCAGAATAATGCCGTGGGGCTTGCGGATAAGCTGGGAAAAAGTTTTGCGGTTTTCTGGTGTCATGCCTAAATCTTTTAGATTTAAGCGAGCGTTGTTTTTATCAAGCAAACGTAATACCACGCGCTCACCATGACCAGTTGGCATGGTACTCACACGCACATCCACCGCTCGACCAGCTATACGCAAGGTAATACGACCATCTTGCGGAACGCGCTTTTCAGCGATATCGAGTTTCGCCATAACTTTTATACGCGAAACCAGCATCGATGACAGCTTACGATTGGGTCTTAAGATCTCACGTAAAACACCATCGACACGGAACCGCACAACTAATTGATTTTCAAACGTTTCAACGTGAATATCGGAAGCGCCTTCCTTAATCGCCTCGCCCAACATAGCATTGATTAGCTTGATAATTGGCGCGTCATCTTCACTCTCTAGCAAATCTTCTGTTTCAGGCAGTTCTTCTGCTAAAGAGAATAAATCCGACTCATTACCGATGTCTTCCATCAGTTGTTTAGCGGCAGAAGTATCACGTTGATAACTGTCTGTAAGTAGCCCTTCGAAGCGGTCGTTTTCAACTTCTTCTAAGGTGAAGCCTTCCCCCAAAAATCGCCTTACTTCAGCAAATACGGGAAAAGGTGTTTCATCTGTGTAGTAAACCGTTGGAGGCTCAGTCGCCATATTAAGCAATACATGGTGTCGCTTAGCGTAACCAAACGATAGCTGTTTAATCGCCCCATCTTGTTCGACTTCAGCAGCATCAATTTCATGCTCGATAACCTCATCGAGCACTTCTTGTGTTGTGGTTTTTAGGCTAGCCGTTTCAGACATGATTAGTCCTTCGCCTCGGCGTCTTTCTGCTGCAAGTAATCTTCGAAAGATGGCGGCAGCTCTAGCGGGTTTTTCCAATCAGGTAAGCTTGGCGTATCCGTATTAGGCATTAATGGAATGCCCTCAGCCTGACGCTTCAATTGCTCTGCTCGAATAAAGTTATACTTGCGATGACTGATCTTATTCATGGTAATACCGTCACGAATAATCTTCGGACGAATAAAGACAAGCAAATTACGACGACGCTTACTGGTCGTTGTTGATTTAAATAGGTTACCTAAGAATGGAATGTCACCTAACAACGGCACCTTAGAGATACTTTCTTGAATATCTTCATCAATCAGGCCACCTAACACAACGGTGTCGCCATCGTCAGCCATTACGGTGGTTTTAATTTCACGTTTGTTGATTGCAATATCAACGGCAGTAGCACCACTAACACTCGACACTTCCTGCTCAATAATAAGCTGAACCGCCGAGCCTTCGTTAATTTGCGGAGTGACTTTTAACTTGGTACCGACTTCCTTACGTTCTACGGTTTGGAAAGGGTTGGCGTTGTTTGAACCCGTTTGAGCGCCGGTGATAATTGGTACTTCTTGACCAACAATAAAGAAGGCTTCTTCGTTATCCATCGTGGTTAAATGTGGCGTTGCAAGGATATTAGAATTGGTATCCGAGCTTACTGCCTGCACAATCGCTCCCCAATCATCCTCTACAATACCGACCATAAAGCCATTCACATTCCCCAACAAGTTGGCTAATAACGTTGGATCACCCTCTTCGGTTTCTTCAATAGGCGTCACTTCACCATTTTCACTACCAATAACGTTGCTGCGAATCGTTCTGTCACGCGCTTGGTCAATAGCAACGGCGAGCTGACCAATTGGAACTGTGCCGTTAGTAAATTGCTGACCGCCACCACTTGATGTTGCCCACTGAACACCCAAGCTTGTGCCGTCACCTTCAAAGACTTCAACAATGATTGCTTCAACTAGCACCTGCGCACGACGCACGTCTAACTGGCGAATAACCTCTAGCAATGATGACATCATGTCCGGTTCCGCAGTGATAACCAATGCATTTGAGTCGACATGTGCTTCAATACTGATGTCGCGATCACTATTACGGCGACGAGAATTGGCACTACCTTGTTGTTGCTGACCTTCTGCTTTAATGCTGGCGCTCACTCCTTGGAGCACTTTAACAAGCTCTTCTGCTTTAGCGTATTTAAGGAAAGTAACGCGGGTATTACCGTTGGTTTCTAATTCTTTATCCAAACGCGAGATAAGCTTAATAATTCGTTGACGCGCTTTAATATCGCCACTAACGATCACGCTATTTGTACGATCATCAGCAACTATTTTAGGCTCAAGGTTTGGAGGCGTATTTTGTTTGTTTTGTGAATTGTTAATGCTTTCAATGATGCGAACCATCTCTGATGCAGAAGCGTATTTCAGCTTAACAATTTCAACCTCGCGGTCGCCGGCCTTATCGACCCGCTCAATAATCTCTGTTAAACGGTTTACGACTGCCGCCCGGCCTGTAAGCATCATGACGTTAGAAGGGTCGTGACTGATAACATTACCGCCCCCTGCTTGGTCATTTAACTGGCGTAGAATAGGTGCAAGTTCACGCACCGGCACACTGTAAACAGGCACAACGCGCGTGATCATCTCATCGCCATCGTACAACTGGCCATCAATAACCGGGATATTCGACGTTTTTGCGTCTTTGTCGCGAACCACTTTCAAAACGCCTGTTGGCATTTCTACTACGGCATAGCCATAAACTTGCAACACATTTAAGAAGAATTGGTAATACTGTTCTTCTGTTAATAAGTCATAACTACGAACCGTAATTTTGCCACGTACATTAGGATCAACAATGATGGTTCTTTTTAAATTCTTACCAACAATATTGATAAATTCCGTGATTTCCGTCCCTTTAAAATTAGGGGAATATTCCGCAGCAATGCTTGAAGCACTGATCGTTGGTAGTATAAATACTGATGTTGCGAGTAAGGTTTTTAAGACTTGGGTGATAAGCCGCATATTCTTATCCTATGTTATTCTTCTTCCGACTCAGGCAAGGTTAGGTAAAGATCTTCTTCTACACCGTCACGTAGTACGGTAAGTTCCATTTTTTTAGAGTTTCGAAGCACTTCCATGGCTTGCATTGCCTGACCGACGTCTGTCAGATCGAGCCCATTAATTTCGGTTACTACATCATTATCACGTAGCCCCGAATTTGCGAATAAACTGGTATTTTTCCCCGGGTTTACACGATAGCCTGTTAGATCGCCTCCGTCTCTCATTGGCGTAATCTTAATAAAATCTAGGAAGCGCTCCGGTTTTGCTCTTAAGTTCGCTAATTGCTCACTGGAAACAGGGCTATTAACGTTTTTTAAATTTAGTGACTTTAGCGAAGGCGGACCTGAGTCTTCTTCCTCAGCCCTCTGGCTTCCGACAATCTGATTACGCGCTAATTTGTTAAACTCTACGCCATCTAGCATCAAGGTTTCAAAGCGAGATCCATTACGGATGATAATGCGGTCAACCAATACTTCATGAATAGAAGCACGAGTTCCTTCAATATTCTCACCAATACCGTAGGTTGCTTGTTGCCCTCGGTAATCAACAATGGCCGCACCGGCCTCAACGAGAGAGGATGCAACCACTCCCGTTAGTCTTAAATTAAGTTGGGTTTGAGGCGCGTCTTGTACGATAGGTTCAACCTTCTTTGGCTTTTCATTTGCGCTACCAAACAAGTTCAAATTTTGGACGCCTGAAATATTGACGCTATTTTGAGAAGAGGCATTTTGAGAAGACGCATCTGATCTAGCTTGTGAAGATGCAGGTTCGGCATTCGGTTCGGGTAGTAAACGCCAGGTGAAATCAGCTACGAGAACGATTAAATAAATCACCAACAAAGCAACAACAGCAGTATTTATTGTCTGCTGATAGCGCTGAATTTGTCGCCAAATTTGACTGATAATTTCGTCACTTGTTGTCATAAAAATGTATTCGTTCTAGCTTAAAAATTTGTCATTTGAGCAAAACTATACCCAAAATAGGGCTGCACATAATAGATGCTCGCCCAAAAGGGTACAACCATATCCGAGCCGAATTACAAAAAAATAACAAAGTTGATGTTTATTTTGTCAAATTCTCTGAACAAACTCGGGCAAAGAGTTACAACATTAAGCTAACTCATTGAATGAATGCTGAATAGCCTAATATTTGGACCAATTTATTTACCGGGAGGTATCTTTACATAATGTAGAGGCTTTTCCTAGAGCCGCCGTTTAACTTTTGCATCATCACTCAATTGACGTGGAACAAGCCAGTTTTTTATTCAATCGAAACGACTTTAGTTATTCGCACGACTAACAAACTAAGATTAAATGATTTTATTGAAACATGGGTTATGATAGTTAGCTCTGAAACGTAAACAAGCTGCTAACAATACAGAATACCTGTTGCCACCGGCTTACCGCTTAAGTGAATCTAATAATCAGCATAAGGTAAAAACGAGATTACATGAGCAATCAGAAAGAGACCAACAATACTGCTGCCGTCCGAATTGATAAATGGCTTTGGGCAGCCCGCTTCTTTAAAACGCGGGCAACCGCCAGAGAAATGGTGCAATCGGGTCGTGTTCAATATAATGGCGCGCGCGCTAAACCAAGCAAAGTGGTTGAACTAGGTGCAAAGGTTTCCATTCCTGCGGGCTTCGATATGAAGGAAGTCATTATCGAAAAAATTATGGATAAGCGTCAGGGAGCCCCTATTGCGCAAACCTTATATCGGGAAACCGAGCAGAGCGTGAAGAAACGCGAAGAAAACAAACTCGCAAGACAAACGCAAAGCTTTCATAGCCCTCGACCAGAGAATAAGCCTGATAAAAAACAACGTCGTGAATTGATAAAGATGAAACATCAATAAAACTTAGTTTAATGTTGTTTTCGTTCAACTCACTACACTGCTAAAATGGCCCACAGTTCTAGTTATCCTAATTTGATGCTGATGGGAGCTTAACCTTTCCGCTCTCAGCCGCAATATAAGTTATTCGGAGTTCCCTTGAGTACACAAAAAACAGATCAACTGCACCGCTTTTTATTTAGCGAGGCGCACATTCGTGGTGAATTAGTGCAGTTAAGCGAGAGTGTGAAAGCCATGCTCGACACCAAAGCATACCCGCCATGTTTACAAACCCTTTTATCGGAAATGATGCTTGCCACCAGTTTGCTTACCGCCACACTAAAATTCGAAGGTGAAATCAGCCTACAATTGCAATGTGAAGAAGGTGCTTTGAAATACGCCTTGATTAACGGTAATCACCAACAACAACTGCGAGGTATTGCACGTTGGGATGGAGAGCTTAGTGATGAATCGTTTTCCGAGATTGTTGGCAAGAAAGGCGTATTAGCCATTACTATCATGCCGAAAAAAGGTCAGCAATATCAGGGAATTGTCGCGCTTGATAAGCCGAGCTTAGCAGAATGTTTAAAAGGCTATTTTGAGCAATCTGAACAGCTTGCTACCGAAATCGTACTGCACACGTTGATGACAGAAAAGGAAGTGAAAGCGGCAGGTATGTTGTTACAAGCATTACCGCAATCAGATACCTCACATCAAAAACAGAATGACACATTTGAGCACGTTGCCCACCTAACCAAAACGATTACTAAAGCAGAAATTACAGAGCTACCAGTGGAAGAAATCTTGCACCGACTTTACCATCAAGAAGAGGTCCGCTTATTCGACCCCGTTGATGTGTCTTTCTCTTGTACTTGCAGTCAAGAAAAAGTGAATCAAGCCATTGCCTCTTTACCAACCGAGGAAGTCAGAAATTTGCTTGATGAGCGAGGTAAAATCTCGACGAGCTGTCAGTATTGTTTTGCTGAATACAAATTCACTGAGGAGGATTTTCAAAATATCCTTGGAGATGCTCAACCAAATAGCAGCAAACTTCATTAAGTTATCTGCGGCGGCAAGCCGATAATGCATTGCCGCCACACCTATTCTAAGGCAAAGGATTGGTGTTATTCTGGATAATCGCCACATCTGCCACTCGTGCATATTCCACATAATCAACGTAGAGCATATTTACAATCTTTCCATATTGATTTTGGGCGGGCAACTCAACCATTGCTTCACCTAAGGCACGGTTTGCTTCCTTAGATACAGGCCATACAGCCGTGGGAGGTGTGAGTGTCCAAGACAATAAGAACAAATCACATGGCACACTTGAG
The DNA here is from genome assembly GCF_026788005.1 of Alteromonas sp. a30. Classification (GTDB taxonomy): domain Bacteria; phylum Pseudomonadota; class Gammaproteobacteria; order Enterobacterales; family Alteromonadaceae; genus Paraneptunicella. The sequence goes on from NZ_JABEPE010000008.1 coordinate 73,565, forward strand.
TCTTTTTTACACTGCCCTGTGAAATTCTCGAACTTTTCAAATTGATCCTGCTTCATTTTACTAAAACTCATCGTATTCGAATATTCATCAAATACCGTCAAGTCTGCTTGAGCCACCTTTTCTGAGTCCCAATCCTTGTATACCCAAAAACCTTGACGAGGTTCGTTGATTGCCAAGTCATTACCAATCACAACCATCATCGCAGGGCCATTGCTTACATATTCGTTTAGTGTTCCTTGAGCAAGCCGTTTTCCTTCTGGCTTAGTTTTTACCATCCAGTCACCAATCGCATTTTCAACTTCCTGACAAAAATCGGAATAATGACTTGAGCCAATATCGCTAAAGTGAGAGAACTTCAATATTGCTAACTCTTTATTGCCTTGCTGACAGTAGCTTTTTATATCGCTGAGCACTTCCGACAAATCGGGACCATTTATGGGGCCGTGATAGATAACAAATTTGCTTCCGGTCCATTTCGGGCGCAGGTCGAAATAACGAACACCAGCTTCCAATTGTTGTTTGATGTCGAGATCTTGTGTTTTTCCTAAAATCGCCAAACCACCTTTATACATACCGGAATCATGAGAGGCAGGAAGTGCTAACTGTGCTACCGTGCGATTACCGAGTTCACTAAGTCGGTCTTGCATCCAAGCAGCACGGTTCGTGAGCAGTGACGTTGAATACCATAATCCATACAAAACCGTTTCGCTTGGATGCACTTGCACTGCGGTATCCGCAGCGATGCCAATAGACGGGCGCTTTCCATCATCAAACTCAACTGCATCACTTTGCCAATTGATTTGTGTTCCATTGATGCTTCCTTGTCGCTGCATTAATGTGCCGCCATTGCTATAAACAACAACGACGGTACCATCATCTGTTAACGCGACACTTGGCGAACCGCCTGTTCCAAATTGATGGCTATCACCAAAGTCTATTTTACTCCCGTTGACACGACCAACGTGATACCAAACTGTACTTGTACTTTGAGATTGATGTACTTCGACCACATAACCATTGTTGTTCAAAGCAACTTGCGGATAGCTTCCTGAATCATATTCATGACTACTATGCCAATCGATCTTACTCCCATTCACTTGTCCAACGTGATAATAGAGCCCACTACTGAACGAACTTTGGGTTTTGTGAACTTCTACAACGATTCCATCGTCATTCACTGCCACATTGGGTTCTATGCCTTTGTCATATTTATGCGAGCTTCCCCAAGAAACCGCACCTCCCGACACATTGCCAACATGATAATACAAGGTGCTACCAGCTTCGTTTTTATGAACTTCTACCGCCACACCTTTGTTATTTAAGCCAACTGAGGGGGTATTACCGGTGTCATATTTAGTGCTCTGTCCCCAGCTTACAGTTGCTTTATTAAGCTCACCTAGTCGATAGTAGAGATTGAAGCCTTCTTCATTTTTATGCACTTCAAGCACCTGACCTGATGCATTAATCGCTACACTTGGGATGCTGCCTGTATCGTATTGTTCGGATAATCCTAAAAATACATCTTTCATTAGTTTTTCCTCTGTTCTTTCATCGTGAATACATGATGCAACAGAGGTTAGAAGAAGAAATAGAAAGGTGGTATTACACCTTATTACGGATAGTGTTGAAGTGAAGGGTTAAGCGTTTTCAATTCCTTTACGTAGCTTTTTTTTCGGTGTGAGTTTTGTTGGTAAGCTTACCGTCGCAACCATGCCTCCTTCTGGATGGTTGCTCAGCATGATTTTACCTCCATGCATTTCAACAGCCTTTTTCACTATCGCAAGACCAAGACCAGAACCTACACTCCCTCTGGCTTTATCACCTTGTGTGAACGGTTGGAAAAGCTTTTCAATATCGGTTTTCGGTATCCCTGAACCAAAGTCTCTAATGGTAAACGTGACTTGATCATATTTGGCATCGTGGAGAGAAGAAATGACAATGTTATCACTGCCATAACGAAACGCATTTTCAATTAAGTTATCCAAAATGCGCTTAATCGCAACGCGATGAGCCTGAATATTAGGTAGAGGTTGCAAGGAAACCGTAATATGATGATGCCCTTCCACATTCCGAGCTTGAACTGCTTCACCAATCAGTTCATTAATATCCATTATTTCCGTTTTTTCAGAGCAATCCTGCCTAACATAATCGGTGAACTGATCGATAATACCGTTCATATCTTCAATATCTTGAATTATTCCGTCCCGAATCCAAGACTCATTTTCAGATAACATTTCCGTAGCCAATCGAATACGTGTTAATGGTGTTCTTAAATCATGGGAAATGCCCGCAGTTAACAATGCTCTATCATCTTCGAGCTGCTGAATTCCTCGCGCCATTTGGTTAAAGGTTCGAGTAACTTCGATAATTTCACTGGTCCCTTCCTCATTTAGAGGCGGGGGAATTTGTCCTTTCCCTACTTGATGCGCCGCTTTAGAAAGCGCTTGTAGCGGCCGGTTTAAGCGTCGAACAAAGAGCCATCCACCAGCAACACTCAGTACGCCGATGACCAGCAAATAAATGGTAAGTGGAGAAATATTAGCCTCACCAACCCCCGTCATTGGTACCGTAATCCAGAGGTTAGGCGCTTGCGGAGGTCTCACCCAAAAGCGTTGGGGTTCTCCCGGCGTAACTCGGACTTCTGCGGGGCCACCTAAGGCTTCACTCATTTCACGGGATAAAAACTGATAATAAGTCGATTGAGCCAAACCATTCTCAACCGCATCCTCTTCACTGTAAATTCGGATCCCTGTTGCGGCAAAATAACGCTTATGAAACTGAGGATTCAAATAATCAACGTCTTCAAGGAACAACACTTTGATATGTGTTGCTAACAGACTATTGATTTGCTGATAACTAGGGCGGATAAAAGTGTAAGTAACCGAAAGATAAGACACCACTTGGTTAATGAGCAGCAATATGCCAATTAACAGCACGGTTTGACCAAATGCACTTCGAGGTTTTAAATGCATCTGGCCCCTCTCATATTGAGCAATTTATCGGAAGAGGTCACTAAATTAACTAGCTTGAACTTGCTCTGCACCGTCTGGCACAAACACGTAGCCTAACCCCCAAACCGTCTGAATATAGCGAGGATTGGTTGGGTCTTCTTCCAGCATGCGTCTTAAACGAGACACTTGCACATCAATACTACGCTCAAGTGCACTGTAATCACGTCCCCGAGCTAAGTTCATTAGCTTATCTCGTGACAATGGCTCCCGAGGATGAGTCACTAAAGCTTTTAGTACGGCAAACTCTCCACTGGTTAACGCCATTGGCTCACCGTTATTGGTCATTTCTCGTGTGCCCAAATTAAGTGAGTACTGGGCAAACTGGACAATTTGCTCTTCTCTGGAGGGCGCTCCCGGCGCTTCTGCGGTGTTACGTCGCAGTACGGCTTTGATTCGCGCCTGCAATTCCCTTGGATTAAAAGGTTTTGGTAAATAGTCATCAGCGCCCATTTCTAACCCAATGATACGATCTACCTCTTCGCCTTTGGCTGTTAACATGATAATTGGCATCATATTATTGCTCTGACGCATACGGCGACAAATCGATAAACCATCTTCACCGGGTAGCATTAAATCTAATACCATTAGGTGAAAGTTTTCTCGTTCAAGTAAACGTTCCATTTGTTCCGAGTTTGCCGCTGTTCTAACCTGATATCCTTGTTCAACTAAATATCTTTCCAGCAAACTACGTAAACGCATGTCGTCATCGACAACTAAAATCTTTGGGGTTTCTTGTCCCATAAATTGCTACCTTATCCTGAGTTACGCAAACACTATATTTCAATATAGGCAGAGAAAGAAGTAATCAATGAAAACCGCGCCATTCCTTGTGTTACAAAACTTTTCGCTCCCCTTTTTTAGCCCAATATGACGTAATAAAAATAACAAAAAAAGGCAATTATTTGAGCAAAATACATTAACGTCTTAAATGATTAGATTTAATTTCACAATCGGTTACATTACCTACCTTAATGAAAACCTTCGAATGTATAGTTATCTTTCCATTACTTTCTAACATTTTTCACATTTAGATAATATTTCTTTTAAGTTTTGGGTCTTATAATCCGGCGCCTTGGATATTTTTTTAACCTCGTTTAATTTTCCAATGAGGCTGGGCCGTTGGGCTGGTTGTAGGTCATGAATCAAACACGGTGATTTGGTATCTAATTTGGCCTTTTAATGGCAAAAAAATTGAATAAAAAAAAGGATAACTTTTATGTTGAACAGAAAAGCTGATATCACCCCTATTGGTGAATCCCAAATCCAAATTTATATAGATGATGAACCGGTTAACGTTGTCGAAGGCGAAACTGTATTAAGTGCTATTCATGCGGTACAGAAAAATCAAATAATGCAAAACGACTATAAAGCTAACTTAGGCGCTTATTGTGGTATGGGTATTTGCCATAGCTGCCTAGTAAACATTGACGGCAAATATAAACAGCGTTCATGCAAAACCCTAATTCGAGACGGAATGCGAGTGACGACTATGTCCAACCGTTTCAACGATATGGGTATCAAAGATAATCAGCCCCTAGTTACCAGCGCCGACTTCGAAGAAAAGGTCGCATCATCTGATCAGCCTGAAAGTGAGGATTCAAATGTCAACTAAAAATCAACAAGTTATCATTGTAGGTGGCGGCGCAGCTGGAATTTCTGCGGCAGCACAACTTGCAGAGTTCGGCATTTCTAGCAAAATTATTGATGAAGCAACGAAGTTAGGCGGCGTGGTTTACCGAGGTCCGTTACGCCACACAGAAGAGCTCCCTCATTTAGATGAATTCTATCAGAAGTCACAAAAGTCACTGCAAGACAAATATCACAACAACAAAGACAAAATCGATGTTCAGTTGGAAACCAGCGTTATTGGTCCTGACGGAGCTAACGGTTTAATTCTCTCTGATCAGAAATCACTTTCGAGCCTGAATTACGATTACCTCATTTTATCAACAGGCTGTCATGAACGTTCAGTACCTTTCCCGGGCTGGACACTTCCCGGTGTGATGATGATGGGTGGCGTGCAGCTTCAAATTAAAAGCGGCTTAGTTCGTCCCGGTGAAAAAATGGCGCTATGTGGTACAGGTCCATTGCTACCCTTAATTGCTTGTCAGTTGCATAAAGCAGGCGTTGAAGTTGAGGGCGTTTACGAAGCGAGTTCATTCACCCGACTTGCTAAAGAAGCGGTTGCCCTGCTTAACAAACCGATGCTTACCCTTAACGGTCTGAGCATGATGAGCTACCTAAAACGTAATAACGTGCCATTCCATTATGGCTGGGGCATTGTTAAAGCCGAAGGCAAAGAAGCCGTGGAAGAAATCACCGTAGCCCCTTACGACAAAGAATGGAAAGCCGATCTTTCTAAAGCGCGTACAGCTAAACTGGATTCTATCGGTATTGGTTACGGCTTTGTGGCGCGCACGCAAATTACCCAACTACTTAACCTTGAGCACGAATACTCGTATCAAAGTAGTTACGTTCCGCGTTTAAGCGGCAACCAACGTTCGAGCAAAGACAATGTTTACGTTGCGGGCGACACAAGTGGTATTTTGGGTTCTGATGGAGCCGCTTTTGAGGGCCAAATCGCCGCTCTGGATATTGCACTTCGCATGGGAGCGATTGATGCCGCGACTCATGCCTCTCGCACAAATAAAGCCCGTAAAGGCTTGCAACGTGTCAGAAACTTCCGCTTCGGCTTCGACCGTTTCTCTGAACGTCAACTAGGCATGTTGGATTTACCCGACGATGACACCGTGATTTGTCGTTGTGAGAACGTCAAGAAAAGCCAAATCGACGCCGCATTCGAACGCGGAGTTAAAGACATCACCAGCTTAAAAATGGCAACCCGTGCAGGATTAGGCGATTGCCAAGGCAAGATTTGCTCTGCTTATTGCTACGACAGATTTAAGCAAGCAGGTCATGCCGAAAGAATGGGGCAGCTACGAGCACGCTTCCCTGTAGAACCAATCTCCTTTGCCATGATGGAGGACTAAACATGAATAAAAATTACGACGTAGTCATTACCGGAGGTGGCGCTGTTGGAGCTGCTTGTGCTTATTTCTTAAGCCGTGAAAAAGATCTTAAAGTTGCGTTAGTTGACTTTAAAAAGCCGGGCAACGCCTCTCGCGCCTCAGCCGGCGGTTTATGGGCCATTGGTGAGTCTGTAGGTTTAGGTTGTGGAGTTATCTTCTTCAAAACCCTCTCTAAACAGATGAACGAAGCCAAAGAAAATGGCGGTGAATTGCCTCCACTTCGTCCGCACCAATTACCAGACTTCTTCTTTGACTTCGCATTAACGTCGAACAATATGTTCCCATCGTTACACGAAGAATTGCGCGAAAAACATAATATCGACTTCAAATTTGAAGAAACTGGTTTGAAATTCGTGATGTACGATGAGCATGACCGTGCTTACGCAGACCAAATCGCTTCTGGCATTCCACACTTAAGTGATCAAGTTAAGTGGTTAAACGCTGATGAACTGCGAGAAGAAGAGCCATACGTAACACCAGAAGCCATTGGCGCGATGAACTTCACCTGCGATCACCAAGTTAGTCCCTTTTTGTTGATTGACAGCTACACCGAAGCGGCGCGTCAAAATGGTGTCGACTTATACTTAAACACCATGGTTACTGGCGTCGAGACTCAAGGTAATCGTGTTGTTGGTGTTCGTACAGACAAAGGCACTATCTCTTGCAACACCATGATTAATGCGGGCGGCGCATGGGCATCACAATTATGTGAGTGGGCAACAGGCCATACGATTCCTGTCTACCCCGTTAAAGGCCAAATCGTGCTTTCAGAAAAGCTGCCTAAGATTATGCGCGGCTGTATTAGCACCAGTGACTGTTATATTGCTCAAAAAGATAACGGCGAAGTGCTAATCGGTTCAACGACGGAAGAAAAAGGTTACGACACAACCAATACGCTGCCTGAGCTGAAAGGCTTAGCGCAAGGTGCGTCTAAGTGTTTGCCAATTCTAAAAGAAATGAACATTAAGCGTACTTGGGCAGGTTTGCGTCCGGGAACCCGTGATGAGATCCCAATCTTGGGACCAATGGATGGCATCGAAGGCTATATCAACGCTTGCGGTCATTTCCGTACTGGTATTTTGTGTTCAGCTATTACCGGCACACTTATCAACGAAATTGTACGCGGAAAAGAAACCACGTTAGATCTTAAGCCTTTCCTTTACGATCCAAAACGTTTCGAAGATTTAGAACCGCCGTTCTACGGCTAAATAGTTGTGTTTAATTGTCAGTCACCCATAGCGATTTATCGCAAACTCGCCGTGGATACTTCCATGTAGGCTCCACAGCCGCTTCCCTGAGGCTGAGGGTTTGCTCCTAATTCTCTTGGGAGACTGATAGTTTGGAACAGGTATTTAGTTCTTGTCTTGAATAAGCATTAAAAAAGGAGCGATTCAGTTTAGCTGAATTCGCTCCTTTTTGTTTTGTCGGTCTCTTTGTTTTGGAGACCTCCCGAATTAAGTCAGTTTAGCTACTTTCCAGCAACCCAATCCATTTGCACACTCGTTCGGCGCTTCTTCTCCATTAACTCTTCAATAAGTGGCGTAAGAATCAGCTCCATTGCTAATCCCATTTTCCCGCCGGGAACCACCATAGTATTAATGCGCGACATAAACGCACCATCAATCATTTGCAGTAAGTACGGATAATCCACGTTACGCATTTCACGGCGAAAACGCACTACTACAAAGCTTTCATCGGATAGTGGAATTTCACGGGCGCTGATTGGGTTAGAGGTGTCGACCGTAGGCACACGCTGGAAATTAACATGAGTACGGGAGAATTGTGGCGTAATGTAGTTAAAGTAATCCTCCATACTTCTAACAATACTGCTCATTACCGCTTCACGGGTGTGGCCTCTGTCCGAGGTATCGCGCACAATTTTTTGAATCCATTCCAAATTTACAATAGGCACCATACCAACTAGCAAATCGACTTGCTTAGCTACATCTGCTTCATCAGTAACCACTCCACCATGTAAGCCTTCGTAGAAAAGCAGGTCCGTATCTTTGGGTAACTCTTGCCAAGGCGTAAATGTGCCCGGCATTTGGTTAAAGGGCACCGCTTCATCAAATGAATGTAAATATTGACGATGTTTACCTGAGCCGGTTTTCCCATACTCTCTGAACAAGTCCTCTAACGCGCAAAAATCGTTTGCTTTGGGCCCAAAATAGCTAATGTGTTTGCCCTGTTCTTGGGCTTTTCGAATTTCCACTTCCATTTCAGGACGTGTATAACGATGGAAACTATCGCCGGAAACCATTGCCGCCTTAATATCTAAATTATGGAAGATATGGCGGATAGCGTTAGTTGTAGTTGTTGTTCCGGCGCCAGAAGAACCAGTAATAGCAAGAATTGGATGTTTTACAGACATACTAGTCCTCTCATTAATTTGCCGCTATTTATAAGCCGGGGAACGTAAAGGGTCAAGGAATCAGGCAAATAATTTGCTGAAAAAATGCACGGCAAACGTATAAAAATGCGGGCTGATTTAACATAACAACCCCTTGAAATTGCTTTTAGGTAGGGTTTCATCCATAGTTATCAGATAGTTACCTGCTCACTGATCTTTACCATGCAAGAATTTGTTATTTACGATACCGAGTTTACCGCATGGGCGGGCTCAAAGGAAAGACAATGGTCCGAACCTTGGGAACATCGTGAAATTATTCAACTGGCTGCGGTAAAAGTACAAATCCTTGATAACGCATTGAAAATCATCGAATCCTTCAACGAATTGGTGATCCCCTCGATTAACCCGCAATTAAGTGACTACATCAGTAAACTAACGGGTATAGAACAAAACACTTTGCATAATTTGGGGGTGGACTTTCCTTCTGTACTCAAGCAATTCTGGCAATTTTGCGGTAACGGGCAACTACCCGCATTCTCATGGGGCGACGATGCCAAGATTCTGCGCGAGAATTGCCAACTTACAAATACCGCATTTCCCTCTTTCGCTCTTGGACTTTTTGATATAAAAGAACGCTTACAACAACAAAATATTAATTTCCCGAACACCTACAGCGGGCAGCTCGCTGCCAGTTTAGGTATTCAATTAAACGGCAAAGAACACAATGCGTTACACGATGTAAGAAGCATTACCGCGGCACTACAATATTGGATTGAACATGCCGGTTTGCAGCTTTCTCGTTTACTCAATTCACCACATTGATGCGCAGCATCCAAGGACTATTTATGACAGACTTTTTGCAACTCGCCATTGAAGAAGCCAAAAAAGGGCTTGAAGAAGGTGGCATTCCCATTGGCGCAGTGATTGTTCACAACGGCAAGGTGCTGGGCAGCGGACACAACAAACGTATTCAACAAGGCAGCACAACCTTACACGGCGAAATGGATGCACTGGAAAATGCTGGCAGACAACCCGCCAAGGTGTATCAAGAATCCGTGCTTTACACCACGCTTTCCCCTTGCTCAATGTGCTCTGGTGCAATTCTACTTTACGGCATTCCCAAAGTGGTTGTGGGCGAAAACCATACCTTCATGGGCGAAGAAGAATTACTGCGCTCTCGCGGTGTAGAAGTTGAAGTGGTACAAAACGCAGAGTGCATTCAGTTAATGGAAGACTTTATCGCCAACAACCCAGAACTGTGGAACGAAGATATTGGTGAAGACTGCTGCTAGTTTTGCAATTTAGCGTAAGATTTACGGAGATAAATAACGGTTATGAGCAGTTGTATTTACGCCTCTGTAACTTGCACTAAATGCGTTAAAACCCTAGGGGGTGGCTATATTTGCCAATCTTGTGAAGATGATAAACTAGAGCCAAATCCCTAGGAATCGATTTTTTTGAGATCACCAAATCAATACTTATTGGTGATCTTCTCCAGTTGAGATACTTTTTTGCAACATAATGAAGACACACTTTTTAATGAGCACTTACCCAGTATTAATTGCTGTTAGCACCCTCAGTATTGTTCTATATTTCAGCGTTACGCAGAGCAACAATCCAAACGCTTCTTTGAGCCAGAAACCGGAATCTTCGGTTCAAACAAATGAAAAAGAAAGCATTTCCTCCTCCCATCACGAAAAAGCATCTTCGACCTTATTTAAGCAAGCACAAACACATACAGAAAATGACGCATCTACAGCCACATTGAGTGATGCAATACTCTCTACTGGGTTAATCGCTTCTAGAAAAAAGATGCTATCGACAGGTCTTCGATTTTTGGATGAATCAAGCGATTTATATCAGCACTTTAAGCGTCTTTATGAAGATGAGCCTTTTAAGCTTAAAGTCATTAATAATGGCGCAGATATTATTCGCGCTCGCATTCATCCAAAGGGAAATTTGGTTATTAGCCACTCCACAGCCGAAACCTTGCAACAAGTGGCGACCGACAAAGATACGTATTTGGAAACCATCTCTACTGAAATGCATGGGCTAAATAGAGATAGCAACACCGCAGCACATCACCACGATTACATTACGAAAATGCTCTTTCCTCTTGCTGAGCAATTTGCTGTGTCTTTATATAACTTTTCGTGTTCAGATTTGCAGTGCATATTGTTAGCAAACTACCAAGAACGTAACGCTTTATTTTCTTTTATCAGCGAAATTGAGAAACAAGACAAATACATTCGAGCATGGTCGTATCCAATTAGGCATACGGATACTGAAGTGATTTATTTGCAGTTTTGATGTAGCGCTAAAATCAATAAAGCCCTGTTGTTAATTCACAACGGGGCTTTTTGTTTCAGTTTCAGTTTTAGTTTTTATGACTTCACGGTTTCAACTGCGTTTGAAAGTGGTTGAGAACCGAGAGATTAAAAACCAAGAACTTACGATTCTCTGGCAATAGCGCGGTAGCCGATATCGTCGCGGTAGTAAACGTCGTTCCACGTAATCTGTTTAACCACTTGGTAGGCAGCAGCTTGGGCTTGCGTTACGTTATCGCCAAGCGCGGTAACGCATAATACTCGACCGCCGCTAGTCACCACATTTTCACCGTCTTGCTTAGTGCCAGCATGAAACACTTTGGTTGTGTCAGAGGCTTGTGTTGGCAAGCCGCTAATCACCTCGCCTTTGGCGTAGGAATCTGGATAACCACCTGCGGCAAGTACCACACCAATGGCTGCGCGAGAATCGAAGTCGATTTGCTTTTCAGACAAGGTGCCGTTTATCGCAGCTAAGCATAGTTCCACCAAATCCGATTGCATACGCATCATAATGGGTTGCGTTTCTGGATCGCCAAAACGGCAGTTGTATTCAATCACTTTCGGCGTGCCATCTGGTGCAATCATCAAACCAGCGTAAAGGAAACCAAGATATTTGTTGCCTTCAGATTCCATGCCTTTTACAGTTGGCACAATCACTTCTTTCATAATGCGATCGTGAACTTCAGGCGTTACCACCGGCGCAGGAGAATAAGCCCCCATGCCGCCAGTATTAGGCCCGGTATCGCCGTTACCCACGCGTTTGTGGTCTTGGCTTGTGGCAAACGGCAGAATGCATTCGCCATCCGTCATCACAATAAAACTGGCTTCTTCACCTTCAAGAAACTCTTCAATCACCACGCGGCTTCCCGCTTCACCAAAACGATTACCAGAAAGCATATCTTTAATCGCAGCTTCGGCGTCTTCGCGCGTCAACGCCACTACCACACCTTTACCAGCAGCTAGGCCATCGGCTTTAATCACGATAGGAATTGACTGCTGCGCTAAATAAGCAAGTGCTTCATCGGTATCAGTAAAGGTAGCGTAAGCGGCGGTGGGAATATTGTGTCGAGCAAGGAAGTCTTTGGTGAATGCTTTAGAGCCTTCAAGCTGAGCCGCGCCTTCGCTTGGACCAAAAATCGCCAAACCTTCTGCTTGGAATTGATTCACAATCCCCGCCACCAGCGGCACTTCTGGGCCAACAATGGTTAGCCCAATGTTTTCTGATTTAGCAAACGCTAATAACGACGGGTAATCTTCCACGTCAATAGCCACGTTTTCTACACCAGATTCTAATGCTGTTCCCGCATTACCGGGGGCAACAAAAACGGTATCAACTAACGCCGATTGCGCCGCCTTGTAGGCCAAGGCATGTTCTCTACCGCCACTACCAATTACTAATACTTTCATGCAATTACTTATCTGAAGGTTTAACAAATCTTAGAGTCATGCGATCGCTTTCGCCAATCGCCATGTATTTTTCTTTATCCTGTTCACCCAATCTTAAACGAGGAAGCAAGGTCCAAACACCTTTTGGATGGTCCGCTGTGTCACGAGGATTCGCATTGACTTCGCTTTCTGCCACCAACTTGAAACCCGCTTTTTGAGCCACTTGAATCACATAAGATTGCTTCATGTAGCCCGATGTTTTTTGCATTGCTACAGGGGCAGATTCAGGTAAACGATGTTCTACCACGCCTAATTCACCGCCTTTTTTCAATGCGTTGAAGAATTGTTGGAATGCTTTCTCAACCCCTTCGTTGCCTTGACGCATGTACCAGTTGTGGATATTGCGGAAAGTTAACACGCGATCAGCTTTGCCTTCCATCGCAATGTCGTTCATTTCGGTTGGGTGGAACGTGGTCATTTTAACGTTTTTGTACGGTGCGAAATTAGCCACTTTTTCTTCGTAGCCTTTGCGAGAATTGGCAAAATACGCTGAGGTATCAGCATCAACATAGAAGTGTGCTGCATAGTATTCCCCTTTCTCTTTGAGCATTGGTGCCAAAATGTTGGAATACCAACCGCCACCCGGCCAAATTTCCACAACGGTCATTTCTGGCTTAATACCAAAGAAACGTAATGTTTGTTGAGGATGACGGAATTCGTCACGTAATCGCTGCTGTGCGGGACGCGCATCATTCGCAACAGCATCAACAATAGGGTCGGCAACGGCTACATTGGTAGCCAACATAAACATCAGAGAAGCAATGACTTTTTTCATATTAACCTTCGGTTCTTGATTGATAATAATTTCGCCATTGTAATGCATCTTCTATCCTTTCACACCGCACAAAGCGGGATTACATTTTGTGATGTAAAAATAAAATGTAACCCGATATTTTCAGTTTTTGACCAGCACTTACCATCGCTTAGTGCTTGAAGTGTCGCATACCCGTAAACACCATGGCGATACCATGTTCATTGGCAGCGGCAATCACTTCTTCATCGCGCATTGAACCACCCGGTTGAATCACCGCAGTAATACCCGCTTCGGCAGCCGCGTCGATACCATCACGGAAGGGGAAAAATGCGTCTGACGCCATCACGGAACCAGCAACTTGTAGGTTTTCATCATGTGCTTTAATGCCTGCAATTTTCGCCGAATACACACGGCTCATTTGCCCGGCACCAATGCCCACTGTCATTTGATCTTTTGCATATACAATGGCATTCGATTTTACGTATTTCGCCACTTTCCAAGTGAAGAGCAAGTCTTTCAACTCTTGCTCTGTTGGTGTGCGCTCACTTACTGTTTTTAGATCTTCTAATTCAACCATGCCAAAATCGCGTTCTTGTACCAAGATGCCGCCATTCACACGTTTAAGGTCGAATTCTTCCGTTAGCTGACCTCGCCAATCGCCACAACTTAAAACACGTACATTTTTCTTAGCGGCTAAAACTGGCACTGCATCTTGATCAACACTTGGCGCAATAATGACTTCCACGAATTGTTGTTCAATAATGGCTTTTGCTGTGTTGGCATCAAGTGGTTGGTTAAAAGCGATAATGCCACCAAAAGCAGAGGTTGGGTCGGTTTTAAAGGCGCGTTGATACGCTTCTAAAATGTTTGCGCCAACGGCAACACCGCAAGGATTTGCGTGTTTTACAATCACACATGCAGGCACATCGAACTCTTTCACACACTCAAGCGCCGCATCGGTATCGGCAATGTTGTTGTATGACAAAGGCTTTCCTTGAAGCTGTTCCGCTGTGGAAACAGACGCCTCAACAACCTCATTTTCAACATAAAAAGCCGCTTCTTGATGGCTGTTTTCACCGTAGCGAAGACCCTGCTTTTTAGTAAATTGCATATTGATAGTACGCGGGAACATTGAGCCTTCAAACTCAACACTTTCTTCATTGTCATCGGCAACGACTTCTTCATAAGCCGGTAACATCGTACCGAAGTAATTAGCAATCATGCCGTCATACTGCGCCGTATGCTCAAATGCTGCAATCGCTAAACTAAAACGCGTTTCGCTAGACACTGAGCCGTTGTTTTGACGCATTTCGTTCAAGATTGTGGTGTAGTCGCTCGCATTCACCACAATGGTCACATCTTTGTGGTTCTTTGCGGCTGCACGCACCATAGTTGGACCGCCAATATCAATGTTTTCTACCGCATCTTCGAAGGAGCTGTCTTCTTTGCTTACGGTTTGTTTAAACGGATATAAATTCACTGCCACTAAATCGATCGCTTGAATGCCATGAGTCTCCATGATTGACTCATCTTGCCCTCTACGTCCTAGAATTCCACCATGCACTTTAGGGTGTAATGTTTTTACTCTGCCATCCATGATTTCTGGATGACCCGTGTAATCAGATACTTCAATAACGGGGATGGCATTTTCAGCAAGAAGCTTGGCTGTGCCGCCAGTGGATAGAATCTCAACACCTTGGTCGTACAATGCTTTGGCAAACTCTACGATGCCGGTTTTATCTGAAACACTTAATAATGCTCTACGGATGGGCTTGGCGGAATCCATGAATACTGAACCTCAACTACCTTTAAATACTAAAATTGGACCAAATGGTTAAATTAAACAGGACAAAACAAAAAGGCACCCAGTTGGGTGCCTTTTATCAGTGTAGCGTATCTTAGTTCATGCCGTACTGTTTTAGCTTTTTACGAAGGGTACCGCGGTTGATGCCCATCATTAACGCTGCGCGAGTTTGGTTGCCGCGCGTATAAGTCATGATTTCCTCTAGTAGAGGCGTTTCCACCTCAGCCAATACAAGCTCGTACAAGTTATCAATATCTTGGTTGTCTAATTGCTTAAGGTATTTGTTTACCGCTTGCTTAACCGAGTCACGCAATGGCTTTTGCGCTTGCGTTTGAGAAGGAGTTGTTACTGTCGTAGTAAATGGAGAAGATACATTTTGATCAAACATGCACGTCTGCTCTTTAGTTGTTTTAGGTTATGCGGCTGGTGAAACATGACCTGAGTCATCACCAACCCTCCGATTAAAATAGGTTTCCAATGCATCAAACTGCGCTTCGGTGCTTTCTAATGCATTGAAAGTTTTGCGGAATGACCTCGTTGGATCTTGCCCCGCCAGATACCACCCAACATGTTTACGGGCGATTCTGACTCCCAAATATTCACCGTAAAACCGGTGTACATTACCGATATGAGAGCACAATGTACTCTTTACTTCGGACAATGTTGGCGCGGGAAGTAATTCGCCAGTGTGCAGATAGTGTTCAATCTCTCGAAATATCCAAGGATTGCCTTGAGCAGCACGCCCAATCATCACACCATCTACTTGAGTATGTTCCAAAACGAATTTTGCTTTTTGTGCTGAACTAATATCGCCATTCGCTATTACTGGAATAGAAACCGCCTGCTTTACTGCTTTGATGGTGTCGTATTCTGCTTCACCTTTGTATAAACAGGCTCGCGTTCTACCATGTAAAGCTAAGGAACAAATTCCGTTGTCCTGAGCAATTTGGGCGATATGAACGGCGTTTTTATTTTCCGTATCCCACCCCGTTCTGAATTTCAAAGTGACGGGGACTGGCACTGCATTTACGACGGCTTTAATAATCGCCTCTACCACATCCGGGTACTGTAACAATGCTGAGCCCGCCAACTTTTTATTCACTTTCTTAGCCGGGCACCCCATATTAATGTCAATAATTTGAGCACCATTTTCGACATTATGCTGCGCAGCAATAGCCATTTGTTCCGGTTCCGAACCTGCAATTTGCACAGCTCGAATACCTTCGTTGCCGCCGTATTCCATTCGCTTTCGAGACTTTTCTGAATCCCATACTCTAGGATTGCTCGATAACATCTCGGATACAACTAAGCCAGCACCTAACGCTTTACATAACTCCCGAAAAGGTTGATCTGTCACACCAGCCATTGGTGCAAGTACCAAATTGTTTTCCAACTGATAAGGACCAATGCGCATGATTTTAGATCGATTAATATTGGGCAAAAAATGCTCAGCTCTAAAAAAGGGCGCTAAGTGTACGGTTTTTTTGTGGACTTGAAAAGGCTATAAATTAAACAAAAGTTAATTTTTTTGTAAGGACGATGGAAAACCATACAACACAAGGGCTAGAGGGGTAAAAACCTTGCATTTCCTAGCATAAAATGCGCGAGCGATCCATGCTCTTTTGCGGTTATTTTAAAGGATGTTTTTTACCCGAAACACGCGACCATTCGGTTTCCAGTGCAATTGCTTCCATGTCGAAGTCTTGAGAATACAAATCTGCGATACGTTGAGCTTGAACATCCAAAATTCCCGACATCACTAAATAGCCTTCTGGCTTACAATAATCAGAAATCGTTTCACGTAACTCACCTAACGGACCAGCCAAAATATTAGCCATCACTAAATCGGCTTGCATTTTGGGTTGATCTGCCGGCAAGTAAAGTTTCAGCTTATCCGCCACACCATTTCGTTCAGCATTGGCCTTGCTGGCAATTAACGCTTGAGGGTCGATGTCGATACCAATGGCTTCTTTCGCACCTAATAATAATGCCGCAATCGCAAGAATGCCGGAGCCGCAACCGTAATCCACAACGACTTTGTCTTTAACATCGAATTTATCGAGCCATTGTAAACATAAAGATGTTGTTGGATGTGTGCCTGTACCAAAGGCCAGACCGGGATCGAGCATAATATTCACTGCATCAGGGTTCGGCACATCGCACCAGCTCGGGCAAATCCACACACGGTCGCCAAACTGCATTGGATGAAAATTATCCATCCATTCCCTTTCCCAGTCTTTATCTTCAAGCTGATCTAGCTTGTATTTGAAGCCTTCTCCCAACACATTGGCTTTTTCTAAACGAGTAACCACTCCCTGAACATCAAATTCGGCGTCGTATAAGCCAATCACTTGAGTTCGTGGCCATAACGTGACTTTACCCAATTCTGGTTCAAAGATTGGCGTGTCCTTGGCGTCCATGAAGGTAACGGCCTGTGCACCATTGGCTGACAACATTTCACCAATTTTTTCTGCATGTTCTTCTTCTGTATTTATCTTTAACTGGATCCAGGGCATGAGGTGTCCTTGAGAAATAAACATTATTCGCGCAGTATAACATTGCAAAACGCTCACCTAACGCAGCTTTTTTATTGGTGATCACTTTTTTAAAGAATAGAGGAGAGCACGCAAGCATTATGTCTGAACAACATTACGTCTTAGGCTATGGCAGCTTAATGAGCCACGATAGCCGCTATCGATACAGCAACATTGACGCCAAGGGCACTCCAGTATTGCTTTCTGGTTGGCAACGAGGATGGGTGGTGAACTGCCCTATTGAGAAATTCACCAGTGTTGGCGCAACGGAAAACGAACACGCACAGCTCAATGCGTTATTAGTCCCAGTTGATGAAATAACCCCCGAATTGCAAAGCAGAGAAAAGAACTACCGCTTTTCGCCTGTGGACCCTTCACAAGTCATCCCTTTTAATGAAAGTGATGAGGTCCCTCAATCTCAAGCGAAATTTTGGGTTTGTGAAGTGCTTAATCCGTCGCAGCCGTGTGAAAATCACCCTATTTACCAATCGTATCTGGATACCTGCATTGCAGGTTGTTTAGAAAGCGCCAACGAAAATTTCGCCTCACTCTTTATTACCTCAACCTTCGGCTGGTTGAATGCCCACAAGCAAGACGAAGAGAAACAGCAAGCACATTGGGTTAACGACAGAGATACACCGTTTTATCCTCGTGCAGCCAGTATCAATGAGGAAATCGCGGAGCGCATCGACGACCTACTTGCACAACTAGACGTACTCCCTTATCGTCAGGAAAAATAGTAATAACAGCACCCAACATGAACACATTATTGGCGCTTGAAACACAAAGACTTAACCTTCGTCAATATCGACTCGACGATGCCGCTTTTATTCATTCAGTTATGAATGACGCCGACTTTATTCGTTTCATTGGCGATCGCGGCATTGTTGATGAAGCCTCTGCCATATCAAAGGTGATTGAACCGACACTTTCCGGCTATAAAACACTAGGGTTTGGCATGTTGGTCGTTGAGGAAAAAAGCTCGGGAGAGAAAGTGGGCTTGGCAGGTATTTTGAAAAGGGATTTCTTGGATTATCCCGATCTTGGGTATGCCTTTGCCAAGGCCGGACGTGGAAAAGGCTACGCTTTGGAAGCAACACAAGCCTTGATGCAAACAGCAAAACAGCAAAATGTTGCTGATAAAATCGTTGCAATTGTTGATCCCGCGAATGCAAGTTCAATCGCTTTATTGGAAAAGCTAGAGTTTAGGTATGAAAATGAAGAAGTGAAAGGCATTGAAGGTCCTGTTCACCTCTATCTTCATGATTGATAAAAATTGGTTCGTCCTTGAACCGATGGTGAATAGGGAGGGATAGTCCCAATGAACCAACTACTTCGGTCATGTACTTGGTTACTGAAATCAATACTACCTTGTTAATACTTCATTAACGTTTTTCCAATATTTCTGTAATGTTTCACATCGTAAAAAATCCCTCATTTTTTGATGTAACACCGTTTTTTATTGAAAATAACCTGCCTTCGTGTGAAAAATCACATGGCTATCTTGATAAGATTGGGAGAATCCTAGAAAAGAGGGAATGAACGGACAATCACTTCAGAAATAACGCAGAGTTGGTTTCTGTCACCATCAAGCAGTGAGCACGTTACCAATGAACCCACTGCATTTAAAAACACGGCCTATCCTCGTGAAAGTTTATAGCCCAATCCTTTTACAGTAATGATTTTTTCTGGCTTTTTTACATTCATTTCGATTTTTTTACGCAATCGGCTGATAGTAATATCGATTGCCCGTGTACTCTCAGGTCCTTCTAAGTCATTGAACATATCAATCAATTCTTCTCGACTGTATGTCCGTCCCGGATGTCTCGCTAAGGCGGTCAGTAATTGAAATTCGTGACGCGTTAACTGCACCTCAAAGCCTCTATCATCAAACAATGCTTTGTCGGACATATCTAAGCGCCACCCATGAAAGTGAACTTGGTTGTCTAGTGCTTTATCAACAACACCACTTCGAGACAAAATATTGTTTACCCTATATAAAAGCTCCTTAGGCAAGAAGGGTTTGCATAAGTAATCATCCGCGCCAAACTCCAGCCCGGCAACACGATCATTTCCTGAGGTCCTGCCCGAAACGACAATAATAGGAATTGAATTGCTCGCTCTGAGGCGACGTAACAGGACTAAGCCATCTTCATCTGGCAAAGTTAAATCTAGAACAATTAAATCAATGTGATGATGCTCAATTGTCATTAAGCAACCAGCCGCGTCCTCACACTGAAGCACCTTAAAGTCGTTCAATTCTAAATATGCGGCGATGACCGACAGCAATTGCTCATCATCTTCTACTAGCAGCAAGGTCGTCAAAGAAAGCCCCTATCAATACAAGATCCGTTATTATTTTTTTCGTATTTGGTAGCGATTAAGGCAGGCCCGCTTTATTTGCTAATAAAGCGAAGATGGCCAACCACACCTTTAAATTGCACGCCATCTTTAATTATAGGAGATATAAAAATAATTTTATTAAAAAAGGTTAATTATATTTTCTAATTCAACTATTATTACCACAATTATTTGATAATTATCATTTTTTTATGATGCAGAATAA
Organism: Alteromonas sp. a30; assembly: GCF_026788005.1. Taxonomy (GTDB): domain Bacteria; phylum Pseudomonadota; class Gammaproteobacteria; order Enterobacterales; family Alteromonadaceae; genus Paraneptunicella. The sequence continues at coordinate 93,386 of NZ_JABEPE010000008.1, forward strand.
CGCCATTAAACCGTTTTTGTTGGGAAGCGTAGCCTAATTATAGTTCCTTGATGTGAATCAGGAGATTCAACAAGTAACTCTCCAGAATGAACGAACATAATTTGTTGCGCACAAGTTAACCCCATTCCCGTAAATTGACTCCCATTTCGAGTAGTAAAAAAAGGAACAAATATTTTTTCTTGCAGTTCTGGAGCAATCCCGGGGCCGTTATCGATCACCGCTATTTCAATTTTTTCTTCTACTAATCTTTGTACTTCAATGAAAATTTTTTTATCGTCTAGCGTAGAATCTTGCAATGCTTCAATTGCATTTCGACAAACATTCATAAGAGCGCGACTTAGTAAATTCTCATCCACCGTAATAGTCTTAACTTCGGGTGATATATTCACCTGTAATTTTTGTTCTTTAGGCAAAAGTGTTAGAAGTAGACTTTCAAATCTCAGCATAAAAATATGCATGTCCACTTCTTTCAAATTATGGCGAAAACTATTACCATATTCGGAAACGGCTTCTGTGATATTTCTGCCTCTCTCAATGTATTTGATTATTTTTTCTAACGAATAATGTGCTTGGCTAGGTAAGTCTGAATCCAGCAATGCTATCTCAGACATACTCAAAATTAGCGCAAACACATTGTTCACATCATGGCTTGCTCCGCGAGCAAGGGCTTCCAAATAAGCTCCGGGAGCGTTGGGGTCTATGGATGTACTCATTTAAATAACTCATGTATGGAGGACAACAACTTATCTCGAGAAAAAGGTTTCTGTAGTATTGGAAAATTCGTTAATGCTTCATTATTGGTTCCTTGATAACCACTCATTAACATAATTTTTGTCGAAATATTTGTGTCTTTGATTTTATTAATCACATCGATCGGTTGCTTTTCACCCGGCATGAGAATGTCAGATAAAAACAGATCGAAGCTTTTTTCGCTCAACATCTGCACCGCCATTTCTGCATTGTGACAACTCGTTACTTGATGCCCATCACGGCTTAGAATGGCAGCAGTCACATCTAACAAGTCCATTTCATCATCCAGTAACAGAATGTTTAATGCCTTGGTGTCGGATTTGTCTGGCAAAACTTGGGGGCTTTTAGTAACGGCTGGCTGGCATAATGGCAACCAAATGTAGACCGTTGTGCCGACGCCCTCTTCACTTGTCATCCCCACAAATCCATGACTTTGCCTTGCAAAGTTATACACCATACTTAGCCCTAAGCCGGTTCCCGCTCCGTTCGGCTTAGTGGTAAAAAAGGGTGTAAAAACCTTTTCCAAATCATCTTTGGCGATGCCACTTCCAGTGTCTTTCACGGCAATCATGCAATAATCTTGTGTGATCTCGTTCGATGGCAAATATCCCACCGTGCAATTTCCCGGAGGGCGGCTTAATCCAACAACAATATTAATGCAGCCTTGGTAATCGATGGCATCACGGGCATTAATGGCCAAATTAATCAGGCAATCTTCTAAGTCAGTTTTATTTACGCTGCACCAAATAGGCTTATCTTCCAATGACAAGTGACACTCGATGGCTTTGGCAAACGACTTATCAAGCAACAACGAAGCGTCTTTTACGCAGGCTTGTATATGATTGGCGGTCTTCTCGGAATGAGATACCTTGGAAAACTGTAATAGCTTTTGTGTGAGTTGCGCGGCTCTATCTACCGCTTTTGCTATTTTCTTAACATAAATATCCGCACCTTGTTGTGCTTCAACTTCACTTGAAAGCAAATCTATATTTGATTTGGCAATACCCAACACATTATTAAAGTCATGGGCAATGCCTCCAACCATGACATTCAAAGACTCCAAATGACTCGCTTGACGCATCACTTCTTCGGAATGTTTCTTTTGAGTGATGTCTGTCTGGAATCCTAAAAATTTAACGAGATTGCCATCATCATCCTTGATTGGTGTAATGGTTAAACGGATCCAATAACTCTTGCCAGCCTTGTTATAATTCAATACATCACAATCAACCGTTTCCCCCTTACTAAGCTGATCTCGAACGTATTCTTTTGTTTGCTCAGATGTTTTAGCACCGTGTAGTAGCTGCGCAGGATGTTGCCCAATGACTTCTTCAAGTGTATAACCCGTCAGCGTTTCAAACCCCTGATTGACCCAAGAAATACGGCGCTCTTGGTCACACACTAATACGCTTAAATTGGAATACTTCACGATATTTGAGAAGTGTTGTAATTCTTCTCGCATCGACATTTGCACTGAAATGTCTTGATAGGTGCCTACAATCGCTTTCGGTTTTCCATTAGGTAGAGATTCAACATAACCACGAGCATGCACATATTTTTGGCGGTTTTTAGGGGTGAGTAAACGAAACTGGATAGAGAAGGACTCCCCCTCTAACACCGCCAGCTTTAAACACTGGTGCACTTTATCCCGATCATCAGGGTGATACATCGCTAAGCACTCTTGCCATGTTGGCGCGATATCTGAGTAAGGCAGATCATGTATCTCAAACACACGCTCAGTCCATGAAATAACAAGGGTTTCCAAGTCGGCCCGCCAAAAACCAATACCTGATAATTCTTCCGATAAGTAAAAGTAATCCGCTTTTAAGTCTTTGCGATATAGCCCACGATTTAGCATATAACTTGAGCTATTTTCGATTTCTGCGGTGCCATAGAGTAAGCGCGACGAGGCATCGCTTTTAAAGCTCCATGTGAGAAATCCATCTTGCCCATTAGCTTGCGCAAAGCGCGTACAAAAGCGGGTATTGCACCCGGGCTGAGAGCAGAGTCGAACAATCGACTCCGTTGCCACATCTAAATCATCTGAATGCACAAAATCTAGCAGACTTCGTCCAATGATGCTTTCCAGCTCTAAGCCGAAAAAGTGTGTGCCAGCTTGATTTAAATATTTGATTTCAGCTTGTTCATCACAGATGCAACAAATTCCTGAGCATTGCTCAATAATTTCAACAAGCGCATTTGGGGATAAGCTTTTTATATCCGATACGGCAGGATGCTGAGATTCGGAGTGAATAGAAGACATTAATTACACTACACCTTGTCAACGTCATTTATTAATGACTTAGGAACAACCAATAAAAACACCGACTTTCTAGTTTCTCACTAACTTAAAAACTAGAAGTCGGACGTTTCATCAATAATTCAAAGGTGTGTCTCTAATATTTCTAAAGCAAAATACTAGGTTTGTTTTTCGAATTTAACCTTAGTTTCATCATGACAATACAACTCAACACGGACTCGATTATTGTCTGCATTAAAGTACACCCGACTAATGGCTGCATTATTCGCCAAAGTGCCACCTGAATGCAGGCTTGGTTTTCGAGGACGTATCGATAAATGCCGACGCTTTGTAAACCAATTAAATAGTGACCAACGCCCGTACAGAAATTGATTAAGCTTGTCGAAGAACCGAATCAATTTGTCAGGAAACGCATTTTTAATTCCACTACAAGTTACCTGAATAACTCGCGCTTGTTGATCATCACGCGCACCTTTGAGAAAAACATCGTAAACAAAAGAATAGTGCACATCGCCAGAAAGTACCGTGATTTGATCGGGTGTTCTTTTATCAAGGAAAGTTTCAAGAATGACTTTTGCGGTTCCTTTATGGGCCATCCAGTTTTCCGCATCGACCATTAACGCTTTGCCAAAAAACGTAAATATTTTCTGAATGGCTTCAATTAATTTAACGCCAAAAATGGGCGCGGCCGAAATGACCATCACGTTTTCTTGATCGTAAAGCTCTTGTTGTAAACGTGACAATGATTCCCAATCCATTAATCCTGAAGGCTTATTATCGCCGTCTTCCGAACGCCAGCGATGGGTTCGCGTATCCAACACAACACATTTAGGTTCCGTTGGTAACACATAATCCCAATTGGAGAAGGCTAAAAGCTCTGTGATGAAGTCATCCTGTTGTTGCATTTCCAGTGCAGAAAAACAACGATTTGCAAAAGGCATTAAGCCTGAAAATGCGTCTGGTGCGTTCCCTAACCCTTGGAATAGCCAATACCCTAAAAGCGCATTACCAATGATGCGTCTGGAATACGCATTGCCATACACCACCTGCTCCCAACCACGCGTTAAATTCCAATCGTCGGTGACATCATGGTCATCAAAAATCATATACGTTGGGATATGCGCGAATACGCGCCTAACAGCGGGTAACTCCTGCTTAAATGACTCAATTATGACTTTTTCTGACTCATATTGTTCCTTAAATTTAGGCGCGACATTATGCATATCTAAGTCGACAAAAGACCACAGCTCAGGCGACCACACCAATAAATACATGGCATACACTTCGGCTGCCGTAATCAAATGATTGTCGGTGTGAATTGAGGTAAATACTGGTTTCTTTTTCCCTTTGAAAAACCACTTTTCTACCTTTTCGTTAGCATCTTCGTCGGGTAATAAATGAATACGTTGATAATAGCAGTGCTCGTGTTGATATAGCGCTTCGGCATTTTCAACTAATGTGCCCTCTAACCGCTCAGAGTGTAAACCAAGCAAATTAATGACTTGATGAATTGCCACCAACAGGGGACCAGCGACATCATCAGCATAGATTTGATCTCCTGCCATCATCAACATTGCAGGTCGTTCTAAAATCGGTTCGCGCGAGAGGTGAATATCGATTTGAGATAAGGCATCTTGCGAATGGAAATGTGGTCTGCGGCAGGAACCGTGATACAAGTTATCAATTTTTTTCTTAAACAAAACTTGTGGCTTTTCTGCGCCGTTTAACGCCAAATCCGGCATAATCGCAGCGAGTTTATTCCCTGAACTCTGACATTGGAGATCATATTCTACAAGGGTATTTTCCAACAAAGGCTCTGCGAAACGGAAATGTAGTAGGCGCACAAAAGCACGCTGTCCGATGGGAATGCAATGATGGGTTAACTGGTCATCACCTTTTGCCGTTGACACGCTGTATTGCGCTAACTTAGTCCGTTTTTCATCAGATTGATAAAGTGCTAGATCCAAGGTTAGGCCGCTATCCAAAGTTGTGACTAACCAAATCACTAAATCATCATTCGTCAGCCGACGCACCATTGGCCCACAAACGATTGCTGGCAGACTATTTGATTCTTTTTCCATGATAAACTTCTATCCTGTTTCAAGCATTTCTTTGACTATAATATAGTCTTCAATTGTTTGATTTGCATAGGCTTTTGCTGATTCCAATAAAACATCTACATGCTCTGGTAATATTTCCATCACAGCCTGCTCAAAGCGATGAGAACGTCGATCTCCACGGCAATGTGCTAGCGCTAATGCCGAACCACATTCGTGTGCATACGATACCATGCCTGAGCAATTTGACGATTCACTTAATCCCAATAATTCAGGTTTGATGCCGACTTTTGCATGATGTCGGGATCTTACAAGCCAATGATGTCCACGCCATTCCACATCGTCTAAAACAAGATCTGGACGACGTTGCATACGCTGCTGACAAGTGACCGTTAAGTGAGCAGCATTTTGCTGATTTTGTGGCGCGTAGTTAGCAAAATACGTAACAGGGGCGGCAACTCTTTGTTGTTTTACCTCAACGATATGGCACAGCGGTAAGTCTGCTTCTTGATTAAAGCGTTTGGGGCCAACCAGCAAATAATACCGCTTCATATTTACGGAGCCAGTGCCAGCGCCCAGACGCTCCGCAACATCAAGAATATCATCGTCAACATAGGGACGAAAAACGGATTTAATTTCGGAGAATAAGGGATTCTCAACCTTACTCAGCTTAGGTGAAGTAAAATCAAACTGTGGACCACTAGCCTCAATATCAATCAATTTAGCCAAAGCGCTTTTGGTCGTAAAATGTTTACCTCCAGCCGCTCGCTTCTGCGCTTTTTTCTCTAATTTACGCAGTACATGGCCTTTTTTAAATTGATTTAACACATAACGGCGATCTACTTCACCGCAACAGAGCTTTTCACACATAGTTACATAACTCGCCAAAAATGCATGAAGCGATTGCGATAATTCAACATCCGACACTGTACTTTTTATCCTGTCCAACGCCACTTCATCAGTCTCAACCTCACTTCGAATAACGCGTTGGCAGTAGTCCTGAGTTAAATGCAACGACACTAGAAAGCGCAACAAATCCCACGTTGCATGACCAACACACGCATCATCAAAGTCATTTGGCGCAAAAATAATGGTATCCCCATGTGAACCTTCTTCCGAAAAGAAGCCAAAATTAGAAATGTGGCAGTCACCCATTATGCAAGTTAATAGTCGCTTATCCGCTAGTGACTCAGGCAATGTGATCACAGCATTTTTTATATCGTGATAAAACAAAGAGGCAGCACCTCGAAGGAAACGAAATGGGCTACCTGCCATGATTTGATGCTTGTAGAGGGCTGGTTTCTTGTCAGGGCGAGCCCCGTCAACGTAATCAAATACCTGACAAATTACCTGCTGTCTTGTTTTCATCGCCTATTCCATACACCCTTAAATTATTCACTTTCATCAACATAAAGGTTCCGATGACCTTTACATGTTTATTTGGAAATTGATCACATAAAATGTCATTACCCAAGCGTTTAATCATCGGTTAGAATGCCTCGCTTAGGACGTTATTCATGGAGAAGAGTCGTGATTATTAGACTTCTCACACTACTATGTTGTATGAGTTTAGCAACCCTCACATCTGCGGCACAGGAGTCGCGCATTCCGCTGAAAAGTTACTGGATAAAAAACACGCAAGGCGATGTCATTTTCGACCCCCAAACTTCTGCGCTTGTTTATCGACAAGGACAACTCTTAAGTATTGGAGATGGTAGCGCACATAAAGACATGCAGTTGCAACTACTTCCTATCGACCCCTCAACGGCGATATTATCGGAGAACACGTTTCCCCTCGCTCAATCTAACGCTGTTAAAAACGGGTGTTTTTCTCCGTATTTAGATTATGGTCCCGACTTGGAAGGTATGGCAATGCATCCGAATGATGAAAAAGTGATGATCATCGTTACCGAGGATGCCTATCACTTTGAGCTAAAGGGAGATTGTTTATCTCGATACGGAGACACAGGCTCAACTAAACACCCAACCGTATTACTTCGTGTTGAGATTCAAGACGACCAGTCAGGCATTATTACCCATACCAAGCCGCTTCGCTTCCCGAAAAAGTACCGGATTGGCAACTCGCCAAATGATGGTGTGGAAGGGTTAACCTTTGGTGCAGGAAACACGCTTTATTTGGGGCTAGAAAAAGACGCGAGTGGTCATGCTCGCATTTTTGAACTGCAAATTACCGACGCATTCTGGGAGTCACCTGAGGCGGCAACCGTCAAAGACAGTGGACTTGATATTCCTCACATCGAAGACGGTAAAAACCATCCTATCAATGCATTGGCCTATTATGCAGACTCAAAAAACAGTGGCTTTTTGCTGGCTGCTGCACGAAACGACAACCAAGTCTGGATTATTGATACGTTGAAGCAAAAGCCTAGCAAGATAGTGTATTTGGACTTTCTCGCAGAATCCTTGAGCGAAAACTGCCCCAAATGGGAAACGATGAACAATTATTCTATTGAAGGCATGACTGTGGTTAATCAAAATTTATGGCTCATTAACGACCCTTGGAAGGTGAACTACCCTAAAAATGCCACCTGTAAGGATATGCTGCCGTTTTATGAAAGAATGGCACCTTTATTAACTAAGCTGCCTTTAAAACCCGAATGGATTAGACGTTAGTGCTCAAAACCTAAGCGTAATGTAACTTCCAACCAACCTTGCTCTGGAATTGCCTTTCGGACTCTAATTCTGCCGAAATAAGGGGATGAGCATCAAGCCACCCCTTCGGAAACAAGACCGAAAGTACCTGCTGTTCCCAGCTCAGGGAAATGCTGGGTAAAACATCATCTTTTCTTCTAACACACAAGGCGTTAGACAACCGCAAAATGCGTATCAATATGGAGATATTTGGCTGTAAACCAGCGGATAAGACCGACAGTGTTTGTAAATCCATTTCTTCCCTGTGATTCCGCACTAGAATACGGATACAGTCTTGTTGTTGTCGACTAAATCCAATCAAAGGTAAGTTCTGTAGAATATAAGCACCGTGTAAGTGATGCTTTTTATATTCAATTTGCAGCCCTATTTCATGCAATATAGCAGCGACTTCCAGCACCACTTTTAAATCGAAACCATAATAGCTTTGCAAATTAAGCTGTTTGAAAAACTGCAAAGAAAGCTCTTTTACTCGGTTTGCCTGATGCACATCTATAAAAAAGCGCTCAACGAGATGTTCAACGGTTTGCACTCGCCCAGTTTGCGGGTTTCGTTCTTCTAGCATGTTGTAGATGATGCCTTCTCTTAATGCCCCACCCGAAATCTGCATAGATTCAATATTAAGGCTTTCAAATAAGGCGATAAGAATAGCTAACCCACTAGGGAAAATACTTCTACGGTGTTCATGAAGCCCGACGAGATCTAATTTTTCTATCTGTCGGCAATCGCAGCAGTCTTGTTTAAAGCGCTGTAAATATTCAAGACGAATAGAATCGTTTATTCCTTGGGCTGACAACATTTCATCAAGCGCTTGCGGCGTACCTGACGCACCTAAACAATGCTCCCAACTAAACGCTGTAAACTGAGGCAAAACCGGCGCTAGCATTTCCTTTGCTGCTTTTATGGCTTCATCAAAGCCCTTCTTGGTAATTTTCCCTTTGGGAAAGTGGCGTTCCATATAGGTTACACAGCCCATATTTAGGCTCACCAAGTCGATAGGTTCAAAACCATTACCGATAATGATTTCAGTGCTTGCACCGCCAATATCGATAACTAACGTATTACCTTGGGAAACTGACGTGTAAGTAACGCCACTATAGATTTGCCTAGCTTCTTCCTCACCACTAATAACTCGAATGGAATGGTTAAGAATCTTTTCCGCTTCTGCAACGAAAACATCTGCGTTTTTCGCTAGCCGTATGGTTGCAGTTGCTACAATTCTGATGTTATCGGAAGGAATATCTTGCAAACGCTCAGCAAACATCGCCAAACACTGCCAGCCGCGAATCATGCTGGCATCATCAAGATTATTGTTTTTGTCTAAACCAGAGGCAAGGCGAACCTTTTGTTTAATACGGTTGATAATTTGGACGTGACCTTTCGCTACGCTTACAACCACCATATGAAAGCTGTTGGAACCGAGATCGACAGCTGCGTATAAATCCGGCGTAACTTTTAATTGAGGTTGACGTAGCGATATATCCATTAAGGTCGTTTCGATTGCCTAATTTTGTTATGGCGCTTGTCTCGGGTTACTCGCTTTTTAAAATGGCGGCGAGGTTTTTCCACATCATCGAGCAAAGCGCTTGAGTCATAGTCTGTTACCGGAATAGTATGCTGAATATATTCTTCAATTGCGGGCAGGTTTAAGGCGTATTTTTCACATGCGAAACTGATTGCATGACCGCTCTTACCCGCTCTACCGGTACGGCCGATGCGATGCACATAATCTTCGGCATCGTCTGGTAAGTCATAGTTAAATACATGCGTGACCTTGTCAATATGTAATCCTCTTGCAGCGACATCTGTTGCAACAAGAACATCAATACGACCTTTACTGAAATCCTCAAGAATGCCTAAGCGTTTCTTCTGCGGCACATCACCACTGAGTAAACCAACACGATGTTTATCGGCAACAAGCCAATCGTTGATGTTTTCACAGCTGTGCTTGGTATTCGCAAAGACAATTGCTTTTTCTGGCCATTCGTCTTCCAACAAGGTGAGTAAAAGCAACATCTTGTCTTCATCAGAAGGATAAAAGAGTTCTTCTTGCACACGACTTGCGGTCATTTGCTCAGGGTCAACGCGAACATGAACTGGGCTATTCATATGTTCATAGGCTAATTCTTGGACGCGATATGACAACGTAGCTGAGAACAACATGTTAAGTCGCTCAGGCGCAGGAGGCATCCCCCTTAACAAATAGCGGATGTCTTTGATAAAACCTAGATCAAACATACGATCGGCCTCATCTAACACTGCTACTTCAATATTGTCGAGCGAGAAAATACCTTGTTTGTAATAATCAATGATGCGACCGGTTGTCCCAATCACAATATCAACCCCAGCCTCTAAGCTTTCTTTCTGGCTTTGATACCCTTCGCCACCGTAAATTAAGCCGAGACTAATGCCAGTATGTTCACTTAACGCCACAGCATCTTTGTGAATTTGCACCACCAGCTCTCGGGTGGGTGCCATAATAATCGCACGCGGTTGACCTGTTTTAGTGTGCTTGTTTTTTTGTAAATGATTGAAGGTTGCGACCAAAAATGCCATAGTTTTGCCCGTGCCGGTCTGAGCTTGGCCGGCTATATCTTGACCTTCAATAAGTGGTGGTAAGGCTAGTGCCTGAATCGGGGTGCAATGCTCAAAACTGGTTGCCTTCATAGCATCCAGAACATGTTTATCTAACCCTAATTCTGAGAAATGTATTTCTGTTAAATGTGTTGTTTGCATAGCTTATAGCTTATCATTGCTTGCATTAGTTAATGGTTTATATATTAATAGACGCATATACTGCGCGTTTTCTATTACCAAATCGCGCCAACGGCATCCTGGAGACATTAATGAGCGAAAATATTATCAATGTGAACGATTCATCTTTTGATGAAGCAGTCATTAACTCTAACAAACCTGTACTAGTAGATTTCTGGGCGGAGTGGTGTGGACCTTGTAAAATGATTGCCCCAGCTCTTAGTACAATTGCTGACGAATATGCCGACAAGATAACAGTTGCCAAGATGAATGTCGACGAGAATAACGAAACTCCGCAAAAATACGGAATTCGCGGCATTCCAACACTTTTATTGTTTAAAAACGGTGAAATTGCGGGAACAAAAGTCGGCGCACTTTCTAAGGGCCAACTTGCAGAGTTCATTAACGAAAATATCTAATTTTCGCATTTGATTTAGATTTAAAAACCTAGCACTCGCTAGGTTTTTTTATGCCCATTAACAGGATTTAGCCTTAACAAAAATACTAACCAACTCTGCCAACGATTGTCCGACAATTCTTTCCCCTTCTTGAGGGCTTATCGCATGTCGTTGCGGAGCGCCTTCCGCCAAATGCAAATACTGAGCTTGCGGTAATCGCGCCATTTGATCAACGTAATACAATGCATCCGTCAGTGAAACCCCCGCCGCCGTCATCGCACTCGTCGGCATATTAGTAATGGCGTCAAGATCAAGCTCTACACCTACAGGCAAACCTGACTCCAGAAGGTATTTACCAACCTGCTCTAAACACTGGTCAAAGTTGTGAGAATTGCTCCAATGCGTTTGTTGAATACTAAACCAAGGAAAACCACACGCTTTTAGCGCGTCCAAACTATCTTGGTTATTCTTCTGTTCATGCAAGCCCAACACCGCATATCGCTTCAAAAAGCCGGCATCATGTGCATAACGAAACGGGTTGCCGCTATGTCGCCCTTCCATTGCTCTGAAATCTGAATGAGGATCTAAATTTGCCACAGCCAATGACAGATTGGTTGCCTGATGACACGCTTGCATAATTGGAAATGCATTGTTATGCCCGCCACCAATAATGATTGGAATCAGTCCCGCTTTAAAGGTTTGCGACAACACCTCAAAAACCCTTAAATCAAGGGTTTCACATGCGCGTCTCAATGCCTCTGTGTCATTTGGTGTGGCTTGAATATCTTGCGTTTCCACTTCACCAAGAATGAGGATGTCTTGCCCAGATAAAAACCTGTTTGATTGTAAGTTCAGAAAGTATTTTAAAAACGCCTGCCATGCACCTGTCGCCCCAGCAAATCCCAAATTGGCACGAGGCCCAATATCTTCAGGGATGCCGACTAATGCATAGCGGCATGAGTATTCATCCCACGCCTTTTTTGGTTGTGCAAGGCAAACTTGCTGCCCAATTTTCATCTCTCCCGGACGGGTGGAAAACTGTTCAGTAAGATGCTCGGGGTTAGGGTAATGTAGCTTCAACACAGATTCCTTTGGTTATTCAATATCCAGCGGCTCTGGCGACAGTACAATTCCCGTGCTATCTGCGTATATATGATCTTCAGGTAAGAAGGTAACGCCAGCAAAATTCACTGCGATGTCAGGATTACCAACTTCCTCAGTATCTGCTGAAACGGGCATAGCGCTAATGGCATGAATACCAATATCAATATCAACCAGTTTGTCGACTTCCCTTACACAACCATAACAAACAATGCCTTCCCAGTTGTTATCCGCTGCTATCTGAGCCGACTCACTATCAATTAAACCACGTCGCAACGAGCCACCACCATCAATCACCAGCACTTTTCCTTCCCCTGGCTTCTGTAACATGATGTCGATAAGCCCTCTGTCTTCGAAGCATTTTACCGTTACAACAACGCCACCGTAGGAGTCTCTCCCGCCGTAGCTAACAAAGATAGGTTCTACGACATCAATATTATCTGCGAATAAATCGCACAGTTCCGAAGTGTTATATTGCATAAAAATACCTAACTGTATTTTGCTTGAAGAAGATGGTTATTCTCATTGCTCTCAACAACTTATGAAGGAGTTTTGCCATAAGTGCTTTAAGAAATGGTTTGGCTACTAGTATAAACACAAATCGATTCCTATCAACGCACTAAAGTAAACCCCGTGATTAAGTAATTAATAATGGCTTGAAACACGTCAACATTATCGCAAATAAGTGTCTGTCATTTTCTATTCTACAAGGCGCACTGTCATCTGTTCGTCATGGAGATGTCATCAGGCTGTAGCCAAGGCGTCACAACCTGTTAATACAGGATGTTTATATTTTCACCATCTTAGAAATATTGGTGGCATCAGGATGAACATTATCACACGCTACGATACCCAGCTCTTTCACTGGCTTTACGGCAAAGTGACGAAGCGGAACTGCGCTTGGGTTAGACTGGCTTCAAAAACCGGTGATGGTCATCTTTACCTTGTGCTTGCCATATTGCTCTGGGCATTCGAGCCCACTCATGGCGTTATCTTTCTTTACACGGGATTACTCGCTTACGGCTTGGAATTACCCCTATTCATCATTTTGAAGAAAAGTTTTAAACGCCAACGACCATGTGATTTTTTTAATCACTTTAACGCGTTTGTCGAACCCTCGGACAAATTCAGTTTACCATCGGGACACACCACAGCCGCATTTCTAATGGCCTCACTGCTTGCGTATTTTTACCCTAGCGTCACCGTGTTTGTGTATTTATGGGCAAGCACAGTTGGGGTGTCACGAGTATTGTTGGGCGTACATTATCCAACGGACATCATTGCTGGTGCCCTTCTTGGCTTAACCATTTCAGTGCTTAGCATTAACATTCTTGCGTAATCTCTTATGATGAAAATTTTATACGGCATACAAGGAACCGGAAACGGGCACATTACCCGTGCTCGCGTTATGGCCCGAGCTTTTTCTCAGCACCCTGATGTTCATGTTGACTATTTGTTCACTGGTCGCAATGCCGATAAATACTTCGATATGGAAGAATTCGGCGATTATCAAACACGACAAGGCTTGACCTTCATTCACCGAAACGGCGCAATCAATAAATGGCTTACATTAAAAAACGCCAAACCGATGCAGTTTTGGCGCGATGTAAAACAATTAGATTTATCCGGTTATGATTTGGTTTTAAATGATTTCGAGCCTGTTAGCGCTTGGGCAGCCAAACGGCAAAATATTGCTTCAATCTCTATTAGTCATCAAGCCGCGTTTATGCACTCTGTTCCAAAACGAGGGCAAAAATTACTTGATGAATTTATCATGAAATACTTTGCTCCTACCTCGGTACAATTAGGTGTTCACTGGTATCACTTCGGACACAACATCATGCCACCTTTTATTGATGATGAATTTAGCGCCAGTCAACAGGGCCAACATTTTTTGGTGTATTTGCCTTTTGAAGACATTGATGAGATTCGAGCGCTTCTAGAAAGCCTTACAGAATATACCTTCGAGATATATCACCCCGAAATAACAAACAGCACTCAAGAAAGTCACCTGCACTGGCATCCCACCAGTAAACGCGCATTTCATCACTCGCTACACCATTGTGCTGGTGTCATTGCTAATGGTGGATTTGAATTATCAAGTGAGTGCTTACAACTCGGCAAGAAGCTTTTAATTAAGCCTTTACATGGACAATTTGAACAACTTTCGAATGCACTCACTCTGGAAACGCTAGAGCTGTGCCACACCATGAACACACTCGATGTAGATGAAGTAGAAAATTGGCTGCTCATTCCTCAAGGCGAAGCTGTTAAGTTTCCAAATGATCCAAAAATACTCATTGATTGGATCAAATCAAAGCAGTGGAATGACACCGAAACCGTGTGTGAAGCACTATGGAAACAAGTAGAATTTCCCGAGAAGGTAAGAAGAAAGCTCGCTAAACTCAGTAAAGTGCCTCATCACGCCAACATTATTAACCGAGTTTAACCGGCAACCAAAAACCCTGATTCCACCATTGAAAACACAACTCTATACCGATGTGCTCAAAGTCTCACCGCTTGTCAATCAAATGAACAAGGGCTACGGATTATTAACTTCTCCTAACCTATTCTTTTTCGTGAAGGTATTGGTATTTTGGCGCGCAAGGTAAAGCAATTCAGGTATTTCGTTGCTATCCTTAGCCGCCTTTATTTCAGTAGCAAACGGATTTCCCCGTTGTAATAGAGTTAACTATGCAAAGCAATAATAATCTGACAAGCAATATTCTTTCATTTAACGAATTATCTCCCAAGCAGCTATACCGGATTATGCAGCTTAGAGTGAGTGTGTTTGTGGTCGAGCAAACATGTTACTACCAAGAACTAGACGGCCTTGACACTCTCCCAGAAACACGTCACTTGCTAATTCAAGAAGGCAACCAAATCGCGGGCTATGCCCGAATCCTCGCGCCGGGCGCATCCTATTCAGGAGCCAGTAGCATCGGCAGAATACTTGTCTCGCCGGATTACCGAGGTCAAGGTTTGGGACATAGAGTCGTTAAAGAGGCCCTTGATTTATGCTTAACGCAATGGTCTGCGTATCCCATAAAAATTGGCGCTCAAACTCATTTGAAAGACTTTTACAGCCAGTATCAATTTATTCAAGTTGGTGAGCCCTATTTAGAAGACGGTATTTCCCATATTCATATGGTGAGAGGAAACGATCATTAGCGCTCGATATTCACTTGCCCTGATCGCCATTGTTGCACTACTTTTCGGGAACTTTTCCGGCGTTATTGCAGATGTATTCATCAAACAGTTTTCATCTTTTTCGGGTATCTACCAATACTTATTCTTACGCCAGCTCACTGTTGTTGTTGTGTTATTTCCTTTTTTTATTCGGCAACCCATTTCTAGTCGACGCTTTGAACATCCCAAACTCCAATTTTTTCGGGGTAACTTGATATTAGTAGGCGGCGCTTGTGTGGTTGTTACTTTGTCTTACCTGCCATTATCAACCGCGCATGTCGTGTTTTATACAACGCCTATTTTTACCCTACTCATTGCATTGTGGCTATTCAATGAAGCCGTGCAAAAACACCGTATTATCAACGTTATGTTGTGTTTTGTTGGCGTGCTTATCGCGCTCAAACCAAACGACTTTGGCTGGGGTGTGACGGCTGGTATTGCGGCCAGTTTATGTGTTGCTGTGTATAACTTAACAACACGTATCATCCCTAGCCATATATCTTCAATGAGCGTTTTCTATTGGAGCACCGCCTGCTCACTGCCTTTACTTGGGCTATTATCTTTAACCGACTGGCAACCATTCACAAAAGAGCTTTGGTATTTAATATTCGGCAGTGCAATTAGTTTGGGAATTTATCAAATTACGTGTGTTTTTGCCTATCGCAAGGCTGAAGCCGGGGGGATCGTTATTGCAGAATATTCCGGGTTAATTTTTGCGCTGGCTTTAGGATGGTGGTTTTTCGGTGAAAACATTGATTCTACCATGTTGCTTGGCATCACCTTCATTATTGGCCCGATGTTGTGGCAAACTCGCATCGAGCATAACGCCTCCAAAATAAAAGACGCCGAGTGAGTGTATAAATAAACAGTATTTATGTTTATAATCGCGGCATTGTTTTTCCGCAACTCGTGATATTCGCCTATGGATGTTTCCAACCTCCTCAATAACCTCAATGAAAAACAGAGCGATGCCGTTAGGGCACCAGCTTCCGATATGCTTATTCTCGCGGGGGCGGGCAGTGGAAAAACCCGTGTATTAGTGCATCGAATTGCGTGGTTAATGCAGGTTGAAGGCATTTCCCCGCGCAATATCTTGGCAGTAACCTTTACCAATAAAGCCGCGCGTGAAATGCGTGGACGTATCGAGCAACTCATGGGCGTGCCGCTCAGCAGTATGTGGATGGGGACTTTCCACGGTTTAGCACACCGACTTTTACGCAGTCATTACCAACACGCCAATCTGCCAGAAAATTTTCAGATTCTGGATTCTGATGATCAATACCGCCTCATTCGCCGTGTACTTAAGTCCTTAAACTTGGACGAAAAGCTTTGGCAACCCAAACAAATTCAGTGGTATATCAACGCTAATAAAGATGACGGATTGCGCCCAAAACACATCGAAGTTGGCGACAATTACGAAAAGCGCCAGATGCGCGATATTTATCAAGCCTATCAAGATGCGTGTGATCTCTCCGGCTTAGTGGACTTTGCTGAACTGCTTTTGCGTGCTCATGAACTTTGGCTCAATAATCCTGATATTTTGGCTCACTATCAACAGCGTTTTCGCGCCATTTTGGTAGACGAGTTTCAAGACACCAACAACATCCAATACGCTTGGCTTCGCCTTTTGTGCAACGATAAAAACAATATGATGATTGTGGGCGATGATGACCAATCTATTTATGGATGGCGCGGTGCAAATGTTGAAAATATTCAACACTTTTTACGAGACTCCCCCAATGCCAAAACGATACGTTTGGAGCAAAATTATCGTTCCACCGGTAACATCCTAAAAGCCGCCAATACCGTTATCGGCAATAACTCATCTCGATTAGGCAAAGAACTTTGGACCGAGTCAGGCCAAGGTGAGCCTATCAAACTATATGCCGGCTTTAATGAAGTTGACGAAGCGCGTTTCATTGTGTCGCAAATTGAACGTTGGATAGAAAGCGGCGGGTCTCCTTCGGATAACGCCATTTTATACCGCAACAACGCACAATCTCGTGTACTGGAAGAAGCACTACTCCATGCAAACTTGCCGTATCGTATTTACGGTGGACTACGCTTCTTCGAGCGTCAGGAAATTAAAGACACGCTAGCCTATATGCGTATGGTCAACAATCCTGAAGACGATGCCGCTTTCGAGCGTATTGTCAACGTACCAGCGAGAAGCCTAGGAGAAAAAAGTGTTGCGCAAATACGTGAAGCGGCTAAAGAATTAAAGAAGCCTATGTGGCAAGCAAGTGCTTACTTAGTTGCAGAAAAGCGTTTATCAAGCCGCGCAGCCAACGCACTGAATAATTTCATGGCGTTAATTAAAAGCCTAGAACAAAACGTGCAAAGTCTGCCGCTAGAAAAGCAAGCAGAAAAAATTATGAATCAATCTGGGTTAATGGGGATGTACCAAGCGGAAAAAGGGGAAAAAGGCCAAACCCGTGTGGAAAACTTGCAGGAGTTAGTGACGGCTTGTAAGCAGTTTGTTGTGCCCGAAGAAGCAGAAGACATGACACCTATGGCGGCATTTTTAGCACAAGTGTCGTTGGACTCGGGGGAAAACCAAGCGCAGGCCCATGAATCCGCTATTCAACTAATGACTATTCACTCAGCAAAAGGCTTAGAGTTTCCGCAAGTTTTCCTAACCGGCGTTGAAGAAGGCATGTTCCCCAGTATGCAAAGTGCTGAAGAATCCAGTCGCTTAGAGGAAGAGCGCCGGCTTTGCTACGTAGGCATGACTCGCGCAATGCAGCGACTTTACGTCACTTACGCAGAATCGCGCCGACTTTACGGTCAAGAAAAATTCCATACCCCTTCCCGCTTTATTCGTGAAATGCCAAGCGAATGCTTAGAAGAAGTCAGATTACGCTCAACAGTCTCTAAACCTGTTAGCAGCCGCTTCCAACAAGTCACTTCTCAGGGGGTATTCGAAGAGACTGGCTTCAATTTGGGTGACAGAGTCAAGCACCCGAAATTCGAGGAAGGCACTATTCTTAACTTCGAAGGCTGTGGAAAAAACGCGATTGTGCAAGTTAACTTTGACAACGCTGGAATGAAGCGACTTGTAATGAGCTATGCCTCTTTAACTAAAGTCTAATAAAACGTAACATGCGGCTAGGTTATAGTAGCCTCCATTTTTGCCTAAAAAGAATATAAATATGCAAGACGAAGTACCGAAAGTTCTCGTAATTGAAGATAGCGTAACGAGTATGAAGGTGATAAAACACCTGATTATGAACGTTGGCTTGGAACCTGTTGGTGTTAATTGTCTTGCCGATGCCGAAATGGCACTCGCTCGCACCAATGCAGACGAATTCCTTTGTGCGGTAGTCGATTACTGCTTACCTGACGCTTTAGATGGTGAAGCCATCGATTTTACTATTTCTGCCGCAATTCCAACCGTCGTTATCACGGGTCGATTAGATGAAGCAACCCGAACCAGCGTTCTTAATCGTGATGTCGTTGACTATATTCCCAAAGAAAATGCTCAGGTATATGAATACCTTGGACGTTTGATCAAACGTTTAGAAAAGAACCGTGAAATTGGAGTATTAGTCGTGGACGACTCACGCCTAAGTCGCACTATGATCACTTCTTTGCTAGACCGTCACAACTTTATTACTTACGAAGCCAGTGATGGAGAAGAAGGTTTAGCAGCGTTACGCCAGTACAAAAATATTCAACTTGTCATTACTGATGAAAATATGCCGAATATGACCGGATTGGATATGGTTGCGGAAATTCGTCGCACCATTTCCAAAGATGACTTAGCCATTATAGGCTTGTCCGGTGAAGGAAGTTCTGCGTTGTCAGCGCGATTCATTAAAAGCGGTGCAAACGACTATTTAAACAAACCTTACTGTCACGAAGAATTCTTTTGCCGTGTCATTCAAAACGTTGAATACATCGAAAATATCGAAGCAATAAGACGTGCATCCAACACGGACTACCTAACCGGTTTGCCTAACCGCCGCCACTTCTTTACCCGGATCAGCGCTAATCTGAAAATCGCGCCGGTCAACGTGGTTATTGGTATGGTGGATGTGGATATGGTGCATTGGATTAATGAAAGCTACGGATATGAAGCCGGCGATAAAGTATTAAAAGAAATCGCCGCACTATTAGAAAAGCACTTCCCAAATAGCCACGTATCTCGCTTTGGCGGTGAAGAGTTTTGCATCTACTCTTCTGGCCTCCCCATTGCCAGCATTGCAGGAGCTTTTGAGGCATTCCAAGAAGAAGTGTCACATCATAGGGTTTATTTCGAAGGCAATGAAATTCAAAGCAAAGTGAGCATAGGTGTCACCAGCCAGTTTAATGGTGATATTCATGAGTCGCTAAAAGTGGCTGGTGCTAATCTGCATAAGGCGAGAGAACAGGGTGATAACCAAGTGGTGTTCAGCTAGAACACCACATAACTATCATTCATCAACCGATGCTTTTTCTCAATTTCCTTTCTTTACGGTAAAAGCGCAAAGAGTCAATTGTAAAGATAGCGAGCCCCGCCCATACAAATACAAAAGTGAGCAAACGCGCTTCATCAAGCGGCTCTCCAAACAATATTACCGCCATTAAAAACATCATGCTCGGGGCTAAATACTGGAAAAATCCTAGCGTGGAATACTTTATACGCTGCGCGGCGGCATTAAAGAAGATCAATGGAACCGTCGTCACCAATCCTGCACTGATTAGCAAGGCATTGGTTTGCCAGTCGTTGGTAGCAAAATGACTACTTTCTGATGCATGGAAAATCCAAAAATACAGGGCAAAGGGAAGCATCATTAGACTTTCAAGTAAAAGTCCCGGCATCGACTCAACAAGGATCTTTTTGCGTAGCAGACCATAAGTGCCAAAACTGGCAGCTAGGAACAACGCAATCCACGGTAAATTGCCATGAGCCACCAGCAAGGTTGCTACGCCGATAAACGCGCAACCAACGGCGACTCTTTGCATTGGGCGAAGTGTTTCACCTAAAAATAAGCGCCCAAGAAATACATTTAGCAGAGGATTAATGTAATAACCTAAACTGGCATCCAATAGGTGGTCATTATTCACCGCCCAAATAAACACTAACCAGTTTCCTGCCAGCAACACCGCGCTGGCAGCCAAAATTAACATGATTTTTTTGCTACGAAGCGCCGCCCTGACTTTTCCCCACTGCTTCGCCACAAACAAAAATAGAACCAATACGAGAACAGACCACACAACACGGTGCGTTAAAATATCGGGTGCGGGAATATTCCCCAACGCTTTAAAATAAAGCGGCGCGACTCCCCAACTTAAATAGGCTCCGAGTGCAAATAAGACACCTTGTTTGGATCGATCTGAAAACAATGCGTTTCTCTCTACGTGAAATTCGAATAGGGAAGGAATGTAACGAAATAATGTGCAAAAGCAGTGTATTTCGAGGGCCGAATTCTACTACAAGCCAAAGCATTGTTTTGTTAAATTTTAGATAACAAACTCACGTTTTTATTGGATGTATTATCCGATCATATAAGTGCCTGTTCCAAAAGCGATATGCGTGCCCTTTTCATTGTGAAGCTCCATTCTCACCACCGCTACACGGCTACCTTTTCGTATCACCTCTGCCGTGGCAATGAATAACTCTCCTTTTCCCGGACGCAAATAATCGATACGCATATCAATGGTACTCATCTTTCCCACCCGCTCTTGCAGTTGTGCAATACTCACTGAGGGCCACGTTGACACGGCATGTAAAATAGCCATCAATCCACCAACGGTATCCAGTATCGCAGCAGTTACTCCACCATGAAGCACTTTCAAAATGGGATTGCCCATTAAATCATCTTTCCAAGGTAGGCGAATCTCTGCTTTGTCCATGCCTTGGTACACCATTTCCATGCCAAGTAAATTAACAAACGGCATATGATTTCCAAAAATATCTGAGACAAACTTCCCCAGTTGCTCACCACTTAACACTGTATCAGAAGGTAAATTCATAAATGCTTAACTCCACATAAAAGTGTGTTTGAGTTTAGTCAGCAAAATGTTAAATGAAATTGACCGAAGCGATCATTAAGTTGACCAAGCGCGACAGCACACTCAAAAAAGGGAGTAGAGCACTAACAATAGCCACATGCATTTCAAACGAAACATAGGTAAACTTCGCCTCAATTGAAATTGCCGACGCTCCCATGACACAACACGCAACCGACACTTCATCCGCTTCAAATCGCGCCCTTAGTATTCTTCAATCCACTTTTGGATATGAATCATTTCGCGATGGCCAAGAAGAAATAATTAACGCAGTCGCGGCAGGAAAAGACGTGTTGGTGCTGCTACCAACCGGCGGCGGCAAGTCGTTGTGTTATCAAATTCCAGCTTTATTGCTCGATGGTATTACCGTTGTGGTTTCACCTTTGCTTTCTTTAATGCAGGACCAAGTCGATGCGTTAAAAGCAACGGGGATCAACGCGGCATTTTTAAACTCCACACAAACCCCGGCAGAACAACAACAGGTTTGTCGAGGCTTAGCACAAGGCCAATACAGATTACTTTATGTTGCACCAGAGCGGCTTATGCAATGGGATTTTATTCAAGCACTTCAAGACTTACCCATTCGCTTATTCGCAGTTGATGAAGCGCATTGTGTGTCTCATTGGGGGCACGACTTTCGCCCGGAATATCGCCAATTGGGGCAACTCAAGCAACGCTTTCCACAAACTCCCGTTATCGCCCTAACTGCAACTGCTGACTTAGCTACTCGCGATGACATTGTTCAACAATTATGTCTGCATGAGCCTTTTGTATTTAAAGGCAGCTTTGACCGTCCCAATATCCGCTATATGCAAGCACAAAAATATAAGCCGATGCAGCAGATCAAGCGCTTTATCTCTCGGCAAGATGGGAGCGGTATTATTTACTGCAATAGCCGTAAGAAAGTAGAACAAGTAAGTGCTAACTTAGCTAAAGAAGGTATCAATAGCGCGGCTTACCACGCCGGAATGGACAGCGATATTCGTGAATACGTGCAGCGCGGCTTTATTCGTGACGACATCGAAGTGATTGTAGCAACGGTCGCCTTTGGTATGGGAATTAACAAGTCTAATGTGCGCTATGTTATCCACTATGACCTACCTCGCAGCATTGAGTCTTATTATCAAGAGACAGGACGCGCAGGACGAGATGGCATGCCCGCAGAAGCGTTATTGTTATTCGATGAGAAAGACGTTGCTCGCAGTCGCGAATGGATTAGCCTCACAGAAAACGAAGCACGAAAACAAATAGAGCTGCAAAAGTTTAATGCTATGGTGGCCTTCGGTGAAGCCCAAACCTGTCGGCGTCAAATACTGTTGAATTACTTTTCGGAGTACAGCCCCAAAGCCTGCGGTAATTGTGACATTTGCCTTGATCCCCCAAAACGCTACGATGGCACAGAAGACGCACAAAAAGTGATGTCGTGTATTTATCGTTTAGAACAAAAGTACGCCAATCAATATGTGATTGATGTGCTAAGGGGTAAACAACTACAGGCGATTCATTCGGCAAATCACCATGAATTAAGCACCTTTAGCATTGGTAAAGACAAAGCCGACGCCTATTGGCTTAATATTATCAATCAGCTCATTCACCAAGGGTTAGTTAGAATCGACTTAACCCGTCACTCAGCCTTGTGTTTAACAGAAGGTGCTAGGCCGGTATTAAAAGGCGATGTAGCCTTGATGCTTGCGGTTCCGAGATTGAGCTTCATTTGGGATAAGCAAAAAACCGCTAACACAGCAGACTATGACCGGGCACTTTTTGCCAAGTTAAAGAACTTAAGGAAACGGATTGCCGAAGAAGACGAGGTGCCCCCCTTTGTCATATTCACAGACCTGACATTAGCCGAAATGGCGAGGCATTTACCTCAAAATAGCACGGACTTTCTAGATATTAGTGGTGTAGGTGATTCTAAACTGCGTCGTTATGGAGAGCGCTTCATGGCACTTATATCAAAACATCAAGAAACATAACCAAACGACTAAAAACACAAAACCTCGCATTAATGGCGAGGTTTGTTCTTTTGCGGCTCAGCGCGTGTAAACTAAGGCTTCATGCTTGCATAGTACGCGGCCAAGTTCTCCATATCTTCATCAGATAAACCCGAGGCCATACCTGACATAATAGGATCTTTGCGAATACCGTCTTTAAATGCACGCAGTTGTTTAACGATGTACTTTGCGTTCTGACCGGCTAAATGGGGGTAATTAGGGATCATAGCCTTACCATTTTGACCATGACAAGCCGCACACATTGCCGCTTTTGCCTTACCTTTTCCTATATCAGCAGCCGAAGCACTTGTTGCCGCAACGACGGTACAAACGACCAACATTGCGCGTTTTAAGGAGCTAGAAATACGCATTGAGGGTTTTCCTCCAAAGTTAATTGAATAATCAGGGCGAATTTATCTTTTGTGTTTAAACTCTGATATTGTCCGAACAGGGTCATTTAATACCATTTTCACACTTTCCAAGAGCAGGAAATGAGCGTGTTATTGTATACGCAAAAAATAAACATTTTGTTTTATTAAAAGATGTTATTTTGATCGAAGTCAGGGAACCAAAACGTAAACACAAAGCCTTTGGCCGTTTAATACTATCAAACCATATTGAGGAATCGTGCAATTTTTTAACAATTATGCTCAACAACTTAGTTCATTAACCCGTTCCGTCAAGCCTCTGTCACTAAAAGGCACTAAGCTCGCCTTTTATAATAGTACGCTACATGACGCAATAGGATTACCAGAACCCCTTAAAGATGAGACCCAATTATTGGATGCTTTATTTGCGCAGTCCGGCACATTTGCGAAAAACGCAGTCGCGCAAAAATATGGCGGTCATCAATTCGGCTACTGGAACCCTCAACTGGGTGATGGTCGAGGCTTACTGTTAGCAGAGCATGTTGCACCAAATGGCTCATTATGGGACCTTCACTTAAAAGGGGCAGGCCCAACACCTTATTCACGCTCGGGCGACGGACGCGCGGTATTACGCTCAACAATCCGGGAATTTCTTGCCAGTGAAGCTTTACACCATTTAGGCATACCTAGTTCAAGAGCCCTTTGTTTACTGACCAGCGAACAAGCTGTACAACGAGAAACACAAGAGCCCGCAGCAATGCTTATTCGTGTTTGTCAGAGTCACATTCGCTTTGGTCACTTTGAATATTTCCATCACTCCCAACAACCAGAAAAGCTACAAGCCCTGTTTGATTTCTGCTTTGAACATCATTTTGCTTCGCTAAAACAGCAACAAAACCCTTATTTAAGCATGCTCAAAAAAGTCATTGAAGACACAGCCCTGATGTTGGCTAAGTGGCAAGTTTATGGGTTTAATCATGGCGTGATGAATACAGATAATATGTCGATTCATGGCATAACCTTCGACTTTGGCCCGTACGCGTTTATGGATGATTTCTTTTCGGATTACATTTGTAATCACACTGACCAGCAAGGACGCTATGCCTTTGATCAACAACCCGGCATTGCACTTTGGAATCTAAATGCTTTTGCTCACGCATTTTTAGATTATGTTCCAGAAAAAGACATCACAACCGCGCTATCTACCTTTGAACCCATTATGCTCAATCATTTCTATCGGCTAATGTGTAGGCGTCTTGGTTTGGTTACAGACAGCAATGAAACAGCCCTAACACCTCCTTATAAAGAAACCACAAAACATCTTATTTTTGACTGGCTGCAACAACTGAACAAAGAACACCGCGATTATAACCAAACCCACCGTCACTTATTGAACGCCGTGATTAATGCAGATAAACAAAGACTAACGGATTATTTTATCGACGAACAATGGGCAAACGATTGGTTTACTACCTACCAAAAACATGTTCTTAAACTCAACCTAGATAAAGAACAACAAGAGCACACGTTATGCACCTCGAATCCAGTCTATATATTGCGTAATCACTATGCTCAACAAGCCATTGACGCGGCCCATAACAATGACTTTAGTGTTTTCGAAAAATTGCTTGAAGCCCTACAAGCGCCCTTTACAGAACGGACAGGGTTTGAAGTGTTTACACAACTGCCACCAGACGCCGAAAAGGGTGTACCACTTTCCTGTAGCAGCTAGCACATTGCATAAAAGTTCAGCAGAACATAGTCATACCACCCGTAAACTTGGTATAACTGCATAGGACACCGCAATTTGGATAAGACCCTATGCTTCGACTCGTTTGCTGCATTTTCTGCTGTATTGCTATTTCCGCCTCGGCGTGGGCTAACACAGTTGTACTTGATGGGCAGCAGTCTCACGTTGCGTTAGATGGAAAAATGCAAATTGGGACTTTCCCCACATCGGCCCAACTGTCTTACGTTATACAGCAACAGGATTGGCGCTTTACAGAGCAAAAATATTTAAAGCCTAACCAAGCCTACTGGAGCAGAATCCACTTACTCTATCAGGGCGATTCCCCTTCACGTTTAACCGCGATAGTGAATAATCCAAGGCTCAACTACGTTGATATTTTTCTGGTCGATGGAAAAGGACGTATTATTGAGTCCGCTCTGATGGGAACAAAACGACCATTTCATAATCGACCAGCGCCATTTCGACAGTTTCCGTTATCTTTCAACGTCCAACCCAACGACAACTTGCACCTCTATATTCGTATTCAAGATGATGGTCCAGTCGTTTTTCCTGTGACCATTTGGGAAACCGGTGAGCTGCTCGATTTTGAGCAAACTGAATTGCTACTTGTGGGTATCTACAGCGGCGCCTTAATGATCCTTGCCTGCTATTTCTTGGTGACGTATATCCTGTTAAAGAGCCGCGCGAGATTTTGGTTTAGCGTGTTTAATCTAGCGGCCTTTTTTCTTTTTCTAAATCTTGAAGGCATGTTAGGCCAACTCACGCATTTCACCGAATATTCCTCCTCTATGACCACTATTTTGCTCGCCGCAGCCCTATTCTGCGTTGGCAAGGTATCTCACACACTGCTTCATGGCGTGCCAAATCGACTGCGAATCATTTCGTATATCGCCGCAATTTCACTAATGCTGTCGGTCACGGTTGTCTCATCTTACTGGCAAATTATTCTTAGCCTTGTTATCACCAGCTTAATCATTCTCTTGCATGCAGGTATGGCGTTCGTCTATTCCAACCCTTACAACAGTTTACCCAATAAGATATACACCCTTGCGTGGGTTTTTATCAGCTTGTTAGTCTTACCGTATTTATATTTGTTCTATCAAGGTCAGCTACTTTCCAACATCAGCAGCATAGTGCTGGATGTGCTTCTGATGCTCAGTATTTTAATGCTGGGGGTAGCAATTGAAGCGCACGAAAACGTACTAATTAAAGGACGACAAGAAGAGCAATCGAATGCCATTTCTGACTTGCGTCGCTTCTACGACTTCTTTAAAAACTCCGCCGAAGGCTTGTTTACCACACATTATGATGGACGCATTATTTCTGTTAACCCAGCAATGTGCTCACTCTTTGGCTTCAATGATGAAGCGCACCTCCTACAATATGCGAATAGCCTTGATAAGCTCATTACCAGCTCAACTGATCTCGAAAATATCATGCAGCAACTCGCCCACCAGCACACCGCTTTAGGACGAGAGATAAGAGCCATTAAACAAGACGGCAGCGAATTTTGGATTTCCTTGTCCGTTGCTGCACAAGAAGACAACGGGCAACACCTACTATTTGGTTCGGTAGTGGATATTACAGAGCGTAAGCAAAACCATATCAGCCTAGCCTTCCTCGCCACACATGATCCCTTAACAGGCATTTACAACCGCCGTCATTTTGAAAACGAACTTACCGATGCAATAAGGCAAGCACAAAAAAATGCAACGCCTTTATCGTTGCTGTATTTGGATGTAGACCAATTCAAATCCGTTAACGACGCCTGTGGACACAAAGCCGGTGACGAATTACTGAAAACCCTATGTCAGAAACTGGATAACAGCTTAGATGACCGAAGTATTTTGGGTCGTATGGGAGGGGATGAATTTGCCATTCTAATGACGGGGAGAGATCAAGATGAGGCATTTACATTAGCCGAGCATTTGCTTAAAGCCGTTCAAATGCACCGTTTCCTTTGGGAAGATCGGCTTTTCTCTGTGGGAGCCAGTATCGGCCTTGTTCATTTCAACAACAATATTACGAATCCAGAACAAATGATGAGCATGGCGGACTCCGCTTGCTATATCGCCAAAGAAAGAGGTCGAGGACAAATTCACTGCTATTCAGACCAAGATACCCACATACAACGGTATGAAATGGAACTGAGTTGGCTGAGCCACATTAACGACGCACTTGATGCCGGTAATTTTGTGCTGTATTTCCAAGAATATCGCTCTTTGAAGCACGTTGCTTCTGGTTATCACTACGAATTGCTGATTCGAATGAAAGATCACGATGGCAAAATTACCCCTCCAAGCGCATTTTTACCTGCCGCTGAACGATATAAACTGATCACCAAAATCGACCGCTGGGTTGTACAGGAATACTTTTCTTGGTTAGCCGCTAATAGAGAACATCTCGAACATTTAGAACAATGTAACATCAACTTAGGTGGGCAGTCCCTTGGCGATCCAGAGCTTCAATTGTTCATTCACCAAGCCTTTGAAAAATATCAAATCCCCTATCATAAAATCTGTTTTGAGATTACAGAAAGCATGGCTATTATCAAACTTGAAGAAACCCTTCAGTTTATGGAGAAGTTTAAAACATTGGGATGCCGTTTTGCTTTAGATGACTTTGGCATTGGTTTTTCCTCTTACGAATACCTGAAAAACCTACCTGTTGATATTGTGAAAATTGACGGCAACTTTGTACGAAATATTCTTAAAGATCCTATCGACAAAGCCATGGTGCGCTCTATGCACGACATCGCAACCGCCATGAAAATGCAATCTGTAGCCGAATACGTAGAAGATAAACAAATCATGGTAGAGCTTGGCAAAATAGGCGTAGACTACGCTCAAGGCTACTGCATTTCACCACCAGTGCCCTTGGATGAAATTTCGCTACAATATTCCCCTTGATGCAAGGACAATCGATACTGCGAAAATCCACGGCAAAAAGCAGACAAAATACGTGCTAGAGCTTGAAATGTGTGGAGAAAGTCAATATATAGTGTTCAAACTCAGCAAGTCCTGAAAACCGCAAGCTTGCTGCTATGAAGATACCTGTCAGGAAGCTCAATGCAACAATCATCTAAGTACGAGTTTGTCAGCTCAGCTAAACTCCCTACTCGTTGGGGAAAATTCCGTATACACGGCTTTGTTGAAACTGAAACACAACAAGAACACATCGCCATTACCTATGGCGAATGGCAACCTGACGACATCATCACTATCCGCATCCATTCTGAGTGCTTAACGGGTGACGCCCTATTTAGTACACGCTGTGACTGCGGCTTCCAGTTAGAGAAAGCCATGAAGGAAGTGGTTGCTGAAGGTAAGGGTGTGATTTTATATTTACGCCAAGAAGGCAGAGGCATTGGCTTACTTAACAAGATCCGTGCTTATCACTTACAAGATCAAGGTTACGATACCGTTGAAGCCAATGAACACCTTGGTTTTGATGCCGATTTACGTGACTATGCCATCTGCAAAACCATGCTCGACACATTGAACGTCAAGCATGTTCGATTGATGACCAACAATCCAAAGAAAATTGCGGCCCTTAAATCAATGGGGATCAATGTGATTGAACGTCTTCCTATTAATGAAGGCATCACCGAAGACAACCGTTACTACATCAAAACCAAAACCAACAAACTGGGTCATGAATTTGATCAACACCTGTTTAATGAACAGGAAGACGAAGACGATAGTTAGCGGTTTTCTGTGACCCACTGAGCGTTAACGGCGCGTGCTTGAACCGAATACAATATGGGTAGCATAAACATCCAAATCACACTTAATAGCGCCGTTGTAATAATGAAGTGCAAGCCAAAATCAACAGCCCCCACCACCCAGCCAGCAATATAACTTAATGGACCAAAAATCGCGCCAGCAGTGCTTTGAATCCATTTTTTATGCATCGATAGCCAATAAAAACTTTGTGTTAATGCGATAGAAAAAGCGCACCACAGCAAAATCATCCAAAATGGAAAGCCGCCGCCCTCAAAATGGAACACACCGAATACGCTCAACAGCCAATCTACAACGATACCTATCGGTGCCACAAAGCACATAATACCTAGCTCTTTGCGCAAATCCTGCGACACATATAAACGCGCCAGCAACAATAAAATACAGATGAAGGGTGAGTGGAAAACCACAGCAAATAC
Source organism: Alteromonas sp. a30 (assembly GCF_026788005.1). GTDB lineage: Bacteria > Pseudomonadota > Gammaproteobacteria > Enterobacterales > Alteromonadaceae > Paraneptunicella. The sequence continues at coordinate 122,833 of NZ_JABEPE010000008.1, forward strand.
CCAAACAGCCTGAAATAAGAAGAAGTCAGTAAACCAATATCGAGAGAAAACGTGCATAAATTTTCCTGTAAAGTCAGCTGCGATGTTGTGGTTTCCTTGCAACTAAGTGAACAGTGCTGATCGCTCGCTCTAGGAAGCCGCCTTCACAATAGCATAAATAATATACCCAAAGGCGTCTAAACTTTTCGTCAAATCCTTCATGACTCAATTCAGGCCAAGCTTGTAGAAACTTCTGACGCCAATCGGATAGCGTCTTAGCATAATGCAAACCAATATCATCTAGTTGATGAACAACTAAGTCTGTTCCTTTGGTAATGCTATTTGTCATACGAGTGATGGAAGGTAAACATCCACCGGGGAAAATATAGGTTTGGATAAAGTCCACATTGTTTCGGTAATGTTCATAGCGTTGATCGGCAATCGTAATCGCTTGAATCAACATTAAACCATTAGCCTTCAAAAGCTGCCCACACTTTTCAAAAAAAGTATCCAAATACTCATGGCCTACCGCCTCGATCATTTCGATACTGACCAACTTATCAAATTGCCCTTCTAAGCGGCGGTAATCACGCTTAAGCAAGGTGATTTTATCTTCTAAACCGAGACGTTTTATTCTCGCTTCCGCGTATTCATGTTGAGCATCTGAAATTGTTGTTGTCGTCACATGGCATCCATAGTGCTGTGCCATATAAATCGCCAGCCCTCCCCAGCCCGTCCCAATTTCAATGACGTTATCGTCTGCACTTAACTGTAATTTTTGGCAAATGGCTGCCATTTTGAATTGTTGCGCTTCATCTAATCCTGCACAAAAATCAGGGTAAATGGCACTCGAATATTGCATTTCAGGATCAAGGAAGCGTTGATATAAATGATTACCAAGGTCGTAATGTGCAAGAATGTTTTTCTTCGCTTGAGTTTCACTATTTCGGAACGATAGCTTCTTCCACAGATAATCCAGTCGCGCTACCTTCCCGAGCTTACCTAACTTACTCTCGACTGCATCAAGCGTCTCCATGTTAACAACGAAAAATCGGATCACATTAGTCAGATTGGATGAGGACCAATACCCGGCAATGAAATCTTCTGCCACGCCAATGCTTCCGCGCGTTATTAAATGGGAAAAAACGACAGGGTCATTGATACAAAGATCGGCCTTAAGCGAACTCGAAGCATCACCAAAGTCACGAGTATGCTCGCCAAACTTCACTGATAAATACCCGTGCTCGACTTTATCAAGCACCTTATACAGCATCGACTGACTTATTGATTGAAACCAGCTTAATGTCGTTTCTCTTTGTACTTGGATTTGCTCCATATTCTTCTTTCCTCACTTACATTTCGCGTAACGGTGAGGCGTCTCCATAGTTTTATTCGCATCTTAACGGTTCATTAAAGAAGCGATTTTGCGCCACACTCGAACAGGTAATAATGACAAAAACTTCATAATCGAAGTAAACGCCTGAGGAAAATGAATTTCGTCCTCACCACTTTCTAAATCAAAATAAATGATTCTAGCGGCATGATCCGGCTCTACTCGCAATGGCATTGCAAATTCGTTTTTGTCAGTTAATGGCGTTTTTACGAAACCCGGACAAATTAAGCTCACTCCAATATCAAATTTACATAATTCGATTCGGAGCGTATTGGCTAAATAGTTAATGGCACATTTACTTGCTCCATAAGCACCAGCTCTGGGCAAGGGTAAATAGGTAGCGCTAGAACTCATTAGCACGAGCCTTCCCCCTTTTTTAATGCGCTTTAAGAAATATTCAAGACAATAGCCAATTGAAATTAAGTTCACTTTGATAATTCGTTCGAACAAACTGCTATCAAATTCTAATGGGTTGTCAATATATTCGCAGTCACCTGCATTTAGAATAAGTAAGTCAATATCTCGAGTGAGTTGTTGCGCTGCACCAGCCACTTCTCCCTGTTGAGTTACATCAAAGCTCAAGGGACTTATTTTTGAGTCCATTTGGGTAAGTGCGGTCAGTTTTTGTTGATTTCGGCCACAAGCGATAACATTCCAGTCCTGTCTAGCGTAAAGCAAAGCAAGTGCTTCACCTATCCCGGACGTCGCTCCCGTGATAAGAACAGTTTGCATAGTATTTCCATTGTTAGATCGTTAAAAAGGATACGTGTAACCATCCGAACTGGCTTACATATTTATCTAAACGAACAACACATCGATATAAATTCGATTTTGGGTGTACGTTTGTATATCCCACTTCCTATTCACATTAACTATGACCGAATATAAAAGACGCTAAATTGCGTAACGCCAGATTCAAAGGTAGGCAAGGAATTTAATATAGGCAAGTTCTCTAACCTTAAAACACATAAAAAAATAGGCAGTCCCCACAAGAACTGCCTATTTTCAGCTTTTTATTTGCACTAAAGGCAAACTAACACATTGTATTTATTACGCTCTTAGTTCGATTGAACGAAGAAGTGTTCCATGTTTACGCGAGCATTTCCGCCAGCGCAATTGTAGTCTGTATATCTTTTGAATTTTTCAATGGTGTAACACGCATCAACGAAATCATCGTCATCCGTGTACCAATGGCTAGGCGTTGCATCAATAACACGGTTAGTGATTTCAGCAACGGCTTGAACAGGTGGATAACCCGCTAAGCTACCAACAGCACCAACGGCTGTGATTAACGCTTTCACCAACTCTTTGTAGTTAACGTCATCACCATCATCTTCATAAAGCAACATATCAACAACTTGATACTCATATTGACTCCAGTTGATGAATAATTGATTCGGATAGTAGTTTGTACCGTCTTTATCTAGGTAAGGCATATCAACTGCAACAACTTGAGGTTCGTTACCTGCAAGTACACCCGTTACCAAACCATAGATCTCAGCAGAACCTTTTACCCAAGGCTCTTGATCATCGTCCAAACGGATTTTAGTTAGCTTTTTAGCGTCAAAGCCCGTTGCAGAAGCAATCGCTGGAGCAGATTTCTGCAAACCTGCTTGTCTCAAGGCTTCATTTAACGTTGTTAGCTTTCTTTGCATGGCATGATAACCATGATCTTCAACAACGATTACAGGAAAGTCTGGCGCTTCGTTAACATCCATAGAAACCGTACGACCTTTTAGGTCATAACCAGTTACTTCAGTCCAGCTACTTTCATTACCTGCTGGCGGGAATGCAACCACAAGGTCAGACATATCGCCGCCTAATGCGCGAGTCTCTGGGAGGTGTAACCAAACTTCTGTTACATCTGTTTTGCCCGTGCCTAGGAAAGTGCGAGAAGTTTCCAGATTTGGTAACACGTGTTTAATTAAAAGAGGAACTTCCGCCTTAGCAACTTGTTTCACGGTTTCTGAAACATCTTTTGAATTTTGTAATTTCAACGCGAGTTGTTTTGCTAGAGCCTGTTCTGATGCAGCAAGAACAGATGTAGAAGCTAATGCAGCTGCGGTAGCAAGTGTTGCCACAAGCAAGTTTTTCATTTTTCTCATCATAGTTTCCTGAATTGAAAATATTATTGTTGTAACCTAGAGAGCTTCGTTACCGCCTATTATCCTAATGCCCTCGTTAGCATTTTGATAAATTTGAAACTCTTCGCGTTATTTATTTACCACCATCCGTAACAAATAGCAAACAGTTAGTGTTATTTTTTCACCGATTTAAGCACGCATAAATTCTAAGTAAACGATAAATACTGTATATTACGCCCCGTTATTTTTATTAAGAATTCAAGAATTTGTTTATAGAGCCTAATTGGCCTCGACTTGTTTGGAGTGACTATGTCCGCAAATTACAACAAAACGAAAATCGGCAACCATGCCTTAAGCCCTGAATCTTTAATGATGGGATACGGCTACGATCCTCAACTTTCAGAAGGCTCAATTAAGTGCCCTAACTTCCAAACCTCAACGTTTGTTTTTAAATCTGCAGAAGACGGTGAAAACTTCTTCAATATTGTTTCTGGTCGCAAACAACTTAATGAAGGCGAAACAGCAGGTTTAGTTTATTCTCGTTTCAACAACCCAAATATTGAAATCGCGGAAAACCGTATCGCCATTTGGGATGGCGCAGAAGACTGCACCATTACCGGCAGCGGCATGTCTGCTATTTCTTCTATGCTTTTAGCGTTGGCTAAACCCGGTGATGTTATTGTTTATTCGGAGCCAATTTACGGCGGCACTGACACGCTACTAAATGGTTTATTAAAGCAATTAGGTATGATCCCAGTTGGCTTTATGTCGAGCGAAGGAACCTCCGCTTTCGAAGATGCCGTTAATAAAGCACAAAGCTTAGGCAACGTTGCCGTTGTAATGTTAGAAACCCCAGACAACCCAACCAACAACTTATTGGATATTGCAGCTTGCAGAGCTTACCTCGATAAAGTTTGCGCTGAACAAGCAGAAAAACCGGTACTTGCCGTAGACAACACAATGCTTGGCCCAATTTGGCAAAAGCCGTTAGATCATGGCGCCGACCTATGCATGTATTCACTCACTAAATACGTTGGCGGTCATTCTGATTTAGTAGGTGGTAGCGTATCAGGCAGCAAAGCGTTAGTGACTAAAGTTCGTCGAGTGAGAAACGCCATTGGCACAACCATGGATTCCAACACAGCTTGGTTGATTCTTCGCTCTTTAGAAACACTAAAAGTACGTGTTCAAGCCGCAACAGAAGGCGCAAAGCAGGTCGTTGATTTCCTAAAAGATCATCCTTTGATTACACGTATCGACTATCCGGGACTATTATCCGAAGATAGCCCTCAATACGCTATCTATCAGAAACAATGTAAAGGTGCGGGTTCAACCTTCTCCTTTGAAGTGAAAGGTGGAAAAGAAAAAGCTTTCTCCGTGCTCAATAACCTTAAGCTCGTGAAACTTGCGGTAAGCTTAGGTGGGACAGAAAGTTTGGCCCAACACCCAGCAGCGATGACCCACTCTGGTGTTCCGAAAGACAGACGCGATGAAATTGGAGTCACAGAAGGCTTAATTCGTATCTCCATCGGTATCGAAGAACCATCCGATCTGATTGCAGACCTTAAACAAGCACTTGAAGGCTAAAGCTTTTAAAGTATTCGCAGCAATACAATAGACTCGCCGTAGAATATGGTCGGCGGGTCTATATTCAAATAGAGAAAAACTCACGTTCCGTCACAACCTTTATCTCACACACATACCTTACACTTTAAAAAAGCCTTTAAATACTACCTATCTTTTCATATCATACCGCGAGAATTCGCCGCAGCACTTGATGCAATTGAAGCCAGTCAATTCAATCGGTGTAAACACAGTTGCTATTCCTATTTAAAATTCTAAGTAGTGATTTGATGGAATATATTGAGCTCGGCATCTAACCTTATAATGGTGATAGGTATCCAGCGTGGCCTGTAAATTTTTTTAAGGCCAATCCCGTCATCTCTAATATTAATGCACTTTTAATGAGCAACTTGTTTCTGGCCTATGCAACGAATTATTTTTCTTCATCAAGTTAAAACTGCTGGTAAAACAGTAGAAAAATTCTTGCTCCGAAAATTCCAAGAAGATTTCCGTAAAACCACTATCGTTTTTGAACAAGAATCCCTTGAAAATATTTTTTCCATTTTGGATTCTAAAGATCAAAAAAAGATTGCTGAAATTAACCAAGCAAAGGCGGTCTCAGGTCATTATCCTTACGGATTACACAAGTTATTAGAAGGTGAATCCCGTTATTTCACTTTATTGCGAGACCCCGTCAATAGGGCCCGCTCATACTATTCATACTCATTGAAAAATGAAGGCTCTAAGATTTATCAATATCTAAAAGACAATAATGTTAGTTTCGAGCAGTTTGCTGAAATGGAAAAAAAGGATATTGAGAAGTCCGGTGTGCACGAACTCAATTACATACTAGAAGATGGCCAAAGCAAAATGATTGCAGGTGAAGATCTGCTTATCGGAGATGGCAACACTGCACACCTTTTGGATATAGCCGAAGAGAACATTGCCAAGCACTTCGATTTTGTTGGCGTAACTGAACTTTTTGACGATGCATTTATTGAAATTAACAAAATGCTTGGTTTCAGCCCTTTTAGTTTGTACATCACGCAAAACAAATCACCGGTAAAAGTGACAATTTCTGACAACGCTCATAAAACACTTTTAGAACGCAATCCCATTGATGCCTCCCTACATGAAAAGTATTACAACGAGCTTAAAAAAACGTCTGAATCCATCCCTCATCAACTCACCCGAGCTTTTGTCACAATGGGAAAGAAAGCTGCAGATCAATACGTTAAACTAAGGTCCTAGCATTGAAGTAGTAACTATAGGGTTGAGTGATTTAACCTTTAAATGACGCAACTAAAGTTGGCATGTCAGCAACAATTTGCGCGCCCTCACTAATTGAAACTTGCCCCGGTTTGCGCTGTGGCATAAAGCGTCCAACGACTTCTCCGCGCGGATTAATGATAACGACGGATGCACTGTGGTCCACTAGGTAATCTTCTGTTTCCGTACTATCAGGGAACGAATACATCATTCCCATAGCCCTGACAACAGGAAAAAGCGCCTTATGCTCTCCAGTCACCGCATGAAATTCGGGATTGAAGAAGTCTATATATTGTTTTAATCGCGCCACGGTGTCGCGCTGAGGATCAACCGACATAAACATGATTTCTATTGGATATTCACTATCAATCGCCTGAAGTTGGGGATAAATTGCTTTCAACTCACCTAAGGTAGTGGGACAAATATCAGGGCAAAACGTATAACCAACGAACGTCAGCGTCCATTTTCCTTCAAACCATTCTGCTGTGACTGATTCACCATTTTGATCGACCAAATTAACTTCCCCAATCGACCTTGGCTTTGGATACAACCGAGCGTGCTCGGGCTCCTTTGGTACCATCAACCCGTTAGCAAACCAAACTCCCCCGAACAGCGCGATACAAGCAATAACAACTAACGTTAAATTCTTCACTAAGTGGCCTATACATAATGATCTATCAGAAGAAGCACAAACAATAACATCAAATGCACAATTGAAAATTTAAAAGTCGCCATTGCAGTTTTGTTTGTCGAAGAAAACTTCAATTTCCATGCATAGTAGAAGAAAACACTGTTCAATACAGAAACGCCCAACAGATAAATGATGCCGGACATACCAACCAAATAAGGTAAAAGACACACAACAAACAATAGGATCGTATATAAAAAGATTGAGGTCTTGGTGAATTCAACGCCATGAGTAACAGGCAACATTGGGACTCCGGCCTTCTCATAATCCTTCACTCGATGTACAGCAAGCGCCCAAAAATGAGGAGGAGTCCAAGTAAAAATAATTAAGACTAGCAACAAAGCATTGGGGTGAAGCTCCCCCGTCATTGCCGTCCATCCCAAAAGTGGAGGAGCTGCACCTGCAAGCCCACCAATTACAATATTTTGTGGTGTCGCCCGCTTCAAATACATGGTGTATATAAACGCATAGCCCACCATGCTTGCTAAGGTTAACAATGCAGTCAAGCGATTAACCCATAGTTCCAATACCATGTATCCAAGCAGACCAATACTCGCCGCAAAAACAATTGCCTGTTTATGCGTAACACGGCCATTCACAATCGGACGATGATAGGTTCGTGCCATTTTGGCATCGATTTGGTGATCAACAACATGGTTGATGACTGCGGCTGAAGCAGACAGCAAGCCAACCCCCATCAATCCTGCAATTAGTTTTTGCCAATCCAACCAAGTATCAACCGATAAACACATGCCAACTAATACGGTCAAAAGCAGCATTAACACCACTTTAGGCTTGGTCATTTCATAGTAATCTCGCCATTTCGCAGCTTGGGTGCGTCGCGTATTTGCATGGGTCGTATTAAGGACTTTTTGCATAAGTTGCACTCCTATGTTTTTCGGTAAAGGGTGTAATTAATGAGCACTAATGACAGCAGGAGCAATGCCGCCACGGCGTTATGCATCACCGCGACAGACAAAGGCAGTTTGAATACCACATTACTCAAACCGAGTAGCACTTGTAGACTCACAAGCCCAATCAACAAAGAGGCTTGTTTTTTTATGGTTGACGACAAAGTAGCGCGGTAAAGCCGAACCCCAAGCCACAATAGAAATACAAACGTCACCAGCGCACCAAAACGATGCATAATATGCATGGTGACACGGCCTTCATAAGTGTGCCGACCGAATTCATAATCATCCGCTTCAGGCAAACTAAAAGCATGTTTGAAATCTAGCTTTTGCGTCCAATTTCCCTCACAAACAGGTAATTCAATACAGGCCATTGCGGCATAATTAGCTGAAGTCCATCCCCCTAAAGCAATCTGGGCAATCAAAATTATGCCACCAAGGCTCGCAGCCCATGCTAATGCCCTTGCTCGAATTTCACCGCTTGGGATCTGGAACGGTGTTAAACGTAATAACATTAAAAATAAGAGGGAAAGCAAGGTAAATCCCCCTAATAAATGCGCCATAACCACTATTGGCATGAGGTTTAACGTTACCGTCCACATTCCCAGTGCGGCCTGAATAATGACCACAATCAACATCAACACAGGCAGCTTTATAGGTTGATGCAAAGGCTGTTCTAAATAATTTTGGTGCCGACTAAATCGAGTTTTGATACTCCATAGAGCAATAATAAGAACAAATATTCCTAAGGTTCCAGCAAAATAACGATGCACCATTTCTGTCCATGCTTTATTGGCCTCAACGGGTCGTTCTGGAAAGTTGGCCTGTGCCGCATCTAGTCCATCAGGGTGACTTGGAACGAACAGTTTTCCATAACAGCCGGGCCAATCAGGGCAACCTAACCCGGCGTCAGTCAACCGCGTAAATGCTCCAAGCACAACCACTAGCAACGCCAGTATTAAACTCAATTTAACGAGAGTCCTCATGCTTGCACCCTAGCCAATACGCGATAGTTTTAACAACTTACGCATATCCGCAAGCATATCCCGACTCGCCATAACCGCGCCTTGTTTTTCCGCATGAACGGGGTAACGCAAAACAACGTTACCTAACGTATCAATGATAAAAATATCGTTTAGCTTTTCATTTCTTAGTAACGGACTAAGCGGCTGAGAATCGGTCTGTTCTAAAAAGACATGTTGTGCAAATTCGGAATGTTTTGCCTTCGACAGCTCATTTTCGTCAGTAAACAACGCCAACGTCGACACCCTATCTTGTTCAGGCCCTAATGCAGTGTGAACCTGCTGTAAACTGTACAGCGCTAGCTCACATGGCTTTTGGCAAGGTTGATTAGACATATACGCCAAATACCATTTCTTTTCTCTGGCAGGATACATCTGTGACAGATTCACATTTTGATGAATCAATTCCCCTTTATTCGTTGCCGCACGATTAAACCATTCCCCTTCGAGCGCAAGCTTTGCCAACGCAATTGGCACAACAAAAACCAACAAGAATAGAAAAACTGTACGACGTTGAGTCACTGTATTTTTGTTATTCATGCTTTCCTCTCTTTAGGCTTAAACCATTTTTTCGGATACTTACAATAACCACCACCGCACACGCCAATGCCAAACCAAACCATTGCACTGCGTAAGCGATGTGTTTCTCCGGCGGCATAACCACGGGATGATAATTGTTAACAAGATTGGGGTTTTTCGGTTTTGTCAGTACCACACCAAAAGGCAAGAGTGGTGTATCAAAAAGGCCCTGTAGCAACGTAGAATCCACAGATTGAATGACCTTAGGCCAATGCGCTAAACCTGTGGTGTTCAGCGCCGCAGTTGAAATAAAACGGTTTTTCCCGGGTTGCCATGCAACACCTTTGAACACATCAACCTTACTGGGAAAAGAGACACGCGGGAGTTGATCACGATAAGCTAAGCCTTTTACCCAGCCCCAGTTAGTTAACACAATACCCAGATGCGTTTGCACCGGAACAATAACTTCATAGCCTGCGGCACCATTCACAACTCGGTTATCCCAATAAAAGAGCTTTTCTGGCATTAATTCACCATAAAAAGACACTGGTTGCCCCTGAACTTTGCCCAAACCGGAAATTTCTTCTAACGTTAACTCAGTACCTTGATTTCGTAGGTTAATGTCATCCAATTGTTGCTGCTTTTCCTCTGCACGTTGAAGTTGCCAAACACCGAGGCGCAACATAAGCGCAATAGCAAGTAATACAACAGCAATCATTACTAGCGTAAGTGTTTTGGATTTTATCGACCTCATATTCACCTTATACACAGAGTAGAAATTATTGTGATTATTAAAATTGTTTTAACCGTTTTATTGCTTCTAATGTTTTATAACCTGTTTAGAGCCATGATGATCATGCTAAAAAATGATGGCCAACATGAAAAAATGAGTAAATACATTGGTCGTAGAGTGTTTACTTCTGCCATCATTCTATTACTTATCGTGATAGCAGTAGCGACTGGACTCATTACCCCTAACCCACGCCCTTACTAGGGCGTAGGAGGGAAACGAAGACGTTAAATCAAATAAACGAAGACAAACAAACACACCCACACCACATCCACAAAATGCCAGTACCAACTTGTCGCTTGAAAAGCGAAGTGATTCTTAGAAGTGAAGTGACCGCTCAATACTCGTAAAAACATGATAATCAACATCAAGGTTCCCAGAGTAACGTGCATTCCATGAAACCCGGTGAGCATGAAAAACGTATTGCCATAAACCCCCGCATCAAGCGTTAGCCCCATTTCTGTATATGCATGTATATACTCTTCCACTTGCAGGGTTAGGAACACGATGCCGAGCAAGATTGTGGCTCCTAAAAATAGCGTCAGTTTTTTTCGATTGTTCTGTTCCAAACCAACATGGGCGAAATGACAAGTCACAGAAGAAATTAATAAAATGATGGTGTTATAAAGTGGTAAACCCGCAGCCCCCATGGCTTGGGTTTCTGTGCCTCCTGGCGTTTTTACTAAGGGCCAAATTGCCTCAAAACTCGGCCATAACACTTCTGCGGTCATCGCATTATTTGAAGCCCCTCCTAACCACGGCACAGAAAACACGCGCGCATAAAACAGCGCACCAAAAAACGCCGCAAAAAACATCACTTCAGAGAAAATAAACCAGCTCATACCCTGACGGTACGAGCGGTCTAGCTGCTTGCTGTATAGTCCTGACATTGACTCATCAATTTGGTTTTTGAACCAACCAAACAACATCACCAGCAATATCAGCACCCCAACTCCGAGCGTTACCCCTCCATATCCCTCTTTGTCTTTGGTGACTTCCACCACAAAATTTCCTGCTCCAACAGCAATAAGAAATAGAGCCACTGCACCAACAAACGGCCATGGACTTTGGTCGGGAACGTAGTATTTTTCGTATTCTTGTTCAGACATAATTCTCTCCAATGGCGCTTACTTCTGGCCCATTTGGGTTGAGCCAGTTGTAGTACCAGTGACGTCATAAAGGGTGTAATTTAAAGTGAAAACTTCAATGTCCTTCGGCAGGTCAGGGTCAACATAAAAACGCATTGGCATCACCACTCGTTGACCTGCAACCAAAGGTTGTTGTTCAAAGCAAAAGCATTCTGTTTTGTTTAAATAAAGCGCGGCTTGCCCTGGCGACACCGACGGCACCGCTTGAGCAATAACATCGCGGGACTCAGAGTTTCTGAGCACAAAGTCAGCCTGATACATTTCCCCGGGGTGAACAACCATCCGTTTGATAACCGGCTCAAACTCCCAAGGAATCTGCTTGTTGGTTCGTGTAATGAACTCCACGACGACTTCTCGACTTTGGTCAATCTCGACATTGGTATAAGTTGCCGCAGTATCATTTGTTTTGCCGTTAATACCAGTAATGTCACAAAACACATCGTATAAAGGCACCAACGCAAAACCAAAACCAAACATGCCAAACACAACAACCACTAGCTTCCCCACCAATTTGGCATTATTCGGTTTCGCTGATTGAGGTGGCCTTTGCCCTTTTGACTGTTCTTCTGGTTGCATCATCGCTCCCTACTTCACTTCTGGAGGCGTTTCAAACGTATGATATGGCGCTGGTGATGGCACTTCCCATTCCAACCCTTTCGCGCCGTCCCATACCCGTGCATCTACCGCTTCACCTTGTTTGCGACAAGCTTTAATCAATAACGCCAAGAAAATAAGTTGCGACAAGCCAAAGGCAAAACCACCAATACTGATCCACTTGTTGAAATCAGCAAACTGCAACGCATAATCAGGGATACGGCGCGGCATACCTGCCAAACCTACAAAGTGCATTGGGAAAAACAACACATTGACCGAAATTAACGAACACCAGAAATGCCACTTAGCAAGGGAGATGTCGTACATTTTGCCCGTCCATTTTGGCAACCAGTAATACACCGCCGCCATAATCGAAAAGATAGCACCGGTCACTAACACATAATGAAAGTGTGCAACCACAAAATAGGTGTCGTGATACTGGAAGTCGACTGGCGTAATCGCCAACATCAATCCAGAAAAGCCACCAATGGTAAATAACACAATGAACGCTAATGCAAACATCATCGGCATTTCGAAGGAAAGCGAACCACGCCACATGGTCGCCACCCAATTAAACACTTTCACGCCCGTTGGCACAGAAATCAGCATGGTTGCGATCATAAAGAACAACTCACCAAATAACGGCATTCCCGTAGTGAACATATGATGCGCCCAAACAATAAACGAAAGTAGCGCTATGGATGCCGTGGCGTAAACCATCGAAGCATAGCCGAACAAAGGTTTTCGCGAGAAGGTCGGTACAATCTGCGAGATAATGCCAAAAGCTGGCAAAATCATGATGTATACCTCGGGATGACCGAAGAACCAGAAAATGTGTTGGAACATCACTGGGTCGCCGCCACCTGCGGCATCAAAAAAGCTGGTCCCGAAGAATTTGTCGGTTAACACCATTGTTACCGCACCAGCAAGCACAGGCATTACCGCTATCAACAAAAACGCGGTTATCAACCACGTCCATACGAATAACGGCATTTTCATTAAGGTCATGCCCGGTGCGCGCATATTAAAAATGGTCACAATGACGTTAATTGCCCCCATAATGGAGCTGATGCCCATTATATGGACCGAAAACACAAACAAACCCGTTGAATCATTACTGTAGGTGGTTGATAGCGGTGCGTAGAAGGTCCAACCAAAGTTAGGGCCGCCGCCTTCTAAGAATAAAGAAGACAGAAGAATCAAAAAAGCAAAAGGCAGTATCCAAAAACTCCAGTTGTTCATTCTTGGCAGCGCCATATCCGGCGCACCAATCATCATTGGCACCATCCAGTTTGCTAACCCTGTAAAAGCGGGCATAACTGCACCAAACACCATGATCAGACCGTGTACCGTAGTCATTTGATTAAAGAAGTTCGGGTCAACTATTTGTAATCCTGGCTGAAATAGCTCAGCACGGATCACCATTGCCATCGCACCGCCAATCAGAAACATGATAAAAGCGAACCATAAATACAAGGTGCCAATATCTTTATGATTAGTAGTAAACAACCAACGTTTAATGCCCGCAGGCGCATGATGATGGTCGTCAGAATGCTGATTATCTGAATGAACGTCGTCACTAATAGAACTCATAAGCCGCGCCTCCTAAATGCCATTAACCACGGCGTTTACATCTTTCGCCTGCACCGTTTCACCTGTGTTATTGCCCCACGCATTGCGCTCATAGGTAATAACCGCGGCTATTTCTTTCAGCGACAATTGCTTAGCAAAAGACGCCATCGCCGTTCCAGAAACGCCATTCACCACAATATCGATATGCTTGGCTTTATTATTCAACGCAATACTACTGCCTTTAAGTGCAGGAAAAGCCCCCGGCAAACCTTCGCCATTTGGCATATGGCAAACTGCACAAGCCTTCATATAAACCTTCTCGCCGACTGTCATCAACTCATCCATATCCATATTCATTGCCAAAAGTCGTTGTTCTTCTTCCTTCGCTTTACGACGCACTAATTCCTGCTCTTCCACCCATTTCGCATACTCTGCGGGCTCTTTTGCAATCACCACAACTGGCATAAAACCATGATCTTTTCCGCACAGTTCAGCGCACTGACCCCGATAAATACCGGGTTTATTGACGCGCGTCCAAGCTTCATTAATAAAGCCCGGATTAGCATCTTTTTTAACGGCAAAATCAGGAACCCACCAAGAATGAATTACGTCATCAGACGTAATTAAGAAACGAACTTTTCGATCGGTAGGAATAACCAACGGCCTATCGACTTCAAGCAGGTAGTTTTCACCTTTTTTGAGCTTGTTATTAATTTGCTCACGCGGCGTAGCAAGCAGGGAATAGAACTCAATATCGTGATCACGGTACTTGTAATGCCACTTCCATTGAGAACCTGTCACCACAACAGATACATCTGCCGCACTGGCATCCTCCATTGCGATTAACGTACGAGCGGCAGGCACAGCCATAAACATCAGGATGAGAAAAGGCACAACGGTCCAAGCAACTTCAATTTTCACACTTTCATGAAAATTTGCAGGCTTAGCACCTTGGGATTTTCGATGGAACAGGATGGAATACAGCATCACACCGAAAACAACTACACCGATCACCGCACAAATCGTGAGAATGATCATGTGTAAGTCATAAACTTGATGACTAATGTCAGTCACCCCTTGACGCAGATTCAATTGATAAGGCTCTCGTTGCTGTTGGTCTGCTGCCCAAACAGGCAATGCAAACACCACGAGCAAAAGCCTCAAGCTAAACAAGTTGAGTCCAGACACGCGCTAAATCCCCCCACTTCCCCATTTTATATATTTAGGTTTACTTTATTTTTGAGTAGAAGCTGTGTTAACGAAGGCAAGAAATAAACAAAGGCTTGTAACCACGGATCGTCACTGTTCCAACAAGCACTTCAATCGTCCGACTTACCCTAAAAAATCGATATTTGTTAACACCTTGTAAATTGAGTAAAGCAGGTAATGTTCAATTTTCAAGGAAATAAAGAGATATTTTTTCGTACAGAAGTCGTACCAAACTTTTTTTGATTACACCTTTCCCAGAAAAGAAAGTGTATAAATAAACACTTTTTAATTGACAGCCAAGATGCGCTAGACCACAATTTTCACCACTTAAAAAAGGACATAAATAAGACCTATTTTATATACGGATTGAGGGTAAATATTCCCAGAGTGGTGTTTTAAGTGAAAAATAAAGGACTCAGGAACCAATGAAAGAATATGTAGCTCATATAAATAAACAAGGAAATGTTCAATATCTAAAAGATCATTTAAGTGAAACCAGCTACTTCTCAGCTCAATTTGCAAACAAAATTGGTTTGAAAAATGCGGGATTAATACTGGGGTTACTACACGACTTCGGTAAATATGCGCAAAAATTTCAGAGCTACATAAATTCCGCAGAAGGTCGAATTAATCCAGATGAAGACGAATGGGTGGATTCAGGCAAACTAAAAGGAAAAGTTGATCACTCTACCGCTGGCGCTCAGTACCTTTATCAAAAGTTATCTCAATTAGCACAAAACAAAGGGTACGGGGAATTAGTCGGCCAGATGCTTGGCATTTGCATCGCGTCCCATCACAGTGGGTTAATTAACATCATTGGCATGGATAATACCCTAACATTCTTCAAACGTATCAATAAGATAGACGATGATACACATCTCCAAGAATGCATAGAAAAAGCCGATGCCGAAATATTACAAGTCGCCGATAAGCTACTAAGCGTTGATCTGATAAAAGAAGTGATCGGCTTCACAAATCAATTTAATGCCCACTTTGGCGAGTTGGGGAAACCATACAAAAGCCAACAAGCGCAATTTCACCTTGGTTTTCTCACGCGATTCTTATTTAGTTGCCTAATTGATGCCGACAGATTGAACAGCGCTGAATTTGAAGAACCAGAAAGAAAAGAACAAAGAGAACAAAACACGCAACCTGTTGATTGGACACGGCCCATTAACGCCCTTGAAGCATTTATCGCTAAGTTCAGCGATCAGGAACATTACGTTAATAAAATACGAGCGGAAATCTCCGAGCAGTGTTTAAACCATGCATCAAAACCTCAAGGGTTATACACACTAACCGTACCTACAGGGGGCGGTAAAACCTATGCTAGCTTACGCTATGCATTGCACCATGCTAAAACGCATCTGCTTGATCGCATCATTTTTGTTATTCCTTACACCTCCATCATTGAGCAAAACGCACAAGCTATTCGCAAAGCCTTTGAAGATGATGCAGAGCTACAATCATGGGTGCTTGAGCATCACTCAAATTTAGAACCTGATAAACAAACATGGCATAGCAAGTTAGTATCGGAAAATTGGGACTCCCCTATAGTCCTCACCACCTCGGTTCAACTGTTAGAAGCGATGTTTGCAGGTGGTACAAAGTCGGCTCGCAGGTTACACCAGCTGGCAAAGAGCGTTGTTATCTTTGATGAAGCACAAACCTTGCCCATTAAATGCACACATATGTTCTGCAACGCTATCAACTTTTTAACCCATTATTGCCAAACCACTGTGGTGTTGTGTACCGCCACACAACCGGGTTTAAACGAATTAAAACGCTCGGAAAGGGGCATGTTAGCACTCTCAGAACATAGTGAAATTATTGGCGACTACCAACGTTACTACCAGCAACTTCAAAGAGTGGAAATACACAATGAATGCAAAGCTGGCGGCTGGAGCTTAGAAGAACTCACCGAACTCGCTACACAGCAGTTTGCCCAAGAAGGCAGTTGCCTTGTTATTGTGAACACCAAGAACTGGGCCAAAAATCTTTATAACGCATGTGCAGAACAAGTCGACTCGGGTGCACTATTTCATCTCAGCACAAACCAATATCCAATACACAGGAAAGCATTATTGGAAGAAATCAAAACGCGTTTAGCAAACAAGTTGCCAGTGCTATGCATATCAACACAACTAATAGAGGCGGGCGTCGACGTTGATTTTGCCAGTGCAATTCGCTTCCTCGCAGGGCTAGATAGCATTGCTCAAGCGGCTGGGCGCTGTAACCGCTCTGGAAAATTAAAAGACGCAAATGGAATTCAAAGAAAAGGTAACGTATTCATCGTTAACCCTTTTAAGGAAAAAACCGACTTACTGCCCGACATCGAAGCTGGAAAAGAAAAGGCGCTTTCGGTGTTAAACGCTGGCTACGACGACCCTCTTTGCCCTGCGGCAATCAAACAATATTTCAAGGAATACTACTATAACCGCTCTAACGATATGGCTTACCCAATTGGCGATAAAACGAGCATGGACAATCTGCTGGATTTATTAAGCAACAGAAAACGTTGCCTTGTGCCTGATTCACGAGAAAAGCACAAAAAAGTACCGCTTATGAGACATGCTTTCATGGATGCAGGAAAACAATTTGAAGCCATCGACGCTCCAACCCGCGCACTTATTATTGAGCATGGTAAAGGCGTTGAAATTATCTCGGAGCTGTTATCAGTAGCAAAAGAGTTTAACGCAACCCGCTTTTACGAATTACTTAGAAGCGCACAACAATATTCAGTCAATGTGTTTCCTAACGTGTGGAAACAATTGGAACAAGAAAACGCAATCGAAGAAATACAAGGGGAAGGCATTTTCTATCTAACCGAACGTTATTACCACGAAGCGTTTGGGTTAAGTACAGAAGTAGTAGGAAAAATGAGTGACTTCTCTTTATAAAGTGGCACCCACTAGGGGTGCCGTTACCTATCAACAATGTTTATAGGTTTATTTCAATCCACGTAACCAGAGAGTTCACTGGTTACGAAGCGGGTATTGTCGAACATAAGTAGAGCTAAGTAAAACGCCTTTGATTATAAACTCACAATATTTATAGGTTTGAAGTTGTTTTAGAAAAGTAATGATCATATTATCCCTTCGACAAATTAAAGTTCGAGGGGAATTAACTAATGAAACATTGGTTGAAGAAACTCAAGAACGCAGTAAGGACAGCAGTATCCGTCTTAGTTCTCTGGGATAAAGGCTTCAAAGTATTTGATGTATTGAGAAAATTTGAACGTATCAGTTGGGTAATCGAACTCGCGCTAGAGAGATCGATGCAAATAGTTACAACGATACTTTCATGGTGGGAGAACAAGTAAGGACTGCAAAATGAAAAACGAAATCAGTTTTAAACTGTCGGGAAGGTATGCCTTATTCACCGACCCAATAACCAAAGTTGGCGGGGAAAAATGCACATACCATATCCCTACCTACGAGGCATTAAAAGGCGTGCTTAAATCCATTTATTGGAAGCCAACACTTATTTGGCATGTCGATAAAGTGCGAGTAATGAAGTCGATTCGCACACAAACCAAAGGCACTAAGCCATTAGTGTGGAACGGTGGCAATAGCCTTGCCATTTATACCTTCCTTCACGATGTTGAATACCAAGTGAAAGCGCACTTTGAATGGAACGAACATCGCCCAGAGTTAGAAAAAGACCGTATTGATGGCAAACACTTTTCTATTGCTAAACGCATGTTAGAAAAAGGCGGGCGACAAGACATTTTCCTCGGTACAAGAGACTGCCAAGGCTACGTTGAGCCTTGCGAATATGGCGAAGGCGATAGCCCTTATGATGACTTGGATGAATTAAGTTTTGGCATGATGTTTCATGGTTTCGACTACCCAGACGAAACCGGAACAGAAGAGATGCATTCCCGATTCTGGCACGCCAAAATGCAACATGGTGAAATTCAGTTTCCCCGTCCAGAAGATTGCGATCACCGCCACTTCGTTCGAAACATGGCAGCCAAAGCCTTCGATATCGACGCCAACATGACCCATGTTGAAGTGTTAGAAAGTCAGTTGGAGAAGCCTCTATGAGCTGGATGCAACGCCTTTACGACACCTACGAAAGAGGCATGACACTTGATCTAGATGAAGATCAAAAGCCAATGCCCATTAGCCACACACTTCAAAATGCGCATATTGAAATTGTAATAGACAAGTTAGGCAACTTCGTTCGCGCCAATCCTAAAGAGAAGTTTCAGGTTGTTCTACCTGCCACAGAAAAATCCGCAGGCCGAAGCAGCGGCGAAGCGCCCCATCCCTTAGCCGACAAGCTACAATACGTAGCCGGGGACTATGCAAGTTTTGGCGGACAAAAAAAGCACTACTTCGCTAGCTACCAAGAACAATTAAAAACGTGGTGTGATTCGGAGTTTGCTCACCCCAAAATACAAGCAGTGCTAAATTACATATCTAAAGGTTCCGTTATTAGCGACCTTATTAAAGCCAAAGTTTGTTATGTTGATGATGAAAACACACTGCTCACTACATGGCCTTACGAAGTCACTGAGGAAAACCCTGTCCCGACACTTTTCAAAGCCTTACCAAAAGAAGCAGGAAAGCTAGACCAAGGTAACGCTTTGGTATGCTGGACAGTTGAAAACGATGGTGATTTACCTTCTGAAACATGGTTGCACCCCGATGTTCAACAACGTTGGATTGACTTTGACGCAATCAATGCTGGCAAACAATCCATGTGTTTTATTACTGGTGAAATCAAACCTATTGCCAGTAACCACCCCGCTAAACTGCGCCATACTGGCGATAAAGCCAAACTCATTTCCGCCAACGATAGTTCCGGCTTTACCTACCGAGGACGCTTTGAAAGTGACTCACAAGCTTCTAACGTCAGTGTTGAAGTAACGCAAAAAGCACATAATGCGCTTCGCTGGCTAATAGATCGCCAGCCCAAAGGCAGAAATGGCGACCAAGCCATTGTTGTATGGGCTATATCTGGTAAAGACTCACTGCCAGCGATGACCAGCACCGTCGATCTTGATGATTGGGATGACTTCGACAGCGATAATGCTGATCAGTCAGCGAATCATGAAGATGCCACGGTTGACCTCACCATAGACCTAGGCCAGCAATTTGCAGCTCAACTACAACGTTACATGAAAGGTTATTGGCAAGGTAAAAACGCCCTTGAACCCGATGAAACAGTTTGCATCATGGCACTGGATTCAGCCACTCCGGGCCGAATGGGCATTGTGTATTACCGAGATTTTCGCGCCAAAGAATACGTGCAAATGATTGAGCGTTGGCACAGTGAATTTGCGTGGCCGCAACGCATTACCAAAGAAGAAGAACAGGAAGGGAAAAAGCCCAAGTCTGTTACGCGATGGATACCCAGCGCACCTTCACCGTGGAGCATTCTGCAGACCACCTACGGCAACATTGTAAAAAGCAACGAAACGCTGAAAAAGAACCTAAATGAAAGGATTATGCCTTGCATTATTGAGGGTCGCCCTTTTCCAGAAGATTTAGTCAATCTCGCGGTTAACCGGGCGAGCAATCCAAATAGCGGGGAGTATTGGGAGTGGGAGCGCAATTTAGGCGTTGCCTGCGCATTATACCGAGGATTCCACCACCCCAATCGCCAACCTAAAAAATCCAAACAAAAGGAATGCACCATGAGCTTGAACAAAGACAATCGCTCACGAGATTATTTATACGGTCGCTTACTCGCCGTAGCTGAAAAAATTGAAGAAACCGCGCTTTATGTTGCAGGGGTAAAACGAACAACTACCGCAGCACGCTTAATGCAGCGCTTTTCTCAGCGACCTTTTAGTACATGGAATACGCTTTACCGACAAATTCAGCCTTATATTCAGCAACTTACCGTTAGCAGAGAAGGCTTTATTCACAACCGAAAAATGGACTTAGACGAAATAACCAGTGCATTTGAAGACACCGATTTTACTAATGATTCACCACTCACAGGCGAGTATTTACTTGGGTTCCACTGCCAAAGAATGGCATTGCGTAGCAGTAAAAAAGACACACCCGACACCAACGCCGAAACTGAAACCACAACCGCTGCCGAATAATACGGAATTTTAAGGAGAACCAACTCATGAGCCTAGAAAACAAAATTGATTTTGCCCTGATTTTTACTGTGAAAAACGCCAACCCAAATGGCGACCCACTAAACGGCAATCGCCCGCGCACCGACTACGCAGGTTTTGGCGAGATTTCCGATGTGTGCTTAAAACGTAAAATTCGAGATCGCTTGCAAGATGCAGGAGAAGCGATTTTTGTACAGTCGGATGAAAGCAAAACCGACGGAATGACGAGTTTACAAAACCGTGCATATTCCGATGAATTCGGTTTAGGGAAAGATGCATTCAATTCTAAAAAAACGCCTATCGAGAAAACAATCAAAGACGCTAGCGAGAAATGGTTTGATGTGCGCGCTTTTGGTCAAATCTTCGCTTACAAAGGCGACAAAAAAGGTGAAGGTTGCTCAATTCCAATTCGAGGTCCCGTTTCTTTACACTCCGCGTTCAGTATTGAGCCTGTAAGCGTAACCAGCACGCAAATTACCAAAAGCGTCAGTGGTGAAGGTAATGGAGAGAAGAAAGGCTCAGATACAATGGGCATGAAACATCGCGTTGATGATGCCACTTACGTTGCTTACGGCGCAATGTCACCTCAACTTGCTGAAAAAACTGGATTCAATTTAGAAGATGCCGAAGCGTTAAAAAATGTACTCCCTAAATTATTCGAAGGTGATGCTTCCTCTGCCAGACCGGAAGGTAGCATGGCGGTTGAATACCTCGTTTGGTGGAAACACAACAGCAAATCTGGTCAGCATTCCTCGGCAAAAGTACATCGCGCATTAAGAGAGCACATTGAACAAGGCAAAGCGCTCACACAAGGCAGCATTCAAGACTCCCTTGTTACCGCTTTCCCTGACTTAAAAACCGAAGTCATTGCGGGTTTTTAATTGTTAATGACTAAGAGCAATTAACTAATGCCCGATCTTCGCCTCATTCCTTTATCGGCGCTGCAGCACTATGCGTTTTGTCCGCGCCAATGTGCGTTAATTCATAACGAGCAAGCGTGGGCAGACAACTTCCTGACCGCCACTGGCAACCGTTTGCACAAGCGTGTAGACAGTGGCGAGCCGGAAACGCGCAAAGGTGTGCGCTTTGAGCGCGCGGTAATGGTGAGCGCGGAGAAATTGGGCATCACCGGCAAATTGGATCTTGTCGAAAAGGACTTGAAAACAGGGCAACTCACCCCTGTCGAATACAAAAAAGGCAAGGAAAAGCCCGGTAATTGGGACAAAATTCAGCTTTGCGCACAAGGGTTATGCTTGGAAGAAATGACTCAGCAAACCATCGCGCAAGGCTGCTTGTGGTATTGGGAAACGCGGCATCGATTAGACGTTCCCTTCGACGATGCATTACGCCAACAAACGTTGGATGTTATCGACAAGGTAAAAGCGCTTTTTTCGTGTTCAACCTTGCCTCGTCCCGTGTTTGAAAAGCGCTGTAACGCCTGTTCTCTCATCGACATATGCAACCCTAAAATACTCGCCAAAGACACAAGTTCGCAGTATGTGCAAAGGCTGTTCGACCCAGAATAATCAGGCCGAAATACACCATGAAAAAGCTTCAAAATACGCTTTATCTGACTCGGGACACGCTATACGCCCACAAAGAACGCGAAGCGATTGTTATCAAAGAAGAAAAAGCCACGCTGCTGAAAATTCCTATTCACACGATTGGGCACATTTACTGTTTTGGGCAGGCAAAAGTGTCGCCGAGTTTAATGCAACATTGCTGCGAAAATGACGTGAACCTCGCCTATTTTGACCTATTTGGTCGTTATCAGGCGCGTATTCAAGGAAGGGTTTCGGGCAATGTTTTGTTGCGCCGTGCGCAGTATCGCTTAAGTGATAGCGATCCGGAAAACATCGCAAAAAACATCATTGCTGCCAAAATGCAAAATGCTCGAAAGCTGCTTCAACGCCGTTTACGTAATCATGGCGACCACCCTGCAATGGCAAATGTGGTTTCTGGCTTAGCCTTTTCCATTGAGCAAGTGAAAAACGCGCAATCTTTAGAACAAATTCGCGGCATCGAAGGTGACGCAGCCGCACAGTATTTTTCGGTTTTTCAGTATTTGATCCGCGACGATTTACACAAAAACTTCGCCTTTAATGGGCGTAACCGACGCCCACCGAAAGATGCAATAAACGCACTGCTTTCGATGGTGTACTCGGTGATAGGCCAAGATATTTCGGGCGCGTTGCACGCTGTAGGGTTAGATCCGCAGGTCGGCTTTTTACATGCCGACAGGCCGGGACGAGACAGTTTGTCGCAAGATTTGCTTGAAGAATTACGCGCGTATTTGGCGGATAGTTTGGTGCTATCTTTAATTAATAAAGGGCAGCTAAAGCCCAAAGACTTCACCACGGAAGTTAGCGGCGCGGTTCGTTTAACAGATGATGCGCGCAAGTTGCTTTTTGCTACTCTACAGCAACGTAAGCAGGAAGTGATCACTCACCCATTTTTAAACGAGAAGGTGGAAATTGGTTTGTTACCGCACATTCAAGCCATGTTATTGGCACGGCATTTACGTGGTGATATGGCGCAATACCCGCCGTTTTTATCGCGCTAGGAGGCTGGAATTATGTTGGTTTTGATTACTTATGATGTGAGTTTTGAAACGGAAGGCGGTAAACGGCGTTTAAGGAACATTGCGAAGATTTGTCAAGATTACGGTATTCGCGTGCAGTATTCTGTTTTTGAGTGTGATGTGGACCCAGCGCAGTGGGTGCGATTGCAGGAGGAGTTGTTCGCGGCCTACGATGCTTCTGTTGATAGTTTGCGGTTTTATAAGTTAGGGAAGAATGGTCAGAAAAAGGTGGAACATCATGGTGCGAAGCCTGCTTTTGATGCGTTTAAGTCGCCGATGATTATTTAGTTTTTACTGCAACGTATCGCTCTGAATTTGGTGAACTGTGCTAAGTGAGCACCTCAAATCAGCGCTATTATCGAAACTAAGCAACTGCGCTAAGTGGTGCTTCTGCGCTAAGTGAATACCCTTTTAAAACACGCTTTTCGTCATCCATGACCGCTGCACCTCGACATCCTGTCTCGGAGCGTTTTAAAAGGGCATATCACTCATCGCTTCTGAGGATAAATCCACGCTCCCGCGAAGGGAGCGACAACGCCAATAACACAGGCTCTATCGACCAGAGCGTTTCAATCCACGCTCCCGCGAAGGGAGCGACATTCCTCAAGCTTTTCACCGGATTTAATATCGAAGTTTCAATCCACGCTCCCGCGAAGGGAGCGACGGACCACGGCAGCGGCTTCAAAAGCAAAATGATGTTTCAATCCACGCTCCCGCGAAGGGAGCGACTTTAGCACAAATCAAAAACCTACCTCAAATTGATGTTTCAATCCACGCTCCCGCGAAGGGAGCGACTTTTAGGTGGATTTCTCTCATCGGATGGTTCAAATGTTTCAATCCACGCTCCCGCGAAGGGAGCGACAATAAAACGTTGCGCCAATTTGGCGCGGCTTTAAGTTTCAATCCACGCTCCCGCGAAGGGAGCGACTGTTCTAGCGAGGGATTAACACTAAACGTTTCAGTTTCAATCCACGCTCCCGCGAAGGGAGCGACTTCTTTTTGCTCTTCCACGCTCTGCCCAAGGTATGTTTCAATCCACGCTCCCGCGAAGGGAGCGACGAGGCCGTAACAGCAAGAGCGAATCAAACCTTGTGTTTCAATCCACGCTCCCGCGAAGGGAGCGACGCCTCGAAGCGGTTTGCAAACGAAGCTCAGCAAGTTTCAATCCACGCTCCCGCGAAGGGAGCGACTGGACTTAGGATATTTGCTGGCTTGAGTTTGTGGTTTCAATCCACGCTCCCGCGAAGGGAGCGACAAGGTTCCGACCAGTACCGCACCAAGGGAAACAAGTTTCAATCCACGCTCCCGCGAAGGGAGCGACATTTTGGTTCTAACTCATGGGACAAAGGGTTAACCGTTTCAATCCACGCTCCCGCGAAGGGAGCGACTGCCCCTTCTGCAAGCCAGAAGTGGCAAGGGGCGAAATGGCATTTTGCGCTAACCTCGAATTTTACGCACTTTTTCGGCGTCCAAATTTTAACCAAAAACTATAAACCTCTGTTTTTAATATGAATTTAGTATGCGCTAGACCCCTAGGGTTTTCATGTGAACCAAGGGTTAGCGCAGATCTAAAAAGATTTGGAAGGATTGGAGCAAGACAAAGCATACTTTTCTGAATGCAAATTTGAGCGAGCGCTCTTTAAAAAGTACGATACCTTGAGCGACTTTGGCTTGCTTTAACCTTTCAAAGCTTCACACAAACCGCTGGAAACAAAAACGGGCTTCCAATTATGAAAGCCCGCTCAAAAAATTAGTTAACTCAAGCAATAAGGCAAGGTTACATCAAGGCATTATTCCGCATTACGCCAACAGCTAAGCCTTCAATTTCAAAATACTGCGTTGTTAGATCAACATGAATTGGCTTAAATTCCTCATTCTCTGCGTGAAGTAGAATCTCGTCGCCTTTGCGCTCAAAACGCTTCACGGTAACGTCTTCGCCAACCCGTGCTACCACGACTTGACCATTTCTAACGTCAGTTGTTCTATGCACAGCAAGTAGGTCGCCATCCATAATGCCTATGTCGCGCATACTTTCGCCGTTTACGCGCAGTAAATAATCGGCTTTGGGATGAAAGAAGCCCGGATCGATTTGGAAATGAGATTCGATATGCTCTTGCGCCAGAATCGGCTCACCTGCTGCAACGCGCCCAATTAAAGGAAGCCCTTCATCTTCGGCGTGATCGTCGAGCGGTACATTTAATTTGATACCACGAGAAGTACCTGGCAACACCTCGATAACGCCTTTTCGGGCCAGCGCTTTTAAGTGTTCTTCGGCAGCATTGGCTGAACGAAACCCAAGCTGCCGGGCAATTTCAGCCCGAGTTGGCGGCATTCCAGTATCTGAAATGGTGCTTTTAATAAGTTCTAAAACTTGTTCCTGACGGGGAGTTAGTGGACGCATAAACAGCCTGTTATTTCATACAGTTTTACTGGTAGTATATACAGTCAAATTAAAAACTCAAACGCTAAATGTCACCCAACAACCAGATTGACAAACATTTATTTGAAATTAATTGTACTAATGAAGGTCTAACAGGGGATCTTGTGGTTCATGACTTGTGTTACATGCCGGTATTTTACACTTACAATTTATTCACATTGGCATTACACAGGTGCATTATGAGCGTGTTAGAATGCGCGCGTCTTAAGAAACGGGCTTTTTAAATGCTGGATTTCCGTAAATTATTTCTACAAATTATTAAACATCCTACTCGCTTTTTACTAAAAGCAAATCACACGCCTGCCGACCTTGAAGGCGAATTAGGTATATCTAAAGACAAACCTATCATTTATTTGTTGAAGTCTGACTCTGCCACGGACTTGATTGCTCTTGAGCTAGTCACCAAAAAGCTTGGACTTCCCAATCCTTTCAAGGCAATCAACCTCGCAGGCACAAAAACCCCAGCGACATTGTTCGTGGACAAGCCACGTTCATTTTTCTCAAATGGTCGTAAATTATCTGATTTAGCGCGCAACAGTGCAGAAATGTTCAAGCTGCATCGGTTAGATGAAAATCTTGATATTCAAATTGTTCCTGTCTCGATTTTTTGGGGACGCGATCCCGAAAAACAAAGCAAAGGCTGGAGCGATTTACTCACCATGCGAAACTCTCCCGGCTGGCTACGGAAATTCTTCATTGTGCTGTTTTTAGGTCGCGATAACGTGGTTGGGTTTAGTCGTGCGGTATCTTCCCGCAATATGGTTAGTACCATGTCTAAAGAGTCGGACGAACGACTCGCTCACAAACTGGTGCGCCTAGCACGAACGCATTTTGTGCGCAAACAGCAAGCCATGACAGGCCCTCGTCTATTACACAGAACCGAATTATTTAACGGCGTTCTGGGCGCTGATGCTGTTAAAGCAGCCATTCAAGAAGAAGCTGAGAAAGTCCCGCTGCAAGAAGCCAAAGCACGCGCACAAAAGTACATTGAAGAAATTGCAGCCGACTACAACAGCACTTTGATTCGTTTACTTGACCGTGTTTTAACTAAAGTCTGGAATAAAATTTATAACGGAATTAACGTACATCATGCAGATAAAGTTCGCGAACTTGCGCGCAATGGTCACGAAATCGTTTACGTTCCATGTCATCGCAGTCACATGGATTACCTGCTTCTTACTTATGTGATTTATCACGAGGGTTTAATGACACCTTACATCGCCGCCGGTATTAACCTTAATTTTTGGCCGATTGGCGGTATTTTCCGCCGTGGTGGCGCATTCTTTATTCGCCGCACCTTTGGCGGTAACAAACTTTATACTGCGGTTTTCCGGGAATACCTTGAGCAACTATTCAAGCGCGGCTACTCAGTCAAGTATTATGCTGAAGGAGGCAGAAGTCGCACGGGGCGTTTACTTCCACCAAAAACCGGAATGCTAGCCATGACTGTGCAAGCGCTATTAAAAGGCGTGAACCGCCCTATTAGCATCGTGCCAGTGTACATTGGTTATGAGCATGTTATGGAAGTCAGCACTTATTTGAAAGAGCTGAAAGGGACGAAAAAACAAAAAGAATCCTTTACCCAAATCTTCTCGGCTATTCGTAACTTAAAGAACTATGGTCATGGATTCCTTAATTTTGGCGACCCGATTAATTTAAGCCAGTATTTAGATGATGTAACACCGAATTGGCGAGAAGGCCGTGAACTTGTACAAGACGGCGCAAAACCTAATTGGCTTACGCCAACCGTCAACCGACTGGGTGTCGACATCCTTCAACGCATTAATAGTGCAGCGGCTGTCAACGGTATGACACTCGCCGCATTGTGTTTGTTAT
Source organism: Alteromonas sp. a30 (assembly GCF_026788005.1). Classification (GTDB taxonomy): domain Bacteria; phylum Pseudomonadota; class Gammaproteobacteria; order Enterobacterales; family Alteromonadaceae; genus Paraneptunicella. The sequence continues at coordinate 150,513 of NZ_JABEPE010000008.1, forward strand.
GTGCGAAAAAACACACGCTGTCTCGTGAAGAATTAGTGTTTAGTATGCAAACATTTATCGATATGCAGCGTAAATCGCCATTTAGCCATTCCACAACATTACCCGAGCAAGACGCCGACGCTCTGCTGGAAGACACCATTAAACTTGGTAAATTCAGTATTCATGAAGATAAATTCGGGCAAGTATTCTCGTTAGATCGTCGCATCGCCATCACGCTTACCTATTACCGCAATAATATTCTACATATGTTTGCTATCCCGAGCCTGATTGCTGCTGTTGTCATTGGCAAACGAGGTTGCACTCGGGAGAAATTAACGGGATTAATTAGTCGTTTATATCCGCTGCTAAAACGGGAGCTTTTCTTGTATATGTCGGATGAAAAAGCGGCAGAATATACCAGCAATCTCATCGACACTATGTTGGACATTGGCCTACTGGCAGAGCACGATGGTCAGTTAGTAGAACCCCAACCTCCCCGCTCTAATGAAAGCAAAGGCGACCCGAAATACACGCTTTGGTTACTTAACCGTGTAGTACAAGAAACACTTCAACGTTACACCTTAGTGTTAAGCCAATTGGAAGATGTGGAGCGAATTTCTCGTCCAACATTGGAAGAACAGAGCCAAAGAGTTGCGGAACGAATGTCGATGCTACACGGTATAAACGCACCGGAGTTCTACGATAAAAACGTGTTGAATACCTTTATTGCTGCGATGCGTGACAATAACCTGCTAAGCGAAGATAGTAATGGTTTATTGGTTCCTGATGCGGAAACAAAGGCACTAAAAGAGGAATTGCTCACCTTGGTTTCACCGGGCTATGCCCAGCGCGTGCAACAAGTGAAGTATTTGCCATTAAAAGGCATCAACACTAAATAGCTGTGTTCAATTGTCAGTCACCGGTAAAGACTTATCGCAAATTCGCTGTGAATACTTCCTTGTACGCTCCGCAGCCGCTTCCATGCGGCTGATTAACTTTCGAAAAGCATACTTTTCAGGACGAAAAGTCTGAGCGAGCAGGGATGCGAAAGCGCCTTTGAGAAAGGGAAGCAGGCGGCGTTTACACTCCAAATGATCTTTTTGATGAACTGCGGCTTAGAATCACCGGTAGGGACTGAATTCAACGCAATAGATAGTCGAGAAAAATCCCAATAAAAATCACCATGCCAACGTAATGATTATGTAGGAAAGCCTTGAAGCAAGGATCGCGCTCACGGGCACGAATAAGCCATTGTTGATAAATAAACATACCTGCCGCAACCAGCAAAGAAAGGAAAAATACGCTGCCCCACTGTTTGATAACAGCAACCCAATACAACAAAGCTAACGTGAGAATTTGTAGCAGTCCTACTATCAGTTTGTCGTATTGCCCGAATAATATGGCTGTGGATTTAACTCCTATTTCAAGATCGTCGTCGCGATCTACCATGGCATACATGGTGTCGTAGGCGACCGTCCACACTAAATTAGCAATGTATAATAGCCACCCCCACCAAGGCACTGAGCCCAAAATAGCAGTACACCCCATTGGAATTGCCCAACTAAACGCGGCCCCTAAAACAAATTGAGGCAGATAGGTAAACCGTTTCATAAAGGGGTAGCAAAATGCCAACAATACGGCAACGATCGACATCAGTACGGTTTCGATATTCTGAGTTAGCACCAAAAAAAACGACACCAACACTAGCGCAAAGAACAAGGAAAGCGCGCCTTTTACGGTTGCTTCGCCCGTTACCAACGGTCGTTGACTCGTTCGTTTCACTTTGCCATCGACTTTACGGTCTGCAAAATCGTTGATAACACAGCCCGCGGCTCGCATTAAGTACACGCCGAGCACAAACACCACCAGCACAGAAAGCGGCGGAAAACCGTCTGCCGCAGCCCATAAGCCCCACAATGTTGGCCACAACAATAGGTAAGTGCCAATGGGTTTGTCTGCGCGCATTAGCAACCAATAACCTCGCCAAGACGGTTGTTTCAGTGGTTGCTCCGAAGATTCCTGCATTACTTTGTCTCCATATCCCGATACGCCGGAGAATCCGGCAAAAACACCTCACACACCATAATGCAATGGGTTTGAAACTGAAATAATGAACGTCGTCCCCAAAGCGGATGTTTGGGCACCATACCTAACGCTTCGCAAATAGGGTGAGAGAGTGGGCATTGAATAAGTTCGAAATCCAAACGTTGGAAGCGAGCATCATTAAATAGAATTTTGCCTAAAGGTTGATTCCCCAGCACCCCTAATTCTTGCATACATTCGTCTATAAAGATTTGTGGCATAAGCGAACGCGCAAACACCCAGTTTTGGTGATTGCCTTTAAGTAAAACTTCGCGTACCTGTGTACGTTGATCCAAAGGCGTGTATGTTTCTTGAACAGGTTTATTTTGATATAACTGAACGGCCTCTTCAGGAGCAATAATGGCGACTTCATGGCCAAGCACTTCTACGGCAAAGTGATGGCTTGATGCCTGTAACCTTTCGGTTAACGATCCCGTATCCATCAACCAGTTTTTTAAATGCGCATCGGGAATATTGACCGATTCAGGTTGGTGCCACTGTCCTTGAATTCCGACAGGATAACTTTGGTGCGTCATAGAAGGTCACGTTCATTTGGGTTTGGGTTGTAAGCAGTTGAGGCGCAATCAAAATCGTTATAAAAATAAACTAAAGTTGTGCGCCTTTTTATTCTAAAATAATTCGTGGCGGGGAACACCACTGTCTGATAATGTTTTTCCGCTCTTTTTCAGTGACAGCCCTTGATATGGGCATCTTTTTCTTTATTGAGACGAATTAATGGAAATTAAAAAACGATTTTGGCTTTGTTTCACGATGTTACTGATGTCAGCCTCTGCCAAAGCAGATTTCGCCTATTTTGGTTTAGAGCCGGATATTGTCACTAATTATATTGGTCCTAGCACTCAAAGTTTAGGTTATGTGCGAGTAACAGTTGAATTAATGTTAGAAGACAGCTCTTTTATTGAGGCCGCAGAACACCATTCTCCTTATTTACGCTCTAAAGTTATTGAGCTTTTTGGTCGCCAACCGGAGGAGAAAGTGAAATCACTGACTGGCCGTGAAGAAATTCGCCGTGCTATTTTGAAAGAATTACGCAAGTTAATGGACAGAGAAACCGGTGCTCCTATGATCAAAGATGTGATCTTCACCAAATATCTGTATCAGGGGTAGCCATCACCACGCCAACGCGCACAAAAAAGGGTCTCCACAAAAGACCCTTTTTCATCGTCACTAACCAACCACCTTTATTGCGCGGTTGCGGCCCATTCGTCGTAACCACCATCCATGCTATAAACATCTTCAAAACCTTGCCCAACTAGAAAATCAGCAATTTGTTGGCTAGAAATGCCTTTATAGCAATACACGATAATAGGAGTTTCCTTGGGGTTTTTTTGCAAGAAAACGGGAATGCTCGCGTTATCCAAACGCACAGCATCCTTTACGTGCCCCGCGGCATACGCAGTAATATCACGAATATCAACGAAGATAGCCACATCTTCCGCCAACATTTTGCGAGAATCCGCCACAGAGATATGCTTAAACTTGTCTACCATTGTAATAACACCTTACCTGACTGCCCTGAGCCCATCACTTCAAAACCTTTCTGGAAGTCTTGAATATCGAACTCATGCGTAATAATTGGGCTTAAGTCTAAACCACTTTGTAGCAAGCTTGCCATCTTATACCAAGTTTCGAACATCTCTCGGCCATAAATGCCTTTAATGACCAAACCTTTGAAGATAACCTGATTCCAATCGATAGCCATGTCTTCCGGCGGAATACCCAATAGCGCAATTTTGCCGCCATTGTTCATGTTGCTTAACATTTGAGAAAACGCAGATGGAACGCCAGACATCTCAAGACCAACATCAAAGCCTTCTGTCATACCCAGCTCGACCATTACATCTTCGAGCTTTTCTTTGGCAACATTGACTGCGCGTGTTACCCCCATTTTCTCGGAAAGCGCAAGACGATATTCGTTCACGTCGGTTATCACCACATGACGCGCACCCACATGTTTAGCAACCGCTGCCGCCATAATACCGATTGGCCCAGCACCAGTAATCAGAACGTCTTCGCCCACTAAATCGAAGGATAATGCCGTATGAACTGCGTTACCAAAGGGGTCGAAAATCGCGGCCATTTCATCGCTAATGTTATCGGGAATTTTAAATGCGTTAACCGCAGGAATAACCAAATACTCGGCAAAAGCCCCCGGTCGATTTACGCCCACACCAATGGTGTTTCGACATAAGTGACGACGCCCCGCACGGCAGTTGCGGCAATGCCCGCAGATGATGTGGCCTTCACCAGAAACACGGTCGCCAACAGCATAACCGCAAACTTCTGAGCCAATTTCTACAATTTCGCCTACATACTCATGACCAACAACCATAGGCACGGGAATGGTTTTTTGTGACCATTCGTCCCAGTTGAAGATATGCATATCGGTGCCACAAATGGCGGTTTTGCGAATTTTGATGCAGATGTCATTTGGTCCAACCGTGGGTTTTTCTTCCTCGGTCATCCAAATGCCTTTTTCTCTGTGCAATTTCGATAGTGCTTTCATTAAATAACACCTAATTCTTTGCCAACTTCGATGAAGGCATCGATGGCTCTGTCTAACTGTTCAAGGGTATGCGCCGCCGACATTTGCGTACGAATACGTGCTTGACCTTTGGGTACAACAGGAAACGAGAAGCCGACAACGTAAATACCGCGCTCTAGCATTTTATCTGCCATTTTCGCCGCAAGGGCCGCATCGCCTAACATAACAGGAATGATGGCGTGGTCTGCTCCAGCCAATGTAAAGCCAGCTTCTGACATACGCTTACGATAATGCGCGCTATTGCGACGCAAGTTATCGCGTAGCTCACCGCCCGAGGCCAACATGTCCAATACTTTAATAGAGGCATTGACAATAGCCGGGGCCAGTGAGTTCGAGAACAAGTACGGGCGAGAACGCTGTCTTAACCAATCAATCACTTCTTTTTTCGCCGAGGTGAAACCACCGGAGGCCCCACCTAACGCTTTACCTAATGTGCCAGTGATGATGTCGACACGCCCCATGACTTCACAATGTTCATGGCTACCACGACCATTTTCACCCACAAAACCAACAGCGTGAGAGTCATCCACCATCACCATTGCGCCGTATTTATCTGCTAAATCACATACGCCTTGTAAATTGGCGATAATGCCATCCATCGAAAATACCCCATCTGTGGCAATCAATTTAAAGCGCGCGCCAGCTTCCGTTGCTTCTTTAAGTCTAGCTTCTAATTCCGCCATATCATTATTGGCGTAACGGTAACGTTTTGCTTTACATAAACGCACGCCATCAATGATGCTTGCGTGATTCAGTGCGTCAGAAATAATGGCATCTTCTGGGCCTAATAAGGTTTCAAATAGCCCCGCATTGGCATCAAAACAAGAGGAATACAGAATGGTGTCTTCCATGCCAAGGAAATCACTGATTTTCTGCTCTAAGGTTTTATGAATATCTTGAGTGCCACAAATAAATCGTACCGATGCCATCCCAAAACCGTGTTCATCTAACCCTTCTTTTGCCGCCGCGATAAGGTCGGGATGGTTTGCCAACCCCAAGTAGTTATTCGCACAAAAATTCAGTACGTGCTCGCCACCAAGAATTTCTACATCAGCATCTTGTTGGGAAGTGATAATGCGCTCCCCTTTATATAGACCTTCTTCTTTTAATACAGCAAGTTCCTGCCTTAAATGCTCAATCATGTTAAAACCTTATCTAGTCGTTGATGGTGTGGTAATCCATGACACAAAGAACGTGCCTAAAACCCAAAACAAAAGTAGAAACGCTTATTCTAAATTCTTGTACTCGCCTTTCTCTTTTGGGTATGGATTGGAAAGTTGCGCATATGTTAATCGCGGCCTAGTTAGCGAGACAAGCACCGCCTGAAAAAAGAATGTAATTTTAGCGTAAACCCCATAATTTGGCGTAAAAGTCACATGAGAGTACAACGCAAAATCTGTTAAACTCGCCGCACACTAGCCAAGTGACATTGACTCTTATGCCAGATAAGCAAAATCCTTCCCGTTACACGCCTTATGCATTTTCGCCGAGCTTCGCGCAAGAGTTGGCGCGCTGGGCATATTCACTTGTCACTTTCTTACTTTTACCCGTATTGCTAATGGTACTCGCCTATAAATTGCTCACAGGTAAAAACAGCTTCGGCGCGAAAGTTGTGCAGCGATACGGCTTTTTGCCTCACCTCACACATAAAAACGGCGTGTTGATTCATTGTGTATCGGTAGGAGAAGTGGTTGCGGCCGCACCGTTGATTAAACAGATTCAAACGCAACATCCAGAGCTTCACTTTACTGTCACCACCACCACTGCCACAGGAAAAGCGCAAGCAATTCAGTTACTTGGAGATAGCGTCACCCATTTATATCTACCCTACGACACGCCCATTGCGATGGCGAATTTGCTTAAGAAAGTACAACCCCAAAAGATTCTAGTGACAGAAGTAGAACTTTGGCCAAATTTGATTCACTTAGCTTGGAAAAAGCATATTCCCGTACACATTATCAATGCGCGAATGACCACACGCTCATGTCGTTCTTATAAAAAGATCAGTGCGTTATTTACTCCCATGCTTCACAAGCTCAGTGGCATTTGCGCTCAAGGCCAAGTCGACTACCACAACTACCGTCAATTAGGTGCTGACGCATCGCAAGTTCAACTCACCAACAACATCAAGTTCGACCAATCACTTTCTGAGCAAGATAAGCTAAATATTGAAGAATTTGGCCACTTATTTGATACCAATAACCGCAACGTCATTATTGGAGGCAGCACCCATGAACCAGAAGAAAGCACATTAATTAACGCCTATCAGGAGCTTAAAAGAAGTCATTCAAACTTACTCCTGATTTTAGTCCCGCGTCATCCTCAGCGTTTCGATAAAGTCGCGCAGCTTTTACAAAAATCGGGATTAAATTACATAAAACTTAGTGACGCTTCTGCCGCCAAACAATTTAGCGCAGATACCGACGTCATTTTTGCCGACAAAATGGGAGTGCTTAAACCTTTGTATGCGAAAGCCAACATTGCATTTGTAGGGGGAAGTTTGGCAGAAAAAGGCGGTCACAATGCCCTTGAACCAGCCATGCTCGGATTGCCTATTGTTATGGGTCCACACATTTACAATAATCCTGCCATCTGCCATGCACTTAAGGAGGCTGGCGCATTACATTTGGTAAGCGATAGCGAAGCACTCACTCAACAACTACACTTTTGGTTAGACAATACAGAACTTGCAAAAACAGCCGGATTAGCAGGTTCTCAGGTAATAGAACAGAACAGCGGCGCGATTTTACGCACTTATACAGCGATCTTTTCCGCCTAGACACACGTAGTGTCTTTTCTATATGTGAAAGTAGCTGACATGTTCAGCAAATCCATTCTAAGGAAAGCGCAATGACTTCTGACACCACATTTTCCTCTACAATAAAAACCCTTGTTTGGTTTAGGCAAGATCTGCGTTTACACGACAACCCGGCATTGATTGATGCCGCCAATAATGGCGCTATTTTGCCAGTTTACATTCTTGATGACATTAATGCTGAGCAATGGAGAATGGGCGCGGCTTCACGCTCTTGGTTACATCATTCGCTCACGGCATTGAACGATAAACTACAAGGCAATTTATTGGTCCTCAGTGGTGATGCAAGCACAATTATTCCCGAATTATGTCATGATCACGCTTGTACAAGTGTGGTATGGAATCGTTGTTACGAACCTTGGCGTATAAAGCGCGACACTAATATTAAAGCCTCGCTCAAATCGCACAATATTGCAGTAAAGAGCTTTAATGGCAGCTTACTTTGGGAACCCACTCAGGTACTTAAATCTGACGGCACGCCTTACAAGGTCTTTACACCGTATTATCGAAAAGGCTGTTTAAGGCAGCTCGAACCGCGCGCACCAGAACCTTCACCTACAGCACTGCAATTCATAAAAGTGGATAAGAAATATCATTCCTGCGTTGCGCACCAAGGCATCAACGACTTGAACCTACTTTCATCATTAGGCTGGGACAAAGGCTTCTACCCATTATGGCAACCCGGAGAAGACGGCGCAGAAAAACAACTTTTGAAGTTTAAACAACAGTCGGCTTTTTATTACAAAGATAGACGAGACTTCCCTAGCATTACTGGCACTTCACATTTATCTCCACATTTACACTTTGGTGAAATCTCCATTAATCGCATATGGCACGGCATTTTTGAAGCGGCGCAAGAACAAGGCATTAACCCATTCGATGACAGTAACTTAGATTGCTATTTATCCGAATTAGGTTGGCGCGAATTCTCTTACTATTTGCTATATCACTTTCCTTATATCCCAGAGCAAAACCACCAGCCCAAATTCAATGCCTTCCCTTGGCAACGTGATCAACAATCCCTTGAGCGATGGCAGCAAGGTTTAACCGGTTATCCTATTATTGATGCGGGCATGAGAGAACTTTGGCAAACAGGCTACATGCATAATCGAGTTCGCATGATTGTTGGCTCTTTTTTGGTGAAAAATCTGTTAATCGATTGGCGAGAAGGGGAACAATGGTTTTGGGACTGCCTATTAGATGCCGATCTTGCTAGCAATGCGGCTAGTTGGCAGTGGGTTGCAGGCTCTGGCGCAGACGCCTCTCCTTACTTCCGCATTTTTAACCCCGTAACACAAGGCAAGAAGTTCGACCCAGAAGGTGAATACGTAAAACGTTTTGTTCCTGAATTAAGTCGTCTACCGAAAAAATACATCCACTCACCTTGGGAAGCTTCATCTTCCGAGCTTAAACTTTATGGCATAACACTCGGTCAGAGTTACCCGTCTCCTATTGTCGATCTTTCAACATCACGAAAAAGAGCACTAGAAGCTTTAGAGATTTGTCAAAACAAATAACAAATATTTGAAAATGAAATTCACCTTAATGAAATACTTAACCTTAAAAATCAATAACTTGTAAAATTGAATCCTCAAAGGATATTTTTATCATCTTTATATATACGAAAATCAAGGTAATAATACAAACCGCTTTGATTTTCAGCATATTGCCTAAAACACACACTCACATTGCTGTTTCAAAGCGTTAAAACACCCTATTTAACCAAAAGAGAAACACACAATGAAAAACAATAATACGCTAAAAACACTGTCACTTTGTACCGTGCTGTTTTCAGCTCTTAGCGTCGCAGGTTCGGAAGAAACTGTAACGCTCGATATAAAGCAAACAGAAGGGCCTCAAAAAATTGAAAGCCAAACGGCCAAAGAGATTGAAACGAATATTGGTGGAGATGGAAAATGGCCAGATGAAGGTCAACAACTGCTAAGCCAATCTCTTTGCCTTTTAGGTTTTTGCATCGAGATTTAATCAATACATGCAAATTAGTTCATTAAAAAGGAAACACAATGATTGAAGTTGTCATAACAATTAATAACTGTCTTCCTTTTATTTTTGCTTTCATTTTTATTGTGAGCACTTGGTACTTTAAAACGTTTTCTTCTTTAATGATTACCGCTTCGCTTTTCACTTTATTGGAATTTTCCGAGTTTATTCTCGATCCAGTATTGTGGCAGCTTATTCATCCCGATACATATCTCTTTGGTGTAAGTATAAAACAAGAGGTTTGGGGAGGAGCTTGGGTCACACTGAACACGCTCACATTAGTTTTAATTGACAAGGCTCACAAAACGCTAAATGTGGCTAAGTCGAGAGAAACGCAGATCGCCTCAAGCCTATTAATTCTGACCTCAGTATTTATACTTTTGCGTTATGTATTGGGCTTGGCGTCTCTCCCAAGTTACGCCACTAGTTGGTATACCTATGCCATGGCTTTGACCAACTTAGGCATGGGGTTGTTTCTTCTTTGGGCACTGATATGGAATATAGTCGATGTTGATATTAAAGTTAGTTTTCGTCGTTTACCTCGTGGGTAATATTGCTTTCAGCTTATTGACGTTAAAGAAAAAAGTGAATGTTAAAGAAGTCCCGATGTCGGTTTATGAGCGCGCGGTTACGTGGCATCAAGACATTATGAATATGACCGATGCAGACGCTAAATTAGTTGAATTTCAACGCTGGAAAAACTTTGTGGAAAATATTCCTAGACGAAATTCTCACTTTAATGTGATGTAAGTTAATCCGACGAATTGTCGTGACTACTTGACTTCATTTTATTTTCCTCTTTCTTTTGTCTGGTTGAAAGCCGGGATGCGATGTCATCCATTAACATAAACAAAATCTCGACATTGTATCCCACAACAAAAGCTACCAACATCGGTGCAAAATCACCGGATGGAAGCATCGAGGTGTCGCTAAAAAACATACCGCTAGAAATCCCCGTCACACCGCCGAGGACAATTCGAATATTGTAATCGAGTACATTTTTAAGGGTAAATGTCCCTAACTTAAACGCCTCATGGAGTGTTCTTAACACTAACGTAAACGCGCCCAAGCAGCCGAAAAGTAACGGCAAGATGTAGTGCTCTAATAGGTTAACCACATACACTGCCGATAAGCGCTCTGAAAAAAACAGATTTCGGGACTCATTTAATTTTCGGTTGATTTCCAGTTGATGCAAAGCCTGCTGATTTTCTTGCAAGCTCAACTTCACCACCGTTAACTCCTGCGGATTTTGTTGCAATGTCTGTTCAAACTCTAGCGCCTCAATTTTTTCTTTAATCACTTCAGCCTGATGTTGGTATTTATATTCATCAAAAGATGAAAAGCGAACCGGTTCATCGGCCCCGAGTTGCCACACATCATTCCATTTATAGAGCAAGGTGCGATTCGCGTCGAATTCCTGATCGAGTTGCTGTTCTTCTCGCTCAAATTTAATCAACTGACGAATATGATTCCCCGAAGGGTCAACCCCTTGGATTTGCTTCAACTGCCTCAACTCGGTTTGAATAGCATTGCGTTTATTAAACAAATCGAATGTTTTGTTAAGCACCCCAGCGCCAATCATGGAATAGGTTTGCAAACTCACCGTAAACAAAATTAATAAGAACACTGAAATGCCATAATAGATGGGGACACGCTTGACTCGACGAACTGTATTCGGGAAACGTTCTTTCCACACACCTGACGGGCAGGTTTCTTTGATACTTGAAACCGTTGCCGGGTAGATCGCTCTAACCAAAGCACGATAATTCACCCAGAACTCTGACTCAATGTCACTGTGAAGACGCCCATCTTGAAGGTAAAGATTGCGTTGAGCGAGGGTCGATTTTAACAATTCAAAACTGGGCTCTTTCCCATTACGAGACAAATACGCAATCAGTAGTTCCACTTCTTCCATTGCGAGCATGAGTTCCGAACAATTTTGAAAAGCGTGATACATGCTTTCCGCTGCGTCATCATTAGGGCTGGTTGTCGGAACCTCAACCAATTCTAAATCCTCTCCACAAACAGGCTCATGATCTATCCCCATACCCACCTCGCATTATCGGACCACAGTCGCACCATTTCTGCGTACTGCTTCACCGTGGTAGTTGTAAATAAAGGAAGAATCTTCAAAAAAACTAAAAGGCACTTTCAATTGGTAGCTCGGTTTACGTAGGAAGTTAATGGAAATATCCGGCATGGACACCACCCCAACCGGCAGGGTTTCGGTTTTTGCTAAACCTTGAATAATACGGGCGCCATAATCGGCGGCTAACTTGGCATTGGTCCGAAAACTCACACCAATAGACACAAATACGCTTTTATCACCTTCGTTTACGTGGCTAGGCGTCACGCTTAAAATAGGCACATGGCCCGCAAAATAATTGACATAACCAATCAAATTGAAAAGTTCGGTGCTTCCGGTAATAAGAAATACGGTATCGCCGGAGTCTTTTGACAAGTCAACCACCCGCTCCATCGGTTGATATAAGGTTTCTTCAACGCGCGTTAAATCTACTTTGATCTTATCCAGCTCAATGCCGAACTCATCATTTTTAAGATAGTTTTCAAGTGGCTTAACTTGGGTAATGATGGAACTGGTATTGGCTTGGTCATAAATCACAACGATCTTTTTCAGGTGATAAAGAAACTGCTCTTTTAAATAAGAGACTTGTGTTTCGACACTGATATTTAACGAGGTATAAGCAATATTGTTCTGGCTCATACCAATGGCAGGGTCCACTTGACCAATGGAATAGGGATCTTTACTACATGCCGTCACAACGGGAATACTTCCATCGGAATAGGTTTGGGTCATATATTCTGTGACCGCTGAACCAACGGAAAAAATCAGCTCAACGCCTGAGCGCTCTGCCTGTTTTATCATATTGTCCGCTTGAGACTCCTGCCCTTGGTAATTAAACAGAATATATTCTCTCAGCAGCCCTTTATTGGTGAATTGATCAATAATGGTGGCACTGGCTTCATCGTAAGCATCTGACCATTTAGGCGATAATAGAAGCACAGGCTTTACATTTTCGGAGCTTGCCTTTCGCTTATTTAATAAAGCCTTTGGTTTAATAATGATCGGCATTGAAAAGGCGTCGTCGGGCCTCAGGCCAAATAACCAAGACCGAGGAGCAACTTCGCAAGTGTAACTGGAATCGACCCTCTGCACGCTGTTTTCAGATTCCAACAGAGAAAGAGCATTTTGTATGCGCTCACAAAAGGTGACATCAATCACATTGACATTGGCAGCAGCGCAGCATGGAAGAATCAAGCACAGTAGGTAAAAGTAACGACTCATGAGTGTTTCTCCCTCGTTGACTGCTTCAGCCCTTGCGCCGCGCCTTTTCGGGACCAGCTAATGGGCCTTATTAACATAAAGGCTAATCCCATCAGCATGAGGCTCAAGCCAACCATCAGGAATTGCTGAGGCTGCGTTTTCCCGTTCAAATCAATGAATAACACTGCGGCTAAACTAGGTCCAAAGGCATGACCTATTCGCTCAAAAAAACGATAATAGGTTGCTGTGGTTGCTGGCCCAATGACTTTCGCTAATGATATTTGCGTAACATGAGACACCACCGGAGCATGAATACAACCATGAGCCAAACCTAAAACTAAAATACCAATTGTCACCAAAGCCAAGCGCCAGTTATGAAGACTCTCTCCTTGGGAGACAGGAACATTGTAATAAGCTAGCACCCATTCACTCACGCCAATAAGAATCAACCCAACACCACTGCCTAGCGCGCCTGCAAGTATGAGAATTCTTGGAGGCCAAGCCCATTGCTTAAACTTGGCACCTAGGGATGTTGTTAATAGTACGCCAAAGTAATAAAAAACTAATATTTGCCCGATTAGCTCCGTGTTTAAGTTTAAGCTTTTCAAAAAGATAGGCATGATGAAAATCAATAAGCCGGTGTATAGGGCTTTCGTGGGCAAACCGATAAAAAAGAGGGTTTTACTGAATTCAATATCGGTAAATAAACATGAAAGGTGGCTGCGTAACTTTTTTGGTTGCTCCGCTAAATAGCGCTGAATTCTTTGTATTCGTGGTAATTTTCTAGTGGGAGAGCGTCGAATTGGCGACCAGCTTTGAGTTAAATCTTGAATGACTAGCAGCGTATAAAGTACACACACCAAACCGATGACTCCCCCTGAAATAAAGACCATCGCTTCTCCTAACATTGGCATTAATAACGCGCCAATTGCCGCGCCAGAAACCGTGCTTACATTGAAACCAATCACTAATTGCCGAGGCCCAGAGACTCCGGGATTTTGTCTTTCAATCTCGATTAAGTAACTTTGCATCGATATGAAAAAAATGCCCTGACCAATCCCAGCAAGCACTCTTAACACCAAAATAAAGACAGGTGATTGAGTAGCGGCCATCCCAAATAAAGAACTTGCACTAATACAAAGAGACACCCACATCATTAACTTTAAATTGTTGGACTCTGCCCAGCGTCCTGCGGGGATTAATACGACAGCAAAACCAATGAAATAAGCAACAAATACGCTAGAAACAGACCAATCTGAACGAAAAAATAGGGTTTCCAGATAAGCAGGTAAAAATGCAATATTAAGCGCATCCATTAGAATACCCAATGCCAAGATGGGCTTAACCAGTTGCATAGCCAGCAAAGGTTCAACATCGCAATCGAGTACGGGAGAATTACATTTTTCAGCTTTAGCAATCCGGCTTCGAATCGACACTAACGCATTAAGAAAGATGTTAGAAATCAACGCTGATGCGATAAATAACATGAAGAAATTGCGGCTAGAACGCCATATTTTTCCATACACCGTGTTCCAAGGCGTTTGAACTAAAACTTGATAAGGAGAGCCCCCGACACGTAAACAACTCATCATAAAGTCGCCCTGATCGTGCGATGATTTAAACGAGACACAAGCGGCGTTTTGTTCGGGTGTTAGAAACTGAAAGGGCGACGCAAATGTCTTTTCCGTGGTTGTATAGGATTGATATTGGGAGGATGTGGCGCTGCCAATCACCTTGCCATGATGCAATAAATACACGTGGCTAATATCCTGACTTTCAGCGCGATAAGCATGCAATAACCGCTCTAATCCGGTGAAATCCTCCTGTAAATCAAAGCCAAGTTGATCCGATACGCTTAGGCGCTCTGCAAGGTTCTTCGCTAATGAGTGAGACTGAGACTTAATTTGTTCTGCATATAGCGCAATTTGATGATCGATAATAATAAGCGCAACCAACACAAAGGCGCCGTGATAGAGCCCCTTCTGAATGATGCTTTGACACCGTTGGTATTTACCTAAGTAACCTTGAATGCGGGAAACTAAAATAGGCACCAACAACACCTCCAGCAATGAAACGATAAAAATTTCGCTAAAAATCTGGTTAATATCCTGACTAAAAACCCCCTGCTCGGTTACAATGCGTAGGCGTCCAACAGGGCCAAACTTATCTTCTAATAGCAACTGAATTTCAAACGCCTGCTTAGGCTCGCGTTGCAACAATATCCCCAGCCAATCTATCTCTATAATTTCCAGCAGCGATTCACCAGCAATGTTACATGTAAGCACTTGCTTACTTTTATCGTCTCTCGTTATCTGATTTTTATCAGTCAGCACTTCTGCGTAGTCAATGTAATCACTTTGCAAATACAGCGTTGCCGCGCGAGTTTGAAACCCCGGGAACTCAATTGGTAAGCCCAATTTGAGGCTGTTATTAATCGCTTCTTTTAATAACCCTCCTTGATTACAAACATTGGTCAGGATGAGGGACGGTGCAACCCGATACGACTCACCAACACCAATGAAAAACAGCAGGCCAATTGATAGCCCCATCACCAGTTGCAGCGAAATAATATTTTTCACGGTGGTCGAAAAGTCCAGCCATGTCTTCATAGCAATGCCTTTCGCTTTCGCCATTGAGCCTCTATCTCGCCATGCATCCAACTAAGTTGAGTTGGAACAACGGTATAGGACAACTGATAATCTAAACTTTGCAGAAAAAGCTGGCGAATCAGTTCGTTATAATCCAAACCAATTTGCTCAATTCCCATCGCCACTAAACTGGACACACCTTGCTCTGGCGCCTTCAAATCGGGCTTAGGATTAGCCTCTAAAACATGCATTCGACCGGCTGCATCCATGCGTAAATCCAAACGAATTAACCCATGTAGCCCTAGACGGGTATATATTGATTTTGCAATATGATTCAGTTCCCGAATAACCTTGCCGTTATGAATGGGATCAAGAAAATGCACCACATTTTTACTAATTGGACGAACATCCATTGAAGTGAAAATATCGCTGTCTTTATCGAGAACACGTTCGAATTGCCCAAAGCAAAATGGCGATTGGTGACGAGTCATCCAGTTTGGGCCTTGACTACTGTCTTCTTGTATCAGGCTGCCCATTACCGAAATACAATATTCTTTTCCTGAAAGAAATTGCTCAATTAGCACCTTATTGCCAGTTTCGGAATAGACATGTTGCACAAGTTCAAGCACTTCTGCCGGTTTATTTGCCACATAAACATGTTGCGACGCCCGCCCAGAAGCAGGCTTCACCACACACTTGCCGCTATGCCACGGCAGAATGTTGTTCAGTTTTTGATAAAACATCTCTTTTGATTGAGGTGAACCATTTTGACGAGGGTGCCAAGTAACAAAAGGCGCGGTACGGAATCCCGCTCCAGTTAAAAACTGCTTGAAGATCTCCTTATCGTCCATCAATGCAGTTTGCAGAGGAAGATGCCCAACATAAGGAATCCCTAGACTTTGCAGTAATGCAGCGCAATGCCCTACGGCATCGAAACCTTGAACCCCTGCTGTGTTTAGCCAAGCATATTGTATCCGCTTTTTTTTCAATTCTGCGGCAAGTCCCGCCCCCTCTTCCATCAGATGTATTTTTTTAAATCCTAAGGACATTAATGCCGACGCAATATTACCCGCCACATCCTTATAGCTTTTCCAGTTCCTCGGGTTCACGCTGCGATACAAAACATGTTTCGAATCATCAGGATCACCTGAGTAAATTATGGCAATTTCGGCATGACGCCGAACGCTGTCGAAGAGCAACAACAATTCTTGACTGTGCATGTTAACTCTCCTGTTAAAAAGTGACATTCAACCCGAGAACGTGGACATATCCATCTTCTGACTGCCCTACGTAATGTCGGGTTATCATGTAAAAAAGATCAGCTCGTACGGATTCTGATGGCTTGAATTTCAGTCCGAGCGGGGTAAAGCGATATTGCTGAAAATGATAGGCCCCACGTTCTTGTGTATAAATTAATTCATGACTCATAAACCAACCGTGGAGGCCATAATCTGCGCGTAAATGACCTTGAAGCTGAATACGGTGGCGTAGTCGGTTAACATCCTTCTTTCCTCGATTTTTAAATAACTCCCAACGATTCCGTAGACTTAGTTTTATTGGCTCTCCATCACCGATGAGAGTGCTGGATGTGACTTCCAATTCAGTTCTAAATCTAGGATCAAATCCTCCTCGTTCTGAACGAAATGTGATGTATTTAATGCCCGCACCAATTTGCAGGAAAGGATTGATATTGTGACGCAAAACAACTCCGTTAAATGCACCGTAAATTTGACGTTCTTGCTCTCTTTGTCGAATTTCAGAATAAAGGTAAATAGCCGTATTCGAAGCCTCTCCAACTTCTGCGTTGTCCCAAACCTCTTTTTTCACAGACACCCAAAGTTCGTTAGAATGAGCCAGAGAAGATCCCGCCCAAAAGACTATATTCCAAGCTAATAAAACGATGAATTTCTTACGAACCATGACCCTTCTCCTCCAAAAGCACAGCGAAAACCTTCCAAACGCAATTACGTTTTGTGCTGGAGGTTAAAGAGTAAGTTTGAGTGAATTATTCTTCCCAGAGATAATTCGTATTTATCAGGTGTTTTCGACGGAAAACGTCATTTAACGGTGGGTCACACATTTTTACAGGAGTTCACGCTTCTTACATGAATGTTTTCAACCATGCTGGTAGAATAGCCGCAGTTTTTGTCCTAAGGGATTTCTTACTTCCAATGCAACGCAATATTATCGCTTCACTACTTATCGCTGCACCGCTATTTAGCGCATCTGTTGCAGCCCAAGGTATTTCTCCTTATTTACCCTTAAAAATGGCGCCAGAAGTTGAAGCACATATTGAAAAAGTGCTCGCAATAACCCCAAGCGCACCATTAAGTAAACCCTACAAAGCAACAGACATTTTGACACGGCTGGAGCTTATCAAGCACAGCCACCCTTTGCTTTTTTCAAGAGTGAGTGCTTACCTAGCTCGCTATAAAACGAAAATATTTGTCGCCAACTTAAACAGTGAAATTGCAGCCAGCAATGACACCACAAAATCACTACCCAACCAACGCGGTTTAAGTGCTGAAAACCAATATCAAATTGCTGGGTCCGCCTATGCGTTCATTAATCCCTATTTATACGCTGCGGTGGGCGCGCAATATTCAGATGATAAAGGATTAGAGCATCACAGCACGCACATTGGCTTTGGCTTTGAATACGCCCAAGTTGAAGTGGGATTTCGCGAGCATTGGTTTTCTCCGTTTCAAGACAGCGCCATGTTAGTGAGCACCAATGCCAAAACCTCTCCTTCAATTACAATCAGCAATGCAACGCCCATCACAGGTTGGGATTTTCGTTATGAGATCTTTTATAGCGAACTTGAGCGTGTAGAAGGGATTCGCTTGGGAGAGGAAATCTTTCCCGGAAAGCCTCGGCATGCAGGGTTACACATCAGTTTTTCCCCCATTGATAACCTCACCATTGGCTTAAACCGGACTCTGCAATTTGGCGGCGGAAAACGCTCGGTTGACTTTGGCGACTTTTTTGAGGCGCTGTTTGACCCATCAGGAAAAGACAATATAGATGGCACGGACGGTACGGACCCTAATTTTGAGTTTGGTAATCAACAGGCATCAATTACGGCTAAATATAACTTCAATTTGGGGATACCTATTTCGGTTTATGCTGAATACGCGGGGGAAGATACCGTTAACCGCAGTAACTTTAGCCTCGGGAACAACGCTGTTTCTTTAGGTGTTTATCTCCCCATGCTAACCGATGATATTGCTGTCCGGTACGAATTTTCCGACTGGACCACCGCTTGGTATGTGCACCACCTCTACCAACAAGGTTACACCAATGAAGGCAACGTATTGGGCCATTGGGGTGGTGATAATCGAACATTTAACGACGATACCCCAGCACAAGCTCATAGCTTTAATGTGAATTGGAATTTAGCGCCCAATCAGATTCTGGATGTGACATTGCGCGCTACCCGTAATCAAGACAATACTGTCACCAATTATCAAACGGCTTATGAAATACAAGCAGAATACAGCTATGCAACATCTCAAGGATTTTGGGGTGTAGGCGTATATGCTGGACGAGACGTTTTCGGCGATAACTTTAGTCGCGTTTCAGGTTTCTACCGTTGGTAATACCTTTTTGAGGAAGATGAATTGAAGCCGCTAATTTCCGATGAACAATGGAAAGATGCCAAGCGAGTGTTGTACATGACACACCTTGCCATTGGTGATTATTATTATCAGCGTGGTTTTTTAGCTGATTTAAAAAGGCGCTACCCACATATCGAATTAGATATATGGATTGATGACTGCCGCTATCGCCCAAAATCTTGGCATACCGGAAGAAATCAAGTGCTAGGACAATGGCTGAGTACCGAGCCACATATTCGTCGAATTTATCCGATTGCAGCGAGCAAAAAAGAACGTAAAGAAACAATACAAAAAGCCGTTCAGGAAAATTACGATTTGGTAATCTTTTTCGCTGATAAGCGAACGGAAAACTTTGCCTCAATCGCTAGGCAGATCGCCCCCAAAGGCTGGGTTGTTGGCACATTGGCTAAGCCAAAACAAAAGTGGTTAAAGAAATTTTTTGCGTTCAAGAAGCTGAATGATTACATCAATATTGATAATAGCCCTAAAGTTGCTCATATCAACGATAAATACCGACTGCATTTCTCCTGCTTATTTGGCGTTAAATTCGACGCTAATATGCCTATTTTGGGGTTAGATGTCCCGTCTGAGCAGCAAGAAAGTATGCGCTTATGGGTTGAGGATTTTAAAGCCAAGCAAGCAGAAACAAACAAGCTTGTATTGGTTAACCACTTATCAACAACACCTAAACGAGATTTATCTTGGAACCATTTGGTTAAATTGATTTCGGGCATTCATACGCAGTTCCCAGAGTACGCTTTTGTATTAAATCTGCCTCCCGCAGAACTCACGCCAATCAAAAACAAAATTGCCGAAACTCAAGCATTCAATGGCATCAACATTACGGCCTTTTCTGCCATTGAACATTTTTTTCAATTGCCAGCCCTTATCTTACAAAGCGATGTTGTTATCACCGTAGAAACCGCCGTGATGCATCTAGCCTCAGGATTGAATGCCCATCAGCTTGTACTCATGAGGGAATCTGCAAAGCAATGGCAGCCCGTTAATGCAAACAAAGTGCTATTCGGGCACTCCATCATCAATGACATCACAGTAACCGATATGCTTGCCTCCTTTAATGAAATTCGGGAAAATCAGTAAAATGTGCAAATTTGTTCCGGCTCATGCATAATGCTCCGCTCTTTTTTGCGATTCCATGCTGTGGAATGCTCAATTATGATGCGTTAAAGTATGAACTCGCAGAGTAAAATTTATGCCGACAGAAACCTCTTATGAATAATAAAGCTATCTATCCCGGTACATTCGATCCGATTACAAACGGACATGCCGACCTCATTGAGCGTGCATCAAAACTCTTTGATCAAGTAACCGTAGGTGTGGCCTATAGTCCAAGTAAAAAGCCACTATTTACACTTGAAGAAAGAGTCGATCTTGTTCAACAAATTACAGGCCACTTAGATAACGTGGAAGTGATTGGGTTTAAGGGGCTATTGGCTGATTTTGCGAAAGAACAAAATGCCAGCATTTTGATTCGGGGCCTAAGAGCAGTTTCGGACTTTGAATACGAATTCCAGTTGGCTAATATGAATCGCCGATTAAACCGTGACCTAGAAAGCGTCTTCCTCACACCTGCGGAGGAAAATTCATTTATTTCCTCCACTCTCGTAAAAGAGGTGGCTCTACACCGAGGACGAGTGAACGAATTCTGTCACCCTATCGTAGAAAAAGCACTTTTAGAAAAGTTCAACAATAAGCAATAGTTGTATGCCAGAATTACCTGAGGTTGAAACCACCAAACGTGGCATTGAGCCTCACCTAACATCCAAACACGTATCTCATGTCATTGTGCGCCAGCCTAAACTACGCTGGCCCATTACGGATAACTTAGAGTCGATTCTGGATGGCGCTAGATTAAATACTGTAGAACGTCGTGCCAAATATTTGCTGCTGACATTTGAAAAAGAGGGGACAGCCGGTGCGCTGATGATCCACTTAGGCATGTCGGGTAATCTACGCGTTATACAAGATGACGCTGCACCGCAAAAACACGATCACCTTGACATTGTCTTCGAAGATGAGACAACTCTTCGGTATTGCGACCCCCGCCGATTTGGTTGTGTACTGTGGCTAGGA
This sequence comes from Alteromonas sp. a30, assembly GCF_026788005.1. Taxonomy (GTDB): domain Bacteria; phylum Pseudomonadota; class Gammaproteobacteria; order Enterobacterales; family Alteromonadaceae; genus Paraneptunicella. The sequence goes on from NZ_JABEPE010000008.1 coordinate 171,541, forward strand.
GAAAATCCACTCTCCCACAATCTGCTCGCCCATTTGGGCCCTGAACCACTATCGGAAAGCTTCAATACCGATTATTTATGGCAGCGCTCAAGAGGTAAATCCAGTGCTGTTAAGAAGTTCGTTATGGACCAAAAAGTCGTTGTTGGAATTGGCAATATTTACGCGACAGAAGCCTTATTTAGCGCTGGTATTCGACCCGACAAACCCGCCTCAAAAGTGACAAAAGCGCAGTATCAAAAGTTTGTGTCTGCTGCCAAATTAATTCTTGAAAATGCAATTCACCAAGGTGGTACAACACTCAAAGATTTTATTGGCGGTGACGGCAAACCGGGTTACTTCGCGCAAGAGCTATTAACTTATGGTCGTGCAGGCTTGCCCTGTATCACCTGCAACACAACCCTGAAAGACATTAAACTAAATAACAGAGCGTCCGTTTATTGCCCTAAATGCCAAAAGTAAGCGAAGCCTACTGTTACGCTTAACGCAACAATAAAGTCACCGGATCGCTGCAATCTTGCTTCGGTAATCCTGTCATCTGGTCGATCTCGCGCACAAGCCAAGTCCTCACTTTCACTTCAACTCCGTTATCAACTTTTTGAAAATTCAGGGTTTTAAAGTGTTCTTTTGTGCGCTCTTTAAAATAACGGACATCCATTAAAGAATATTCCGTTGATACGCACCAATCATTTGGGTAGAAAAGCTCAGCCTGCTTGACAGAAGGCACCTCCACAGGGGGAAAGCTGCAAGGACGATCAAGATGACATGTTGTTCTAACCGCTAAGCTTGTAGGACCACACAGGTTCGATAACGGTGACGCAACCACCTCATGCATCACCCTTTGTTCTCCATGCTTATTTGACTCTTGGAACTGAAAAGAACAAATCCGGCCACAATGTAAGTCGCCGGCTAACACTAAAATATCATGAGGTGCTTGTTGTATTGCTTGAAGCAATTGTCCGTATTGCGCATAGTCAGGAAGCTTTTTATCTTCCTTGTTGCACTCATCTATAAGCGGCTGGGAAATCACTAAGACGCCTGGAGAGTTCAACGTAGCCATCCACGACAATACCTGCTCAAAATCTTTTTCTTGTAATAGATGCGTTGCTGTTCGCTGGGTTCGAAAATCCGCGAGACAAAAAGACAAATCGTCACCAATATTAACAAAACGAATGTTTTCGACTCGTTGAATATTATCCACTGCCTCTCGTGCAGTCTCTAACCAAGTATTATGAATGCTTTCGAAGCGTAGGGCTTGAATATAAGGATAAATTCCAGAAATAAAGGGGAAATTATTCCAAAACTCATGATCGTCGGCTAAAAACCACGTTGCTCCATGCTTTAAGACCCCTTGCAGCCCATTCCAGTGAATAGCGTAATCTTGTGCGATACGTTCTTGGATGTCTTCGGTTCGAGGGCTTAACGAATCAATACCAACATCGAGGTAAACCTGATCTCCCATTAAGAACGTAAAGTGGGGACTCATATCTTCAATATTAGCTTGATACAAGCCAGTATAAGCTCGGGAAACACATCCCCCGTCATATTGCTCCGAGAAGCAACTGCCCATAGCCACATTAAGCCCACGACTGTAGTCCAATAATGACTCACCCAAGGTATCAAAAATGGCCTCAGACTGGCGTAATTCAATTTCAACACCGTCATCCAGCTCAAAAAAGGCAACGCGGTAACGTGTCATCGGTTTTAAGTCGTCAAACCGTAACAGGGTGTAAAAACGCTGCTCCATGAACCGAAATGGCTTTTGCCAAGCACTTTTGTGTATATGTTGCGTAGAAAGCAACGTGCCATTTTCATCACTTAACTTAACCAGCATTTGCTCTGGCTTTCGCAAAAAAACATTAAGTGTCCCTAACCAAATATTTGCATATCTTGTCCCGACATCATGGACAACAACACTCCATAAATTCCTCATTTACTTAATCCCTATTCCCAATCCCTATACAAAGTATGTCACATAAAATATAAATTACCTTTAGCAAGCGTAATTAAAGCCAAAACCAGTGTTTATTTAGATGATTACCACAGTATTTACATTGGTAAAAGGTTCTGGATTTTTGTTTCCGCGGCTAGGAATGTTTCTCCGTTATGATTGATAAAAAGCCCCTGTTCAAACGCCATTAATTGATACACTCTCATAGTTGATTCCCCCGCTAATTGAAGGCTAACCACGTAAGGCGTTGTTAGCTCCGAGCTCGGCTGAGACTCAACAATAACCTGCCCCCAGTTATTCACCAACGGTTGCAATTCCTGCAAAGTTTTTTCATTTGAACCTTCAAGCAACCACTTCTGACCAACTCGCTTTAGCGTAACATCCGCAAATTCAATACGCATAACAACACTATGTTCTGGCAATAAAAACCGAAACCTTTCTTCCGAGCTTTTAAGCATTAATTTATTGCTGACTGAAAATAAAAGGACCATGAACAACATGGAGAAAATGATGACGTTATTCCAAGCCTTTTGGGTTAATCTGAACATAGTTTAATTAGAATTTTGACATGATCAATTATTGCTCAGATTAAAAGAATTAAGGCGCTGAGGGAAGTTAAAGCATTAATTTAGACGGGACTTTTCTCACCCTATAAACAATTAAGTTTATAATGACACGCTAAAAATCATTTATTTTAGGCATTAAAAAACCCGGTTTAAAAGCCGGGTTTTTGCTGGAGACAAAACCAGTTATTTACTTGATTTTTGCTTCCTTAAACATAACGTGCTTACGAGCTTTAGGATCAAACTTTTTGATCTCCATTTTGCCCGGCATGTTACGCTTATTTTTGTCTGTCGTGTAGAAGAAACCTGTTCCAGCACTAGAAACTAATTTAATTTTATCGCGCATTATCGCTCTCCTTACACTTTTTCGCCGCGAGCACGGATGTCAGTTAATACTGAATCAATGCCCTTCTTATCGATGATACGCATGCCTTTAGTTGATACACGTAATTTTACGAAACGGTTTTCGCTCTCAACCCAAAAGCGGTGAGATTGTAGGTTTGGCAAAAAACGACGACGAGTAGCATTGTTCGCGTGCGAACGATTGTTACCTACTGTAGGTCTTTTGCCAGTCACTTGACATACTCTGGACATTACATTTGTCTCCAAATTTGACTGTAAATCTGTACTTATATCTGGCTGCGAATCGTATTAAAAGCGTTGAAAACTTATTACGACACTCTGGTTGGCCGTTACAAACGCACGCCATTCCTACTCTATTTCAACGAGGGCGCATTTTATACAGTAAAAACGGCGTTGACACAAGCAAAAAGATCAATCAGAGGAATCCCCGCTGTGCGAAAGATGTGCATTCTCCCTTGCCAACAACAATATGATCAAGCACTTTAATATCCACCAGCGACATCGCCTGCTTAATTCGATTTGTCACTTGCTGATCCGCTAAGCTGGGCTCTGAAATGCCTGAGGGATGATTGTGAGCTAATACTACCGCTGCTGCATTGTTGTTCAACGCAATTTTAACCAACTCCCCCGGATACACACTCGCACTATTAATTCCTCCCTTAAAACAGGTTTCGTAGCGAATGAGTTGATGCTGAGAATCAAGCAATAACATGGCAAAAACTTCACGCGTTTCGTGTTGAAGTTTGCTACTCAAATAGTGTTTTGTATCCGCAGCGCTATTAAATTGTGTGGGCTTTTTAAGCTCTTCTTCTAAATAGCGTCGGGAAAGTTCTAACACGGCTTGAAGCTGAGCATATTTTGCCAATCCAAGCCCTTTTTTCTGGCAAAAAGCCTCCTGACCTGCTGACATCAAAACATTAAGCGAACCAAATTCATTGAGTAGCTGCATAGCCAACTGCACCGCAGTGACGCCATGTGTACCAGTGCGTAGAAAAATCGCTAGAAGTTCAGCATTGGAGAGAGTGGAAGCTCCCTGAATGAGTAATTTTTCACGAGGGCGCTCGTGAGTAGGCCATTCCCTAATATTCATATTTATCTTCCTTGATAATTAATTAAGCAAAAATACCTTAGCAAATAGGACAGACTAGGGTCAATAATGTTAATCTCTGCTTCAATATTCTAATCCAGTTCTAAAAGAGATATGACTGCTTCGTTGCACAACATAAAGGTTTTATTAGGCATTACAGGCGGCATCGCAGCTTATAAAACACCTGATTTAGTTCGCAAACTGACTCAGCAAGGCGCAGAGGTTCGGGTCGTAGTAACCAGTTCTGCCAAATCTTTTGTTAGCCCACTTTCTCTCCAAGCTGTTTCCGGCAACACGGTTTCCGATGATTTGCTCGATCCGATGGCAGAAGCAGCAATGGGTCACATTGAATTAGCCAAATGGGCAGATGTTTTATTGATCGCTCCTGCTACCGCTAATTTCATTGCCAAACTTGCTCATGGTATGGCAGATGACTTGCTATCAACGCTGTGTCTCGCAACCCAAGCCCCTGTTTTTATTGCACCAGCAATGAATCAACAAATGTGGCAAGCACAAGCAACGGTTGCCAATATGCAAACGTTATCTGATCGGGGCGTGGGTGTTTTTGGTCCCGCTCAGGGCGAACAAGCCTGTGGTGATGTTGGTCCGGGCAGAATGTTAGAACCTGAAGAATTGGTTAACGCACTTTCTCAGAATTTGATACAGCCCGTTTTACAAGGTAAGAAAATCGTTATTACCGCAGGCCCAACGCGCGAGCATCTTGACCCTGTACGTTACATTACCAACTACAGTTCTGGAAAAATGGGATTTGCGCTGGCTCGAGCAGCACATCTTATGGGAGCAGAAGTGGTGCTGGTTTCAGGTCCTGTGAACCTGCCAACACCAAGCGTTTCCAAGTTTCATAAAGTGGTGACAGCACAAAATATGTTAGATGCCGTCATGGGTGAAATCTCAGACAGTGATATTTTTATTGGCTGCGCCGCCGTTGCTGATTATCGCCCTGTTGAATCGGTAAATCATAAGATCAAGAAAAGCAACGAGGAAATGTCGTTAAGTTTTGTGCGTAATCCAGATATTCTTGCCAATGTAGCCGCCCTTGAAAACGCACCATTTACTGTAGGTTTTGCCGCTGAAACGCAAAATGTGTCAGGTTATGCGAAAGATAAACTTGAACGTAAGAAATTAAATATGATCGCCGCTAACGATGTATCGAAAAAAGATATCGGTTTTAATAGCGATGACAATCAACTCCATGTTTTTTGGAAAGACGGTGATGTCCTGTTGGATAGAGCCGACAAACTCACTTTAGCAACTCAATTATTAACCCTGATTTCAGAACACTACTACGATGCATAAAATTGATGTAAAAATCCTCGACACTCGTCTAGGAAACGAATTTCCTCTACCAGAATACGCAACCCCCGGATCAGCAGGTATGGACCTCAGAGCCTGTATTGATGCACCACTGGACATCAGGCCAGGAGACACCCATTTAGTGAAAACAGGTCTTGCTATTCATATCGGTGATCCTACACTTTGTGCAACCATCCTACCCCGTTCAGGTTTAGGGCATAAAAAAGGCATTGTTTTAGGTAATCTCATAGGTCTCATTGATTCTGACTATCAAGGAGAACTTATGGTCTCGGTATGGAATCGAGGGCAAGAAAGCTTTACCATGCAACCAGGTGAACGAATTGCCCAATTGGTATTTATGCCCGTTGTTCAAGCGCAATTTAATCTTGTGCAAGACTTTACCAGTAGTGAAAGGGGACAGGGTGGCTTCGGCTCATCAGGAACCCATTAAACAGGAACGATTATGCCTGCGAATAAAAAGAACAATCGCCGAGGTCAGATACTCCAGTGCCTCGCGAGCATGTTAGAAACCAGTCATGGACAGAGAATTACGACCGCGAAATTGGCCGCTGAAGTGGGTGTTTCAGAAGCGGCTTTGTACCGTCACTTCCCGAGTAAAGCTCGTATGTTCGAGGGTTTGATTGAGTTCATTGAAGAAACACTCTTCAGTCGAATCAATAAAATTATTGATGAGGAAAAAGACACAATCACTCGCTGCCAACTTATTATGCACCTGATTTTAGGATTTGCAGAAAAAAACCCCGGCATTAGTCGTATTCTTAACGGTGATGCCCTGCAAGGCGAGCAAGAAAGATTAAGAACTCGTATTGCCCAGCTTTTCGAGCGTTTAGAAACGCAAATGCGTCAAATACTACGAGAGAGAAAGCTCAGAGAAGGTAAAGCGCTTCCAACGGACGAAGCACTTATTGCAAACTTCCTGATCTGTTTTGTAGATGGGCGCATTGGGCAGTTTGTTCGTTCTGAGTTTGCGCATCGTCCTACAGAAAATTTCAGCCCTCAGTGGCAGTTTATTCGTACTCGATTCTTTGACTAATAGGCTAACTCAGATTCACCTAACGTCCTTTGTTTGCTTACAGTAGGATAAGGTTCTATTTGAGAACCTTATCCTGACGTTGCTGTTTTATGGCTTATTTAACCGGCTGCTTAAAGGTATCTCCGAAGAAGTCACCTTGGTTCCAAGCTGGTTTCCTTTCCTGATTCGCCACTTCGTCACCAATCATCACGTTTACATCAGCAAATTTCTTAATGGCATTATTGTTAAAGTCATCGTGAAATTCATCTGCTGGCATGTGGTATCTGGTAGCGAAGAATTCTGCAAAAATCTTTGCCCCTGCGTCAGGACTTTCTGCCGTTGCTAATCCCGGCGCTAAAAACACAGAAGGCACACCTTGTTTGACAAAGCTGTAGTGATCTGAACGCGTGAAAATAGCCTGTTCAGGCCACGGATCCGGGCTCAGCTTTAAACCTAAACGTTGTGCCGCATTCGATACCGTTTTAGATAAATCACTATGATTTGCACCAAAAGCAATTACATCCACAAAGTCCCATAACAAAATAGGCATATCTAAGTTAATATTCGCCACCATAGAAGTAACTGGAACGGTAGGGTTTTGTGCGAAATAATCGGAACCCAGCAAGCCTTTTTCTTCTGCGGTTACGGCAACAAACAGAATCGAGCGCTTGGGCGCAGGCATCTGACTAAAGACTCTAGCCGTTTCCAATAACACCGCAGTGCCACTGGCATTATCCATTGCACCATTGTTAATACGATCCTTTTTTACTGATTTGGCAATACCGGTATGATCGCTATGAGCGGTAAAAACCACGTATTCATGTTTCAGTTCAGGATCGCTGCCTTCTAGCAATCCCACAACATTAGGGCTGGAAATTGTGGTGTAAGCGCTTTTTGAACTCAGTTCCATACTGGCATTTAAAGGGAAGCCTTTAGGAACTTTATCTTCTTCTAACATGGCATAGATGTCTTCCAAGCTAGTAGAAGCTTTTTCAAACAAAACTTTCGCCGCTTCTTGACTGAAATACGCACCGCCTAATAATTCAGGATGCGTTGAAGCTGGCGTACCATCTGCTTTTAACCAACGAAGTGAAGGCGCATGTAAATTCGTTAAGTAGCGCTTATAGGGACGGATTTTCTCTGCTACCGGTGTGCTCACCGTAATAATGCCTTTGGCCCCACGCTCTACTGCATATTTTGTTTTTTGACGCCCAGAAGCGAAGTGGGCACCTTCCTCACTAGGGAAAAATTTCGGCTTGCCGGACAACATTGCAACGATTTTACCCTTAACGTCCAGTCCAGCGTAATCATCATGTTTTAATTCTGGTGCAACTATGCCGTAACCCACAAACACAATATCGCCAGATAATGCAACCTCTGGATGATTTTGATTAGCCGAAGTAATGTATTGTTTAGGGTAATCTAATGCTTGCGCTTTACCATTCACAGTCAGTGTTAGAGCAGGTGAATCTTGATCGATAAGCGCATGACGAAAGTTCACTCTTTGGAAGTATGTGCCATTTTCACCTTTAGGCTTGAGTCCATACTGCTGAAATTGAGAAGCAATGTATAAAGAAGCTATTTCGTGTCCGGGAGTACCTGTTTCTCGCCCCCTTAATTCATCATGAGAAAGAAAGGTAAGATGTGCTTTGATGGCATCAATATTAGCTTCAGGTAAAGATTCAGCCTGACTTGGAGCAGCGATTATCGAGGATATAATTATCGCAGAAAATGCTGACCAATAACGGTATAAGTACTTCATTGTTAACATCTCTTATTATTTTTTGGGCTATTTGAAAACGCACATTATGTGATTAAACTGGGTTTTTCCAGCTTGACTGATTAAATTAATACTTTAAGCTCAAAGAACAGCTATTCTTTGGGAACAATTATGGCCAGAAAAGCGCTATACAGTGTAGAAGAGGTGTTGTCCAACGCAATTCAAGTTTTCTTGGAGCATGGGTATAACGGTGCAGTGATGGACGAAATTATTGCCAGAACAGACTTCAATCGCCGCGGTTTTTATATGGAATTCGGCAGTAAACAGGCTTTTCTTTACCGAGTATTAGAGCACTATATCAAGACTCACCTCGATCCTATCTTTGTTCATCTTGAGCAAAACGCGGGATTACCTTCCATTCATGCATTTTTCAAAGATTATATTCAACTGGTGAAAGGCCGAGGATGCTTGCTTGTGAATATCGTTACAGAAATGGGCTTCGATGATGAACCTGTTCGCGATATTGGCCGCCATCATTTAGACCGTCTTGAAATTGGATTCATTGGTTGCCTTGAAAAAGGACTTGAACAACACCAAGTAAAATCAGGACTGAATATTGAAGCCACCGCACTACAGTTATGTAACTACGTGCAAGGCTTTGCTGTAACGGCGATACTAGCAGGACAGACTGACGAGCTTGATCTTGCAACCAACGCCTTGCTTGAACCATTAGCGGCTTAACACAATGACAGATTTTAAACGCGCCAGAAACCCTGAAGCAAAAGAAGTTCGTAAACACAGTATTCTTGAGGCTGCTACGACGCTGTATCAAGAAAACCCCGTAGCACTTCCAACCACCAGCCAAATCAGTAAAAAGTGCAACATCAGTAAAGGTGCACTCTACTTATACTTTAAAACCAAAGAAGAAATATTTTTGTCGATAGTGGAAACATACCAACTGGAATGGCTCGATATTTTCAGTCTGGACGACATCGACAGCACTCAAGAAAAAATAGAACCAGCTCAATTACAAGCTTCCCTTGATAAAGCTTGCTCTTATGCCTCCCAGCATCCGATTTTTATGCACCTAGCAAGCATGAGTAGCAATACAATCGAACCTAATATTGATACCAAAATTCTACTCACGCACAAAAATACCATCGGAAACAAAATTAGTAAGCTAGCCCAATCCACCAGCGAAAAACTACCAATGCTAACTAGCGCGCAAATTGCCTCTTTGATCATACGCTCTTATTCTACATTGCTAGGGCTTTGGCAAGTAAGCGGGCCTATTGAACATGTGAATAAAGTTCTAAAAACATCGGACCTTCATATTTTTACCCCTGACTTTGAAGCAACATCCCGAGAAATGTTGAAGCAAATTTGGATGGATGAAATCAATAATAGCAAGCAAGAAAAAGGCGGCTTGCTTGGTCGTTTATTTTCAAATAATTCAAAATGGTCAAACTAGCCACTCACGGCACAACAGTAGTGACTTGGCGAAGCTTATTTTGGTCGCTAAAATGCGCACCTACTTTTTACTGAGCATTTAATATGAGTACAGCAAAAAAACCACTTTATCGTATTCAATTTATTAATAACGGTGAACATTACGAACTCTATGTTCATGAGCTATTACAAAGCCACTTATTTGGTTTTATTGAAATTGGCGACTTTGTTTGGGATACCCACACCAGCTTAGTGCTCGACCCTAGTCACGAGAAACTCAAAAACGAATTTAGCAATGTAAACCGTACTTATATTCCGCTTCACAGCATTATTAAAATTGATGAAGTAAAAGAAAGGGGCACCGCTAAAATTTCAGAGTTAAGTGATAAGATAGCTCAATTCCCAAAACCAATTTATACCCCAAAAAACTAAATTTTCAGGCACTCTGGCGCATTAATTGGTCATAGCTATTGGTTTTCTGTGGGTTTATGATAGAAACGGAGTCCACGTTTTGATCAAGACCCGAGCAACAAGAATCATATGAAAAGAATTTTACTGAGCTGCCTACTACTTTTGGCGGCGCCTGCCTTCGCAGATGCTAAACAAGATCTTCACAAACTACTCGATGAGATCTGGCAATTCCAGCTAGAAGAGCATCCTGTAATGGCAACACGTTATGGATTAACCGAGCACAACCATGAGCTTGAAGATTTATCACCTGCAACGTTAAAGCGAATTAACAGCGCAAACCGTGAGTTCTTATCACGCTTAAATAATATCAAAATCGCAGAGCTTGACCGCGTTGATCAAATTAGCCATCAAGTACAAGCTTATTACTTAAAGAATGAGGTTGATGCCTATGAGTTTGGTCGACACATGCTGCCCTTTACCTCTGAGTCAGGCTTTTTTAGTGCTTTGGCGTTTTTACCGAACACTCACCAATTTTCAACCGAGCAAGATTATCAACAGTATTTGTCTCGCTTAAGCAAGTTTCCTCGTTATTTTGAGCAACAAATTTACTGGTTGAAACAAGGTATTGAAAAAGGAATGACGCAGCCTAAAGTAATCATGAATGGCTTGCCAGAAACCGTTGAAAATTTCTATAACGCTAACGCAACACAAAGCACGTTTTATCGTCCATTTAAAACATTCGGTAAAGATATAGACGATGCAGCAATAGCGCGCTTACAAAAACAAGCAAAGGCGGTTATTGAAGCGAAGGTATTTCCGGCTTATAAGCGCTTCCACGACTTCTTAGTTGAGGAATATATTCCAAATGCAAAAGATGATATTGCAGCCTATTCGTGGCCAAATGGCGAGGCTTACTATCAAAACCGCACAGAACACTTCACAACAACAGATATGAGCGTTGATGCCATTCATCAGCTAGGCTTGAAGGAAGTCGCTCGCATCCGGGCAGAAATGCAAGACGTAATTAAAAGTGTTGGTTTTGAGGGTAGCTTTAAAGAGTTTGTACATTTTTTAAGAACCGATCCTCAATTCTATGCTAAATCTGAAAAAGAATTGATGCATTACGCGGCTTACTTATCAAAGCGTATAGATGGGAAATTACCGAAACTGTTTTCCTATTTACCAAGAACGCCTTACGGTGTTGAACCCGTACCTGCTAGCATCGCTGCGAAGTATACAACAGGCCGTTACATCAGCCCTTCAAACAAGAAAGAACCCGGTTATTATTGGGTAAATACATATAAACTTGATAAGCGCCCTTTATATTCATTACCCGCTTTAACGCTTCATGAAGCGGTTCCTGGGCATCATCTACAAATTGCGCTAGCAATGGAACTTGAAGGCTTACCAAAAGTCAGAACAGATGGTTATATTTCAGCATTTGGTGAAGGCTGGGGATTGTATTCTGAATATTTAGGTAAAGAAGTCGATTTTTACGAGACACCTTATGATGACTTTGGTCGTTTGAGTTATGAAATGTGGCGTGCGGCCCGACTTGTTGTTGATACTGGAATGCACAGCAAAGGTTGGAGTAGACAACAATCCATCGATTTTATGCTAGAAAATACGGCGCTATCAGAACTTAACATTATCAGTGAAATTGATCGTTATATAAGTTGGCCAGCTCAAGCACTATCATACAAAATAGGCGAATTAACCATTAAACGACTCCGCGCCAAAGCGGAAACCACACTCAAGCAAAAATTTGATGTAAGAGCGTTTCATAAAGCCGTATTGGAACATGGTCCTGTGCCACTTTCAGTGTTGGAACAAAACATCGATATATACATAAAAGAAGCCCTGAATTAGGGGCTTCTCAATACGGACAGACTAAGAGACTCAACTATGCTGCTTATCTTTCTCGCCATTATTGGCTTTATGTTGTTATTAGTAATTTATTTCTTTATTCGAGCCCAAGGCATTGAAAAGGAATTGAATCGCTACAAACATCAAGCGAAGATCTCGGGAGCGCAAGCTAAGAATGGGCTTATGACCATTGATGCTCTTGCTGTTGAATTACAAAAGATGCTAACTGACCGCCTAGAAGCAGCTAGGCGACGTCAGTTAATTGGAGGGGAGCATCACGATGCCGTGCGAGCCTTATTTAATCAAATAGAAAGAGTGGTCATGTATTGCAGTGAGAATAATGCCACCGTCGCTGATGCATTAGCAGTGTGTTTAAAAGGCCAGAGTCCGGGACTGTCAGAAATAAAACTGTTCATATCCAAGCAGCCCAATGAGGTCAAACTTCCTTGGAGTAGAAACAATATTAATGCATTCATTACTACCTGTATAAATATAGCTGTTCTGCTTGATAAACCCCCTTCTAAAAATCAAGAATCAGAAGAAGCTTCCAATTCACCAGAAACACCATAATCAAGATTTAATTTAATAACCAGACTTCCTCGATTGGGGCAACCTTACGCTTAATCTTAGCGTAATATTGTTGTTTATCGGCCAAAGTAACAGTGTAATATTGCTCGTAGTGAGCCCGAACTTCTTTTTCATCTATTGAAAAGGGAGGGCCTGACATCACACTTTGATCATATTCAAAACAGATGACCAGCTGCGGAGCCCTCTTACTAATTTGCACTAAGTGTTTACAGTATTGCTCACGCATCTCAGATGGTAGTGCAACTAATGCGGCTCGGTCATAGATTGCATCTATCTGACCAATTTGCTCCTGCGTAATGTTAAAAATATCGCCAACAAATACATTCAACTGTGATGCTTGATATAACTTCAATTCACCAATATCTTGCACCTTAGGGGAGACATTCAGCGAGTCAAACAATTGCTGGATAGCCAACTCACTCAATTCAGCCCCAATCACGGTATAGCCTTTTGAGATCAACCAAGCTATATCTAACGTTTTCCCACACAGAGGCAAAAATATTCGAGCGGCCTCCGGTAGTTTGAGTTTATCAATATTCGCTACGAGTAAAGGATTGACTTCTCTTTCATGAAAAGCGATATCATTGCTTTCCCATTTTTGATGCCAAAAATCTGCTTGCATTGTGTTTCCTCCTATAACGCATTCCCATGGATGGAATGACTATTACCGTGCTAACGCCAATAGAATTTCCGCTTCATTTTGTAAAACCGGCATAATTGAAAGCCGATGACCTTTTTTCACAACTCCCAACTCGCTAATCGCAGGTTCCGATTTAATTTTGCTTAAGGGTAAAACGGAGGGGAATTTTTCGACAAACTTCACATCAACCATATACCAGCGCGGATTCTCCGGATCCGACTTAGGATCATGATAAGGGGAATCAGGATCAAATTGTGTATGGTCGGGATACCCTGATTTCACCACCTCGGCTAAGCCAGCAATACCAATGTTTTTACAACTCGAGTGATAAATGAAAACGTTATCGCCTACTTTTATTTCATCACGCAGATAATTTCGTGCCTGATAGTTTCGTACGCCATCCCAATGCTCCGTTTGTTCTGGCATCGCTGCTAAGTCGTCAATGCTAAAAGCAGCCGGTTCAGCTTTAAATAACCAGTAATTCATAAAAATGTCTCTTATTTTAATTGTGGGATGAAGAGGTACAAAAACAAACCTCAAAAGACTTATTGATAATCATTCTCATTTGCATTAGTTTAGAAAAAGATTCTATAAATGACAACGAACGTTATACCTCATTATCTTTTTGGAGAAACCTATGCACCAACAATTTCTATGCCCAGTTCATCGTAAATGGGTTTCTATGTACCCTCTCGAAGCACTTGAACATATTGATGTGGCAAAGTGTAAAGGTGATCAACTTCGTCAACAACAACGTTGGTCCGAAGCGCTTCCATTTCTTGGTAGTGCATTAGAAATGACGGAGATTGTAATGAAGGAAGAGCCACAAATCAGCAACCGATTGGGACTTTTATACACAGCTCTGTCGGTTGAGGTGGCAGATACCTTTTATCGCCTAGAAGAACCGCTACTTGCCTCGGACTTTTTAATCGAAAGCGCAGACTGGTTACATGAATTATCTTGTTCAGGAAACGTAGCTGAAACTAAAAAAACACGCTGGCAAGAATGCATTTCCACCTTGAAACGTGGCGCAGTTTTTTTTACGGAAATTCTGCAACATCCCCATGTTCATCACCGACACGTAAACTTGCATTAAATTTGGAGGTCTACTCATGCGTGCACGTAAACAACAGACTCAAGAAGGATTCGTCTCTTTACACATTCATGCCGATACATTGAAATCGTTGTTAGCAAATAAGTTCTTGTTTATTGAAGATATTCACTGCCCTGATAACGTGAGCAAAATGCGTTTGAAACAGCTTCTACTAGCATCGGTTACGCCGATTAGGCAAGCGTAACCGTTAGTTTGTGAGCATCTAAGCAGGTAACATAGCGCGAATAATGCGCTCACATTGCAACTTATCCATATAGCGCGGAACAGGATATAAGTAATGAGCTTCTTTTAACGCGCCTTTGGCAATAGTGCTAACGTCGTTAGCTTTGAGTGTTTCTAATGTGGTAGGAATGCCAATATCTTGATTCAGCTGCTTAACTGCATCAACAAAACGCTGCGCTAAAACCGCATGGGGTTCACCTGCGACACCAAGCTCTACCACTAAGGCCAGTTCAGCTAAGCGCCGCTGTGCCGCCGGTAAAGAGTATTCTAGAATATGAGGCAAAACGATAGCATTCGCTAACCCATGAGGCGTGTGATAAAAAGCACCAAATTGATGTGCGATAGCATGAACATAACCCAAATTCGCCTTGGTAAAAGCTGCGCCTGCATAAAACGATGCTAGCGCCATGGATTCCCTAGCCTGTTCATTTTTTCCATCGGCATAGCAAATAGGCAAATTCTTCATAATCATCTTAACCGCCGCCAACGCGTAATGATCGGTATCGGGAGCTGCATGTTTCGACAGGTAGGATTCAACCGCGTGCGTTAACGCATCCATTCCTGTTGCCGCTGTAATCGCCGGTGGCAAACCAAGCATTAATGCAGGATCAAGTGCCGCTGCTATCGGAACGAGTTTTGGGTCAATGACTGGTGTTTTCTGGTTTGTAGAGGGATTAGAAACAACCGCAGCAATAGTGGTTTCGGAACCCGTTCCCGCGGTTGTTGGAACAACGAAGAGTGGCAAGCATGGTTGCTTAACCTTCAAAATCCCTGTTAGAGATTCGATTGATTTGTTGTTCGTTACTCTGGCAGCTATTATCTTTGCTGCGTCCATTGGCGAGCCTCCACCAATAGCCAAAATACCATTTGCCTGATGCTCAATAGCAACTTGAACGCCCTTTTCAACAAGATCATAACTTGGATCGGGTAATATCTCATCAAACACAATGTATTGAACACCCAAACGCTCTAATTCGTCGGTAATCTCGGATACCACACCAATCTTAACCAGCATCGCATCTGTAACAATTAGCAGCTTGTCTGAGCCAAAGTGCATAATAGTGCTGCACATTTTCTTTGCTGACCCAGCCCCAGAATAAATAGTAGGTTTAGGCGCTGGTATAAACACAGTCACAAACTTCAGTAAGACCATTAAGATACGATAAAAAATCACTTTTAAAGCAAAAGGCATTTTGAATCCAACCAAGATGTGTTGATGAAATAATCAGTAAAGTAACAGAAGTTACTGGCAACTGGTACTACCATTTACCCTCCTTTCATAATAGAGGGCTGATCTTAGGGTTATACTTGATCTTCTTCACTATTAAATAGTTCTTATTATTAATGACTTAGGCTTATAGCGAAGAAATAATATTACCTCGACGCTTGATTATTTCCTTGTTGGAAATATACTGTGTTTATTTACAGTATATTTCATTATGAACCACATTATTGAACACCTGTTAAACAAACGTACCTTATGGCAAGGACGCTATACCTCAAAACCTAAGCACCTTGTTAGCTCAGGTTATCCTGAGCTGGATGTACAGTTAGATGGCGGCGTCCCCAAGCAAGGTGTAGTGGAATTACAAACTCAACTTGGCATCGGAGAACTTCGCTTACTCATTCCTTTTTTAACGGCATTACACCAGCAGAAACGAACGCTAGTTTTTATTGCTCCACCTTTACATATTAATAGTGAAATGTTGCTGGCGAATGGATTCGAACTAGATAGAGTTTTAGTCATCCAAAGCCAAACTGACGCCGAAAAGCTTTGGGCAGCGGAACAATGCTTAAAAAGTGGTTGCTGTCATACTGTTTTGCTTTGGCAAAATCACCTGCAAGTACATCAAGTCAAGAGGCTGCAACTGGCAGCGCAAAAAGGCGACGCATTACAAGTTATCTTCCGCAATGAAGTACCTTGCCAAGAAGCCTTACCAACCACGCTTAGTTTGCAACTTTACCCTAGTGTAGAAGGTATTCATGTGAAAATTCACCGACGTAAAGGCGCTTGGAATCGTGCTAACTTCAATGTGAATATGCAACCACATTGGCCAGAGCTTATTCGTCATAAAAATAACCTCATTGCCTTTCCCAAAGCGCGCACAGGCTAAAGGAGTTTACCTGATGTCTCCTCTTTGGCTGTACTTGCATTTTCCGAGCATACAATTAGATACGTTGTATTCTTCAGAAGCACAACGCCATCAGCCTATTGCGATTTTAAACACACATAAAAACCAAGTTTGCCAACGTAATCGTATTGCAAAAGAACGCGGTATAACCTTAGGCATGGGGTTAGCGAATGCAGCGATGCTAGAGCCTGATTTATCGGTGATCCCGTACCAAGTTAAAGCGGAAGAAAATAAGCTTCAAGAAATTGCCGATACCCTATATCAAGTCACTTCTGATATTCATTTATTTAAACCTAACGGACTGCTGCTTCGCATTCATAATATGTTAAACCTATACGGTGGGCTAAGTGCTTATTGGGCAGCGCTACGTCTTCAACTTAATGCAACTGGCATTCGATACAACTACGCCACCGGATATGCCCCACTTTGCGCGCGATTGCTCGCCAGAAGACGACACAATGTCATTAGTGATGAAAAGCAGCATATCCAAAATTTACTGCATCAATCACCTATAGAGGCCACCGACTTACCTCCAAGAAATATCGCTCAATTAAAGCGAGTGGGTATTCATAAAGTGGGAGAGCTATTACAGCAGCCCAGAAAGTCTTTAACGAAGCGCTTCGATATTAAATTCATTAATTACTTAGGTCGATTAAATGGGGAACTACAACATCCCATTGAGTTTTATCAACCTAAAGAGCACTTCCATCGTTATCTTACTTTGTTGTTTGATGTAGAACATAAAGAGCAACTCATTTCACCTCTTAGGAAGTTATTAGACGATCTTGAGCATTTTTTAAGGTTTCGAGAACTGCTCACCGAGCAGCTTATTTTCACGTTGCATCAAAGAGATGAACCAGCTCAATGCTTCAAGGTGGGCTCAGTTTCTGGCGACGATAAAGCATCGTCATGGCTTCCCCTAATTGAATTAAAACTAGAAAAAATTCAGCTTTCAGCACCCGTATTTGCAATTGAAGTAGAAGCGGGCAATACACAACCCAAGTCCGCTGAAATAAACGACTTATTTAGCGCCAACGTTATTGGTATTTCTTACGCGCAGCTCATTTCTCTACTCAGTGCAAGATTAGGTGAAAGTGCTTTATTGCATCCGCAAATTGTAAACGATCATCGGCCTGAATATGCGAGTCAATACAGAGAAGCATTGCAGCCGACATTGGAACCATTGTCATTGCAGTTAGCGCAAGAAAAAGCACGCTTAAGGCCAAGCTTTTTATTAAAAACACCTCTACCGCTTCAAGAAAAAACACAGCTTATTTATGGACCGGAACGTATCAGCACTGGTTGGTGGGATGATAACGCCATTACGCGAGACTACTTTATTGCGCGCACTCCGCAAGGACGCTTTTATTGGGTGTATCGCACTCCCTCTCTTTCATGGTTTGTACACGGTATATTTAGTTAAAGGGGTAGGATGTCTTACGCTGAATTGTTTTGCCAAAGCAACTTTTCTTTTCTTACTGGCGCTTCGCACCCGCAAGAGCTTATTCAACAAGCACACTTTTTGGGTTATGAAGCGCTCGCTATCACAGATGAGTGCAGTATTGCTGGCGTTGTAAAGGCTCATACCACCATCAAAAATCACAATTTGGGTATCAAATTAATTATTGGCAGCCTATTTCGATTGAAGCCTGGCCTCGAATTAATCTTGTTATGTCCCAATCACCAAGCTTATTCAGAGCTATGTCGAATCATTACAAATGCCCGGCGACGCTCCCCTAAAGGGGAATATTCCCTCAACGAATGGGACTTAAAAACCAGTAAACATTGTTTGGCGATTTGGCTGCCTAATAATGACAGAAAAGAAAATTTACGTTGGGCAAAATGGTTATTGAAGTATTTTCACAACCGGCTTTGGATAGGTTATCAACGGCATTTAACATGTGAGGAAGCTAGCAGGCAAAAAGAATGTGAATATTTGAGTCAGCAATTCAACATTCCCATTACTGCCTGCGGTGGAGTATTGATGCATAGTCCCGAAAAGCTCGCTCTACAGCATACATTAAGTGCAATTAAGGCAGGTAAGCCGCTAGCGCAAATAGGACAAACGTTGCTATCCAATACGGAACGAAGCTTAAGAAGCATTCCTAAGTTACACAGTCTATTCCCAAACAAATGGATTGCGGAGTCCCGCCACATTGCACAAAAGTGTGGATTTAACCTCGATTGTATTCGTGATGTTTATGCCTATCCTAAAGAGTTGGTTCCTGAAGGTAAGAGCCCAAGCACTTACTTACGAGAATTAGTGCTTAAAGGGCTGAAAAAGCGCTTCTCCGAAAAGCCCCTCAATTATTTTTATATCAAACGCACTCTGATTAAAGAACTGCGTTTGATAAAAGAAATGCAATATGAATATTTCTTTTTGACGATTTTCGACATCATTCAGTTTGCCCAAAGAGCACGGATTCTTTATCAAGGGCGGGGGTCAGCGGCTAATTCAATTGTGTGTTACTGCCTTGAGATTACTGCAGTCGATCCAAGCCAAATAGATGTGCTATTCGAACGATTCATCTCCAAGGAAAGAGCTGAGCCACCCGATATTGATGTGGATTTCGAACATCACCGGCGAGAGGAAGTCATTCAATACATTTATGCTAAATATGGCAGAGAGCGAACGGCTCTAGCCGCGACGGTCATCACCTACCGCTTTAAAAGTGCTTTGCGAGAAGTGGGTAAAATACTCAATATTAATGAAAGTCAGCTCGACTTTTTCATTAAAAACATCGATAGACGAGATAGGGAGGTTGGTTGGGAATCTCAAATTAAAGAGTTAGGTTTAAATAATCAAAAGGGTGTCGGTAAACGTTTAGTCCTGCTAGTAACAGAAATTATTGGTCATCCCCGTCATCTTTCTCAGCACGTAGGAGGCTTTGTGATTGCCTCTGAGCCTCTTTATCAAGTTGTACCGATAGAAAATGCCTCTATGACTGAGCGTACGGTTATTCAATGGGATAAAGATGATCTCGAAAGCCTCGGATTACTGAAAGTCGATGTATTGGCTCTCGGAATGCTTAGCGCTATTAGACGGTGTTTTAACTTAATAGAACAGCATTACAAACTATCCTTAGGAATTGCAGATATTACTCGGCTACCACCGGATCCAAAGGTATACAATATGATTCAACAAGCCGATACGGTGGGTGTTTTTCAGATTGAATCTCGCGCACAAATGAGCATGTTGCCTAGGCTCAAACCTACATGTTACTACGATCTGGTTATTCAAATTGCTATCGTCAGACCCGGCCCAATTCAAGGAGATATGGTTCATCCCTTTTTATTAAGGAGAAGTGGTCTTGAAAAGGAAGACTATCCCTCTGACGAGGTCAAGAAAGTGTTAAGCCGAACCATGGGCGTCCCTATTTTTCAGGAACAAGTTATTAAGCTTGCTATGGTTGCAGCGGGCTTTACTGGCGGCGAAGCAGATCAACTTCGAAGGGCCATGGCAAGTTGGAAGAAAAATGGGGAATTGTTAAAGTTCAGAGATAAACTGGTAAGGGGAATGCTAGAACGAGGTTACAAACAAGCCTTCGCTGAACGAATATTTAAGCAGATATGTGGATTTGGAGAATATGGGTTTCCTGAGTCACACTCTGCCTCCTTTGCGGTTTTAGCCTATGTCTCATCATGGTTGAAGTATTATTATCCCGCAGCATTCTATACAAGCTTACTAAATAGTCTGCCTATGGGCTTTTATCCTGCATCACAACTTTTACAGGATGCTAAACGGCAAAACGTGATCGTACTTCCCATTTGTATCAATCATTCCTATTACGAACACCGCTTAGAGGATTCTAATAGCACCCTTTCTATTAGATTAGGTTTTAAACTAGTTAAGGGTTTTTCGGAAAAGGCCGCGCTTGTGTTACTTAATAACCGCCCTAAAAGTGGTTTTACCAATATTCATCAATTAACTCAGTGTGGCCTACAAACCAGCGAGTTGGAAATGTTAGCTAGTGCGGATGCCATGCACAGCATACAAAAAAGTCGCTTTGCGACTCGTTGGAGTTTGATGAATTCGGAATCGACACTACCGTTATTTGTAAATAATGTTGAGCCCTCTGATGATGTCATAATGAAAGCTCCTACCGACATTGAAGACTTAATAGAAGATTACGCCTCGACTCGGGTATCTATTCGTAATCACCCCATAGCACTGCTAGAAAAGGCAGGATTAACTGGTAAGTTTGTTTGTGCTGCACATTTATCTATGGTCAAACATAAATCGGTTGTCACCGTGGTTGGACTGGTTATAGGTAGGCAATCTCCTGGAACGGCTTCAGGAGTTACCTTTGTTACACTTGAAGACTATACCGGTAATGTAAATGTTGTTGTGTGGTTAGCAACAGCTCGCGCCCAGAGGCCTGCTTTTTTGAAGTCAAAGATAGCCCGCATTACAGGTATTTTGGAAAAAACGAAAGAGGGTGTAACACACCTAATCGCCGGACGTATTGAAGATCTCACTGAGCATTTGGAGAGTTTAATCACGTCCTCTAGAGATTTTCATTAGTAAAACGTTTCATATAGATTGCTTATGACCCTTGCATTAAAGGCTAAGAAACAGGTAAGACTGCACAGATAGCAAGAAACTTAAGTGCATAACAGCACAATTGCTCAAGTTGAGTAGAAAGGCGAAAAATTAAACAAATATCAAATTTAGCAATAAAAAAAGCCCTGCTCGTATGAACAGGGCTTCTTAGGAATGGGAGCCTGGCAGTGTGCTACTCTCACATGGGGAAACCCCACACTACCATCGCCGCTAATACGTTTCACTTCTGAGTT
>NZ_JABEPE010000090.1 GCF_026788005.1 Alteromonas sp. a30
TTCACAATACGCGACCTCATGAAATTCTTTGTGCGTATCCAGTCCGATAAAAATCATGCTATGTTTGTTCATGCTAGTCTCCAAATGATTTAGTCTTAAGCAAACTAATTATGGCACTGGCTTTCAGCTAACCCACGAAAATGCGGAGGCTAGCATTTCACTGGGAGTCATTGTGTCTAGTTGCCAAGGCTATCGACAAACACAGGGATAAGAATGAAAGAGTATTGGGAATCATATAAAGAATTAGCAACACAAGTCGCAAGCGAGTTGCCCATGGAGGTGGCTCCTTTTGGTGAGTTTGTCATTAAGTGGTCTCCATTTATTTTCTTTTTATTAGTTGTTGCAAAGCTAATAGATAAATTATTTGAAAGTGCATCAATTAAATTTCTGGCAAATGGGTTCGCTGAACTGTGCAAGCTAATTTGGAAGGAGGCTTTTAAAGAGCCAACCCACAAAGGCATAATAATTGAGGCGCCAATTTCCGTTCAGCGTGTATTTCATAAATTCTGTGCTTGGGTTCAGGGGGTGCAGTCGCTCTTCCTATTTCTTTTTACATTTATCGCGCTTTACCCACTTCTCACAATGCAAATCCGAGACGACAAATTAATTGAAGGGGTAATAGTTCTATCATTTCTGTCTGGCGCAGGTATTTTTTTAGCTTTTGTTCAGGTGGGTTTATGCCATCAATCTATAAAACTAGCAAAATCACTACAAAGCAACTAACAAGCGGCTGCACCGGCAAAGAAATGCACAACATCCTGTACATATAATTAGTTTTAAACTAAACTTGTTCCATATGTTGTACAAGTGAGG
>NZ_JABEPE010000091.1 GCF_026788005.1 Alteromonas sp. a30
ATAAAAGGCCAGAAACACAGAGAAAGCAAAAAAAAAAAAGGAAAAAAAAAAAAAAATGGGAAATTGGATTGAAAGCCAAGTGATGTGGAAGCGAGGTGGAAAAAGGCAAATGCTGGAAATTCGCCTCAAGAAAGCTGGGAATGGAATCAGCTAGAGTAGAACTTAGGGGGCTTGTAGACAATGAAACTGATGCACTGGACTTGACGGACGTTGTCAAAGCCAATAACCCTGATGAATGCGTCGGGGTAGTGCTTCTTGGCCTCCTCAATCTCCTGAATCACCTGAGCCGCATCGGTGCAACCAAACATGGGCAACTTCCACATGGTCCAGTAGCGTCCATCGTAGTATCCTGGTGACCTGTGGTTCTCACGGTACACGAATCCGTCATGCACGTCGAATTCAAGGCAGGGAACCCATCCCTTCCTGAGAAGGTACTCTACTTCTTTCGCCAATTGGGTTTGATCAAGATCAGGCAGGTAAGACAGAGTCTCGAACTTCTTCAATCCAAGTGGTGGCCACACCTTCATGCACTGAACTCTTCCACCATTGCTGGCCAGAGTGGTGATGTCGTTGTTCTTGCGAGTGATGGGGAAGGCGGCGCCGGATTTCAGGCCAGTGAAGGGTGCTACCATGCTAGCTTGAGCAGGGGAGGCCCTGTTCACAGAGGCAACAGCCGCGGATGAGACGATGGAGGAAGCCATTGATGCCTCTTTTCCTTGGGAGTTTAGAGGGATTTACTAGAAGCTAGCTAGTAGAGTGCTTGAAAGCTCTTGCTG
>NZ_JABEPE010000092.1 GCF_026788005.1 Alteromonas sp. a30
TTAGACATGAGGAAGGAGAAATAATGATTTGGTGATCTGATCATTGAGAGAAGGAAAAGTTCAAATCTTTTGTTCAAACAGCCTAAGCAGAGTTATCGACGAAAAACGGAAAAAAATACCAACAAAATTCAGTCGAAGGAGCATCTTGGCAATTATCTAGAAAAATTTGATTTTCAACTTGATATACCAAATGTACAAACATTCGACTTAGACAATACAGGGATGTCTATTCATGCAACTGCGGCAGAGATTGAACGCTACCTAGCCACGAAGACAAGGACAGGTATATTGCCATAGCTTCAAACCGATGCCAATTTCAAAACGTCAAAATCGATTGGTAATCACACCTATACATCGAATCTAGATCAAAGAGTATTTTCCAAATTAAACGAATTTACAAATAATAATATGTATGTATTATCAGCATCGACACTTTTCGAATTAACTTATAAGGGACTGTTTTTCAATGTTTTATACAAAATTAAAATACCTATTAACTAACAGTTCACGATTTTTATCGCATGCTATATTTGTTATGTGTGTGTTTTCGATCCAAAATGCTTTTGCATTAGGAGTTGCAAATCTTACAAACCCTTACCAGAACCAATCTATAAGCAATGGAATACCTTGCTTTAGCTGGAATGCGGCAACCGATGCTGAAAAATACACGGTTCAAGTTAGCAGCGATACCAATTTCAATCAATATAGCAAGCGATGGGTCTTAAACGATGTTGTTGGTACAACACAATGCTGGAATAC
>NZ_JABEPE010000093.1 GCF_026788005.1 Alteromonas sp. a30
ACTTATCACGATGTACATAAATTAGCGGTGAGCCCTGATTCACTGCGCGGCGTGCCTATTGGTAAACCGTTAGATAACGTGCGTTTGTTCGTGGTCAACGACCAATGGAATTTGCAACCTGTGGGTGTAGGCGGTGAGCTTTACATCGGCGGCGAGTGTTTGGCGCGTGAGTATTTGAATCAGCCAGAAATGACCGCTGAGAAGTTTGTTCGCAGCCCGATTGTGAAAGACGAAAACGGTGTGGGCGAGCGTTTATATCGCACTGGCGACCGCGTGCGTTGGTTGCCTGATGGCAGCATCGAATTTATTGGTCGCTTGGACCATCAAGTGAAAATCCGTGGTTTCCGTATTGAGCTTGGTGAGATTGAATCACAGCTACTCAAACAAGCGTCGGTACAAGACTGTGTTGTGCTTGCCAAAGAAGATGACACCGGGGACAAACGCTTAATCGCTTACACGGTGCGCTCGGCAGAAGGGTTAGACATGGACAGCAACGTGATTATTGGCTTGCTGCGTGACCGCTTAAGCGAGAACTTGCCGGAGTACATGGTGCCAGCGTCGTTCACGTTTGTGGATGAGATACCGCTGACACCAAACGGTAAAATAAACCGTTCGGCGTTGTTAGCGTTAGAAGATGAATCGGTATTCCAAGAAACCTACGTTGCCCCGCGTAACGACAAAGAGTCGGCGCTGTGTGACATTTGGGCCGACATATTACAAGTTGAGCAAGT
>NZ_JABEPE010000094.1 GCF_026788005.1 Alteromonas sp. a30
CACTTTGTGGAAAGTAGCACTGGCAGCATTAGCATTACCGAGCAGACCACCGACATCATTGGCTCAGCATCAGGCTCGATAGTGGTGGATGCCTTTGGTAAGGGCCTTGAGGATGTCATTTTTGTGTATGGTGGCTGTGACACCAGTGCGTGTGGTTTTAGCGACCCCGTTTCTGGCTCTATGTTAGAAGGCAAAGCCCTTAATCATGTGTACATCAATAAAAACTACGGTGCGGCCAACAGTGTGGTTGGTGCAGGCGATGCCATCAGTGAAACTGATTATCAGCCGGTGGACATGCTAAAAGGCGTGAACAATGGCGTGGGCTTGCAAAGTCAGTGGACACACAGGCCACTTTCCAGTGATGAATACGACAGCGCCCATGCTTCATTCTATCAAACCAACTTTACCGATGTGGTGGATGGCTTAAGTCGTGGCACCCAAATTCACTTTGCCTCAAGCATGTATGCGGTCGCCCAATTTAGCCAAAGCAGTGGTGTGGGGAGCGGCGCAAGCAGCTTCAATACCACCCAGTACCAATATGATGGCGCGGTGTATGACATTCTAGGTCGTGGCTTTAGGGGCTTTAACGGGATAACCGAAATCGACCTTGCCAATGGCACGACCACCTATACCGACTTTAAACAAAGCTTCCCGTTTTCCAGTGCCATTGAGCAGCAGTTCCGCTTTGAAGGCACCAATGTGGA
>NZ_JABEPE010000095.1 GCF_026788005.1 Alteromonas sp. a30
AACGATGTCTTTGGGTAACCCTTCTTGGCGCAGTTGTATGTCAGTCGAGATGTTTGCTGGATAACGATAAGCGTGTGCGCCTTCAACCAGCAGTCTTCTTGCTCGACCATTACCGGCTTTGGTAATGGCTCCTAAGTGTCGTTTGCCCCCAGAGGAGTGCTCGCTTGGCACTAAACCTAAATAGGCCATGAGCTTTCTGGGATGGTCGAATCGGTGTAAATCGCCTAACTCAGCAACAACACCGACAGCCACTAATAACCTAACGCCTCGCATAGCCTGAATGGCTTTTACTACCGGATAGTAGCGCCACTGGTGAACATGGTGTGTTAATTCATTATCCAATCTTTCCAAGCGCCGAATACGCTCCTCAATGGTTTGCAGTTGCTCCTGTAAAACGATGTGTTGCGCGGGATGGGGTAATATCAATTCTGTGAGCCAACGTAGGTGCTTCTTCGACCAATTGGCGGTACCAGCGTACCGAATGTTGTTGCGTAGCAATAATGCTTTGAGTTGGTACTTGGCTTCTTTCAAATCTTTCATGGCGGTTTCACGAGCGCGAGATAAATCGCGGACTGCTTCATCTTCGGGCTCAGGTACATAGATTGGCGTGAGGTCTTCTGACTTTAATAACTTCACCAGCTTCAACGCATCTCGACGGTCGGTTTTAATATGTTCGCCGGGCTTTTTAGGGATAAG
>NZ_JABEPE010000096.1 GCF_026788005.1 Alteromonas sp. a30
ATCCAAATTTCCGTGGTGCCATTTGCTGCGCCCGAAATACGCCAAAAGTCGTGATTGTCTTGCCCATGCATTGCTCGATTACTCCGGTTGAAAGATGACGGTTATTCATGCGGGTGATGAATGGGGCAATGTTTGTGCAAACTGGGGTTTATAGGCAAACACTTGAAAGTTGAATCGGCGCTATTTAACTTTTCGATTCTGCGAAATGGCGCGGCTTACAGTTAGCCTTCTCTTCATGAAAACCCTCATGAAAGCCCCATGAAAACCGCCATCGACTTTACAACCAGAATCCAAGCTCGCCAGAGGTATTGGCGCGGCTATTCGGTAAAACAGATCAGTGATGATTTGTGTTTGCCTTATGCCACTGTGGATTCATGGAAACGGCGGGAAAAGTGGGATGACGCTTCGGTTTCATTGCGGGTTGAAAGCGCAACGGATGCGCGCCTTTGTCAGTTAATTGATAAGCCCGACAAAACCGACGCGGATTACCGAGAAATCGACGCGCTGTCGAAACTGCTAGAGCGTACCGCCCGCATTCAACGTTTTCAAAACGGCGGGAACGAAGCGGACCTCAATCCCAAAATTAAGAGCCGCAACGGCAAGAAGCGCAAGCAACCGCAGAAAAACCACCTTGATGATGACGCCGTTGAAAAGCTGGAAAAAGCCTACTT
>NZ_JABEPE010000097.1 GCF_026788005.1 Alteromonas sp. a30
GGGTCTACAAAAACTAGCTGGTATCGCAGCAATTTTCCAAGGGCTTATTTACATAGCAGCCTTTGTGTATTTTGGGGCTTTTTGGTCATATCCGGTTGATGGTAGTCCAGTCGAAAAAATGACTTACATGGCAGAAAATCAACTTCTATTTTCAATGATCTATTTTCTAATGTACGTGGTGTTTGGCATTTTTCTGGCCATACTCGTTATTGGTATGTATGAGAGGCTTAAACATAAAGTTAATCCCTTAATTACTATTGGATCTCTATTCGGGGGCATTTGGGTCGGTCTGGTGATTGCAAGTGGAATGATTTCGAATATCGGACTTGATCATGCAATCGATCTGATGGATGCAAATCCAGAAAAAGCCCTTGATATGTGGATAATCGTTTCAGTGATAACAGAAAGTATAGGTGGTGGAAATGAATTAGTTGGCGGACTTTGGGTTTTATTGATTAGCGTAGCAGCTATACAAGAGGGCAGATTACCCCGGTCACTTAACTATCTCGGATATTTTGTAGGCATAGCGGGCATTGCAACTATTTATCCTGACAAACTATTTACTGAAATATTTGGCGTATCACAAATTGTTTGGTTTATTTGGTTGGGTATATGTTTACTAACCGAGGAAAATGCTAACAAG
>NZ_JABEPE010000098.1 GCF_026788005.1 Alteromonas sp. a30
TGCTTAGCGCCAGTAATCGCAGTAAATCAAATTGTTTGGATTCGTTATTTCGCATGATGTAACCAAACACTTTGATGTAATCTAATCCGCAAAACTCCAACAATGATATAAATTGGTTTACATTCACTGAGCCTTTATTGCTCTCCCAATTCTCATAGGTTTTGCGGGTTTTTACCCCTGCCGCCGCTGCCATTTCCATTGTGGTTTTACCTGCAAAGGTGCGTATCGTTCGCAGGTGTGAGCCTTTTATCATCATCATGGTTTAAAGCCTTAGCTAACCGAGCTTGCACCGACAAATCCCGCACCGCGCATTTGCTCTTTGAATTCGTAAAATTCCATAATGGATTGCGCACTTAAGCCGCAGGCTTTCGCCATCGAAAAGAATTGGTTTACATTGGGTGCACCCATTTCTTTTTCCCAGTTCTCATAGGTTTTACGGGTTTTTACCCCTGCCGCCGCTGCCATGTCGATGGTTCTTAACCCTGCCATGTTGCGCATTTGTCTTAAATCACTGCCTCTTACGATTTTGTTACTCATATGTCACCTTTGAATTAACAAGCTCCGTTTCTTGAGTTACCGCTTTTTCCATACCTCAACGTTTGATTTGGTGTATCATTTGGAA
>NZ_JABEPE010000009.1 GCF_026788005.1 Alteromonas sp. a30
CTTCGTGACGCTGGCATCAGAAGCCAAACAGCAAATTCCGCTACTTAGCGATTTAAAAAAGCATTTGAAATCGTCACTCAGCCGAAAGTTCATCGAAATTAAAAACGTTAACTCTGCGATTGCCCATAAACCCAATACTTACAGCACATCCAAAAGTGTTAAGTGCTGGGTGTTTGAGCGAGGTTGAGTTATTCATCAGCAAGGTTAAATCACCATAACTTAAGAGGTATTTATGGAGCCAATATGCAAATTTGGATGGGTTAAACCCGTTATTATCGAAAAATATAAAGGTATTACCGTTGCGGCATTAGAGAAAAAAAGACAACGGTCTCATCTAATAGAGGGAGTCCACTATAAATTATGGGGAGGCTCCTATTACTATAACTACGAAAAACTGAACGAGTTGATTGGACAATGACTGACCAATTAAAAGATTATTGTAGGAGCTTTGAAGGGGTTTCTATACACGGTAAAAGCATTAGGATTATGTTTTATTATCTTGGAACTAGATGTATCGAACCATTAAAAGGAGTTCCTGTAACTAAAAGTAATATCAAATATGCAAGCCAATTGAGAGCTACAATAATTCATGAAATTACAACTCAAAAGTTTGACTACGGTGAACGATTCCCACACTCTAAAAAAGCTAAACAGTTCAGCCATATAATTAAAGTACCCACCATTTCACAAGCCATTGAAAAGTGGCTTGTGAGTTACAAAATTCAAGTTCGAAGCAAGCAGTTCAACCTCGTTAAAAAAAGATGTGAACAATACATCTTACCCAAATGGGGTGATCGGAAAATTGATTCACTTGTCCAAAGTGAAATAAAACAATGGCGAGATACTGAACTGACAAAAACGCTTAGCAACAAAACTATTAACGACCTGCTTACTCCACTAAGAGCTATTTTTGACAGTGCTCATGCTGATCAGATCATCTCTCATAACCCATTCAACCATATAAAAAATCTGCCACGAATGAAGCCTGATTCACCAGACCCTTTCGATCGAGAGGAAATTGCAATGATTGAGTCAAGTGAAACACTTCAAGTGAATGAAAAACATGGGCTGCTATTTGCCATATACAGCGGATTAAGCGTTTCCGAATGGATGGCACTAGCTTGGGAGGATGTTGACTTAACTAAAAAGCAAATTAATGTAAGGCGCTCTGTTGTAAAAGGAGAATACGCTTTTACTAAGAACGACGGCAGGTGTCGAACAGTTGAACTTCTTGAACAAGCCTATGGAATATTGCTCGCTCAGAAAAAGTTAACAGAAAGTTTAGAATCGCAAACTGTTGAAGTTTTACAGGAGGATAACCGAACCATTAAGTGTACAGAGCTTAGGTTTGTATTTGTAAACACTGCAACTTTAAAGCCATTTTCAGGTAGCAACAATTTTAGTGACGACTTTGTAAAACCTTTCTTAAATAAATGCCAGATACGATACCGCTCAGCTAATCAAGCTCGTCATACTCACGCGAGCCAGTTACTTACAGCTGGCATACCCGAACGATGGATATGTAAACAAATGGGTTGGAGTTCAATATCTATGTTAGAAAAACATTATGGCAAATGGATGGATTCTGAAATGCCTCATATGTCCAAAACAGCCAGCAAAGTTTTTTCCAATGGATCCAATAGCGATCCAAAATAACCAGAAAGGCACTTAAGATACTGAAAAATAAGGGATTATTTGGTGCGGAAGGCGGGACTTGAACCCGCACGAGCTATGCTCACCACCCCCTCAAGATGGCGTGTCTACCAATTCCACCACTTCCGCAAGTGATTTGTAATAACCTGAGCTTGTTAGAAGGATAACTCAGATTTTAATATTGCTTATTGATCGTCAGCTTCTTTATTTTCAACGTTAGTTGAAACAGGGACGTCACTTTCGACTGACTCAGAAACTGGCATGTCACCTTTTTCTGGAGCAATCGCAGGAGCAGATACTTCCGTTGAGCCGAGACTTTCCCATTCGTCAACGTTCCTTTCAACACCCGTGGACATGTTGCCCAAAGCCAAATTAATAATGAAAAATAACGCTGCCAAGATAGACGTTGCGCGTGTTAGGAAGTTACCGGAACCAGTTGCACCAAACACTGTATTTGAGCCGCCACCACCAAATGACGCGCCCATATCAGCCCCTTTGCCTTGTTGAATTAGCACTAAGCCAATTAACATTAGGGCTACGATCAAATCTAATACCAAAAGAATTTCGTAAAGCATTAATTAATCTCTTTTAAATTGCAGCACGAGAAATGGCTACAAAATCCTGTAACGATAAACTTGCTCCGCCAATCAAACCACCGTCTATATCAGGCTGGTCGAATAATGACTTGGCATTATCAGGTTTAACACTGCCACCGTATAAGATGGACACGTTTTCAGCAACTTGCGCATCGTAACCAGCCACCAACGCCCTAACAAATGCATGTACTTCCTGAGCTTGTGCGGGCGTTGCCGTGCGTCCCGTTCCTATGGCCCAAATCGGCTCATAAGCAAGAACACATTGAGCCAAACTTTCAACGCTATTTTCAACGATAATCGCTTCAAGTTGCTGCTTCAAAAATTCAAAAAGATGACCATCATCTCTTACTTGCTCTGACTCACCGAAACAAATAATGGGAGTCAAACCAGCGCTTAATGCGACTTTTGTTTTCTTCGCAACCACTTCATTCGTTTCAGCATGAGTGTTACGCCTTTCCGAGTGCCCTACTATAACGTATCGACACCCAAATTCTGCCAGCATATCCCCAGAGACTTCACCTGTGTGAGCCCCTCCGGTAAACAGACTTACGTCCTGAGCACCTAAAGAAAACGCCTGTAACTGCGTTGCGTTAAAGCTCGCAAAGTAAGGTGATGGCGGACAGACAACCACTGTAACGCCTGCAATTGCTTCGTTAATCAAGCCCTGTTGCATTTCCTGAACCAAAGCAAGACTACCATTTTGCTTCCAGTTTCCAGCTACTATAATTTCACGCTGCTTGCTCATTACCTTACCTGAACATTTTTATCTGCTTCTGGAATTTTATAAATACAAAATTCCCTTCAAAAAAGCGGGCGTGATAGTAACGGACGGAATGAAAAGTTACAAGTATTTTGCAGCAAATAACGCAACTAAATACAAGTTTCATTCTCGCCTGATTATGAAACCGTCTTTTCGCCCACTTTTCAGGCATTTTTACCTTGTTTACGATGCTGATTTTACCGCTTCTGCGATATGTTCAGCCCATTTATTTGCGTCGGATTCTTCATGGGCTTCAACCATCACGCGAATAAGAGGCTCTGTTCCGCTCTTACGCAACAAAACCCGCCCATTGCCTTGCATTTCTGCTTCAGCTAGCTCAACCGCTTTTTTCACGTCATCGCTTTCTAATGGCGCTGTACCTTGCTTAAATCGCACATTAATCAGTCGCTGCGGAAACTTTTCCATTCCAAGACGCAATTCAGCGAGCTTCATATCGGAATGCAACATGGCGGTAATCACTTGTAAACCAGAAATGATGCCGTCGCCAGTTGAAGATTGAGACAAGTTCAAAATATGGCCAGAACTTTCCCCGCCAATATTCCAACCCTTTTCTTGTAAAAGTTCCATTACGTAGCGATCGCCTACTTTGCTGCGAGCAAAGGGAATGCTGAGGTTTTTAAGTGCCTTTTCCAACCCAATATTGCTCATTTGAGTCCCGACTACTCCGCCCTGCAACCTGCCAGATTTCAAGGCATCGCGAGCAATGATGTAAACAATCTCGTCACCATCCAAAATATGCCCTTCATGATCGACCATCATGATGCGATCTCCATCACCGTCTAGCGCAAACCCTAAATCGGCGTTTTCTGCTAGCACCGCTTTTTGGATAGCCGACATTGAAGTTGCCCCTACCCCATCATTAATATTAATGCCGTTTGGTTTAGTACCTATTTCAATGACGTCGGCACCCAATTCTCGCAGTACATTAGGAGCAATGTGATAGGTAGCGCCATGAGCACAGTCGACAACGATTTTCAATCCGGTAAGGGACAGCTCCGAGGGAAAATTCCCCTTACAGAATTCAATATAGCGACCTGCTGCGTCTTCAATACGAGAAGCCTTGCCTAGCTTGTCAGATTCGACACAAACCATCGGTTTGTCCATCTCCGCTTCAATAGCAAGCTCTATGTCGTCGTCCAGTTTAAAACCATCTGATGAAAAGAATTTAATACCATTATCATAATAAGGATTGTGGGAAGCACTAATGACGATGCCTGCTTCGGAGCGAAATGTTTTTGTTAAATATGCAATTGCTGGCGTTGGCATTGGTCCGAGTAAACCGATATCAATTCCCGCAGCGGATAAGCCAGCTTCTAATGCAGATTCCAACATATAGCCAGAGGTACGAGTGTCTTTACCAACTAAGACTTTATTGGTGCCTCTACCGGCAAGCACCTTTCCAGCCGCCCATCCTAATTTGATCACGAATTCAGGGTTGATGAGTTCCTCTCCCACTTTCCCACGAATACCATCTGTACCAAAAAACTTTCTGTTACCCATAAACTCTTATTTCCATCTCAAACTTTTCATTCAAATGAATCAATAACCAATTTTAACTTTTAGACTTTAGTCGAGAGAACATGCTCGCATTAGCGCTAATGCATCAACGGTTTCTTTCACATCGTGAACACGCAAAATACTCGCGCCTCGTTGCGTCGCTAACACGGCGCTAACTACACTTGGGACTAAACGCTGATCAATGTTTAAATCGAGCAATGCTCCAAACATGGATTTGCGAGAAACACCAGCCAAAACAGGCAGCCCAAAATCACTGAACTCAGAAAAATGGGCAAGTAAGTCGCAATTATGTTGCAATGACTTACCGAAACCAAAGCCTGGGTCGATTATGATTCGCTCTTGGGAAATCCCTACATCTGTGCATGCTTGAATCCGAGCGCCTAAAAATTGTTTAACTTCTTCAACCACATGCTCATAGGACGGCGCATTTTGCATTGAACTAGGCTGCCCCCGCATATGCATTAAACACACAGCCACATTGGAATCCGCGACGGTTTCCAACGCGCCTTCAGCCTGTAACGCAAAAATATCATTGACTAAATGCACGCCTGCGCTGATAGCTGCACGCATAACCTGCGCTTTTTTGGTATCAACGGATAACACCACATCGAAACGTGAGGCTAATGCTTCGATAATTGGCATGACTCTATCGAGTTCTTCTTGAAGCGGCACAGCAAGCGACCCTGGACGCGTAGATTCTCCACCGATGTCGAGGATAGTCGCGCCATCTTCAATCATTTTACTGGCTTGTTTGAGCGCTGTATCTAGTGTGTTAAACCGGCCTCCATCTGAAAAAGAATCAGGCGTCACATTTAATATTCCCATCACTTGGGGAGAATCTAATGAAAGTGTTTTATCTCTAAATCGCATGTTATCCATTATCAAAAACAAATAAAAAACGCCTCGCAAAGAGGCGTTTCAAAAAGATGACATCAATTCTAATTAATGTGGTAAATCACCCGGCTTGCCGATGTTGTTATCGCCGCCTTTTGATTCTTTCTTGCTTTCTGAGCTATCACCGTCAACATCAGCCGCAACAGTCGCTCCACCTGACGGTTTGTCGTCATCAGTTGGTTTGTCTGTCCAATCCGCTGGCGGACGAACATCGCGACGCGCCATTAAATCATCAATTTGCTTAGCATCAATGGTTTCATATTTCATTAATGCATCTTTCATTGAATGCAGAATGTCTTCGTTTTCTTTTAGGATAGTTTCAGCACGCTCGTAGTTACGATCAATCACTGACTTAATTTCAGCGTCAATAGCACGTGCAGTGTCATCAGACATATGCTTTGCTTTGGCAACACTGCGTCCCAAGAAAACCTCGCCTTCATCTTCTGCGTAAAGCATCGGTCCCATCTTAGTAGAGAGTCCCCACTGTGTAACCATCTTACGAGCGATTTCAGTTGCTCTTTCAATGTCGTTGGATGCGCCTGTTGTTACTTTTTCATCACCGTATATTTGCTGCTCGGCAATACGGCCACCAAACAAGCTTGAAATCATACTTTCAAGGTGCTGTTTGCTGTGACTTACCCTGTCTTGCTCAGGCAAATACATGGTCACACCCAACGCTCTACCTCTTGGAATGATTGACACTTTATAAACCGGATCATGCTCAGGCACTAATCGACCCACAATCGCATGACCAGCTTCATGATAAGCCGTCATGGTTTTTTCATCCTCGGACATCACCATTGAGCGCCTTTCGGCTCCCATCATGATTTTGTCTTTCGCTTTATCGAACTCTTCCATTGCCACTAAACGCTTGTTCGACCTGGCAGCAAATAGTGCAGCTTCGTTCACAAGGTTAGCTAAATCGGCACCAGAGAAACCTGGAGTACCACGAGCAATCACTCCAGCTTCCACATTATCCGCTACTGGCACTTTGCGCATGTGAACTTTAAGGATTTGCTCACGGCCACGAATATCTGGCAAACCTACCACTACTTGACGGTCAAAACGACCGGGACGCAGTAGAGCTGGATCTAATACATCTGGACGGTTTGTTGCAGCAATCACAATAATGCCTTCGTGCCCTTCAAAACCATCCATTTCAACAAGCATTTGGTTGAGTGTTTGCTCACGCTCATCATGACCACCGCCTAAACCTGCACCACGTTGGCGACCAACAGCATCGATTTCGTCAATGAAGATGATACAAGGCGCCGACTTCTTCGCTTGCTCGAACATATCGCGAACACGAGATGCACCCACACCCACGAACATTTCAACAAAGTCTGAACCAGAAATTGTGAAGAAGGGTACTTTTGCTTCACCAGCAATGGCTTTCGCTAATAGTGTTTTACCTGTGCCCGGAGGACCAACCATCAAAACACCTGTGGGAATTTTGCCACCAAGCTTCTGAAATTTAGTTGGGTCGCGTAAGAAGTCTACCAACTCGGTTACTTCTTCCTTGGCTTCATCACAGCCAGCAACATCTGAAAAAGTTGTTTTTATTTGGTCTTCACCTAATAAGCGCGCTTTGCTCTTACCAAAAGACATGGCTCCACGACCACCGCCGCCCTGCATCTGACGCATGAAGAAAATCCATACACCAATAAGCAACAACATAGGAAACCAAGAAATAAAAATGTTTGTAATAATTGAAGGTTCTTCTGGTGGTTCGCCATACACTTTTACATCGTGTTTGATCAAATCATTCAGAAGATACTCATCATAAGCAGTGGGAAGGAAAGTTACGAACGCCTCGCCGGTACGTTTAGTACCTTTGATTTCTCTCCCTTCTATGCGAACTTCACGGACAATACCTTGACGTACATCTTGTATAAAACTGGTATAGTCTGTTTGTTGTTTCGATGCTTCATTGGGCGCAAAACTCTGGAACACCGACATCAATACGACGGCAATGACTAGCCAGAGTATTAAGTTTTTTGCCATGTCACTCAATTTAAAAAACCTCGATTTATTAAAATAATTAGTTTTAAGTCAGAACTAATAAACGCTGGGAACCAAGCCTACTACAGTTTCCATCCAGTCGCCACCAAATACACTTCTCTTGAACGCGCTCTGGATGAGTCTGGCTTACGTGTTTTTACTGCCTTAAACCGTTGTCGCATGGCTTTGAAATACGCTTCAAAACCTGCCCCTTGGAATACTTTTACCACAAAGCTGCCATCTGGTTTTAAAACTTGATCACACATATCTAATGCAAGTTCTACCAAATACATCGCTCTCGCCTGATCAACTGTGTCGTTACCGCTCATGTTGGGTGCCATATCAGACATAACAACATCTACGTTCCGACCTCCGATTCTGTTCAATAGGGCATTTAAAACCGCCTCTTCTCTAAAGTCACCTTGAAGAAAATCAACACCCGCAATGGAATCCATTTCAAGTATGTCACAAGCAATAACTTGACCATTTTTTCCAACGATGTCAGCAGCATACTGAGACCATCCACCGGGCGCGGCGCCAAGGTCGACAACACACATACCGGGTTTGATAAGATTATCTTTTTCCTGAATTTCTTCTATTTTAAATACGGCTCGAGAGCGCAATCCCATTTTATGGGCTTTTTGCACATACTTGTCGTCGAAATGCTCTTTGAGCCAACGATTACTACTTCCTGAACGATTTTTCTTGGTCATGATACCGCAATTGACAATGGGAATAGCACTAAAATGAAGGTAGAATACTGGTTTTCAAGTAATTCAGACATGATTTCTTTGTAAATGAAATTAACTAATAAACAAAAACAACACCTAAAAGGTTTGGCTCACTCTCTCAAACCTGTGGTAATTGTAGGTGGAAATGGCGTAACTGAAAATGTTTTAGCCGAAATAGATTCCGCACTTGCACACCACGAACTAATCAAAGTGAAAGTAGCAAGCGAAGATAGAGAAGAGAAAAAGTCGCTAATGGATAACATCGTTGAAACTAGCGGAGCAGTTAAACTTCAAGTCATTGGGCATATGCTCATTATCTATCGACAAAGTGAAGATAAGAAAATCGAATTACCCAAGGGCTAACCATCTACAGGTAAATTCAAGTAATAATTATATGATTGTTACATTAAAAAAGGTGTCCGTTTTCACGTGACACCTTTTTGTTTCTGTTTTTCGAAAGGTGATATTCAATACCCACATCCAACGTTTAAGTTAGATGTATTCAACCTCAATAATTTCAAACTCTACCGCGCCCGCAGGTGTTTGGATAGTGACTTCATCATCTAAACTCTTACCGATTACGCCTCGTGCGATAGGTGAATTCACCGAAATGCGATTGTTTTTGATATCCGCTTCGTCATCACCAACGATTTTGTAGGTGGTTTCCTCATCGGTTTCCGTGTTTAACAAGGTGACGGTTACACCAAAAACAACCTTACCTGTATTTTGCATTTTGGTAACATCGATAATTTGAGCATTGCTCAATTTTCCTTCAATGTCTTGAATACGCCCTTCACAAAATCCCTGCTGTTCTCTCGCTGCATGATATTCGGCGTTTTCTTTCAAATCACCATGTTCACGAGCTTCAGCAATCGCTTTTATGATTGCGGGTCGTTTCACCGTTTTTAATTCATTTAATTCAGCACGGAGCTTTTCAGCACCTTCTGCCGTCATAGGAATTTTGTTCATGAATCCAATCTCTTATGTAGTTCCTGCACAGAAGTAACCGATTTACGATCATCTGCGGCATGAGCATTAACCGAGGCAAACGCTCCGTTCAATGTGGTTGAGTAAGGAACCTTACATTGCAATGCTTCACGGCGAATATACACGGAGTCATTAATCGCTTGGCGACCTTCCGTAGTATTAATGATGTAACAATATTCACCATTTTTTATGGCATCGACAATATTGGGACGCCCTTCAGAAACCTTATTGACCGTGGCACAAGCCACGTTTGATTCATTCAGGACTCTGGCTGTTCCACGGGTTGCTTCAAGCTTAAAGCCTTTTTGCAGCATTGCCCGACCTAACTCAACAGCGCGTGTTTTGTCATTTTTACGGAGTGAAAGTAATACCTTACCCCGACTAGGAATAGGTTCCCCTGCCCCTAAACAAGCTTTAGCGTAGGCTTCTACGAAGCTTTCACCGACTCCCATCACTTCCCCTGTAGAACGCATTTCAGGGCCCACAAGCGGATCAACGCCATGGAATTTAGCAAAAGGAATAACCACTTCTTTCACCGAGTAATAAGGTGGAATAATCTCTTTTTCAACCTTTTGTGACAACAAACTTTGCCCAACCATCGCTCTGGCGGCAATTTTTGCTAAAGGTCGTCCCGTTGCTTTTGACACAAAAGGCGCCGTACGAGCAGCGCGAGGATTAACCTCGATGAGATACACTTCGTTATCTTTTACAGCAAACTGTGTATTCATTAAGCCAATAACACCTAGCTCTAGTGCCATTGCTTTAACCTGCTCTCGCATAGTGTCTAACGTGTGCTCTGGCAAGCTGTAGGTCGGCAAAGAACACGCAGAATCTCCCGAGTGAACGCCTGCTTGCTCAATGTGCTCCATGATGCCACCAATGACCACATTTTCGCCATCACAAATGGCATCAACATCGACTTCTGTCGCATCGTCTAAGAAACGATCTAACAAAACAGGAGCTTCATTGGACACACTTACCGCATCAGTCAAATAGCGTTTCAAATCCTTAATGTCGTAAACAATTTCCATTGCGCGTCCTCCTAGAACATAAGAAGGACGAACAACTAATGGAAACCCTATCTGCTCGGCTTTTTCTAACGCTTCTTCCCAGCTACTAACGGTTGCATTCGCTGGTTGCTTCAACCCAAGCTTATTAACCATTTGTTGGAAGCGTTCACGATCTTCTGCCCTGTCTATGGCGTCTGGAGAAGTGCCAATAATGGGTACGCCAGCTTCTTCCAAAGCTCTCGCAAGTTTGAGCGGCGTTTGACCACCGTATTGCACAATAACGCCTTTTGGATTTTCAACACGGACGATTTCCAGTACATCTTCCAACGTAACTGGCTCAAAATACAAACGGTCGGAAGTATCATAATCGGTTGATACCGTTTCAGGGTTACAGTTCACCATAATGGTTTCGTAACCATCTTCACGTAGCGCTAACGCAGCGTGAACACAGCAATAGTCAAATTCAATACCTTGACCAATTCGGTTGGGGCCTCCACCGAGCACAATGATTTTATCTCTATCTGAAGGTTGCGCTTCACACTCTTCATCGTAAGAAGAATACATGTAAGCAGTACTGGTAGAAAACTCAGCCGCACAGGTATCAACGCGCTTGTATACGGGCATAATGCCGTTATCCCAGCGCATACTGCGAATATCGTTCTCAGAGATTTTTGTGAGCTCGGCTAAGCGAGCATCGGCGAAACCTTTACGTTTAAGACAACGCAAGAAGTCAGCGGTCAGACCGGGCGCACCGGCTTCCAATAAGCGACTTTCTTGCTCAACAAGGTCTTGAACTTGTACCAAGAACCAAGGGTCAACCATACAAAGCTCAAATACTTCATCCAGTGTCATCCCCATGCGGAATGCATCAGCGATATAGAATATACGATCTGATCCCGGTTCTTTTAATTCGCGGATAATGGTTGAGCGGTTTTCTTCATCAGAATAGTCCACATGTGAATCTAAACCGTTAACGCCAGTTTCTAACCCTCGCAACGCCTTTTGCAAGGATTCTTGGAAGTTACGACCAATTGCCATGACTTCACCAACCGATTTCATTTGCGTGGTGAGGCGATCGTTACTCCCTGCAAATTTTTCAAAGTTAAAGCGTGGAATTTTAGTCACAACATAATCAATAGATGGCTCAAATGATGCTGGTGTTAAGCCACCAGTAATATCATTTGCGAGCTCATCGAGGGTGTAACCAACAGCAAGTTTGGCCGCAACTTTAGCAATAGGGAAGCCTGTTGCTTTTGAAGCCAATGCCGATGAACGCGATACACGCGGGTTCATTTCGATAACTACCATGCGCCCATCTTTTGGGTTTACACCGAATTGCACGTTAGAGCCGCCGGTTTCTACCCCTATTTCACGCAACACTGCTAATGAAGCATTACGCATTAGCTGGTATTCTTTATCGGTTAACGTTTGTGCTGGCGCAACCGTGATGGAGTCACCAGTATGCACACCCATTGGGTCGAAGTTTTCGATGGCGCACACGATAATACAATTATCGTTTTTGTCGCGTACCACTTCCATTTCATATTCTTTCCAACCAATTAACGACTCATCAATGAGCAACTCGCTAGTCGGTGATAAATCCAAACCTCGACGACAAATTTCTTCGAATTCTTCAACGTTGTAGGCAATGCCTCCACCTGTTCCACCCATAGTAAACGATGGACGGATGATGCAAGGGAAGCCAATACGACTCACGACATCGTGAGCTTGCTCCATGCTGTGAGCAATTTCCGCATGCGGGCATGCCAAGCCAATGTTCTTCATAGCTCGGTCGAAACGCTCTCTATCTTCTGCCTTGTCAATAGCATCGGCCGTTGCACCAATCATTTCCACATTGAATTGCTTCAACACGCCATGTTTGTTGAGGTCAAGCGCACAGTTCAACGCGGTTTGGCCTCCCATGGTAGGCAAAATGGCATCAGGACGTTCTTTCTCAATAATTTTACTAACCACTTCCCAATGAATCGGTTCAATGTAAGTGGCGTCAGCCATTTCTGGATCTGTCATGATAGTTGCAGGATTCGAGTTAACCAGAATGACTCTGTAGCCTTCCTCTCGAAGTGCTTTACAAGCCTGCGCGCCCGAATAGTCGAACTCACATGCTTGTCCGATTACGATAGGGCCTGCGCCCAGAATTAAGATGCTTTTAATATCTGTACGTTTTGGCATTGTCACTTCCAACCTTAAGCGCGAGCTTGCATTAATTCGATAAACTGATCAAAAAGAGGGGCTACATCATGTGGACCGGGGCTAGCTTCTGGATGCCCTTGGAAACCAAAAGCCGGCTTATCGGTGCGTTTAACACCCTGTAACGAACCATCAAACAGTGAAATGTGTGTTACTTGTAAATTGTCTGGCAAGGCATTTTCATCCAGCGCGAACCCGTGGTTTTGACTGGTGATCATGACATTACCACGTTGTAAATCTTTAACGGGATGGTTGGCACCATGATGCCCAAATTTCATCTTCTGTGTTTTTGCACCGCTTGCCAAACCTAACAGTTGATGACCCAAGCAAATACCAAATATTGGGTAGTCGGCTTCAAGCAACTCAGAAATAGCGGCAATAGCGTAATCACATGGCTCAGGATCACCGGGGCCATTTGACAAGAAAACGCCATCGGGATTTAACGCTTTCACTTCACTGGCTGGTGTTGTGGCTGGAACAACAGTAACACGGCACCCCCTATCCACTAGCATGCGTAAAATGTTGCGTTTAACGCCAAAATCGTAGGCAACGACGTGAAAAGCGGGGTTTTCTGTCAGCGGTTGATGCCCTTCGCCTAACTTCCACACTCCAGCGTCCCAATTAACCACGGATGTTGTTGTTACCTCTTTGGCAAGGTCCATACCTTTTAATCCGGGAAAGGCTTTTGCTTTAGCTAACGCTGCATCAATGTCGAGGTTGTCGCCTGCAATAATACAACCATTTTGCGCGCCTTTATCTCGCAGAACACGCGTTAAACGACGAGTATCAATATCAGCAATGCCGATAATGTTACGTTCTTTCAAATAATCTGAGAGGCTTTGTTGATTGCGGAAATTGCTAGCCAACAAAGGCAGGTCTCTAATGACTAAACCTTTGGCCCAAATTTTTGAAGATTCCTCATCTTCATCATTGGTGCCTGTATTTCCGATATGTGGATAGGTTAAGGTAACGATCTGCTCGGCATAGGATGGATCTGTTAAGATTTCCTGATACCCTGTCATTGAGGTATTAAAAACCACCTCTCCAACAGATTCTCCGAGCGCTCCAATCGCTAAACCTTTAAACACCGTTCCGTCTGCAAGCACAAGTATCGCGGGATATGTCAACTGAGCCTCCTAAAAAGTCTACTTCTGGCTAATAAACTCACACCCATAAAAAACGGGATGCCAACCGAAGCTGACAACCCGTTTATATGAATGTAAAAAAATCTTCTTGCAATTTAGGCTCTACCCAAATTTCCGGCAAATTCCGCGCATTCTATATGAAGCTCGCAACACACGCTAGTGGAAAATGACATTTTTTATGGTTTTAGCGACTTCATCTCAAAATACCCTCGAAAGCGCCAAAAATCTAATTTATTTCAACCCTAATGCGTCTAGCATGTCGTACTTTCCTTTATTTTTTCCTGCTAACCATTTCGCTGCCCGAACGGCGCCAAAGGCAAAAGTAAGGCGGCTCGATGCTTTGTGTGTCAATTCAATACGCTCACCAATATCGGCAAACCAAACGGTATGCTCACCAACCACATCACCGGCTCGTATAGTAGCGAAGCCAATGGTTTCTTGAGAACGTTCCCCAGTATCGCCTTCTCTGCCGTAAACTGCACATTCATCAAGATCGCGATTTAATTCGTCAGCAATAACTTCGCCTAAGGCCATTGCGGTCCCCGAAGGTGCGTCCTTTTTGAAACGATGATGTGCTTCCCAAATTTCAATATCCGCAGAGTGGCCCATCACACGGGCAGTTTGACGAGCCAAATTAAATAGAAGATTCACACCTACACTCATATTAGCAGAAAATAAAACGGGTATATGTTGAGCTGCTGCATCTATCGCTTTCTTTTGTACTTGATTCAAGCCAGTAGTGCCAATTACCACGGCTTTTTTATTTTCAACACACCACGCCAAATTACTTTCAAGGGTTTCAGGTAGGGTAAAATCGATCATGACGTCAATGGCATTTGGATCAACGCTTTCTTTGGACGAGGTAATCACCGCATTTTTGCCAATCCCAGCAAGTTCACCAACATCAATACCTTTAACAGAGGAGTTGGGTCTAACAATTGCAGCCGTAAGCTGTGTATCTTCATCTTGGGAAATAGCTTCAACTAACACTCTCCCCATGCGCCCATTGGCACCAAATATTCCCAACTTGACAGTCATGTTTAACCTTCTTTGCTGACGACTCAAATAAGGCCACACAATACAAAAAAAGCCCCGTCATTCCTAGTCAATAACGGGGCTTCATTGAGATTTGAGTATTAATTTTAACTCGTTAAATCGTCAAAGAACTTTTTCACGTTGTCGAAAAAGCCTTTTTCTTTTGGACGATACTTAGCGGAGTCTTTTCCCATTGATGATTCAAATTCTTCAAGCAATTCTTTTTGCTTAGCTGTTAAATTAACAGGCGTTTCAACAGCGACTTTACACATCAAGTCACCCACTGCACCACTGCGTACAGACTTCACGCCTTTCCCACGCAAACGGAACATTTTTCCAGTTTGGGTTTCTGTGGGGATTTTTAACTTCACTTGACCATCTAAGGTCGGCACTTCAATTTCGCCACCTAAAGCAGCCTTAGTGAAGCTCAACGGCACTTCGCAATACAAGTTGTTGCCATCTCGAACAAAAATATCGTGCTCGCGAACATGAACTTGCACGTACAAATCGCCTGACGGCGCACCATTCTCACCCGCTTCACCTTCACCTGATAAGCGAATACGGTCGCCGGTATCAACGCCAGCAGGAACTTTAACTGAAAGCGTTTTGGTTTTCTCAACGCGTCCTTGACCATGACAACTGCGGCAAGGATCACTAATAATGGTGCCTTTACCTGAACAAGTTGGACAAGTTTGCTGTACCGCGAAGAAACCTTGACGCATCTGCACTTGACCATTTCCGTGACATGTTGGACAAGTTTTAGGAGATGACCCTTTTTTCGCGCCAGAACCATCGCAAGTTTCGCAGCCGACTAACGTTGGGACTTTAATCTCAACATCCTTTCCGCGAACGGCTTCTTCCAATGTCAGCTCGAGGTTGTAACGTAAATCGGCTCCTTGACGGGCTCGTTGTCTGCCACCACCGCGACCGCCACCGAAAATATCACCGAATACATCACCGAAAATATCTCCGAAGTCTGCCGCTCCTGCGCCCGCTGCGCCACGGTTAGGATCAACACCAGCGTGACCATAACGGTCATAAGCAGCCCGCTTATTTTCATTCATGAGGATTTCGTGGGCTTCTTGGATTTCCTTAAACTTCTCTTCCTTTTCTTTGTCGCCAGCAGTTCTATCTGGGTGATACTTCATAGCCAAACGTTTGTAAGCTTTTTTAATATCCCGCTCACTCGCATCTTTAGCTACACCTAACACTTCATAATAATCACGTTTCGACATAGAGATGATATCTTCCGGTTAATGCGTGCCTCTATGGCAACTTTAAAATTCTCTTACAACGACTGTTAAGCATCACGCTTACAAATAAATGCGGGCGCAAGAACTTAATCAGACGCCCGCTTAATCGTACTCATATGAGACGGTGTATTTCACCGCCTCTATTGCTTACGCTCGACGATTACTTTTTGTCGTCTTTCACTTCTTCAAACTCAGCATCGACAACATCGTCATCTTTGCTTGATTGGCTATTACCAGAACTTGCACCAGCATCTGCACCACCTGCTGCTTGCTCAGCAGACGCTTTTGCTTGTGCCATCTCCATTAACTTGGAAGATGCCTGCATCAACTCTTGAGTTTTTGCATCAATCTCTTCTTTATCGCCAGATTTAATAGCCGTTTCCAGCGCAGAGATTGCCGTTTCAATTGCTTCTTTATCTTCTGCCGGAAGCGCATCACCAGCCTCTTCTAACTGCTTACGCGTACCATGAACAACTGCATCGGCTTGGTTACGAGCTTGTACTAACTCTTCAAACTTTTGGTCTTCTGCAGCGTTGGCTTCCGCATCACGCACCATTGCTTCGACTTCGTCTTCACTCAAACCAGAAGATGCTTGGATCGTAATCTTCTGTTCTTTGCCAGTATCTTTGTCTTTAGCAGAAACGTGCAGGATACCGTCGGCATCAATGTCGAATGTTACTTCGATTTGTGGCTCTCCACGACGTCCCGGACGAATCCCTTCTAGGTTAAACTGACCAAGAGATTTGTTACCCGCGGCCTGCTTACGCTCACCTTGTAATACGTGAACCGTCACCGCTGATTGATTATCTTCTGCGGTAGAGAATGTTTGCGACTTCTTCGTTGGAATAGTCGTATTCTTTTCAATCAGCGCTGTCATGACTCCACCCATGGTTTCGATACCAAGAGAAAGAGGCGAGACATCTAATAGTAGTACGTCTTTTACATCACCAGACAATACACCACCTTGGATAGAAGCGCCTAATGCGAC
Source organism: Alteromonas sp. a30 (assembly GCF_026788005.1). Lineage (GTDB taxonomy): Bacteria > Pseudomonadota > Gammaproteobacteria > Enterobacterales > Alteromonadaceae > Paraneptunicella. The sequence continues at coordinate 16,801 of NZ_JABEPE010000009.1, forward strand.
AGCTTCATCAGGGTTGACGTCTTTTCTAGGCTCTTTGCCAAAGAATTCAGAAACGTATTTCTGAACAAGTGGCATACGTGTTTGACCACCAACCAAGATAATATCGTTTACTTCACTTACCGATAAACCTGCGTCAGATAACGCTTGTTTTACAGGCTCAAGCGACTCTTTAACCATGTCTTCCACTAACGACTCTAACTTAGAGCGTGTGACTTTAATGGTTAAATGTTTAGGACCCGAAGCATCTGCGGTAATGTACGGCAAGTTAACTTCCGTTTGTTGCGCAGAAGAAAGCTCAATTTTTGCTTTTTCACCAGCTTCTTTCAAACGCTGCATTGCTAACGGATCTTTACGAAGATCAACACCTTGGTCTTTCTTGAATTCATCAACCAAGTAGTTAATAACACGGTTATCGAAATCTTCACCACCTAAGTGCGTATCACCATTAGTCGCTAATACTTCAAATGTGTGCTCACCTTCTACTTCATCAATTTCGATGATAGAAATATCAAAAGTACCGCCACCTAAGTCGTATACCGCTACTACGTTGTCGCCTTTTTTCTTATCCATACCATAAGCAAGAGCAGCAGCAGTCGGCTCATTGATAATACGCTTAACTTCTAAACCAGCGATACGGCCTGCATCTTTGGTTGCTTGACGCTGAGAATCATTAAAGTAAGCAGGTACAGTAATTACAGCTTCTGTTACTGGTTCGCCCAAGTAATCTTCTGCTGTTTTCTTCATTTTTTTCAATACTTCGGCAGACACTTGTGGCGGAGCCATTTTGTTGCCTTTGGCTTCAACCCATGCGTCACCATTATCCGCTTTCGCGATAGTAAACGGCATGATGTCGATGTCACGCTGGACTTCTTTGTCTTCAAAACGACGCCCAATCAAACGTTTGATTGCATACAACGTGTTTTTAGGATTAGTCACCGCCTGACGTTTCGCCGGCTGACCAACTAAGGTTTCGCCGTCGTCTGTGTAAGCAATAATAGAAGGGGTCGTACGATCACCTTCTGCATTCTCAATTACCTTAGGAGCATCGCCATCTAAAACGGCTACACAAGAGTTAGTGGTTCCTAAGTCAATACCAATGATTCTACCCATCAGATTTCTCCAACTACAAATTCTTTAAAACTGTACTTTTAGTGGGGGTTTATTTTGCTTTTTCAACTTTTAACAACAAAAAAACCAAACCCGGTTCAATTAAACTTCTACATCAACATTATTTTCTGGTGACTTTGACACCATCACCATTGCTGGTCTTAACAAACGTCCGTTAATAAGGTACCCCTTCTGCATTACCGCCATAACCGTATTCGGCGCATGCTCTGCTGATTCTTGCATGGACATGGCTTGATGTTGTTCTGGGTTAAACGGTTGCCCTTGCGGATCAATAGGTGTAATTCCAAATTTTTCAACTGTACTGATAAAAGATTTATACGTAATTTCGATACCTTCTATCACTGCTTTTAATGCATCGTCCGAAGCGTTAGTTGATTGCAATGCTCGTTCAAGGTTATCTACGACGTTAATCAACTCGCCAGCAAAACCTTCCAACGCAAACTTACGTGCTTTTTCAACTTCACCGGAAGCGCGTCTGCGTGCATTTTCAGCTTCGGCTTTCGCACGAAGTACGCCATCTTTCTGCTCATTAATCGTGGCTTCGGCTTTCGCTAATGCCGCTTCAAGTTCTTGAATTCTTGCTTCATCAACCGTTAAACCATCAACATTTCCTTGATTCGATTGATCCGCATCGTTTACTTGTTCTTGACCTGAATTGACGTCCTGAACATTTTCTTCATTCTGAGGCTCATTACTCATCGAAATACTTCCTAATCTGTATGCAAAAAATGGGATTGCGGCTATAGATGGGGATACTTTGTTACGATTCAAGCAATAATTTGCATAGATTTTTTGTTTATTTGCTTTACGGCAACAATTTACGCTAGTTTAATGCTAGTTTTTACGATTCCCTTACACCTATGCATCACGAATTTAAAACTATCGGCCTAATTGGCAAGCCGAATCACCCCGGTGCAAATGAGAGCCTTCAAATTCTATACAACTATCTGATCAAGCATGGCTACAACGTGGTTCTAGAAGAACGCGTTGCTGATGACTTAAATAGCCCAGAAGCAGAAGTGTTAGATTTAGTTTCTATCGGAAAACGCTCACAGCTAGCAATTGTCGTGGGAGGTGATGGCAATATGCTTGGCGCCGCGCGAGTGTTGTCGCGCTTTAACGTTTGTGTGGTCGGCGTTAACCGTGGCAATTTGGGCTTTTTAACCGATATTAGTCCAGACGAAATCGAAAAAGAAATGGATGAGATTTTGTCTGGTAATTTCGAACTAGAACAACGTTTCTTATTAGAAGTTGAAGTGCATCGACATGACAAAATTCGCAGTAGTAACGCTGCGGTGAATGAAGCAGTGCTGCATCACACCAAAGTCGCACACATGATGGAATTTGAACTACATGTAGATGATGAATATGTGTTCACACAACGCTCAGATGGCTTAATCATTGCCACGCCAACAGGCTCAACGGCTTATTCACTATCTGGGGGAGGACCCATTCTCACTCCAAACTTGGATGCTCTTAGCATTGTTCCCATGTTTCCGCATACGCTGAGTAGCCGTCCTATCGTAGTGGATGCAAACAGTAGAATAAAACTGAAAGTATCACCAGAAAATGCCGAAAACCAAACGGTGAGTTGTGATGGACATGTAATGTTGTCAGTGTTACCCGGTGATGAAATCCATATTCATAAAAACCCCAATAAATTATCACTCGTTCACCCAAAAAGTTATAATTATTTCAATGTGTTAAGAAAGAAATTAAGCTGGGGTAGTAAACTTTACTAGAACAAATACTAGACATTTTTAAATTTATGGATATATTTACAGTACCTGTTTATTTATACATGACTTGTTATGTTAACGCATCTATCCATCAAAAATTTCGCCATTGTTCGACTTTTAGATATTGAGTTTTCGTCGCATTCCACTGCCATCACCGGTGAAACGGGAGCTGGCAAATCAATTTCAATTGATGCATTAGGTTTATGTTTAGGTGAACGCGCTGAATCCAATATGGTTCGTAAAGGCGCAGATAAAGCAGAAGTTACAGCTACCTTTTCCGTAAAAGAAAATCAAAGCGCCCAAGCGTGGCTGCAAGCACAAGATTTAGAAGACGAAGATCATCTGTGCATTATTCGCCGTGTTGTTTCCAAAGAGGGCCGTTCTCGCGCATGGATAAATGGCATTCCTGCGACACTACAACAGTTAAAAGCATTCGGGGCGTTGATCGTTAATATCCACGGTCAACATGCACATCAAGAATTACTCAAGCCAGAATCCCAACGGGCTATGCTTGATGAAAGCGGGCACCATGACGCCATTCTGGCGAACGTGAAAAAGCAGAGTCATGAATACAACAAACTGCTTAAGCACTTACAATCACTTCTAAATGAAGAACAACAACGAATCGATCGCAAACAATTACTGCAATACCAGCTTCAAGAATTAGATGAATTCGAATTAGGCATTGATGAGTTTCCACACTTAGAAGCCGAATTTAAAAAGCTAAGTCATAGCCAAGCCTTGCTAGAAGACTCTCAAATTTGCTTGTTCAATCTATACGAATCAGAGCAAGGTACAGCACTATCGATTGTTGACGATGCTTTGGATAAACTTTCGGAGTTAGTAGAACACGATCCCACCCTTTCTGCAGTTACAACGTTGTTGAGCGAAGCACAAATCAATATACAAGAAGCGGCCGAAGAACTACGACATTATGTGGAAAGATTAGAAATTGATCCGCTACGCATGCAACAAACAGAAAATAGATACGGCAAAGCAATGGAATTAGCTCGTAAACATACAGTTATGCCTGAAATGCTTGCGGCCCACCATCAAGCTCTAAAAGAAGAACATGCTGCTTTGGAACAACAAGATAATGATTTAGCTTCCATGAATGAAAACTTGGATATACTCAAATCCAGCTATTTTGAAAGTGCAGCTAAACTGCACTCAGCCCGAGTTAAAGTTGCAAATAAACTAAGTAAACAAGTTACTGAACAACTGCACAAAATGAATATGCCGCACGCCACTTTTAGTATTGAAGTGGTAAGTAACGGCGAAGAAAAAATCAATTCTCATGGCACTGATGAAGTACGTTTCCTGCTGGCAGCAAACAAAGGTATTGAAGCCGATAGCATTGAAAAAGTAGCATCAGGCGGTGAACTTTCCCGTATCGGTTTAGCACTTCAAGTGCTGACGAATAAACAATCTGCAACCTTAATGTTCGACGAAGTAGATGTTGGCATTAGTGGTGCAACCGCTTCTGTTGTCGGTCAACTGCTCAGAGACTTAGGCGAAAGAAACCAAGTAATTTGTGTCACTCATCTACCTCAAGTAGCAGCAAAAGCCCATCAACAAATGCTAGTCACAAAATTTTCGGATAAAGACATTACCGAAACTCACATGCAGCCACTATCGCAAGAACAACGTATCGAAGAGCTTGCCCGATTACTTGCAGGAGACAAGATTACAGATTCGGCATTAGAAAACGCAAAAGGATTATTGCAAATTCAGCAAGAAAATTTAATTTGAACAATTGCTGAGACTTAGCGTCTAAGGTACGATGCCGCCTGCAATGGAGAAATTTAGAATCATGATCAAAATTCGTACACTATTTTCTAGCTTAGCGATCGTGCTGGCAGCTTCCTCGTTATCAGCATGTTCGTCTTGGGTTTTCCGTATTGACGTTCCTCAAGGAAACTTCCTTGATAAGAAAGACGTAGAAAAGCTACGAATTGGTATGACCAAAGAGCAAGTATCCTACGTTTTAGGCAACCCTGTAGTAAGGGATACCTTTGGCAGTGATACCTTCTACTACATTTATGAAATGAAACGTGGTTCAATTAGCAGGGGCGAAGATTTTCGTAAAGAGCTTATCGCGCGGTTTGAAAATGATAAGCTTATAGAAGTAACAGGGGACTTTGAACTATCAGAAGACTTTAATACACCTCTTCTATAGTGCAACATTAGGAAGAAAGTGTTAACACTCTTTTCTTCCTAATGACTTATCCACAATCAACTTATTCCGATGCACTTTTTCGGGGGCGTCCACCAGTTACTTTACTTGCACGCCCTTCTTCCTTCGCTTTCTCTGCTCGCGCACGTCGCGCTTCTTTCGGATCAGCAATAAGAGGACGATATATTTCCACTCTATCGCCGTCTTTCAACACATCTTGAAGTTTGCAAGTACGATTCCAGATACCAACTTTATTAATCATTAAATCGATGTCGTCGAACTCGTTTAAAATACCTGAGGCATGAATGGCATCTTGTACTTTGCAATCTTTTGCAACTTTCACTTCAAGCAAAGCTTGCTTCTCTGGCAAAGCATAAGCAACTTCTATAGTCATTAGCTGGCTCTCATTACTAGCCATTGCACACATCCTTGGCTCTCTCAGTAAAAGCCTTAACCATATTATTCGCTATTGCGCTAAATACTTTTCCAAAAGCCATTTCAATAAGCTTGCTAGAAAACTCGAAGTCTAGCCTTAGCTCAATTTTGCAGGCATCTTCTGCTAAAGCCGTGAATGTCCAACCGCCTGATAAGGCTTTGAATGGACCGTCAACCAAGGACATTTTTATAAATTTACCGCGAAGCAACTCGTTGCTAGTTGTAAACCATTGATTAACGCCAGCCTTCTTAATAAGCAAAGAAGCCTTCATTAGTTCATCAGAAGATTCCAACACTTTGGAGTCGACACATCCGGGTAAGAACGCAGGATAACTCGCTACATCATTCACAAGATCGAACATATTTTCAGCGCTAAACGGTACAAGAGCACTACGGTTTACTGTCGGCATTTAAACTCCTCTAAGCCCATTATCATCGGCGGCACGCATAATACCATAGATTCTTATAGCGAAAGTACAATCTAATTAAAGACAAATCTGTTCTAGTCGTTATAATACGCGACCATGAGCAAAAAGAAGCAAAACAAAACATCAAGCAATACCATTGCCCTTAATAAGAAGGCAAAGCACGACTTTTTCTTAGAGGATAAGTTTGAGGCGGGGATGGAGTTGCAAGGCTGGGAAATCAAAAGTATCCGTCAAGGGAAAGTAAACCTATCGGATAGCCATGTCTTTATTAAAGAAGGCGAGGCTTTTGTTACTAACTGCAAAATTCAGCCATTAGAGTCCGCATCCTCACACGTTATTTGCGATCCAAATCGCACGAAAAAGCTGCTTCTGCATAAAAGGGAACTCGACAAGCTAATTGGCAGTGTTGAGCGCCAAAGTTACACAATTACAGCAACGGCAATGTATTGGAAGAAGTGCTGGGTAAAACTAGAAATTTACCTCGCTAAAGGTAAACAGTCTCATGATAAACGTGACACAATAAAAGACAGAGATTGGGAGCGCCAAAAATCGCGTGTAATGAAAAACGCACGATAGACGTTGAAAAATTCGGCAAACAGCTCCATCTCTTAAATAATCGCTTTTGGCAACTCTGCTTTGTGTTAGAATGCGACACTTACCTAATCAGTAATACAAAATTTGTAAGTATTAATACTTGGGGCAGATTAGGATTCGACGGAATATACGAAACCCAAGGTGCATGTCGAGGGGCGGTTGGCCTCGTAAAAAGCCGCAAAAAAATAGTCGCAAACGACGAAAACTACGCACTAGCCGCTTAATAACCGGTATAGGCCCTCCCACTTCAGCCGTTGTCTGTTCGTGAAGGTTCGGGAGGTCATACTAATAGACTAGCGAGGGAAACTTGTCTGAGGTTGAACCGCGAAATAGTATCAGACCCGCTATGAGAAATCCTGTTTGTCGGAGTTCGATTAGTTAAATAATAGGCAAACTAAACATGTAGGACCGAGGATGTAGGTATTACGGACGGGGGTTCAAATCCCCCCTGCTCCACCACATACCGCTGAACCCAGCGTAATTGCTGGGTTTCGCATTTTTAAAGGGCTGCAAAAGGGGAAGTCTAGTACTTAGGTCTAGTACTTTGCTTTAAAACGAGACCCCTTTAATGCTAATATTTGCACAACGTTTAGGTATAAAAAATACAAAAGAAGTAGTATCAAGATGTCGAAAAAAATGTCTTCTCTCCCCTCACAAGAAAAAAATCTTGAAGGGAAGCAAGAGGGCAACCCGATGCACACGGTAAGGCAAAAGTCAGGCGTTTATTACTTTCAAAGAAAAGTCCCTATCGACCTAATTTCTGACTTTGATAAAACCAAGTTTGAGTTCTCGCTTAGAACCAAAGACAGAGAAACCGCTAAGGCTAAAGCACGTCTTAAAAGTGTTGAGTTAGACGCCAAGTTTCAAGCCATACGCCGCCAACGTGAACGCCTTCAAGCGATCAGCAATTCCGATATGCAAGTTATCGCTATGAACGAGGCTAACTACCAATTTGATCAGATAGAAAAAGGCATTTCAGGCAAAGTACTAAGCGAACGGGAAACCCTGATTGATGACCTAACCCTAATCCGGGTGCAATATTCAGATGCCCTAGACGGCAACCCAAACGAACTAAAAAGCCTAGCATGGCAAATAGACGAACTCAAAGAACGCCACTTAGTCCCCAAGAACCTACCAGAAGACAAAGAACAACGCCTAGTTTATTACTGGCTTAAAAACATGGTTGAAGTCTATACGCGCTTTCTCAACGAGCATTCCAAGCCGTGGGAACAAACACACGCCGAAAGGTTAGACCTGAGCCATGCAAAAGTTCCCGCACTTGGGCAAGCCGCCGAGGAATATCTGGAAGATATACGCAACGACAAAACCAAGAGCCGTAATCCTAAATACATGGATAGACCAACAATAGCAGCACGGGCGCTGGTGGCGGTATTGGGTAAAGAGACAAAACTTAAAGACATTCGTTACAAGCAATTGCGTTCTATCAGAGATTTATTAATACGTTTCCCCTCTAACGTAGGCAAAAAGAAAGAAACCCGCGATCTCCCCCTTGAGGAAGTCTTTAAACTCATTCCATCGGGTAAGTTTGACCACCTGCCCAGCCTGTCGCCCACGACCACAAACGGCTACATGCAAAAAATTAAAGAGCTGCTGGATTTTGCGGTGCGTAACGATTGGATCATGTCTAACCCTTACGACCCTAAATTGCTGATCTCAGACGAAGTAAAACAGGCCGAAAAACGCCTCGCTTTCACCAACGAGCAATTAAGAAAAATCCTCAACAACAAACAAGAAGACGATTTCTACAAATGGGCGACAAGGCTATCGTTAAGTTTAGGCTTAAGGCTGAATGAGATTTGCCAGCTAGAAAAAGCCAACTTTCAGGAAGTAGATAATATTTTATGTGTTCAAATCGCTTCTCTAGAAGGTCAGAGAGCCAAAACCAAGTCTTCTAGGCGTACCCTGCCCATTCCACAAAAAATACTCGATTTGGGCTTTACAGAGTGGTTAGACACTCGTCCAAAAAAAGGAATCATCTTTAACTTAAGTTCTGAGCGTTCCGGCGGCTATTTGTCTAGCAAAATTTCACAAGAATTCAACAGATCACTTGTTCCATTAGGCATTCGAAAACCAGCCGGTAACGGACAACAGCCTTACACCTTCCACAGCTTCCGACATACATTCAGGGACGCATTCAGAGCCAAGGCTCAGCAGATACCCAAAGAGATCGCCGAGATACTCGGTGGCTGGACAGTGGATAAAATGTCAGTCGCCGACAATTACGGCTCAGGCTTACCCGTGGCAGAAAAGAAACGGTATTTGGATTTGATCGAGTTTGAGGCTTTCTAATAAGAATTGAACAATAAGCTTTTTCTATTCCTTATTTTTTAAGTGAGGATTAAAAGATAATACTGACTCCCAAATTTCTAGCTCAAATTCTACACCAGCTAATTTATAAGCAATCATTGCCTGTCTTGTTGGGCTTGCATTGTTATGTGAAATTAAAAAGGCATCTTTCTTATCAATAAATTTGTTTAAAAAATATATGGCCTCTACGACATCGCAAAGCAAATAAGATGTATGATGGCGGGGAATTCTGAATGCGGCTTCGTTGCTTTTATCTATATCTTCGTCTCTCTTTTCTTCTTTTACTTTAATCCCTTCAATCTTATTTTCAATTCTTGTTTGAAACTCTCGTTGTTCTTGCGATAAAAGTCCTCCCGAAGAAATAATCTCAATTGATAATGCCTCTAGGAATCGAAAATCAAACTCTCTCAACCCTGAATAAGTATCCGTAACAGTTTTTTTAAACTCGTCGTCAAGGTTCAACAGCCAGCCTTCCAAATTGAGTTTTAAAATTCTGAACTCTCTGTAAAAAGCTTCTTGAAGAGCTTTTAACTTCTTCTTTCTCTCATAATAAACTAGCCAAAGTGATAGCAAAAAACCGATGACAGCACCGATAACGCCACCACTAACACCAATCAACAAGTCTTTGTATAAGTCCGTCATTTGTTCCCTCTAAAAATTATTGTCCCCTCATAAAGGAGAATGAAACGACAAGATAAAACTTAAACTCACAAAGATACCAATTTCTTTAGAAGTTCTATAGGGTAACTGAAATTCCCCCTTGTTATATCCAAAAAGTTAAATCTTAAAGATTCTGGCTGGTAGACAACAGCAAATACATTCTGATCAGGCTTCCGATTCAGTACTTGATGTCTATCAGCTTTTGGAGTGCATAAACAGTGACGAAACCAGCCAAATTCAAAGAAACGCCAAAACCTTATAAATCAAGGCTTCCAGAATTCCCCCCTCTTATGGGAGGAAGAACCTACAAGACAAAACAAAAGATAAACCTATAAGATCACCTTTAAGATCAACTTGAAGACTAACTTTAAGATCACCTATAGGTTTACCTCTCAGAGTCCTTACTCTTATTCTTTTTCTAAGTCTTTTTCAAAGATATACCTTAAAGATAACCTTTAGGTAAGACTTAGCTTATTGAGATCCTACAGAAGAGAATTACCCTAGAGACATAGCCTATAGTCACCTGTAAGAATCCCTTTGTGTCACCTTCAAGAGACAACCTAAAGATTCACCTATAGGCCGCTGGGGTGTTTCCTCTGCGTCGAATATCATTTCTCTTTATTGAAATCCGGTGAATCTTCAAGACGGCTTGAAGCCCCTTTAAGGCATTCAGGAACGCCCCTCAGTGTTTCTCTTGAAACAACAAGAACCGAATCCATCAACAGCAATGAACCAAAGTTAGTTCAGAGATTGACTTTAGACGTCTTCAACTCTCAACAACAACCGAAAAGTGATCCACGCCAGAAAGCCACCAGCAACAATCAAGCTTTTGCAGTCCCCCGTCTTAAAGATCAGCCCCGGGTTTATTCTATAGTCCCCGCTCAGTTCGCCCCTGAGAGGTTATTTATTCGTTGTCGTAGCAGAATGAAATAACTACCCAGAGACAACCGGACGACCACCATAGAGACCAGCGACAAAGAACCAGCCCCCTTGTTAACCTCTATGAACGTACGTCCGGCATTTGTCCTCAAAGCAAGAACTCAATAGCCAAAAACAGAAAAGCCCGCCAAAAGGCACGCTAAGAACGTTTAATTGAATATCTATACCATGACAAGTAAAAAAGCATATAAAGCCAGTAAATAGCTATTTAGGAAGCCTCAGAGGTATTCCTCAAGGTTGCTTAGGTACTTTCCAGACGATCAACCAAGGGTAATTCGCACCGCCTCGTTTCATTTCTGGGAGGGATTTTTTAGACCACTACTTGTTGCTGCTATTAAAATAACTTTTTCAAAGGCGAAGCAGCATTAAAACCTCAACGTTTACGTTGCGAATAGCCAAGTCACTAGCACAGTTTTTACTGATGGTCTTAAAGCTTACATTTTAGGTGTGCTAACATGGGCTGGTTTTGTTACCGAAAGAGAAAAACCTATGTTTGAGTTTGAACTAAACAGTCAGGAACTTTTAAAGAGGCGTGTTAGGTATTTGATCCAGACCGATTACAATGGCGTTGCTGATTTTCTTGAGCACTTGCATGACCGCAAAGTAGATGAAAAAGAAGTAGAAACATTCAATTTGTTTCTTAAAAGAGGAAAAATTAACTTTGAGTTTTTAGAGGCTCTCTCACAAAAAACAAAAATCGGCGAGATTCCCCTACGCCGACTTTTAAATATCGAGTTTAATAATGAGGATTTGTTTAAATCCTAACTTCTTAGCCAGTACATGAAGCGCGCGAACCTTCCGCAGTTGGTTCTGTCTGGTTCGTAATAGCTAAGTTCAATAGCCTTTTCAAGAAGCAGTGTGCCAGAAAGAAGGTGTGGTTGAAGCCCATCCCCCCAATGTAACAAAGCATCGGCTGAATCATCTAGCAGCATAAGCACTTCTTTTTTAAGCGCTGAATCCTCCCAGTCCTTAACGAAATGCTCAACGTTTTGAACGATGTCATACAGTTCTACCGAATCTGTTGTATCAACCTTGTAAACCTTGCCAAGAACCACTGCAACAATTAATACGGGGTTGTTTAACGTAGCAACAACGTTTTTAATGTCCCACAAAAACCACTGGGTGCTATCGGTAAGGTTGGGAACCGCGTTAAAGTTCAGTGCCATCACGTTTCTGTCTACATGCACGGCGAAATTAAGAATAGCTTCTAAACCAAGCAAGCATATTGCTAGGCTCATCATCAATGTCATGTTCTTTCGGTTTAACCAGAACAGGCCAACACCAATAACAATTTGAACGGCTGTATAAAATAAATAATGTACCTTAACCGCCTCAACGGCAGGCATTACCAACAACCAGTTAATACTGATTAAATGGGTAGTGGCATAAACAGCAAGTAAAAATACACTGCTATAAAATAAAGGGCTTCGTCCTTTTAGGTGATTTAAAACCGTTGTTCCTAGTAAAAGGAATACCCAAATTAAAGATAAAACAAACGCTAAACTTGTACTCATATCAAATTAATTCCTTTGTACTAATGCGGATCGGGAATAGAAGGGTCTCCACCACTGTTACCGCCACCGGATGGGGTGTAAATGGGCGTACTGATGCCAAATGCAGGATCGGGAATAGAAGGATCGCCGCCGCTATTTCCTCCACCCGACACATTCAACCAAGGAAAAAGACTCAATAGCCAATTATCCGAAGCGTGAACAGGCGTTACTGCAAGCAATCCAAGTACCACAACACTACATAACTTGATCTTTTTCATAAACTTAGCCTTTAAGATTAAAAACAAAAGGGATAACGGTAAGCATACTATCCTGAAATGTAATCCACTAGCAAGTTATGGATAATTTTAATGGCTGCATTTTTGCTAGTATGAAAACAAGATATTAAGGATTGATATTTATACAGTTTTCGGTGCTGGCTGGTGGGTTGTCCACAAGTGACAAGAAAAGGCTTCATTACCCTGAAAGGCTTCTATAACGGGACTATCAACATCTTTTATTGTTGTAGCGCTGGCGGTATCTATTGGCTTTCACCCGTTTCAAGGTAGAACCTTAAAGAGAGCTGAGAAATTAAAGCCATCTGCTCACATGGATATAAAATTAATCAATTTGCAATCAAGTAATAGACGCCTTCAAAGACAAAGACAAAGACAAACCATTAAAACCAATTTGACAGCCTCGGGAATAATCCCGGGGCTTTTTTTAGCATTTATAGCGGTTCACCCCGGCCATTCGATGACACCTAGAAGTTTCTTTATTAACATTGATAAAATAGAATCCCTGCTCTTTCTTTAGGCAATGACTGAGAGTAGTTAAGCCACATGAAATAGGTGTTGTATTGAGCTTTATGCTTTACTGATAGTTCGTACTGCAACCAAAACCACCAGCAGTTAGGAAGTGTCAAACGTCGAAGAATTACTCCTTGGTGTTATCAACAGTGAAGTAATTATTTGAAAAAATAGAACACGCAAACAATAGAGAAATATGGACTATAAAACAGCAATCCAAAGAACTAAACGAAGGTTTCGCCTTTTCAAAAATGCTCGGAATAAAGAAAGCGAAAATGACTTCTTTGAGCTTTCTATATTAGGAGTTCAGGTAATATTTGAAAGACTTCGAGATTTTGCCGAAAAACACAAGGAAGATGATGATGTCTGGCGCTGGTGGCAAGGAATTAAAGCTGATCGTGTGGATGGGGAAGTTTTAAGTTACCTAACAGAAATTAGAAATAGTGTCGTACATGGTTTGGACTATGAGCACTATCAGTTATCGCTAACAAAAATGTCTATCATATTTAAGAACCCAGTGCATTTACCCGAAGGTGGCACAATAAGACAAACACTTGATGACAATGGTACTCTCCAAATTAGTTTTGATGGCAAGGGCTTTGAAGATGCCGAATTAGACATGAATAATAGTCATTTGGAAATTCAGCAGACAGCTAAACAAGTTAAAACCAAACGAGCTAAACAACGGGGTTTAGCCCCTCCAATAAAACATTTAGGTAATGAATTACGGGATAGAACTATTCACAACCTTATTTCTTTAGCTCTAGAATACTATGAAGGTAAAGCACAAGAACTTGAAGAGTTCATAAATTAACAAGGATTTCTATGACTTTAGGAGACATTTTATCCCCACTAATTGCTTTAGTTCGTATGGCGTCTACTGTAATAGGTAGACGTAAATACCATCCATATAAAGATCTTAGGGCTAGTCTAATAGGAAGAGGCATTATTTCTGAATTACCTCGCTACATTCCCTATCACATATGCGACGAAAATGGAGACAAGTACAAAGGTATTTATATAATCAGTTTAATGCTTAGAAATAGAGGAAACCAACCCATAATCCAGTCGGATATTTTAGCATCGGCTCCTCTTAGAGTTTCTATCAGTGAGGATGCTCGACTAGCAGGAACAAAGTTATTGCCAATCGAAGATCAAACTGATTGCTACACAACCCTTATAGACAAACACACTTTTTCAATTAATTTTGATTGTCTTAACCCAAATGAATACATTTCTATACCAGTCTTTATAACTGGAAACCCGTGGGCTGAGGTGAAAGTTTCAGGGCGCATCATTGGTCAAGATTCGCCAATCGATCATACAGCTGAAGAAGTAAAAGCCTCTCTTGGTGAACGAGTTGTAGCCTTTTTAATGCTCATACTCTTATTAAATACAGTACCTAGTTTCTTTATAGGCGGCTACTTTATATTAAGAGATTATGGAATGTCTCAATTTTGGAACGCTCCTGAGAATATACCTGAATACCTTATGGTTCCATTCATCTTTGCCGTTTTTATTCTGTTCATAATTCTTTATTCGAAAACCGCAGACTGGTTTGAAAGAAGGAAATACCCCGAAGGATACCCGTTATACAACGATCTTGAGCCTTCACTTTTTGAGAATGTTAAAGGAATGCTTCGCACTATCTTTAAAGGTAAGAAGCAGAGAATATCCAAGTCACTTTTCAGTTGGGGAAAACCTGTGATGATGACTGATAAGAAAGTTAAAAAACGGACTGTTGATGATTGGATAGTATAGGCTTTTTCTAATATCAATAAATGGAAGTATGGTTTCACCTATCAGCTTTCGCCCATTACTCATGACATAATAGCTATAAGTAACTTAAACGAGCCTAAGCTTTACTAACACTCCCAGACATTTGTAAGCAGGCAATACCATGCCTATCTGTTAACAATTCTAAAGCTTTGTTAGCCTACCAGAAAGCACTGCTTCAAAGATACTTAAACTTCTTCTTTCATAATTAAGATTATTTATTTATCCTTTGCTGATAACAATTTTTACAACAAATCAAAGAATAGATATGTCAATCAAAAAAGTGATCATCCACCAAGTCAGAAGAGACAAAGATGGAGCCCTTCTACAAATAAAATGTAGAAAAAAGGAAAATGATATAGCAGGACTCACCGAGCAGTTAGCCGAAAAATTAATAGAACTATTCCCTAACAATCTAAGCTTTGGAGTCTTTGGTCAACATGGTGACAACACTTCTAAACCTGCTTTTGAGCAAGAACTTCACAAATATTACGACCTCAACAGTTTTGAGTGTTCAAATTTCGTCCAAATGACAACGGATATGGCAAATAGGTATGCAACACTACTAGAAAGGGGAAACAGGGGAAATGTAAAAGGTGGCTATCTGGTTTTCTACCAATATGAAAAAAGAGATTGTAATTGGCTCGCAGTAGTTGTACTTCAGAAAAAGCCCGGTATAGATTTATCAGATGACTTAACGACTGTAGCAAGAGAAATACTAGACTTAGACTCCCTTCATTTAGGTGCGACAATAAACCTTGAGCTGTGGGATTCGAAAGATAGCGATAAATACATAAGATTCATTACAAAATTAGCAAGTGATGTACGAGAGTACTTTGAAGAGTTTATAGGTTGCGTTAGAGACAAGACTGCTACAGCAGCAGAAACTCAGGCTTTAAAAAGAGCCATTGAAGATTATTCAAGCAACACTTTAAAGCTGGATGATGAAGATAAGCTAAATAGAACAACAAAGGCTCACCAGTTTATCTCTGAAAAGCTTAAAAAGAACGAACCTGTTGTACTTGAAGAAGTTGCAAACTTCGTGTTTCCTGAATCTCCTCAACCTTTTATCGTACATGCATCCGATGAATACGACATAAATTCGGAGCTATCAATTAACAAAACCACACTAAGAAGCTTTGTCAGGCTACATGGGCAATACAAAGGTATATCAATCAGTTTTGACAGACATCATTTAGGTAAAAGCATTATTTGGAATAACGGAGTGTTAGAAATCCATGAGATACCGCCATCTCTTGAGCATGAAATTATAATAGAAGATACACTTAAATCATTAAGAGACAATCCAGAAATGTCCGATGAAGACAAATTCAAACTAATTGAATCGGCAGTAAAAAAAGGTGTTTCCCCAAGCGAACTAGATATTTTTTATGGAACTTCTAATTCGATGCTACTAGAAAAATTTATTGAACCAGAGATGCTAGAGAATATCGAAGATGGACAAAACAACTCTACAAATCTTCTCGAAGATTTACGATAAACTTGAAAGCACTAAAGCCTTCGATAACGAAATTGAGGGTGAAATAGCTTTTAATCAGTCTCTTCTTGATGATCTAAGTATCCTTGGAAAAAATGAACTTTGCCAACCCCACATTAGCTTTTATAAGGGGAGACAAAGAATAACAGACAAAACATTTGATGAAGTACACGAGGAGCTTTTTAAAAAGTACACGGCCAAAGTTACACTTATAACATTTAAAGAGGGGGGATATTTTATATGTGAAAACTGGAATACCCTTCTACAATATGAATCTGTATGGAAACAACCTATAAACGGGGTTTTCTTATACGGTTCAAAAAGACTACTTTTTGCTGAATCTCAAGATTCCAGATTCAATAATTACTTAAATCTGTTCAAGTTATCTAAGCTAATAGAAAAAGCTTCAATACCAGCTAGCGGAAAAGAGAGGATCATTATTCATGGAGAAGCATTACACATAACAAACAATATAAATGAACAACTTTTAGAGACTGATATTGATATAAATACTCTAGAAGATTTTTTAACCGATGAATTACATCAAGAAGCTAAAATTAACTTATTTAGAGGTGAGGTGTTCAATCTTTTACACGGAATAGGGAAAGAACATAGATTTGAGTATCTTGTCACGCATTTTAATGCATTTTCAAGTAGGCTATTGGCTAGTTACAAGAATTTTATAAACGATTACACATTCGACAAAGTTAGAAAAGAATACCAAGAAAAAAAGACAGAATATATAGGTCGTTCTAATAAAATATTCGATGACATTTCCACCAAATTATTTTCGATACCAGCGGGAGTCTGGCTAGCAATAACTCAAATAAAACAAGATACCTCCAACAGTTTTCAAAATGCTCAAAATTTAGCAGTAGTCTTAGCTGTTATATCAATGTCTCTAATAATTATACTAATGATTAGTGGGCAATTTAAAAATTTAGAAGCCATCAGAAATGAATACAAGGGGCTATTTGAAAGGCTTTCTAGAGAGTACAAAGAAGAGTCAGAAGAAATCAATAAGGCCTACAACGAAATAGAAAACCGAGGAAATGCTGTATGGTGGAAGCTTTGCGCCTCTAACATTGCGACTATTTCGCTATCTATTATCACTATTACACTCGCCGTTTATGCATTCTAAAGGTTGCCATTCGACTGCTCTCTACAAAATCAGAATCCATGCATAGCTTCCAAAGAACACAGTAAAAATGAGGTCAAAATGAACAACCACCAATCAGAGGCTGAAGGCATTCACATACCCCTTGAAGAAATTGAAAGAATAGAAATTTTTCAAAAAATCGTAATAACATTCTTTAAGCGACTTTACCCTGAAATCCATAAAGAGTGGAAGAAAATTGAACCAGAAATGAAAATAGCTGCAACAAAGCAACTTCCAGCTTTAGAACGCTTCTTAAACGGTGTTTTTGATAACTTTTCCACAATGTATGAAGAGTTTAAGGAGAACGATGAAGAAGTATTATCAATTCTTGCAGAGGAATTTAGAACATTAATTGAAAGCACTTTTAAAGATTTTCAAAACTACTTAAACAAATCACCAAGCACTTACATTTTACTCAATGAGTTTTCAAACTCTTCAGATGAAATCGAATCTCATTTAAAAAAAGGGTGGCTCTTCTTTGAATCAAAAATTGAAATCAACGACATTTTAAAAATTGACAACATTATTAAAATCAACGAATTCGCAGAGGACAATGCTAATTATACAGAAATATCAAATTACATTAATGATAGGAGGTTCATAAAAAGGTTAGTTAAAAACTACTCATCTTTAAACTTAGCTGATGATAGGTGCAACCTAATAGAAGAGGCCATCGAGCTACATGGTTTAGGTTATTATGCTGGTAGCACAGTTCTGTTATACACCATATTTGAGGGTACAGTTACAGATATATTACTAAGGCAAAAATGGGTGCAAGAAACAAAGACAGGAAAACTAAAATCAACCAAAAAAAACACTCCCATAACAGGTCTATTCCAGAAAATGGACATATTAGAAAAAGAGATTAAGGAAAATAGAGAATTCTTCAATCAATTCAAAAATAAAAATGTCCATAACTCACCATACGATGCGACTTTAACTCAAAGTAGAAACATAATTTTACATGGGAGAGATACAAAATTTCCATCAAAGGTATTATCCCTCAAGTTAATACTGTGCTTGCACTCCGTAATCTTAAAACTTATGCACATTAGAAACGGAAATAAAGAAAGTTCTAAGAATGACCATTAAAAGTAAAATAGCTTAGTTTCCAGAATTGTTACATTCACCTAATAAACAATCATATATACATGATAACTAGATAGTTCTAAAATGCGGATCAAGAATATTTCCTGTTAAACATTCAAGATCGGCAAACGTCATAACAAATTATATGCCCAAACAAGCGCCACCGTTCACAATTACACCGACAATCATTACGCTGATTTCAAATATTAGTGAAAGCATTGGGCGTTTGTCTGTATTGCAGGAAGAAAAGGATCTTCGTCTTCGCCGCTTGAATCGTATTCGTACCATTCAGGGGTCGTTAGCCATTGAAGGTAATACCCTGAGTCAAGAGCAAATAACCGCCATACTCGAAGGAAAAAGGGTCATAGCGCCGCCTAAAGACATTCTGGAAGCACGAAACGCAATAAAAGCCTATGAAGAATTTGAACGCTGGCAACCTGCTAACGAAAAGGATTTGTTAAAAGCTCATAAAATATTAATGGCTGGCCTTATAGACGATGCTGGTCACTACCGTATTGGTAACGTGGGCGTTATGAATGGCGACAAGGTGGTTCATATGGCTCCCCAAGCCGAACGAGTAAAAATGCTAATGGGCTACCTGTTTAACTGGTTAGAAGCAACAGACCAACACCCACTTATTGCCAGTTCTGTATTTCATTATGAGTTTGAGTTTATTCATCCATTCGCTGACGGGAACGGTCGTATGGGGCGCTTATGGCAAACCTTAATACTCAGTCAATGGAATCCCTTGTTCTCTCAATTACCCGTTGAAAGCATGATTCATGAGTACCAAAGCGAGTATTACCAAGCGATTAACTTAAGCACTCAAAGAACGGATTCAAGCCCTTTCATTGAGTTCATGCTTAATGTCATTTTGGAGACCATCAGAAGCACAAACCCAAGCCTTACCCCCCAAGATAGCCCCCATGTTACCCCCCAAGTTAGATCATTAGTTGATTTGATGTCAGAAAAAGCAATTCCATTAAACCGGGAAGAATTACAACAAGCATTACAACTGAAAGATCGTAAATCATTTAGAGAACGCTATTTAAAACCTGCCTTAGAAAACGGACTAATTGAAATGACGATTCCAGACAAACCCAGCAGCAAATCACAACAATACAGACTTACCGAATTGGGTAGGTCATAAACAATAGACTACGCAATAACCTCAAGACCTTTTTTCTCAGCTAATGACAGCATTTTTAAAGCTGCTCCCTTTGGCTTACTTTCGCCTTGTTCCCATTTTTTAACAAGCTTATCACTTACATTCAAAAACTGGGCGAATACTGGCTGAGACAAATTATACTTGAGCCTCAAGTTCTTTACTTGTTCAGCATTAAATTCATGAATACTGGTCAAGCATAGGGCATCGAACTTACGCATAGTTGTTTTGTCGATGACACCGGACTTTTCAAGACCCTGAACAGTTCTATGTACTGATTTTAAAATATCACTCATGCTATTGACCTACCTCTATAAGCTCACCGGATTTTACAAGCTCGTTTAATCTTTTTGGTTCAAACTCCAGAAACAACTTCGCCAATTCCTTTAGCGCTAATTTTTCCTTATTGTTGATATTGGCTTTATCGCTCTTTGCAAAGGCGTACAAAAAGAAATATCTATCACCTATAACAGCACCAATAACCGTTCTATAACCTCCACGTTTACCTTTATTCCCCGCAGAAATTCGTTTCTTGTAAAGCCCTCCCCCCAAGTCAGCATCAAAAAGACCGCTACCCATCTCGTTACAAGCTTGGATCAAGTCATCATCCGATAAGCCTTCTTTCTTGGTTGAAGAAACAAAATCTTTTGTTTTATAGATCAAAGTGTACCCCACTAGGGTATATTTTCAACAAGTAAATACCATAAGCCAACCCCTTAAGAATTCTATCGAGTCCATAAAAGAGCTTCCCACTACAAAAAGAGAGCATTTTGATTGTCGAATATAGAGCTGTCAAACAATCAAACGACAAACTCCCGATACCGGTTCAGTTCCCCTTTGAGCATCTGAACCGAAAGTTTGATCGGGTAAGTCTAGTACTTTTGTTTCCTTACCCGGGTACTAGAGCATAAATTTAAAATGTTGCTTTCCCTTTGTTTTTATTGTACTTTTTACGCATGGAGAGCTTAAGTATTCCAAGCTTCCCCCCTGCTCCACCACATACGAGACCGCTAAACCCTTACATTTCAAGGGTTTAGCGTCCACCTTCCCACCACGCACCCACTCAAAAATGACACGCAAATGACACGCGGAATTCTGCAAATCACGTTCATAATTTACACAATACAACGTTAAAATTTACTTGTAGACGCTAAGCTGATTTTCTTGGTGTGCTTGGATAAATGAGCCATAGTGTCGGAAAAGCATTTCCGGTGAGGCATGACCCAACCAATTAGCAAACTGCCATAAATTTATCCCTTTGCTAATGTGTATCGTGGCGTAGGTATGACGCATTTGGTCACAAATTGCTTATTAGTGCTGAAAAGCTGGTTTTTGAAAAAGCCGAACCCTCTGCGAGTTCAGCTGTTTAAGGTGTAAACCACAGAACCATTCAGTTCACACTATATGCCACATCCCCCTAAACCTACGGTACAAGAGGGTGGCTCATTGGTATTGGTACAAACAAAGCCTTTAAATCGAGTCTCAAACAGGCAGCTATTTCCGGTACCCTGCAAGCAGTGCTCGGCTGCGCCTTCTAACACGAACTGCCAAACATAAAGCCCATCACCATAATTAGATTCGCATCCAGTCGAAATTTCTAAACCTGTATCTTGTGAAAACGACTCTTCAATACTATTCGACCGAGTGAAATCCTGGGTCACTGAAATAGTAGCCGAGCCAGAAAAGCCGACATTTGGCACAAGACCAAAGTTTTTGGTAAAAGAAAAACCAATTGACGTATTAAACTCTCGAGTATTCACTTCTGTTAGCCCGGTAGTTGTGCCATAACTTATTTTTTCATTATATGTTCTTTTACCATTGTATGGCGGCTGCCCCAGGATTAACTCCCATCGTCCACCCAAGTTGGCAGAAGAATCAGGCAGTGAAGGTGGTAATTTTCGATAGTTACAGAACTTAGTATTTCCGTTACTTGGGTCGTAGCCAAATCCATTATTATTGCATTGCAACTGCTGCGTCTGATAAACGTGGGTAACCACATTGTCTCCACTTCCGTAAGTTACTAGCGTAGGCAGATTAGAATTTATGTTGCAATTTTGCCCTTCGTTAGCACAGTCGTTATACACTCCATACTGATAGCCTGTACTGTCGGTGCTATATGCACTTTCCTGTGCAATGGCAGTATCGCCGATTTGATATGCTTTAGCGTTGCACGTTTTAGTTTGACCTGGATAGGGATCAAATTTGAAAAATCCATTGTCACATCTGAATTTTTGACCCGGCTTTGCAAATTGGTAAACATAACGACCAGAAGCACCATAACGCAAAACGTAAACATCACCTGAACTGGAAACAATACAGTTACTACCTTCACCACATGAACCGGAATAACCACTAGTATCAATGCCTAAGGGATTGTGGCTAGTGCGTGCGCATGATTTATCTATTCCTTTCGCGGGATCACCGAATATGCCGTTACTGCATTGAACGCCGGAAATACCATACACAAAAGTGTACTTAAATCCATTTTGCCCACCAAAATCACTACTATTCTTCACACCATATCGAATGGTTGTTAACTTATTTAAATCACCACTTGGAACACTGCAAGTGCCATTTTCATTGGCGCAGCCTGCAAAACCAGCAGCCTCTGCCATACCCGACCCCAACGGCGTCATCGCCATTGCGGTGTAGAGCCCGGCAAGAGATGCAACGTCTAAGATTCGACGCGAAAAGGTCACTTTGTGTTTGAATACTCGATTAAACATGATTTCACCCTCGTTTACCGCAGTAACATTCAATGCAGTTGTTGTTTCATTTCTTTTTCAATTCAATCCGTTACTACCACCGTCGACACGTTAATCCTTATTAAGACACTATTAATTTTCTTTGCGTGGTTTTTTATGGCTCATCAAAAATGCCCATTGTTAAAATTATATACCTTAAATAAAATTGTCAATTGCGAACTCAAAAACTAAATATATTCACTTTATAATCAGACGAATAGTTAGCAACATGGAAATATTAACAAACAGAAAAGATAAGAAAGAAGAATGGATAGTTAATTTATTATTATTTTTAATAATTGAGTTTATGCTTAATTTATTTCTTTTTGCCATCAAACACCAATTGGTAAAATTGTCCCTGTCGCTGATATCAATGCAATCACTAACCACTGCGGGTTGTGTCGCGCTATCCCATAGGGGACTGCATATTTTTCAAAACTTCAATGTATATCCAACACAAATTCCGTATAGTAACCTTTAATTAAAAAGCAGTAAGTTAGCCTAAAACCCGAAATTTAATGAAATAACAATTTTTAAGCCCCATAAAAGTCTTGCTGATTTAAGCCTTAATATAGGTGACTCAAAATTCTGTATAACCTGTCGATAGTTCTGCTATATATGTTATTGAAAATTCAATTTACGCCAGAGAATTAAATTATAAAACACTGCAATTATATGAATATATAAATACGACAAAGAATCCATAATCCACCTTTACATTCTTCTTGATTCGCCTCTCTTTCTGAGTGATCTGCTTTAATCAAACAAGGCACTAAAATAAAAGTGTAAAAGCTCAATGCTATGCTCCGACCGAATTGTGTAAGGACATGGTTAACTTGGAAATATAGGGTTTGACTTCTCTCAAACTCTATACTTTCTTTAGATAAATGCCCTATCTAACCTCCTCTTCAAGCGACATATTTCTCCGCTTTACATCAACTTTAATACAGGTCAGTATTGAGCCCCATTAAAAAGCAATAAGAACAAATGGGATAGATTTTGATCAACGACTTGGTGCAGGCCATTAATGGCGTTCTTTGGGGTGAAAGCATCGTAATTTTCGGTGTCGGCATTCCTCTCCTCATCCCAATGCTTGTATTCGCAGGCATCTGGTTCACAGTCAAGCTTGGCTTCGTGCAAATTCGACATTTTGGCTACATGTTCAGCGTAATGAAAGGCAGCACTTCAACAGACTCCAAAGGTCATGGGATCAGCTCTTTTCAGGCGCTTTGTACCAGCTTATCGGCCAGAGTAGGAACCGGAAACCTTGCTGGTGTTGCGGTTGCAATTTCCTTAGGTGGAGCGGGTTCTATTTTCTGGATGTGGGTAATTGCGATATTGGGAATGGCCACAGGCTTTGCTGAAAGTGTGCTAGGGCAGCTATACAAAGTTAAAGATGAAAATGGTGAGTATCGTGGTGGTCCTGCATATTATATTAAGCAAGGTATTAATAAAACGTGGCTCGCCGTAGCCTTCTCTTTATGCCTTTTTCTTGGTTATGGTTTTATTTTTAGCGCCGTTCAAGCTAACACTATCACCGATGCCCTCTCCCACGCATACGACATTCCCACAACCTATTCTGGGTTAGCCATCATTACACTTGCTGGGTTAATTGTTGTTGGCGGTATGCACCGTATTGCCCAGTTTGCGGAATGGATTGTGCCCTTTATGGCTGTTGGCTACATACTCGTGACTCTGGGTGTCACCATTGCCAATATTGAGCAAATTCCAGCCCTCATTTGGCATATTATTAGTTCCGCGTTTGGGTTAGAAGAAGCAACAGGAGGCGCGGTTGGTGCGGCGATTAAAAACGGCATTCAACGAGGCTTGTACTCCAACGAGGCCGGCTCGGGTAGTGTCCCTCACGCAGCAGCCGCTGCATCCCCAAATCCCAACCATCCTGTATCCCAAGGCTATGTGCAAATGCTAGGCGTTTTCTTCGACACCGTGGTGTTATGTACATGCACTGCCGTGATTATTTTGCTGGCTGGCGGTTCTCAGTCGGAACAAATGGAAGGTATTCGTTTAACTCAAGATGCCATGTCTCATCATTTAGGAGGCAATGGAATTGATTTTATTGCTGCCGCTATCAGCCTATTTGCTTTTACATCAGTCGTTGCAAATTATGCGTATGGAGAAAGTAATCTCCATATATTTAAATTAGATAATAAAGTGGGTCGAATCGCTTATACCATTGGCTATTTAGCAATGATTTTTTGGGGTTCTCGTGCAGCCTTACCTCAAGTCTGGGCCGCGGCTGATATGGCGTTGGGCATGATGACCGTTATCAATATTATTGCCATCATTTGGATGACGCCAACAATTGTTTCTATTAGTCATCACTATTTTGAACAACGTAAGAAAGGTCAAATACCCTCGTATAAACCGGGAGAGTGTGACATTCAAGGGGAATCAGAAAAAGGTATTTGGGACTAGCGATTTATCTAAACAGTCCAATTTATTTACCCTTTGATATTGCATTCAAGGGGTATTTCCCTTTATATTGGTAGTTAATTAACCAGTAACATGACGGGCTTCCAAGGATTATGTTTTCTGCAATAAAAAATCGATTGATAAAACCCAAAGAGGATAAGCCTCAAGTCACCATTAACAGTGGTGATGCGGAAAACGAATTGCTGGACGATCTCATTGAGGCAATGCAACTTGCTTCTACCAAAGGTATGACGGATCAACAAATATCTTCCATTATTTCCCAAGCAGCCTGCCAAGTAGGTATCAACTTAATGACGCCCCCGGGCTTGGAAGAAGAATTAAGTTCTAATGATGTGATTACTTACCTACGTTCTTTCGTCCAATATTTAAAAAAGGCTGACTAACGAATTCCGAGTACTTTGCTTTGAATCTTCTTTAGTTAGCCTCTTTCAAAACACCAATTTTAGTTTAGTCCCATGGCATAGCGCATCACTTTGTCCTTCGCCCAGCCCATATTATTTGCTAATTTCAACCCTACATTTCTGGCAAACTTTAATGGCAATGCGTCGCTTGCAAAAACGTTATAAATGGCGTCCATGGTCGACATCATTAACAAGTTCTGTGGCTTTCTAGATTGCTCATAAGCCAAGAGTTGAGATTGCAATAAACTCGCATCTTCAACTTGTGTGACGTGTTTAAGTAGCGCTTCCACATCTTTAAATCCTAAATTAACCCCCTGCCCTGCCAACGGGTTGATAGTATGCGCAGAATCCCCTACCAATACCATTCTGCCTTTGAAATAACGCTGGGCATGCATTCGTGTAATCGGGAATGCGCCAGTCTCAACAATATCGAAATCCGGTAATCTCTCTGGAAAAGCGCTAATAATACGTTTTTTTAATTCATTATTAGAAAGTTGCGTGAGTCGCTGTATAACGGGAATTTGGTCGTACCAAATCAATGCCGCATAATCGTCGAATAATGGTAAAAAGGCTTTAGGACAACCTGAAACGAAACGCTGCCAGGTTAAATCTGATTCTTTTTGTTGATGTTCATCATGGTGACACTTCACAGTTATACTCAGCACAGACTGACGATACTGCCAACCTTGCGTAGCAATACCGGCATTTTGTCTTGCTGATGATTGCGCTCCTTCGGCAACAATAACCAACTGTGCTTTCGCGGCAATGTCATCGTTTAAGGTGAGTTCGCCAGTGTCTTCGTTCAAGCCATGATAATGATTAAACCAATGTACATTCTTTGATTCAGAAAGCGCTTGGTGAATACCTAGCTGGATCACACGATTTTCCACCATGTGCCCCATCCTGCTATGAGCTTCCCCTGATGAATCCGACGCATCAAACTCTGTAAAGCTTGACTCATCTTCCCAAACTGCCAAGCGTCGATACGGGTGCACGCGCATTGCGGCGATAGAATCCCAAACACCTAATGCTGATAACAAGGACTCCGACGCTAAGCTAATAGCAGAAACGCGCAAATCCGGTGTGCTTGATGGGTTAAAAGCCGCAGGCATATTTGGCTCGACAATAGCAACATTAAAACTTTTGCGGGCAAAGCCTAACGCCACCGCTGCGCCAACCATTCCTGCACCTAATACCACGACATCAAATTGTTGCATCTATCTCAATCCAAACCGTTTTTTCATTATCACGATAACATTATCGGAGAAGGAGGAAATATACGTTAATTCAACTTTAGAATGTAGCGGCAACTCACATTCTCTTAATCAAGGCCAGTGTTATTTCAAGATAGACTAAAGCTTCACCGATAAACACTGGACCCAGCATATTGAAGTGGCTAAAATGCACGGCTGCCGTAAACAGAGCGGTTAAATTGTATTCACAATTCGCATATTGAGGATAATTAACGACGATGAGCAAAAAGCTTTATATAAAAACCTGGGGCTGCCAAATGAATGAGTATGACTCAGAGAAGATGGCAGATTTATTAGATTCAACCCACGGTTACACATTAGCTGAAGAAGCAGAAAATGCCGATGTGATCTTGCTCAACACCTGCTCAATCCGTGAAAAGGCACAGGAAAAAGTGTTCCACCAGCTAGGTCGCTGGAAAAACCTGAAAGACAAGAAACCCGACTTAATTATTGGTGTTGGAGGCTGTGTTGCCTCCCAAGAGGGCGAGGCTATTCGTAAACGAGCGCCTTTTGTTGATGTCATTTTTGGCCCACAAACTTTGCACCGTTTACCTGAAATGATTAACCAAGTGACTGGCGAGCGTACGCCAGTTGTAGACGTTAGTTTCCCTGAAATCGAAAAGTTCGACCGCATGCCCGAGCCCAGAGCGGAAGGTCCTACAGCGTTTGTTTCCATTATGGAAGGCTGCTCAAAATACTGTAGCTTTTGCGTAGTGCCTTACACCCGTGGCGAAGAAGTAAGCCGTCCGGTAGATGATGTGCTTTTCGAAATCTCCCAACTTGCCGAACAAGGCGTTCGAGAAGTAAACCTGTTAGGGCAAAACGTGAATGCCTTCCGAGGCCCACATCACGATGGCAGTATTTGCACCTTCGCCGAGCTACTTTATTTAGTCGCCGCGATTGATGGCATCGACCGCATTCGTTACACCACTTCTCATCCAGTTGAATTCACTGACGATATTATTGACGCCTACGCCGATATTCCAGAACTGGTTGATCATCTACATTTACCAGTGCAATCCGGTTCAGATCATGTTCTTGCAATGATGAAGCGGGGTCATACCGCTATCGAATACAAGTCAAAGATTCGTAAATTAAAGAAAATTCGTCCGAATTTAAGCATGTCGTCTGATTTCATTATCGGTTTTCCCGGTGAGACCGATAAAGACTTCGAAGACACAATGGACTTAATTCAAGCGGTTGATTTCGATTTGAGTTTCAGCTTTATTTATAGTGCGCGCCCGGGAACACCTGCCTCAGATTTACCCGACAACGTGCCAGAAGAAACCAAAAAACAACGTCTGTATTTGTTGCAACAACGTATTAATCAGCAAGCCTTGAACATTGCACGCGGCATGTTAGGCACCGAGCAACGCATTTTAGTCGAAGGCCCATCACGTAAGAATGTAATGGAGCTTAGCGGCAGAACAGAAAACTACCGAGTGGTTAATTTTGAAGGTACACCAGATATGATTGGTAAGTTCGTTGATGTCAAAATCATTGATGTTCACACCAACTCATTGCGTGGAGAGGTTATCCGTACCGAAGAACAAATGGAAAAATCCATTCCTGTTCCTGTACCCGAAAAATTTAAAATGCAACATTCAGGCGATAACCTAGGCGTTAGCCAGTTTCAGCCTTAGCCTGAATTAGGGTTCATGATGCCAGTGCCAAATCGTATTAAACAGCCTTTTAGGAGTGATCGTTGAGCAATCAATTAGTGAGTCGGAAGCTTGATTTAGAACCAAGCAATAACCATAGAATTTCCAGTTTAGTTGGCCCCTTTGACGACAATCTAAAGCACATTGAACGACGACTCGGTGTAGAGATCACTTACCGCGATAACCACTTCACGGTAATGGGTAAGGCGCTTCAAGCGAATGCAACAACAGAATTGCTAAAGTCGCTCTATATCGAAACCCAACCACTCAAAGGCCAAATCCCAGTTTTGGAGCCCGATCAAATTCACCTTGCTATCCAAGCATCTAAAAGTTTAGAGCAGAACGACGAGGCTGAACCGGGAAAAGAAACCTTTATCAAGACCAAGCGTGGCGTAATAAAGCCCCGTAATCCGCATCAATCCCTGTACGTTACCAATATTTTTCATCATGATATTACTTTCGGCATTGGCCCTGCGGGAACCGGTAAAACGTATTTGGCCGTGGCTTGTGCCGTGGATGCGTTGGAGCGCCAAGAAATTCGTCGTATTTTGCTCACTCGACCTGCGGTTGAAGCCGGTGAAAAATTAGGTTTTTTACCCGGTGATTTATCACAGAAAGTCGATCCATATCTGCGTCCTTTATATGACGCGTTATTCGAAATGCTGGGCTTTGAAAAAGTTGAAAAGCTCATTGAACGAAATGTGATAGAAGTCGCCCCCCTTGCCTACATGCGAGGCAGAACCTTAAATGATGCCTTTATTATTTTGGATGAAAGCCAGAACACTACAAAAGAACAAATGAAAATGTTCTTAACCCGTATTGGCTTCAACTCAAAAGCGGTGATTACTGGCGACATTACCCAAATCGACTTGCCTCGTGGCGTACGTTCCGGTTTGCGTCATGCTATTGAAGTATTAAGTGAAGTAAATGATATTTCGTTTAACTTTTTCACTGCCGAAGATGTAGTGCGTCATCCGGTTGTCGCCAGAATTGTGCAGGCTTACGAAAAGCATGATGAAATTCAGCGAAAAGAAGAAGCGGAAGCGAAAAAATGGCGAGAAAAAGCCAAAGAAGACGCCAAACTTGCCAATAGCGCAAACCAACCTGATACAGATCAACAAAAGTAAGCCAACAAAATATCATGATAAGCACCATCCTTGATTACCAATTAGCCAGTGAGTTTTCGCCAATTCCTAGCGAAGCCGAAGTGCAAAAATGGGTAGAAGCCGTATTGCAACATCAAGGTTTAACGAAACAAGAAATCACCGTTCGCATTGTTGATGCTGAAGAAGGTCAAGCGCTAAATCACGATTACCGACAAAAAGACTATCCAACCAATGTGTTGTCTTTTCCCTTTGAAGCGCCACCGCAAGTCGATATGCCTTTTTTAGGCGATTTAGTAATTTGTGCGCAAGTGGTCGCCAAAGAAGCGCAAGAACAAAATAAAGAATTAATGCACCATTGGGCCCATATGGTAATACATGGAACCCTGCATTTACTTGGCTTTGATCATATTGAGGCCGAAGAAGCCGAAGAAATGGAAACCATAGAAGTTGCCATTTTAAACCAACTGGGTATTGACGACCCTTATTAAGTTAGTCAATGATAAGTGCTCATTAGGAAGCGATTAAAAATCTATGAATACAGACGATAACCCCCACTCTAGCAACGGTTCTTCGAACAAAGGTTGGCTGGAAAAAATAGTACAAGCCTTTGCTGGAGAACCGCAAAATAGAGAAGAGTTGGCTGACATTATTACGGAAGCCGAGCAAAAGGAAGTCATTGATCCAGACACAAGAAAGATGATCCAAGGTGTTCTGGGTGTGAGTGAAATGCGAGTTCGGGACATAATGATCCCTCGCTCTCAAATGACCACTATCGAAATGGGTCAACCACTAGAGGCATTTCTGCCAATAGTCTTAGAAACCGCACATTCACGTTTCCCTGTGGTATCAGAAGACAAAGATCACGTTGAAGGAGTATTACTTGCTAAAGATCTCCTTCGCAAAGCATTCGAGCCTGAAGCAGATATTCAACTAAGCGACATCATTCGCCCCGCAGTTATTATTCCAGAAAGCAAACGTGTTGATACACTACTTCGCGAATTTAGGGAGCACCGCTACCACATGGCAATCGTGGTAGACGAATACGGTGGTGTATCTGGATTGGTCACAATTGAAGATATTCTTGAGCTCATTGTGGGGGAAATTGAAGATGAGCACGATGCGGAAGAAGATTTATCTGAAGACATTAAACAACTTAATACTTATACCTTCTCAGTAAAAGCGCTCACTTCTGTTGACGATTTCAACCGACACTTTGGTACTTCTTTCGATGCAGAAGATGCCGATACCATTGGCGGCATTGTAATTAACTCATTCGGTCACATGCCCGAAAAAGATGAAGCCGTGATGCTCGACAACATTCTGTTCAGGGTGAATAACGCTGATGGACGTCGCCTAATTCAGCTTAAAGTGACACTACCTAAACCCGACGACGAGCCATACCAACAAGAATAGAAACTGCAAGTTGAAGCATTTTGAGCGTCTAATTAGCCTATTACTGGGAGCGAGCTTAACACTGGCTTATGCTCCCTTTTCGTATTGGTTTATCGCCCCCGTTGCACTGACTACCCAACTTATCTTGTTAAAAAGAACCCAACACAGTGCTTTTACACTTGGCTGGGTGTTTGGCATTGGCTGGTTTGGTGCTGGCATTAGCTGGGTACATGTTAGCATCTCACAGTTTGGCGGTATCCCACTGATAGCCTCAGTCGCCATGATGTTAACTTTATGTGGTTATCTAGCGCTGTATCCTGCCATCGCCTTTTACGTTACCCGCAAATACGTAAATCCCAATCATTGGTATTGGAGCCTGCCAGCTATTTGGTTTATTACAGAGTGGATAAGAGGATGGTTTCTAACAGGCTTTCCTTGGCTTTCTTTAGGTTATACGCAAACGCTTAGCCCACTCAATGCATGGGCCCCGCTAATAGGTGAAACCGGTATCAGCTTATTATTGCTTGGGATCAGTGCTTTTCTCTGTTCGGTTGTCACAACTAACAGGATAACTGCTGGCCTTAAGAAACCGGCTTTTACCTTGTTTGTCAGTGTCTCGCTTATCTTTGGGTTATCCACACTCATCAAGCAAGTTCATTGGACCCAGCCTACAAAAGAGAAAACCCGGATTACCATGGTACAAGGCAATATCAAACAAGCCCTTCGCTGGGTACCGGAGCAAGACTTGCCCACCATGAATAAATATTTGTCATTAACAGAAGCACATTGGGACGCCGATGTTGTTATCTGGCCAGAAGCTGCCATTCCAAGACTAGAACCACTGGCGAAAACCTACCTAGAAAACCTAGACGCATTGGCCAAAGAGCACAATACCGGATTAATAACTGGAATTGTTAACTACAATTTTGAAACCCGAGACGCCTACAATACCTTAATGACCCTTGGTCAGGCTGATTCTGCTCCATCACAAGACGAGGGAGCCTATTTCTATGGTCATCCTAACCGTTATGAAAAACATCACTTATTACCCATCGGTGAATTTATTCCATTGGAGAGTTGGATTCGAGGGCTAGCGCCTATTTTCGACTTACCGATGTCATCGTTTTCACGTGGTGACTATGTACAAGCTAACCTAGAGGCTAATGGCATCTACTTTGCCCCTGCAATCTGTTTTGAAATTGCCTTTCCTGATCAGATTCGAGCTAATTTGAACCATCATACTAATTTCATTATCACTGTTAGTAACGACGCTTGGTTCGGCCGCTCCCACGGGCCACATCAACACCTCGAAATTGCACAGATGCGAGCTCTGGAGTTCGGCCTTCCTGTGATTCGAGCAACAAATAACGGCATAACTGCTTTTATTAATACAAATGGCAGAGTTCAAGCACAAGCTCCACAATTTGAAGATGCGACGTTAACTCAGTCTATTGCATCGACCACAGGCACGACTCCCTACCGAGCATTAGGTAACTTCCCACTTTGGATTTTCTCCGTCATCGCCCTATTCTTTACGTTTAGACACCGCCAATAAAGCGTATTTCGGTATAAATTTACGCTCAAATGTTCTATCTTAGGCTTGCGAGTTAGTCAGGAAGCCGTGACAAAAATTAGGGAAGCGTTTGATAATGCTTAAATTTAATTTCAGTAATCTCCGTAAGAGCCAGCAAACCCCATGGTTCATTATCGATGCCATCATGCTTGGCATGCTAACGATCAACCTATTACTTATTGTTTTCGATTCACTGTTTGATGTCGTTAGTATTAACGATGCATTACATCAGCACCTTCCTGCAATTGCTGAAGCTTACCAACCCATTCACGATAACTTTCTTCTTATCGACTTAATATTTATCAGTATTTTCCTTGTGGAGTTTTTCATCCGTTGGGCAGTTGCCATCAAAGAAAAAGAATATCTACGCTGGTATTTTTTCCCCTTTATCCATTGGTACGACCTAGTAGGGTGTATTCCTGTAACAACCGCTCGCGTTTTTAGGTTGTTACGCATCATATCAATACTGCATCGACTGCATAAATATCGCATAGTCGACCTAAAAGACACCGGTGTTTACCGTTTTTTCCGCTTTTACTACAACGTCTTTATAGAAGAGTTAAGCGACAGAATTGTAGTGAAAGTCTTAAGTGACGTGCAGCAAGATATTTCCGGTGATTCTGATCTTTTGAACAGGATACAAAGTCAGGTACTTGCGCCACGTAGAGTGGTGTTGCATCATTGGTTATCTTCCTTGGCACTACACGTTGGTGATTCAATTGCAGATCAACAAGTTGGAGAGTCAGTAAGAGAGCACATAGCGCTTAGTGTATCTGATGCAGTACGCAATAATGCTCAAGTTCAAACACTCACGTATCTACCGGTCGTTGGTTCGAGTATCGAAAGACTGTTAGAAACGGCAGTGGCAGACATTGTAGTACAAGCTATTGTTAACATGCTCCAAGATATGACACCTCAAAGAGTAGGCGACATAATCGATCATGGACTAACGGCGCCTTCTGTTGCAGAGCAAGCGCTGACGCAGGAAGTGTTAGGCATGGTGAACGAAACAATAGAGCTTGTGAAAGAACATGTCTCTGTACAACAATGGAAGGATAAACTTGATTAGATTCAATATGGTACGAGCACTTTTCCGCTCGCAACAAAAACCGCATAGGCAATCATCTTGGATGATGGTGCTTTGTGTGTGTGTTTGCTGTCTGACGTTTTCCCCCTTACCAGCCTATAGCGCGGATGGCACACTTGATAACCAATCAGGCAGACTCCGAACTGGTCTTAAAATCTTCCGCTCAATGCTCTTAGCCGACCGCGAAATCGGCAAAAAAGTGAACCAAGATGATGAAACTGACATTGTTTTCATATACCACTCCAACATCTCCAAAGCGAAACACTATGCTCGCTCTTTTGTTCGTATGGGGCGTTTAGAAAATAAAGGTCAAATAAAAGGCAGTCATGTAAAAGTACACCTTGTTCAACACCTTGATTTGGTTAAGGAAGTTAGCCTAAAGCCGGCTGCCATTTTTTTAGTCGATCCTTTGATTGAAGATAGGGTCAAAAGTATCGTCGATTACGGTATTGCACACGGCATCATTACCTTTTCACCATACGAAGGCGACGTTGAAAACGGCATTCTTGGTGGGCTTTTTACGACATCAAGAATCCATCCGTACGTCAATATCAACACTATTGAAAAGTCGAAAGTTCAGATCAAACCCTTTTTCTTAAAAGTTGCGAAAGCCTATGTCCCAGACAACATCAAGTAGGTTAAAAAGTACATCGTATTTCATTAATACGGTATTTTTGGTGCTCACCGTGGCGCTACAAGGGTTATTAACCTCTTATTGGTTCCAAGTGCTTGAGCCCGAACTTCGTAATAAAGCCAGTGTTGACGCTAAAATTATGGCTGAGGCCCAATCACTGCGCCTTGCAAGCCTAATTAATCAAATTCCTGTCGATGAAAACTTCGATCCTATTTACGAAATGATGGATAGGATCATGCTCTACAAAAATAATGAATCTTCGGATGCCATGTATGTGGGGATTCACATAGAAATAGATGAAGACTTCTACCCTTCCCTCCCACTCACAGCTGGTACCTTAGACTGTGAAACCTGTTTTCATTCGAATATCGAATTATTCTCCCCCGACACCTATGAACTCATCGGTTTGGTTCAATTTTGGACATCAGACTCTTTCTACCAAACGGTCGCCAACGATATTCGCAACCAGTTAGCAATTGAAGGCGCAATTAGTTTACTACTTCTATTAACCGCGTGGGGCTTATCCTTCTACATGCTTCGGACAATGAGCAAAGAAGAAGCACTGCGACGCCTCTCTGAACAAGCTCTGTATCGAAATCAAAAGAAATACCACCGATTATTGAGCAGCTTGAACCATTACTTTGTGTATACGCGCAACCCCAAAGGCGTGATAACCAGCACCAGTGACAATGTTTTCACGCTCTTTGGTTATCGAGAAAATGAAATGCAAGAGTTGGTTAACCTGCTAACAAATAACCCTATCAACCAAGTGGCAACACACTATTACTCAGGTGCTAGACATCCAGAAGATCAATTAGAGTTTGAAGCAGAAATCTTAGACAAATATGGTAACAAACGCTGGTTATTGCTTTCTGAAGTTAACCTTTACGACGAAAGCGGCAATTTTCTCAGTATTGAAGGCTTAGGACGGGATATTACCAAGCAAAAACAAATCGAATCGGCATTACGTGAAGCAAAAGAGCAAGCGGAAGTAGCAAATCAGGCAAAAGGGCAATTCCTCGCCAACATGAGCCATGAAATACGTACTCCTCTGAATGCCATCATTGGTAATACTTATTTGGCGCTTAATTCCAATCTTAATCGTAAGCAGCGCGGGCTGATTAAACGTGTCGATAGCTCCGCCCATGTACTGTTAAGTTTGGTCAACGATATTCTTGATATTTCAAAAATCGAAGCCGGTAAAATGGAACTTGAATCTATTCCTTTTACCATAGAAGAAATTCTTTCGAATTTATCTAATGTGACCGCTATACAAGCCTCAAATAAAGGCTTAGATATAATCTACTTTGTTGACCCAAGTATTCCCCAACCTTTAATGGGCGACCCACTCCGTCTAGGACAAATTTTATTAAACTTAGTTAACAACGCCATCAAGTTCACTGAGAAGGGCGAGATCCTAGTCTCGATTAAAATTAAATACATAGGCGAAGGCCATATTGAGCTTCAGTTTAGTATTAAAGATCAAGGCATCGGCATCGCCGAAGATAAACAAAAGCATCTATTTAGCTCATTTAATCAAGTTGATAACTCAATTACTCGCAAGTACGGCGGAACGGGTTTAGGTCTGTCGATTTGCGCCAAACTCGTTAACTTAATGGACGGCGAAATTTGGGTCGACAGTGAGTTTGGAAAAGGCAGTACCTTTAGTTTCACCGCCTATTTAGATCTTGCTCCTGAACAAGTGGCCTATCCTCAACAAGAAGCGGCACAACTGATAGAAGATGGACTAAAAGGTAAACATATCTTTATTGTGGACGACAGTACCACATCAACCTATGTACTGGCAGAAATGCTACACCACATGGGTTGCCACGTCAGTGTTGCCCATTCAGGCGCAGAGTGCTTGAAAAAGTTGCATGAAATAGATGAAACCGTTCATCTCATGATTATCGACTGGAAAATGCCAGAAATGGATGGTGTAGAGCTGATTAAACAAATCAATAGTCAGCGTATTAAGGCTTCACTTCCAGATTCACAAAAGCACTCTCAACCCGCCATTATCATGCTAACAGCCTATGGTCATAATGAAGACTACATAAAGGAAACACAGGACTTACCCTTATCAAGTCAACTTTCCAAACCTGTTACCCAACACAAGCTCTTTGAAGCGATTAACGAAGCCCTATTCGACAAACAAGCTCCTCAAGAAATTGATCATTCTCCCTGTTTAAATGGTGGCGTCTGCGAAGGCAAAAAGGTCTTACTTGCAGAAGACAACAAACTCAACCAAGAAGTGGTACTTGGCCTCTTAGATGATATTCATGTTCAAGTTGTCATTGCCAACAATGGACAAGAAGCCATTACACGAGCGAAAGAACAAAAGTTTGATCTCATATTGATGGATATTCAAATGCCGGAAGTTGATGGTCTCACCGCGAGCAAAACCTTAATCAATGAACTGAAAGTAACTACCCCAATTATTGCAATGACAGCCCATGCAATGAAGGAAGACAGAGAAAGAAGCCTGCAAGCAGGTATGGTTGATCATTTAAGTAAACCCATTGATGTCGAACTGTTTTACAGCACCATTGGGAAATATCTATCTGTTAATACCACTGTCGATGTTGAAGATAGAAAATCTGAGATAAGTGATCTGCCCTACATAAGAGGCATTAACCTTGAATCCGCTTTAAAGCGGATGGGTTATAAAACGAACTTATTAGACAGTTTATTAGGCGAGTTCCATCATGACTATGAAACCTTTAATCAAAGGTTCGAAAACTATCATAAATCCAATAATTTAGAAGCGATGCTCCACCATATTCACAAACTCAAAGGTGAAGCAGGTAACATTTCGGCAAACGATATTCACCACCTTGCAGGCAAAATAGAAAGCCAATTACGTTTACACAACCAAGTCACAAAAGATGAGCTAAATAGCCTTTTTGAGCAAATGGATAGCTTAATCACGGCCATCAATGAATATTTAAATAGTGCTAAAAAACTAAAAGAATCAAGTAGTTTAGAAAAAACAACACAAATTGATACGGAAAATATTATTCCCCTGATTGAACAACTTGAGAATATGCTGCAAACTCAGCAGTTAGATGCAATTGAATTTGGTGAGACTTTAGTCAACAAAATACCGGATGAGCAATACGGGCCAACCAAACAGACCCTAATTGCCAGTTTAGGACGACTTGATTTTGAAGAAGCAAGTCAATCCGCCAAAAGGTTAAAGCAAGAAATAGAAGCTGATAGTGCTTAATAAACAATAACTCAGTGCAGTAATTACTTGTGACAATGATAAATCGGTGCAGCCGTTGAGTGAAGTGAACGAAAAACAGACGGTTTTGATCGTTGATGATTCTATCAACAATATTAAAACCTTGGGCGAAATCATTCGCACAGAATGCAACATCATATTTGCGAGAAGTGGCAAAGAAGCGCTGTCGCTTGCCCAAAAGATGCGCCCAGATCTTATCCTGCTTGATGTAATGATGCCCGAAATGGACGGCTACGAAGTCTGTTCTCGCCTTAAAGAAAACAAATTCACCGATATGATCCCTGTCATTTTTGTCACCTCATTGGATAGCGAAGATGACGAACAAAAAGGGTTAGAGCTCGGTGCTATTGATTACATCGCGAAACCTTTTCACCCTTCAATCGTTAAAATGCGGATCCGCAACCATTTAGAATTGGTACGTTATCGTAATCAACTTAAGCATTTATCCACCACCGATGGCTTAACCGGTATTGCGAATCGTCGTCGATTTGACGATCAACTGTATATTGAGTGGGGTCGCGCCCTTCGAGAGCACGATCCCCTTAGCCTAATCTTCCTCGATATTGATAATTTCAAAAAATACAATGATTACTACGGGCATTTACAAGGTGATGAATGTTTACGCACCATAGCCCAAACGATTGAGCAATGTTACAAGCGCGAAACCGACATTGTTGCTCGATATGGTGGAGAAGAGTTTGCTATCGTATTGCCAAATACAGATTTGGAAGGCGCTAAGTCTTGCGCAGACAAATTGGTCGATACCATTCGCGCTCTCGCCCTGCCCCATCCAGAAAATAAGGATTACGGCATCATCACAATTAGTATTGGGCTATCGAGTGTTGTACCTAATCCCAACATCACGCCTGAGCAAGTGCTTAATTTTGTTGATGGCTGTATGTATGAAGCAAAGGAAACTGGTCGCAATAAATGTATCGCAAGGGCATTTAAAGCTTAAATCCCTTAACATACATATTCAGTGGTTTGCTTTGCCCAAAATGCATCCAAAAGACATATTTACATCTTAATCCCGTTCAATACTTCTTCGCTCATTCAGAAAAATTATATTTTTCAATTACCTAGCGTCACAAGATACAGAAACCTACGAACCACCGCCACAAAAAAGACATTTTTTTAGCTAATATTTAATTATCCTTATGGTATTTTAAAAATAGCCATGTTAAATTCCCATTTGAGACACTTTTATATCCACAAAGAGGAAACAACATGAAATTAAAAAATAAACTTATCCCACTTACATTAAGTGCATTACTTGTATCTCAAGCAACCAGTGCAGGCAGTCACTCTCTTTCCTTTGGTATTCAAGCAGCCAATATTAACAGCGAGAATGCCTCCTTATCATACAACAAGGAAGAGGGAGTTATTGTTGCAAGCGGCAATGGCGAAGGCGTTATTCCTCCTAAGCCAAAATCAATTTCACCTGAAGAAAGTTCGGTGTGCTTCCTTGGTTTCTGCCTAAAGCCTTAATCTAAGGTTGAAATAATTATGAGCTGGAATGAAGCCGCATTAAGTATTGCTAAAAGCTTACCTTATTTATATACATTGCTATTTGTTTTTAGTGTAGGGACAACAAAACATCTCTCATCAGTATCGATTATCGTGGTAATCCTAGCGCTCGCTGAGTTTTTCTCTGCAACGCTAAATACGCCATTAATTCGTTTCATTTACGATCAGGATGTTGAGTTTGTTCTAAGGGTAGGCTTTTGGGTTATTTTATGGTCGATTTTCAGCTTTCTTGTGGTACTTATTCTGCAAAAATGCCATGAATGGACCAATACCAGTAAAGGCAAAGAACTCAGAATTGTGCAAGGCGCATACGTCATTAGCATCGTATTGCACTTGCTTATGTTCCTCAACCAAATGCTGATACATATGAGTATTTTGGATAGAGTCTACAATTTTGGCATTCCTTTTATTAACTTTTCGATAGCAGGATATTTATTACTCCAAGTGCTTTCTCAGGGAGGTTTGAAATGGAGACAGCATGCTTAATCCTTATCTCAATTTTGTTAAGTTGCCTACTGATGTTAACTTGGCGAATTTTTCAGCGCGATTTTACAGCAGCAAGGAATAAACCAAACATACTCGCTTTTCATGAAGCAATTGTTGAGGGAGTTATGTTGTCGGAACGATGTCTACTGTCACGCCTATCAGCAAACGACGTTGACGCTTTGTTCCTAGCTCAAGCGGAATTGGAACAATGGGAGCTTAAAATCCTGCAACTCACTCGATTCGAGGTTGTCGATTACCCATGACGTTAGAAAATCTCGCTGTGTTGAGTATTGTGTACTTATTGTTTCGCATCAGCATTCATACGATCCGACTTTTTCGGCAACCCTACCAAGCCTCACCTCCCGCTCATTTACACGCTAAAAGGCTCATATTTCAACGCAAAGCAATAATAGATAGCGGTAATATCAATGCTCAAAAAGCGTGGCTAAAAGAAGCAAAAAATTACTTAAAAATGGATGAGCACTAAAAAATCGTACAAAGAAACAATGTGGTTAGCGCACTTTTATACGCCAATACTCAGCATCGGGAAACCTGTGCTCCATCGCATAATAAAGTCGACGAGCGCCTTGATGCTTATCAAATACCTCTTGCACTGCGGCATAATAATCAACGAGGGCAATTGCGCTTTCAGTAGCTTGATGCGTCTTGATTATCGCCTCAGCACCTCTAATGCCACTATACAAGGCAAAGAAAATTCCTTGCGACGATAACGGGTCAAGACTCAAGATAGCATCCCCAACAGCAATAAAGTCAGAATAGGTTTCCGCTTGTATAAGGCGAGAAACGCTAGCGTCCGCGAGTAAAATAGGCGCTTGTAATTGCCGTGGCGAAAATGAAACGGGTAAACACGAAGATTGGTTCAACGCCTCTAAAAAGCAATAAACATCAGTTAAGACTTTAGCCTCTTTCTGTAATGAAAACTTAGCGATCACTCGAATCGAAAGACCTTTCTCGGAATACATGGGTAATCGAGCGCTATACCACCATCCATCTTTTACTGATTTTATCCGCGTGACTTTCTCTTTATCGGATGCGTCTGATTCAACCCAAGCTACGGAAGCCATTTGGCGATCCAAATGACACTTTTTCAAACCCAACAATTTTGCGACAACGGAAGCTCTTCCTGACGCATCAATAAGATAACGACAAGTCAGTGCCTCTTGCTCGCAACTAACCTGAACATTCCATCCTTGAGAAGTGCGATTTACAACCGTTATTTTTGCTTCCTTGTGCTCAACTAATCGCGCTAATGTTAATTCAAATAACGCATTGTTAAATGCACGGCGATTAAGGTGCCAACCGCCTCCTTGGGGGTTTTGAATAGCATCATTTCGAACCCAATTATCACCTCCCCAAGCAGACACATTGCCTCGACAGACATCGTAAGCGTCTGAAGATAACCAATGTTCAAAATTAGCAATACCAATACGATCTAAAAGCGGTAATGCTGCACCGGGCAGGGATTCCCCAACAAAAGTCATTGGTTGTCTGTACCAAGAAAAAACACTCACATTAAAGGTTAAGAATAGACTCTGAAATCTTGTTAAGCCAATGGAAATTATGAAAAGATTTTTGGTAAGAAAGAACGAATCGATAAACTCAGAAATGAATAGGTTAAGCCCAAAAAAAGAAGCCGACCAAAACTTGGTCGACTTCACATTTTAAAACATTTGTTTTTGTCTTGATAACTTAGGCTGCGGCAGGCATTGCGTCATGTGCTTCGTCGCTTTTCTTCAAGCCAAATCCAGTGTCGCCATAAACAAGCAGGACAGCAACAAAACCAAAGATAGGTAAATGCCCCATTAGCTCATCAAGGCCAGAAATAACACCGGTTGATGCGAAGAAGAAGGCAATAACAAGCAACACATAACGCGTCGCTAAACCAAGTGTTAGCATAATGCCAAACAATGATTCAAAGGTTCCGGCTGCAAGAGCGAAGTGCAAATGCGTAAAGTCTTCCCATCCGAAGAAGTTAGGGAAATTATAATAAGGGTGTTCTTCAAGGAAGAAATACGTTGCGGCAGGCTCATAAAATTTATTATGTATCGCCAACGTTAACAACTGAACCCCAAGACCAATACGCAAAACAATTGGTGCATAATGTTTCAGCTTGTCTAAGCCAAAACGAGCAAACATGCCACGATCAAACTGACTAATACGGGTAGAAATGAAGAAGTAGGCTAATCCAAGGCTCGCCATTTCGAAAAAGTAGTCAATACCACTTTCAAAGGAGAAGAAAAGCAACGATACCAAAGCAATCGCAAACAGCACCAACCCAGTAAAAGCTAAAGAGATTACCGATCCTATTAACACAAGCGACTGTAAAACAACTCCCACGATAATTCTTTCATGAGAAATAAAGAAGTGAGGACCTAAAAATTCTCCCAACAATAAATTGTGTAAAAACAGAAGGTTAACAAGGCCGAATAAGATATACCAACCAATATTATGTTTATCATTCCATTGGTTGAATAATGCGTTACCAAAGCGTTGACTGCTTTGACCTATTTTGGCAATCACAAGAACAGAGACAACAAATCCTGCTCCACCAAATAAGATTAATGCGGCGATCCAATCCATAGGCAGGCTCATCTTAGGTAGTTCAGTACCAACAGGCACAAACCAACGAACATGCGCGAAGGATTGGAATGACAATAAGGCTAACAAGCCAGTAAAAATACGTAGGATTGATGTTTTCATTGGTTATGACACCCTAAAAATTAATTGAGCTGGTTTCTGCTGCATACTTTTTATTTTGTTTTACGCCTTCCATTGGAGGAGCTTGAAGCCACTCTTTTTCCACTGCGATACCACCGTTTAGTGTCATTAGAAAAGCTTCCAATTGTTCCAACTGATGCGGAACAAGTTTGAGAGGTTCAACATCAATATGTACCCCCTTTTCTATCATTGGACGGTTGTAGTACTGAAGCACTTCATCAAGATTGTTGAAGACACCTGAATGCATATAAGGTGCTGTTAATGCAACGTTTCTTAGCGTAGGAACTTTGAATGCGCCTTCCAGCTCCATTCCATCTGCTTTAACAAAATTTAGCTCATCACACATTTCGGGTGTCGCATCACTAAACTTGCTTTTACAGTTAAATTCCTGTGCTAAAAGCTTAATTACACCTTCTTTTCGACCGATGTCTTTGCGATCAGTGTGTTCATCAGAGCCATCTGGTGCATTAATTGCTTTGAATTCAAAGCTACTCAGCATTGGTCCATTGTGACAGCTAATGCACTGCGCACTTTCCTCATCCATGAATAGCTTCAATCCCGCTATCTCTTTTTGATTAAGCGCGGATTTGTGCCCTTCCATGACTTCCCCTTGGTCATTCAAACTAGCAATATACTCGTCAAAACGACTTCGGGCCGGGACCAATTTCGCCTCGTACGCTCCAATCGCTTTTCCCACGTTGGTAAATACAAGGTTCACTTGCTCCCGATCTTCTTCTGACATTTGCGCCCACAACACATCACTATCCTGAACACCTGAATCAGGGCTAGCAAAAGGTGGAAAACGACGACTATCAGAAAAATCTGGTAACGTGCCGAAAACGGCTTCGTATTCTTCTTTATGTTTTTCTGCAACACGCAAAGCCACTAATGTTCTTGGCGTCCCGTGCTCATTCATACTTTCTAATGATTCTAGCGCTTGAGACCACAAGCTATCTCTGCGACCATCCCAAAATTGCCATGCCGACAACCCTGAACCAACAATAGTTGGCGTGTTACGAGTAATCGGTTCAGCTTCAGATATAGGCGTAGGCAAACCATCAGTGAATGCTTTTTCTGGATGATGACAACTGGCACACGAACGCTCTCGATTAATGCTCAAGTCTTCATCAAAAAATAATCGATGCCCAAAACGCTCTGCTTCTTCTACTCCAGCGTAACGATTAGTCAACGACTCGTAAGACTGCTCCATAATATTTTGCGGAATAGCAAGAGTTCGTAATATAGCAACTTCTTGTTCTTCCCATATTGTGCCGCCTTCTCCTTCAGGGAAAGCAATATTTAAGATGCCAATTAGCCCGATTATCCCAATCAGAGCTGTTACGCAAAGCGTTAAAAGTGGATGCGATCTCATTATTCAATTCCTTTAAACGTTCAAGCTCTTTCCACATCTACAACTTAAGAAAAGCGAGCAGACAAAATTTTCAATTTTTTCCCGTAGTGAAGCTCTATCTCCAGCGTTAACCTAACGTTGGTATCACCACGTTTTATGTCAAAATACAACTCCCAAACACCCGGCATCGAAAACTTAATTCCTTTAATGACGAATACCGAATCAGTTTGTTTCATGACTTTAGGTGTTGTTGGCATACCGTGACCATGCGAAGGCATACCACCGTCGAACACCATTTCCACCTCACTAAAAGCCTCACCGTCAATTTGCGCGACCTCAACATCCCAGTGCTGAATCTTGTTTAGCGCAAGAAAGTGACGCTTCCCTTGAATTTCAATAGCTAGGTCATGACTTTCAGATTTGAAGGTCATTACTGCATCCTCTTTACCCTCGAGATTAGAATCCTCACCTTTAGCTGAAACTGAAAACTGTACAGAAGCCAAAAACAAGGTAACAGCGCTTAAAAATATTTTTCCCTTAAACAAGCCAATTCCAGATCTCATGTTGTTTCCCACCTCACCATTTAACCTCAGAAATTATTTTACCTAAACAGGTTATCAAAAAGCCAGAAAAAAGATAGAGAGATATTGTTAAATAGATTCAAATATTTTTGAAAAGGAGTATTTTTTGAGAAGGTAAAGTCTAATTTTTCAACTAGCATCACATCCTATGAAATGCCATATCCCTTATATAACAACACGTTGAACAAAATTGAGTTAAGTTGACAATATATATTCACTCAAAATTATAATATATATTTATATATACATTTAATTTTAATATAAGCTTTGATTTTATTGGCTTTAGATGGGATTAGCTGTTCTTCCATGAGGTGATATTCCATTAATCGAGACTACTGTTACTCCTTATTCTAAATCATATCCATATCTTTACCAGTCCGGCGTGAAGATTTTTATCTTTTTTATCAAATTGAGGCGTACTCAGAACTTACCTTTTTTCTTACAAACCCTTTTAACATAGGCTCTACAAGAGTAAAAATATGTAATTGAACGGTAAGTTATCGACAATTCACTGACGATACAAATTTTTATTTAAATGAAATATTTTCGTTCCCTTTTGAGAAAAATGTCACATATGGCAAAACAAATCCAGCCTACAAGCACCATACAGAAAGCCAAAA
Source organism: Alteromonas sp. a30 (assembly GCF_026788005.1). Lineage (GTDB taxonomy): Bacteria > Pseudomonadota > Gammaproteobacteria > Enterobacterales > Alteromonadaceae > Paraneptunicella. The sequence goes on from NZ_JABEPE010000009.1 coordinate 61,070, forward strand.
ATCCACTCAAAAAGGAAGTGTAAATAAAGAAGGGAAAATGGAAAATAGCAATAGATAAATATGATTTTATAAATAAGTAATTACTACAAATAAATGACACATTATCTGTTTTAAGTAAGAGACTGTCATTAAATAGCAATATATATATACTTTATTTTGAAAATTAAATTTAACAATTTTGTTAACAATTGTTCCAAATATATTTGATAACACTTTCTACATATCACTTTTAAATTCTGAAAACCACGATCTAATTATTAATATTACGGTATTAATTAAGACATAAATTCTTAAATAGAGAGAAAGTAATATCATGATACTACGCAATTAACTTTGCACTCAATATAAATGAAAACGCTTACTAAAATTGCCGAATAACGCAAAGGGTTAATTTTATTGGCGATGTAGCGCCTATCCCCAGATGACAAGCACTACGAAAAAGAACGAAATGACTACAGAGGGAAGACCTTGGGCTTTTTAATACACAATCCCATTTCAATAACATCACCTTGGCTAAAATTATATTTAAGGTGGGAATAAAGGGTAACAATAGACCTGCTTACCGCTAACTCCACTTCATATTGAATGACCGATCCATTGTAAATTCGGTTAATTATCTTACCGATTTTAGCGGTTAGTTCTTGTGGGTCTCGACCCTCATCAGAGCTGATTAATCTTTTAATATTAATATCGAAAGGTCTTATTAAAATCTCAACAATTTGTCCATTAAATAGATTAGGCTGTAAATGGGTTGTTAACACGCCGAGTTCGGTTAAAAGTTCACAATGATCCTCGTTAATCTGCACTTTTGCTTTTATGAAGCTACAGATTCCAAGCAAGGCGGCAATGGCTTGCGTTTTGGGTTGCTCATACAATGTTGCAGGCTCGTCCCACTGTAATAATCTTCTGTGTTGAATCACACCCATGACATCTGAAAATGCAAAGGCATCTTGTGGATCTTGAGTAGCAAGCACTGCCGCAATGTTTCCAGACTTAAGAACATTTCGTATTTTTTGGATTAGCTTAAGACGCTCGTTTGCGTTAACCCGAGAGAAAATGTCTTCTAGTAGTACAACGCTCGGTTCCGTCGCTAACGCTCGTGCAAAAGCAACGAGAACCTTTTGTTCCGCAGACAAGGCGTTAATGTGACTCAATTTGTGTGCATCTAGCATTAGTTCGGTCAATATATCCGCTATTTTGCGAGTTTTATCCTTGGCGTTATTTGTCGACAATCCAAAAGCAATATTTTGTTCTACCGTTAAATGAGGAAACAGAGCCAAATCCGAGAACACGACTCCCATTCCTCGTTGATGAGGCTTAACTTGATTACCTTGGGCTGCAACTACTTGCCCTTCGATAATGATCTGGCCTGAGTTAATAGAACTGAATCCTGAAATTGCTTCAATAATGGCCTGTTTGCTGGCGATGTCCTCACCTAGCAAGCTCACCATCACTCCTGAATTGACGTTGAAACTCAAATCATCGATAAAGGTGTTGTCGCTTAGTTGAAGAGTCACATTATCCAGACGTAGCATTATCGCACTCCTTGCTTTCGCGTATTCCATATTAAAAATAGAACGGGAATACTCCCTATTATCACCATGCTCATTGCACTTAAATATACCCAATCCGAATGACCTATTGACGCGAATGCAACCGGCAAGTCACGAACCAATACCAGCAGAATCATCAATATGACTATCCCATTTTCTTTTTTGAACATCTTCGCTAAAAGTGTGCTGATCAACTGAATATATTGAGGGTTCCCATGGTGGGTTAGCACTCTAAGCTGAGAGACTTCTAGCTGTTCAAGCATGATAAAAACGACGTATGTAATGATACCGACATAATGAAGGCAGTAAGCTAAAAGGAAGGCCGACAACACATCCCCCTCCCAGTAAGCAAGCAAGATTATTGTTCCCACAGCCACCGCAATAAATGGGAGAACCCTGCTCACTTTACCTACTACTGTGGTTAAACGTACTAAACGCGCTTTCGACTTCCTCACCACAAGGCTCGCCAATGTCACCAATACAACAACCGATGCAACAACCAGAACAAGCGCGAGATTACTCCACAATTCGAAAATAGACCTAGCGTTGGAGTACTCCCATTTTATTTTCGCCCCCCAAAGAAGCAGTTGTGAAATTGGAATAATGAACCCCATGATAAGTAAGGAAGCAAAGAAAGCGGTAACTAAACCCCCCTTAGTTTTACTCAAAATTTCTCTAGAAATTGGTATAGATTCTTCACCTGACGGGCAATATCGGTCTTTTTTTAACAAATAATTTACAAAGGGCAAAAATAAAACCACAAAAAGTACAAGGAGGAACACGAGTGAAGAAACGCCTAACACGATGTTTTTATTGTCTAGCGCTTGAAAAGTACCCATTGCCAATGTTTCAACAGATAAAAAAGAAACCACTCCTATATCAAATACGCTAACTGACATCACCAACAAGCCGGCTAACACAGTGAAAGGTAACGCCATAGGCAGTGCAATCTGAGTAAGATGAATCCAGCGGCTTACTCCCAAACTTATTGATGCTTTATGCAGATTGCCAGATTGAATCAGAAACGCATAACGAGCAAATAAGTATACGACTGGAAATAACGTCAGCGTAAATATGCTAATAGCTGTTAATAAAGGCGGAAAAGGTAAGAAGTCAACATGACCATTGGCTTTAACATATCCTGGGATTGTTAAAGGCAGTAACAAAGCCCACTGAAAGAAATCGCGAAATGGAAACTGGTATCTCACCATGTACCAAGCACTGCATGTTCCAATGATGATGCATCCGAAAAATACGCCTAAAAGCAGAATCAACGCGTTCCAAGAATACAGTATGAACGCATCTATTTGCGTTGTGCCTATGCTCTCCCATTCAGAGAAAACCCATACAGAGGTGAATGCAACCAATGGTAGCAGCATCAATGCAGCGAATAATAAGGCAGAATATTTCCATTGGCTTATCAACAACACGGACTGGCTCACTTTGGTTATCTGAAATTAAATATTGACGCGGTTTACTGCCAGTTCGCGCTTTAGGGCTCAGGCTTATTTAAACACAATTAGCAATGGAGAAATGTGTTATCACTGACACCCGAAGAGAGCATTATAATACACATTCAGGTTAAATTTCCTCACAAATATGTCAGTAAAATTAAGGAAATATCAACCGTATAATGCTGATGAAAGGATCAGTAGGTGGGTTAAGGGGCGCTGGAAAGAACGAATCATGCCAGCGCATACAACAAGAATAGGAAAACTAAATGATTAGATGGCTATAATCACATGGGCACGTGTGCCATTTTCTGAGTACGTATATTCGTCTGTTAATTCATTAACTAAGCCTATACCTCTGCCGTGATGTTGGTCGGTGTCGGTGCTAGAAGCAACATCACTTAAATCGAACCCTTTCCCGGAATCTTTAACTTCCAATAAGAAACGATTCGGTTCAATTTCATATTTAAGTCGAATCTGAATATGCCCTTCTCGAAGTGACTCAACACGCTCCATACGCATATCAAAGTAATCCATAAAGCCTTCAGGCGTGTTTTTAAGATGAGATTCCAACCCTAAAATGCCATGCTCTAGAGCATTATTATATAACTCGCTTAGCACGGTAAATAACGTTGAGCGCACGCCGCTAAAAGCGGGATTTCCACTCAAAATAGTAATAATTTCAGAAACCGGATCTGATTCTCTGATCTGCTCAGCGTCCAAATCCAGTACCAGTTCAAAAGGAATAACTGGCTTTTTATGTAGTTTTTTCTCAAAACCTAACGATTGGCACGTATAACTTACAAAAGAAATGTCATCACTTTGTACATCAGAGGAATCATATCCTGCAAGGCGCGCGGCTAACTCCGCGACGGGGGCTTTGGGTTGTTCAACAATCCATTCTTCGAACCCTTCTTCCCCTAACATTTCACCCGCTTCGTTGTGAGCTTCAATTACGCCATCGGTGAACCCAATAAAACGATCACCAAGCTCTGCATCATAACGTTCGGATAGCGATTCAAAATCACTCATTTCTAGAATGCCCAATGCCATATGTTGAGATTTGAAACGCTTTTTCACTCTTCCATATGGATCGACCAGTAAAAAGTTCGGTAATCCACCATTCCACACATCCAGTAAACGACCGTTGTCCGAAACCTCAATAATAGCAGCCGCAAAAAACATGTCTGCTGGTAGAAAGTCTAAAAGGGTTTTATTAAAAATACTGGCCATTTCTGATACGGTGAGCCCCTTTTTGGACACACTCTGAAATGCTTTGGATATAGGAATTGCTCCAATAGCGGACGCCAATCCATGCCCCGTGAAATCACCGAGCACGATATATAAGCCACCATTTGGGCTACGCTCGATTAGCAATAAATCACCATTGAAACGGCTTGCTGGTGCAAGCTGATAGTCAATATATTGTGTTAAGTCTTCATCAAGAGTTAACACATTTTTGAAAATATGCTCGACGATAGCATGCTCACGCTTGATGTTATTTTGATGATAAAGCAGTTCTATATTTTGCTCATAAATGTCGCTGGCCATTTTGCGGGTTCGGGCATGAGCACTGATTTTTGCAGACAAGATAACTTTATTAAACGGCTTTGAAACGAAGTCATCACCACCCGCATCCAGACAGCGAGCCAGACTACTTTCATCATCCAGCGACGTAATAAATATAATAGGGAGGTACTGATCTTCAGATTGCCCTTTCACGGTTCTGGCAACTTCTAACCCATCAACATCGGGCATGACCACATCAAGCAAGATTAAATCAGGATCGACATCTGGGAACATCTCTATCGCTTGTGCTCCCCCTTCCGCTTCATAAATCTCGGTGAAGCCTTCTTCTTCAAGCATGTGACGAAGTAGGAAACGATTAATTGATTCATCATCAACAATTAGAATTCGCATGTAATACGGGACCTAGTTGGGCATGAAAATCACGTTAAGCACCTAACTACTTGGAAGGCTTAACAACATAGGACAACGAACGATGCCACCAGTTACTGGCATCTTGCACTAATTTTGGGGGAATTTAAACACCCCAAAGGTATCCTTTTTAAAACATGGCTTTGTCCGACTTAACTCTCGGCCTCGATTATCTCAAATTTTTTGTCGAAGCGAGAAATCTCAAAAATCTTTGCCACCTTAGACCCCACATTACAGATAGTAAAGGAAGACACTTGCCCTTCCATACTCTTATGCATGTTCAGCAACAAACCAAGCGCAGAACTATCTATGTACTGTGTTTTTTCCATGTCTATAGTGATTTTTTTAATTTCACTTGTACCTTCACTGTACGCGTCTCGAAATTCATTGACCATATTAAAATTAAATGTCTTATCCAGAGCAATGATTAGCTGCACACCATCCTCTGAAAAATATCTAGAAAGCCCCATAAATATTTCCTAAATTAAGTAAGCCAGCGAGTTACGTTTTGTACCACATTAAAAGCAACGTGCATAAAAGGACTCACATACTATACATTTTCGACTAAAATTATCGTGTATCGATAAATCTAAACGTATATATCATGTTTGTTTTTTCATAGAATCTGAGTCAAATAGCAAGTAGACAATAGTATAGTAGAATGCAAAACAATCCCTTGGTATACAGTACCGAATCTGGACGGGTTAGCCCCGACGAAAGTCAACATCAACCCTCACCAAAAGGTGATGGTATCGTTCGAATAAGAAGGGAAACGAAAGGACGTAAAGGCAAGGGGGTCACAACGATTACCGGCTTAAGCTTACCCGATCCTGACCTTAAGAAACTCGCTAAAGACCTGAAAAAGCTGTGTGGCACTGGAGGCGCAGTGAAAGACGGCGTCATCGAGATACAAGGTGACAACAGGGAAAAGATAAAAGAAAAGCTCGAGAAACAAGGTCTTAGCGTAAAATTGGCTGGAGGCTAAAAGCCTCTCTTAACTGGAAGAAAAATGGAAAACGTAACGCTTTCTGATTTACACATTTTATTAGTTGAACCTTCAGACACGCAAAGAAAGATAATCACGTCTTTGCTAATTAAAGAGCAAGTTGGCGAAATTGACGCCGTTTCGACTGTCGCGGAAGCCAAAACTGCTTTACGTTCTCATGGTGCAGATTTAGTCGTCAGCGCGATGTATTTTGAAGATGGCACAGCATTAGAACTGTTACAAGATATTAAAAATGCGTCAGAGCTTCAATCAACTCCCTTCATGCTAGTGTCGAGCGAAACTCGTGTATCACGCCTAGAAGAGTTCAAACAAGCAGGCATTGCTGCTATTTTGCCTAAACCTTTTCAACCGGCTCACCTGCATCGAGCGTTAAAAACCTCTTTAGACTTAATTAACGAAGAAGAAGTAGAACTCGACTTATTTGATATTAAATCAGTTCGTGTTTTGGTCGTTGATGACAGCCGCCTTGCTCGTAACCATATTCGCCGAGTATTAGAAAATATGGGCCTGCAAAGTATTAAAGAAGCAGAAAACGGTGCAATGGCCCTGACTTTGCTGAAGGATGAAGAGTTTGATTTAGTTGTTACCGATTACAATATGCCCGAAATGGATGGAAGAGAACTTTCAGAATTTATTCGCTTCAATCCTAATACCGCTCACATTCCTATCATCATGGTCACGTCGGAAGCTGCTGACAGTGCGAAAATGAGCAACATCCAACAAACTGGCGTTAACGCTCTATGTGATAAGCCTTTTGAACCCCAAGAAGTACGTCGCATGCTTATGGCACTGTTGAGCGAGTAGTACCACAAAAGGCTTCTTGTGCTTGTTAAAAAACGACGGTTGTTGAAAACAACGCCGTCGTTTTTTTAATAAATCATCCCCCGCCGCAATCTCACCTAACACATTGCACATGTTCAAATTTTGATTTAGTTTGACTACCTAACTTGGATTGATTGCGGTGCTTATGGAGTAGTTTATGCTGGTAACAAAAATTATAAAACGCACATTCATCTCACTTATATTGCTGTTAATAATAGTCGCTACCTTCGGCTATGTTTGGTTATCAAGTAGCAAGCCCATATTGGAAGGCAAACTTCCTTTAAACGGAATTTCTCAGGCCGTATCGATTTCCCGAGATGCACAAGGTATCCCACTGATTGAAGCTAAAAGTCGCACAGATGCAGCCGCAGCACTGGGCTTTTTACATGGTCAAGAACGCTTTTTTCAGATGGATCTACAACGCCGTAACTCTGCCGGTGAGCTGTCCGCTCTATTTGGCAAGGCAGCGCTCAAGCGAGATAAGCAAATCCGTCTTCATCAATTCAGGAAACGTGCTCAAGAAGCGATTAAACGTGCTCCTGAACAACATCAAGCAATTTATCAAGCTTATACAGACGGCGTAAATCAGGGGCTACAGCAATTAGGTAACGTCCCTTTCGAGTATAATTTACTCGGAGCAACACCACGCCTTTGGCAACCCGAAGATACATTACTCACAGTGTTTAGCATGTACTTGGATTTACAAGAGCACAATGGCATTGGTGAACGCTCTATATCCTTGTTAAAGCAGCACTTGCCCGATGATCTTTTTGCGTTTTTACGCCCCAATGGCGGCCAATGGGATGCGCCTATTGACGGCACAATCGGCTCAATGTCGCCAATTCCTTCAAGCACTTGGCCGTTAGATGAAAACGCCACTCTTGCATATCAAGCACTAAATGACATGGAACCTGAAGACCTTATGCCCGGCAGCAACAATTGGGCCGTTGCAGGCGCACTCACACCTTATCAAAGTGGGATGTTAGCCGACGATATGCACTTAGGGATCCGAGTCCCCATTCTTTGGTATCGCGCTCATATAAAGTGGCAAGAAAAGGGAAAATCACACCAAGTTGTTGGTGTGACGTTACCCGGAGCGCCAATTTTAGTGGTTGGCAGTAATACTCACGTTGCATGGGGATATACCAACAGTTATGGAGATTGGTCCGACGTTATTCGCCTAAAAACAAACCCTGAGCAAACACAATACTTAACCCCTGAGGGATATAAAAATTTTACCGTTAGTACAGAAACCATCCAAATTGCTGATGCGACTCCCGAAAAACTCACCATCCGTTCCACAATTTGGGGCCCAGTTATTGCCGAGGAAGCGGATGGTAACTTGCTAGCCTATCGCTGGGTTGCTCATGATGAAACCGCGGCAAACCTTAACTTTTTAGCGCTAGAAAAAGCCGAAAGTGTTGAACAAGCTTTTGCACTTGCTCCCTCTCTTGGAATGCCCGCCCAAAATATGGTGGCTGCCGATAAGCACGGCAATGTTGGTTGGACCATCACCAATAGTATTCCGGTGCGTAATGGTTACGATGGTCGTTATATTTCTGATTGGAGCGATGGCTCACAATATTGGCAAGGTAAGTTATCCACCGATGATTACCCCAAAATCATCAACCCCGAACATGACCGAATTTGGACCGCTAACTCTCGCGTAGTCGGTGGCGACATGTACCAAAAGATTGGCGATGGCGGTTATGCTTTAGGTGCGAGAGCTAAACAAATTCGTGATGCACTGTTCGCTAAGTCGCATTTTACAGAAAAAGATCTACTGCAAATTCAACTTGATGCTCGCGCTATTTTTCTATCTCGATGGCACAAGCTCATGCTTGAGCACATTGTACCTAAATCACAACATCCAGAAAAAAAGCAAATTCTAAAAGAGCTGAATACTTGGAGTTACTCCGCTAATAAAGACGATCTCGGTTACTTGCTTGTTCGCCAATTCCGATTAAAGCTGAAAGACTTAATGTTCAATCACCTTGTAAAGCAATTAAAAGCGAAGGATGAAAGTTTCCAATTTAAATCGACTCAGCGCTATGTAGATAACGCTCTGTATTTACTGGCTACAAAGCAACCTGAGCATCTCCTGCCACCTAATTTTGCATCTTGGGATGCATTATTAGAACAAGCACTAACGGACTCTCTTGCCGAGCTTGATCATGAGTTTGGTGACTGGAAGCAACTGACTTGGGGAGAGTTCAATAGCGTTGCCATCAAACACCCACTTAGCCAATTTGTTCCCTTTCTTGGTCTCTTGACCGATATGGAACGTCAACCTCAATCAGGCGATACCTTTATGCCTAGAGTTAGTGGACGCGCATTTGGCGCCTCCCAACGAATTGTTGTTGCTCCAGGGCATGAAGAAAATGCCATATTGCATATGCCGACAAGCCAAGCCGCCCACCCTTTATCCCCCTATTTTGGTGCGGGGCACAATGATTGGCTTAATGGAACCCCAACACCTTTACTTCCGGGTAAAGGGCGCTATGAACTCACTCTTATGCCAAATCAATAAGCCAACACATGCATTCGGGGCTGCCTTAGCCCCGAAAACTTTAGCCCCGAAAACTTTTTATTGACAACTTTCCCATCAAATTATAATTTCTGGGGCTATGAACAAATTCAACGCGCTTTTTCTATTTTTTACCTCACCCTAACCCGGGAGGACCGCGCTTGAATGCCGTATACTGAAACCTCCCACTCTGGGAGGTTTTTTTTTGGAAAATTGGAATACCCTACAGGCAGAGCAATGACAACTGACTTAGAAACTATCAGAAAAGAAATCTCAGCAACCGATACCCAATTGCTGTCTTTGTTGGCGAAGCGTCTGCAACTGACACAACAGGTTGCAGAAAACAAAATTGCTAATCATGTTGATGTTCGCGATCCAAAACGTGAAGAAGAATTGCTTGTTTCGCTAGTCCAACAAGGTTCGAAATTAGACCTAGACCCTCACTATGTCACCCGAATTTTCCACGTTATTATCGAAAACTCCGTGCTAAGCCAGCAAGCATTATTGGCAGAAAGAGCGAACCCGGAATTAAACCAACCTTTAAATCGCGTGGCATTCCTTGGTAACAAAGGCAGTTATAGTTATTTAGCGACACAGCGTTACTTTTCCAGAAAGCCCGGAGAATTGCATGAAATGGGGTTCAAAACCTTTTCCGAGGTCATTGCAAAGGTTGAAAACAATGAAGCCGATTACGCCGTTTTACCTATTGAAAACACTACATCTGGCAGTATTAACGAAGTGTATGACCAGCTTCAACATACAAGCTTATCCATCATTGGAGAATTAACGCAGCCCATCGAACATGCATTATTAGTAAAAGGTGCTGGAAATATAGATGAAATAAAGACCATTTATGGGCACCCTCAGGCACTTGCTCAATGCCGTCTATTCACAGAATCTTTGGAAAATGTTACCACGGTCCCCTGCACCAGCACTTCCACGGCCATGCAAACCGTAAGTGAATCTAACGCTTCCGATATTGCCGCCATTGGCAGTGTTCAAGGAGGAGAAAACTACGGACTCACCGCCCTTAAGCAAGGCTTGGCTAATCAAAGTGAAAACCACACCCGTTTTATTGTGGTTGCACGCAAGCCAGTAAAAGTGCCAATTCAAATTCCTGCTAAAACTACCGTTGTTATGTCAACCATTCAAAAACCCGGAGCCTTGGTTGACGCCCTTATCGTCCTTAAAAACAATAAAATCAATATGACCAAGTTAGAATCTCGCCCAATCACAGGGAATCCTTGGGAAGAAATGTTTTATCTCGATATTGACGGTAATACTGATGATGGCCCAATGCAAAAAGCACTGGAGGAACTTCAAGGAATGACGAGAAAATTCAAGGTGTTAGGTTGCTACCCTATTGAAGAAGTAACACATACCAAAGTGCCTGTTTATAAAGCGCTGACTGAAAACTCGAGCAATTTGCAAAATTAATGGCTTAAGAAAGAATAGACAAAGGCCGCCAGTTCTCCCTAAATAATAGAGTGTAATTGTCAGTCACCTACAGAGACTGACAATTTGGAACAGGTATCTATAGCGGCCTTTTCATTTTGTTTTTTCTTTCACCACACCGTTTAGCGCATTGAACAAATGGCTCATTTACTTGTTATTCAAATCCCTGTGTTTAACGTGCGATCATCATTGGCTTTTTGCAGCAGTTTTTCACTGTCTTTTAAACATTCGTTGGCATAATCTCCAAGCCAATCTGCAATATGATGAAACTGATCAATAAACCCTTGCTTATCCCCATTTTCAACTAATGTGAGACACTCTTGTAAACGAGTGGAAAAACGCTGCAACAACTCAAAGCCTTTATTATTGGAGAATATAATATCGGCGTACAACACAGGGTCTTGTGCAAACAAACGTCCAACCATCGCCAATTCCAGCCGGTAAATAGGTGAACTTAATGCTATTAACAGGTCGAGATCCGGGTTTTCTTTGGCAAGATGCGCACCGTATACAAAGCTACTAAAGTGCCTCATTACTTGAATGAATGCCATTGCATCATCATGTTGCTGTGCAGTGGTGTGATAAACCGCCGCTCCCCAAATAGCGATTTGATCAACTAGCCATTTGTAATCTTCCGCTTTACGACCTTCGCATACCACAACCACCTGTTTTGCCATGCTTTTGATATTCGGACCAAACATGGGATGCAACCCAACGACAGGTCCTTGATGCACCTCCAACATAGACGCTAATGGCGCAGATTTAACACTCGTCACATCAGCCAAAATACAGTATGGAGGTAAACGACTTAGCTCACTGATCACCGTTTGAGTAAACCGTATCGGCACAGAAACTAAGACCAAACTTGCATTATTCAAAACGTTGCCAGCACTTTCCCAGTCATCTTTATCAAGCACTTCTACTTGATAACCACTGCGCTCAAACATAGACACAAAAAAACCGCCCAACGCCCCTTTTCCGCCAACAACTACCACCTTGCCTGCCTCAGAATTAGCACATAAATATTGGTGGCTTTGGGTTTGATAAGACTCTCTCATGACACGGCGGAGAATATCTTCAACTAAGTTAGGTGAAACCTCCTTTTCTTGTGCTTGTTGCCTGCGCTTCTCAAGTAGTTCAGCTTCTCGACTCGGGACATAAATTGGCAACCCTACCTGACTTTTATATTCTCCAACTTGTTTAGTTAACTGTGATCTCGCTGCCAATAAGTCCACAAGTTGGCTGTCGATATCATCAATCTGCACGCGCAACGTTTGTAATATATTATCCGCCATGATTTTTCCCATTCAGGTTTAAGCTACTTGGTTGCGTTTGTTTAAGCGCATTGGTAATACTGTGATCAGTTTTTCTCGCGCTTGATGCATTAAGGTCTTGGTAGTTTCCCAGCTAATGCAAGCATCTGTAATCGACATCCCATACTCAAGTTCATCCACCGATTTGCCTTTATTAGATTGGTTGCCTTCTTTTAAATGACTTTCCAACATAATACCGATAATTGACTGATTTCCTTCCAATATTTGATTCACGACATTAAGTGCAACGGGCACTTGCCTGCGGTAATCTTTAGATGAATTCGCGTGGCTACAATCAACCACTAAACCAGCAGAAAGCTGACTTTCTTCCAACTGTGTTTCACACTCGGCTACACAAACAGAATCGTAATTTGGCTGTTTACCACCACGAAGAATAATATGACCATCTTCATTACCCTGAGTATTAATAATAGCCACTTGTCCCAATTTATTTATGCCCATAAAACTATGCCCAGAAGACGCTGAACGTAGCGCATTTATGGCAATATCGAGGCTACCATCCGTACCATTTTTAAAACCAACTGGCATGGATAAACCACTCGCCATTTCACGGTGTGTTTGCGATTCCGACGTTCTTGCGCCAATCGCTGACCAGCTAAAAAATTCTGCTAAATATTGAGGAGAAATAGGATCTAACGCTTCTGTTGCAACCGGTAGTTCCAACTCAGCCAACCAAATTAAGAGTTCACGAGCTTTGCGTAAACCTTTATCAATATCAAAAGTACCATCAATGTTGGGGTCATTGATAAGCCCTTTCCAGCCCACCGTTGTCCGTGGCTTTTCAAAATACACCCGCATAACAATATAAAGTGTGTCCTTGCACATTTCATGTAGCTCTTTGAGCTTTAATGCGTACTCCTTTGCTGCCTCTATATCGTGAATCGAACAAGGTCCAGCTATCACCAAAAGGCGATGATCGCGACGATGGATAATGTCGGAAATGATGTTGCGGGATGCTTCAATTCTCATTAAAGCCTTTTCGCTAACCGGAAGCTCTTGTTGCAACTGCATCGGTGTCACCAAGACGTTTTCCGAAGAAACATGGATGTTATCTACATGTGCCATTTTGTTTAACCTAAATTTAAATTGCTGTTTTTTGGGGAATCGAAAGGTGCCTGAGCGGCGGATGGCGTTGATGAAGCGCCAAAAAGTAGTCTCACCAATAATAGTGATAATAAGGAGGGCAGCGATAGGACTCGCGGTTTTTCATCTATTCACACTCTGTATGTAAATTTTATTTTACTCAATTACACCAGCCCCGAACAGCTAATGTAAGCACCTAGGCTTGACTTTCTATCATTATGACAATTTAAGTACAAGCACTATTTTCAGCTCCCTTTGAAAAAAGCCATTTTTCAGCACTTACTAGGGTGTTCTCTCTGATTCGGAAACCCGTTTTTGTTTACCAACACTGAAACGCCGCCACTTCGCTTGGCTAATGAATAGTCCAGCAAGGATAAGACTACAAACGAGCCATTTAGTTGAGCTAAGTGACTCGTTGTACATAACAACACTCCCCAACATGCCGAACACTGGGACAAGTGTCGTTAACAACGATACCGTCGATAAAGGGTACTTCAAGACCAACTTATTCCATACCAAATACCCTAAAAGGGTTGTGGGATAAGCTTGAAATAAAACAGAAAACCAAACAGTAGCGTTCATTTTGCTTGGTAATTCAATAAAGATACTTGGGCCATGCAATAACCAAGCAATCACCACCAAAGGAATAGGGGCAAATGCCATTCCCCACACACTAAAGGCAAACGCTTGCTTTACATTCGACATTTTGACGATGAGTGACACAAGACTCCAACTTAGCGCACCGAATAGTACAAAGATCAACGCGACTTTTGGTGCAGATCCATCTTGCAGCGTTAAACTCACGGCCAACCCCACAATGGCGAGCAATGCGCCTATCAACTTGTTTACAGCGACTTTTTCTTTCAAAACGAGCCAACTCAAGATCAAGCTAAAGACCAAGCTAAGCTGCATTAATATGCCAGCCATCCCCGCAGATAATCCAAGATTGATGGACCACGTCATCATGCCCCACAAACCAACACCAAAACACAAACCATAAGCAACCAAATACTTTGCAGGCACCTTAGGTTTTGCAATGAAGAAAATGGCAGGAAAGACAGCAAATGTGAATCGAAGCGCAGTTAATAGCACTGGGTTGATTTGATCTGCTCCAAGTTTAATAACGGAAAAGTTAAGTCCCCAAAGACACATTAATGCAATAGCAATGAGTAAATCCCGCTTTGTCATTTTCCGACTCAACCTCTTACACGAAATGGAACGCGCACATTATTACAAAACAAAAAGGGAGCCGATTCAGCTCCCTTTCATATCAATTTAATGTAGCTGTTATGAAGGTTCTCAACCGGGCATGTATAAATAACTAGATTGGATACCCAGTGGCAAACCGATACCCCAATACAGTAACAGGAAGGCCGTCCAAGCGATAATAATGGTAAAGGCATAAGGCAGCATCAACGACAATAATGTTCCAATTCCTGTGCCTTTTACGTAACGCTGACAATACACAACAACAAGTGGAAAATACGGCATTAACGGAGTAATGATGTTAGATGAAGAGTCACCTAAGCGATATGCCGCCTGCGTTAAATCGGGTGAGATATTAAGCTGCATTAACATTGGCACAAAAATAGGACCTAACAACGCCCATTTTGCCGAGGATGATCCTACAAACAAGTTGACGAAAGCGGTCAGAAAGATAAGACCAACAATAGTGACCATACTCGGTAGGTTAAGCGTTTTTAATAGCTGACCACCTTCAATGGCTAACAATGCGCCTAGATTCGACTTACCAAAGGCATCGATAAACAAAGCACAGAAGAACGCCATAACCATATAATAAGCCATGCTATCCATGGCTTTACTCATACTGCCAATCACATCTTTGCTGGTTTTGAAGGTGCCAGCCATATAGCCATACACCACACCCGGTAACAAAAATAGCAAGAAAATCAATGGTACGATGGAGCGCATAACGGGCGCAGCAAAAGACGTTAATTCACCATTCGGCGCACGCATAGGCGAAGTATCAGGCCAAAGAATAGCGACTAACGCAACAATACCAGCCACCATCACGCCGGTTGCGGCTCTTAACGCTTTGGTTTGACGCGCATCCAAATTATCGAATTTGGGAATTTCTGCTGGGTCGCCGTCAATTGGTGTATCTTTTAATCTCGGCTCAATGACTTTGTCGGTTAAATACCAGCCTAAACAAACGATAAGCAAACTTGAAGCAGAGTTAAAGAACCAGTTATTCAGCGGGTTCACTTGAATGCTAGGATCAATAATTTGAGCAGCGCTTTGCGTAAAGCTCTGTAATAATGGGTCGATTGCTGATGGAATAAAATTCGCACTAAATCCACCACTCACGCCAGCAAAAGCCGCAGCTATTCCTGCTAATGGGTGACGCCCCATCGCATAGAAAATCACACCCGCTAAAGGAATCACTAACACGTAACCTGCATCGGTTGCGGTATGGCTCACCAAAGCGACCAGAATGATTGATGGTGTGAGTAAACGCTTAGGCGTTGCATCTAACATTCGCTTTAAACCTGCATTGATAAAGCCAGAATGTTCCGCTACGCCAACCCCTAACATGGCGACTAACACCACTCCTAATGGGGCAAAGCCAGTAAAGATACCAACCATGCGAGATAAAAAGTCGGCCAAAGAGGCTCCCGTAAGCAAGTTATTAACAATAACGGGCTCTTGAGTCCGAGGGTCTATCGTTGTAAAGCTAACATCAGCGAGAAGTGCCGAAAGTACCCAAACAATAACCATACTAATTAAGAATATTACTGCTGGATCAGGGAGTTTATTACCAACCCTTTCTACCTTATCCAAGGCCCGGGTTACAAAGGAGTTGCTTGCCATACTTCCTCTTTATTTATTGTTATGTTTATTTGCAGAATGAGTCATTATCGACCCTAGTGCGCTAGAGTGTGCCAGACTCTATCGAAATGACAACTGTTTTGCTTGAGATAGTAAAAAGCCCGCTATAAGCGGGCTTTTTGGAGGTGTTAACATTAGCAATGGGATGGGGTTTATTAACCCAACTTCTCTTTGATACGAGCAGACTTACCTGTACGACCACGCAAGTAGTACAACTTAGCGCGACGTACGTCACCACGACGCTTCACGTCAATTGAAGCAACAGATTTACTGTGCGTTTGGAATACACGCTCTACGCCTTCACCGCTAGACATTTTGCGAACAGTGAATGCAGAGTGTAGACCACGATTTTTCTTCGCAATTACTACGCCTTCATATGCCTGTAGACGTTCTTTTTCGCCTTCTTTTACGCGTACTTGAACGACAACTGTGTCACCAGGACCAAACGCAGGCACGTCAGTTTTCAACTGATCTTGCTCGATACGCTTGATGATATCTTGATTAACTTTGCTCATCTTAACCTCGATTACTAGTTAACTGTCATGTTTATTTTGCTGCAAATGCGTTTGTTTAAAAGCTTCTAACAAGCGCTTTTGCTCCTCAGTCAGAGCTAGAAAATTTAATAATTCAGGGCGCCTCAACCACGTTCTCCCAAGAGACTGTTGTAGCCGCCACTGCCTAATCTTTTCATGGTTGCCACTTAGCAACACTTTTGGAACGGGTTCACCGTTCAGGATTTCCGGCCGAGTATAATGGGGACAATCTAATAACCCATTATTAAATGAATCTTCTACTGCTGAATCGGCATGACCTAACACACCGGGCACTAATCGAGAAACTGCGTCCATTAGCACCATCGCAGGAAGCTCACCACCACTTAATACGTAATCTCCTACTGAGATTTCCATGTCAACGTGGCTTTGTATCACTCTTTCATCAATACCTTCATAACGCCCAGCCACCAAAATCAATGCGTTTTCATTCGCCAAATCTTGTGCAATTTGCTGCGTTAAGGGTTGCCCCTGCGGCGACATATACACAACCTTTGCCCGATGATTTGATGCAGTTTTAGCAGCATCAATTGCATCACTTAATGGCTGTACCATCATCAACATGCCCGGACCACCGCCGTAAGGTCGGTCGTCCACTGTTCGGTGCTTGTCGTGCGTAAAATCTCTTGGATTAAAGCATTCTACGTCAATCAAACCCTTCTGGACCGCTCTCCCAGATACCCCTTGTTCAGTAAACGCGGTAAACATCTCTGGAAAAAGCGTTACCAACCCGAACCAATAAGAGGATGTCATTAAAAACTGGGATCCCAATCAACAGTGATGACTGCAGATTCCAAATCAACTTGCTTAACGACTTGATCAAACAAGTAAGGAATCATGCGCTGTTTCATGCCGAAAGCATCTTTTACGTTTGCCTTCACTAACATGACATCGTTAGCGCCGGTTTCAAACATTTGCTCAACTTTACCCAAGTTATAGCCTTTGTCGGAGACAACGCTCAACCCAATTAAGTCGCGCCAGTAGAATTCATCTTTATCCAATTCTGGCAACAAAGCCTCATCAACACGAATCTCCGCGTTTTTGATTAACTCTGCGTCATCTCGGGTATCAACGCCTTCTATTCTGGCAAGCAAATGCTTATTTTGATGTTTCCAATCAATGACTTTGTATTCCTTTACCGTACCTTGAAGTGTTAACTTCCAAGGCGAGAAATCGAAAATTCCGTCCGATTTTTCTGTGTAAGAAGTAATGCGAACCCATCCTTTAACCCCATGCGGAGCGCCAATTTTACCGACCACTAGGGTGTTTTCAGAATTCGTCACGGCCTACTTTCCTACTTGAACAACTTACGCTGCTTTTTGAATGTCTTTTACCAAGCGCTTAACGCGATCAGACATACCAGCACCGTGACTAACCCAGTGCTCAACACGTTCTAGATCTAGACGAATTCTTTCTTCTTGACCGCGTGCTGTAGGGTTAAAAAAGCCGATATTTTCAATGAATCGACCATCACGAGGACTGCGACTGTCTGTCACAACCACTTGATAAAATGGACGCTTTTTCGCGCCACCACGTTGTAAACGAATAGTTACCATAATTGCCTCAATTTAGCTGTTAGTGAGTTCGAAAGTCAGATACGTTCCCATTAACGCTAATGTTAACCTAGCCTTCCCAAACGACAGGCGCTCAGAAAGGCCGCGAAATTGTACGTATTTTATAAAGAAATGCAAGCAGCTTTATTTACGGAACATACCGCCAAGGCCACCGGGTAATCCTCCGCCCGGTGCCATATTTTGCATTTGACGCATCATCTTCTTGGCACCACCGCCAGACATCTTCTTCATCATCTTTTGCATTTGGGTAAATTGCTTCAATAAACGATTCACATCTTGAATCTGAGTCCCCGAACCAGTAGCGATGCGTTTTTTACGTGATCCTTTAATCATATCGGGTCGTTCACGTTCTGCTGGCGTCATTGAATTAATGATGGCTTCCATTTGGTTGAACGACTTTTCATTGGCTTGATCTTTGATTTTATCCGTCATTGAACCCATGCCTGGAAGCTTATCAAGCATTCCCATCATGCCGCCCATGTTACGCATTTGCTCAAGTTGCTCTTTAAAATCTTGCAGATCAAAGCCCTTGCCTTTTTTCACTTTTTGAGCGAGTTTCTGTGCTTTGGTCTTATCAACTTTACGCTCAACTTCTTCAATTAAGCTAAGTACATCACCCATACCTAAAATACGAGAAGCTACTCGATCGGGATGGAAAGGCTCTAGTGCATCGGTTTTCTCACCAACACCTAAGAATTTAATCGGTTTGCCAGTAATATGACGTACAGATAGCGCCGCGCCGCCGCGCGCATCACCATCCGTTTTCGTTAGGATTACCCCGGTGAGTGGCAATGCTTCGTTAAACGCCTGAGCGGTTTTCGCGGCATCCTGCCCCGTCATAGCATCAACAACAAATAACGTTTCAGCGGGGTTAATTGCGGCGTGGACCTGCTGAATTTCAGCCATCATATCTTCATCAATAGCAAGACGGCCAGCCGTATCCACCATTACCACATCGTAAAATTGTTTACGTCCGTGTTCGATAGCCGCGTTAGCAATATCAACCGGCTTTTGATCCGTTGAAGAAGGGAAAAAGCTTGCACCGACTTCATTAGCGAGAGTTTCTAGCTGCTTAATGGCTGCGGGCCGATATACATCAGCACTAACCAACAGCACCTTTTTCTTTTCTCTTTCCTGCAAGTATTTAGCAAGTTTAGCGACACTGGTTGTTTTACCAGCACCTTGCAAACCCGCCATTAAAACAACGGCTGGCGGTTGAGTTGCTAAATTAAGCTTCTCATTCACTTCACCCATGATTTTTTCAAGCTCAGCTTGAACTATTTTGATGAAGACCTGCCCCGGATTCAGGCTTTTGGTGACTTCTTGACCTAGCGCCTGCTCTTTAATCGCAGCCACCACATCTTTTACAACAGGTAAAGCGACGTCGGCTTCAAGTAATGCCATACGCACTTCGCGCATCGTATCTTTAATGTTGTCTTCTGTAAGACGACCGCGACCGGTAACGTTCTTAAGTGTTTGACTTAAGCGTTCTGATAAATTTTCAAACATTAGATACACCTTTTAGTATCTTGTGCGCCTTGCTAAACGCTTTCCAAAAAATTGCGCAGAGTATAATACCGCTAAACCTAGATTAAAACGGTCTTTATCGCATTCGTAAGTATGTTTTAAGTTGAGGGAAAACTAACCTCTCCTCTGGTCCCTTGCAAAACAAAGAGATATACTCGGGTAATTCCGCTGGACACTGGACAAAGAGCTATCGTGTTTCTCCTGATTACAATTATAAGTATCCTACTTTATGCACTCGCGACAGGGCTGATTTCTTCCCGCCTATTTCACCAAGACGGCCCCAATGTTCCTCACTCTCGCATTACCGCGATATTAGCTTTGCTGTTACACGGCGCAACATTATTTCACGATGTCATTATTCAAGCAGGGCAAAATCTCAGCATTACGAATGTTGCATCCATTGTCGCGTGGATAATGGCAGCAACCATTACTGCGGCCTCTTTTGGCCTCACGCCGGTCTTTTTAATGCCAATGGTATATAGCTTTGCAGCACTTGTTTTAGCAATGAATGCGATTATTCCAGCAATGTACCTCATTCATATCGAACTGCACCCGAGTCTACTCATTCATATTAGTTTAGCGTTGTTTGCTTATGGTACTTTGATGATTTCCGTTCTTTATACCATCCAATACAGTTATATTAATTATCGCTTGAAGCACATTAGAGCGTCGATTCTTCACTCATCATTACCTCCTTTAATGCGCGTGGAAAAGACGCTATTTAGAATTCTATTAATTGGCATTAGTTTGCTGTTTTTATCGCTTGCGAGTGGCTTTATATTTCTAGATGATATGTTCGCGCAGAAGCAAGTTCATAAAACCATTCTGTCACTTATTTCATTTATTATTTTTAGCGGCGTTTGGATTGGGCATAAATACTTAGGCTGGCGCGGCAATGGCATGGTTAGTGCCACCTTTATTGGGGCAATATTATTAACTCTGGCATATTTTGGCAGCAGAATTGTTAAAGAGATTATTCTATAAGCAGTTAGTTAAATTTTAACCTTTAACTTTTTCTTTTAAATCAACATGTTGTAAACATTGTAGAAAAAAATACTTATCTACCCTTGAAGCAACTTTGAATAGCACATAAATTTGCTAGTGTTTTTACCATAAAGGAACTCGTAGTTGGAAGACTTTTCCACAGGCGCTTTGTTCGCGCTTCTAATCTTATTAATTCTATTGTCAGCCTACTTTTCAAGCTCCGAAACGGGGATCATGTCGATCAACCGTTATCGATTAAAGCACTTAGAAAAGGAAGGTGTTAAAAGTGCCAAGCGGGTACAACAATTACTTAAAAGGCCTGATCGTTTAATCGGGTTAATCCTGATAGGCAACAATGCAGTCAACGTGCTGGCTTCGTCGATAGCGACGATAATTGGTATGCGTTACTTCGGCGATTTAGGTATTGCAATTGCCACAGCAGGATTAACGTTAGTTTTATTGGTATTCGCTGAGGTAACACCCAAAACAATCGCCGCACTTTATCCAGAAAAAATTGCCTTTCCTAGCTCGTTTATTTTGCATCCGCTAATGAAGGTGTTTTTCCCAGCAGTAGTTGCGGTGAACTACATCACCAATAATTTGCTGAAACTCTTTAGAATAAATCCTAACGATGCTGATGCTCAAAGCTTAAGTAAAGAAGAGTTACGTACCGTTGTCCATGAATCAGGCGTCACTATTCCTAAAAAGCACCAAGACATGCTCGTCGGTATTTTAGACTTAGAAAAAGTCACCGCTGAAGACATCATGGTGCCTCGCAATGAAATCATCGGCATAGACATCAACGATGAATGGAAAGATATTCAAAGACAATTAACCCACTCTCAACATACCCGTGTACTCGTTTATCGAGATTCTATTGATGACGCCGTTGGTTTTATTCATGTCCGTGACGCATTACGTATGCTGTCAAAAGATCAGTTCACTAAAGCAACCTTACTTCGCGCAGTGAAAGAGATCATGTTCACCCCAGAAAAAGCCAACCTGCACACGCTTATGTTTAATTTCCAACGAGCCAAACAACGCATCGGTTTGGTCGTTGATGAGTACGGTGATATTCAAGGACTAGTCACCCTAGAAGACATTCTGGAAGAAATTGTTGGTGACTTTACGACGAATATTCCTGAGGAATTGAGCCAAGATATTATTGCTCAGCAAGATGGCAGTTATTTAGTTGATGGCACCGCTAACATCCGTGAATTGAATAAAGAAATGGGTTGGCACTTCCCAACAGAAGGCCCTAAAACACTCAATGGATTAATCGTTGAATACCTAGAGGATATTCCTCACGAGCAGATTAGCCTTCGCTTAGCGGGTTATCCAATAGAAATCGTCGACATGAACGACAATATCGTTAAAACGGTAAGGGTATTGCCTGATTTGTACAAGGAAGAAAAGAAAAAGGAAGAGTAAGTAGCGACACCTTATAACCAGCACTATCACTGAGGCTCGCAACAAAGTAGAACAGCAGCAAAGGAAAAGCGAAATGGAACAATCTAACTCACTTTGTACCATTTCGCTTAGTCATCGGATTCCTTTTCCTGCCGTGAAGCTAAGATTTTACCCTTAACACGTTCCACGGATTCATTCAGTTGCGACAGCCGTGACATGATCCCACGTAACTCCTCGTCGTCCTCAATATCAGACTGAGCAACATGATTCTCTAGCACCTTTTGCAGGTTTGCTATCAAACTATGACTCGACATACTGAAGTCCTCCCGATTACTTTATCGGACCAAATCAGAAAAAGTGAACGCTTTTTTATCTAACATTAAAGATTAGCAGTAAGTTCGCTAAAATTCATATCCAGAGCACTGGGCCAATTTAAATAAACAGTGAGCTTTAATCAGGAAAAAATATTGAACCGGGCATTCCACGACTAATAGAAACATCATAATCGACACTAAATATTGATGCAGTGCCAAATAAAGCGGCTTGATTAGACTTACAAAACTCATCTAACAAAAAGCTTACAATTGGCATATGTGCTACTAACAATAACGATTTCACATCAGAATGTTCATTTAACAGTACATCAACATAGTCATGAACAAGGGAAGGATTGCCACATGGGGTAATGTCCGTATTAATTTCAACACGCCCCACATCAACAAATTGTTGAATAGACTCCAAGGTTTGCTTCGCCCTCACAAAAGGGCTAACTAAGGCCATATCAATCTGATCGTATTCTTGCTTTAGCCAAATACCAGCTTGCTGCGCTTGAGAACGCCCATAAATTGTTAAGTTACGAGCCTCGTCGCTCGTGTTGTAAGGCTCGGCCTCACCATGCCTCATTATGAATAACCGCATTTGTATTTCGCTTGAAATTAGGTCCACTCAATACCGTATAAAAACGGGCAGCTTCAATTAACCTGACTAAACCAAAAAAATTCACTCATTAATCAGCATTATGTGTATGCTTAATTAAGAGCATACCAATAAAACAACAAAAGGCTTCTACTTGATCACAGCAAAATTTGACCACAGACAATACCGTATGACAGAAAACCTAGGTGGTCTAAGGGTTTTGCTCGTCCATGATTCAAAAGCAACGAGCAGTGCAATTTCACTCACTATATCAGCTGGACATTTTCAAGAACCGTCTGATTGCCCAGGGCTTGCCCATTTATTGGAACACTGTTTGTTCTCTGGTTGCAAGGCTTATCCCGAAGAAAACCAAATTAACCATTATATTGAATCAAACGGTGGTCAAATCAATGCATGGACTACCGCAGAAATGTCTGGGTTTAATATTGATTGTCAGACTCGAGATTTTGCCCTTTGCAATCATATGCTCGCCTCTATGCTAACCACACCACTTTTTCCAGAAGCGAGTATTGAAAAAGAAATCACGGCAATTGATGCTGAATTTCAGTCCAAACGTCATGAAGACCAACGCCGTATTCAGCAAGTCGATAAAGAAACCTGCAATCCTGCTCATCCCTATCATCACTTTAGTACAGGCAATCGAGATTGTTATCAAAGCGTTTCAATTTCAACATTGCGTGAAAAACTGAAAACGTTTCACCAACAATATTATCACGCAAAAAATATGTGTTTGTGCCTGATATCGAATTTGGATCTCGACCAAGTACAAGAACACATCATCCCTTTTTACGACGACCTTGCTCCTAATGGCGCAACTTTAGAAGCTCCCACGGAACCATTATATTTGCCGGAGCAGCTTGGAACGTTTTTGCATATTAAACCAATAAAAAATATGCGAGCCCTGATGGTTTCATTTTCCCTACCTGACATTCATCATTGGTATGAGTCTAAGCCAGAAGCACTGATTAGTGCCATGCTGGGTGATGAAACTCGCGGCAGCTTGCTTTGTTGGCTTCAACATAATCAATGGGTGACTCATCTAAGTGCTGGAGGTGGTATTCAAGGCAGTAATTTCAAAGACTATACAATTAACCTCCAACTCACCGAGAATGGGCTAAATCATATCGATGATATCCTTGAAAGCATCTTTGATTACCTGCGTTTAATTAAAGAAGAGGACTTCCCTAATTGGCGCTTCGAGGAAATGAAACAGCTAAATCAACTCGCTTTTGATTATCAAGAGTTCCCCAAAATAGGCAAGCTTGCTACCTATTTGGCAACACAAATGCATTACTATCCTAAAACAATGATTGCCTACGGGGAGTATATCGTCACCGCTTTTGATAAAAGCTCAGCTCAAACCATGTTGAGTTATTTTCGTCCTGATAACATGCGTGTGAAACTTATTCATCCTCAAGCAAAAACCGATACACAAAGTTTGTGGTACCACGTTGATTACGCCATTGATACGCTCCCCAAAGAATTACTGCAAAAACTGTCAGATCCACCAGCCAACGATGAATTAGCCCTTCCCGATGCCAACCCCTATATGACTTCGGATTTAACTGTTTATCCAGTACAGGCAAAATTCCACTTACCTCAGGCATTATCCATAAAAGATAATGGAGAGTTCTGGTTTGGTCAGGACCCTGAGTTCTCTCAGCCTAAAAATGAGCTTTTTCTCTCTTTAGGTTGTGGCGCACTAAACGATTCAGTTGAAGCATCTGCTCACACTCGCATTTGGACTTCAGCAGCCCAAGCCTTTATCAATGATAACTTTTATGCGGCATCAGTAGCTGGCATTTATTCCCATGTTTATCCGCATAAACGAGGCGTCACCTTACATGTGGCAGGTTTTTCCCAATTCCATGCAGATGTTAGCCAAAAAGTACTGACATTATTACTCGACCCAAACATCGTGGTCCCCTACTTTGAGCAAGCTAAAAAGCAACGTTTAACGGCGTTAAGTAATAGTTTATTGAATAAACCAATCAATCGTTTATTCGCGACATTAAATAACTTGATACATGAGCACAGCTTTCTACCTGAAGAGCTCGCTCAAGTAATTGAAAAAACTCAACTAGAGGAAATTCAAGCGGTTCCTAAAACCCTTACCAAGAGCTACTGGCAGGCTTTAGCTTACGGGAATTGGACAGAGTCAGTCGCCCAAGAAATGGACACCTATTTGCGCAGAACATTTAATGCGGCCAACGCAGAAAACTATGAAAATAGAGTATTGCGTCTTTCTGCATTACAACAAAATATTGTTGCGATTGATTGCCAACAACCAGAATCGGCATTGGTATATTACTTACAAGGCAAAGCAAACACATTGCGAGACAAGGCCATTTGCATTGCTATTGAGCACCTTCTGGCACCCGATTATTTTCAATTAATGCGCTACGAGAAACAATATGGCTATCAACTAGGGTGTGGCTACCTTCCCTTCATGAAAGCTCCCGGCATTGCGCTTTACATCCAATCTCCTGTGACATCTGCACTCGAATTGCATAAAGATACCGAAGCGTTTTTACATCAAATACCCGACAACATACGCCAAATGAGCTCGGACGCTTGGGAACGAACAAAACAAGCGCTACAGAAGCAACTAGGAGCAAACGATCAAAATCTATCGATAAAATGTCAACGATTATGGGCAGCACTAGACAACGAAAACCAAAACTTCAGCGAATTCGAACAAATCAAAACAGCGCTCATGGGAATTTCTCCACTTGATATAGCTGACTATCTATCTGATTTAATGAATACCAAAGAAGGAAAGCTTAGCTTAATCACCTTGAACGATAAAAAAATGCCTCTTACATCTGAAGACATTAACTATATTGATGTTACACAGTTTCGTGCACTGGCAAAGCAATACATTTAAAAATCACAACAACAATAAGATGCGCAATAATTAAGCACGCAAAGGATTCTGACGCCTGTAAGGCAATAGAAACACCAAATAAAATCATCATTCAACTGGATTGTTTGTTTCGGTGAGCTAGTATCTGATATACTCACTTTTCATTGGCCGAGTGCTGTTTCATGAGTCAATAAAGAACAAAAAAGTGCCCAGTTTAATTCGCATCCTCTCCGTTAGTTACTCCCTTTTAAAACAATTGTCTCAACTAAGTTTAGGCAGCCTTTTTCTATGCTTAGGAAATGCCAATGCACAGGAAAGCGCCACCACAGACATTGTCACAGACGTATCTAACCCCTATTTTTGGCTCTCTTGTGGCTTGATTAGTTTCATCACTATCCGAAAGTGGCAACAAATCCGCCAACAAAACGCTATTGATATAGAGCAACCGGCAGCTAAACCGCAGTATCAGAAGGTTCAACCTCAAACCTACAACGGCGGCGAGAACTCACATTTGCTCATTAAGGCCATAAATAATACTTCCGATGGCGTTTTTATCGCCGATGCTCACTATCGAATTGTTTATGTGAATCGGGCTTATCTGAGATTCACAGGAGAAACAAAGGAACAAGCTTTGCGTACTCCGTTGCAATTTAATCAATATTCGAAGCAGTTTGAACAAAAGGTGAAAAGCAGCCTTAGGCAGAAACATCACTGGAAGGGAGAGTTTGAAACGGTTGCAGGTAATGGCATTCATTCCACTGTTACCATGCGAATTGACGCCATTTTGAGCGAACAAGACGAAGTCAGCCATTATGTTGGCGTTTTTTCTGATATCACCGAGCGTAAACAAGCAGAACAAGAACTGATAAAACTCGCCAATGTTGACCCTCTCACCCAATTACCTAACAGAACGTACTTCCACACTTATCAGGAATACCAGATTAAAAACGCAAAGCCTTACGCCTTACTGTGCCTTGACTTAGACAACTTTAAGAAAATTAACGACACCATTGGTCATTCGGTAGGTGATCAGTTATTGCGCCAAGTAGCGACGCGTGTAGAAAGTCTAGTAAGGAAGAACATGGTCGCGTTTCGTTTAGGCGGAGATGAATTTGCCATCATTATCGAAGGCACGCCGGATGTACACCGCTTAACCAAATTCTCACAACTATTATTAGATAAGCTTGCTAATCCCTATCGCATTCTTGGGCAGGAATTTGTCGTAAAAGCGAGTCTGGGTTTAGCCTTCTATCCGAATGATGGTAAAAACCCACAAGAAATCTTTAAAAACGCAGATACCGCTATGTATTTTGCTAAAAGTTTGGGAGGGAACCGCTGTCAGTTTTTCCAAACCGAACTTAATCAAGAAGCAGTAAAGCAACTTAAAACAGAGAATTTGATCCGCTTTGGCTTACAAAAAGATTTATTCAAAGTGATGTATCAACCTAAGGTAAGTGTGAAGACGGGTCAGCTTTGTGGCATGGAGGCATTGGTCCGTTTCGAACATCCTAAACAGGGACTTATCAGCCCGAAGGACTTCATTCCAATGGCGGAAGAAACCGGGCAAATTCTGGAAATTGGCGAGCGTGTTTTGCAAATGGCCTGTTCTGATACAGCACGTTGGGTAAATGCTGGATTAATGTCGGGCAAAGTTGCCATTAATATTGCTGCGCTGCAATTTAAAGAAGATGATTTTGCTCTGCAAGTAAAGCGCATCTTAAAAAGCTCAGGACTCTCTCCTAAACACCTTGAATGTGAAATCACCGAAGGCACACTTATTGATAGCCCAGATGATGCTTTAAACGTGATGCTCGCTCTCAGATCTCAAGGCGTGCAATTAGCGCTAGATGACTTTGGGACCGGGTATTCATCTTTAGCCTATTTAAAGCGCTTCCCGATTACAACGCTAAAAATAGACAAAGCCTTTATTGATGATATTGATAAAAACAGTACCGATAAAAACATGGTTGAAGCCATCATTAACATTGCTCACAACCTTGGTTTAGAGGTTGTGGCTGAAGGCGTCGAAACTGAGTCTCAACTGATGGTGTTAAGTGAATTTGGCTGTGAGATGCTTCAAGGTTACTTATTCAGTAAACCACTTTCGTCCGATAAATTTGAGAAGTTGCTAAAAGCAGAGAATTTGTCTCGTACCCGCTCAAATATACAAGACATATGAGCGAGAGTACGCCTTCTACAATTACAACATGGTATGCGTTAAAGCAACAAACACACGACTATAGACACTTAGTTTTCAGACAATGACTCCGGGATTTTCGTGGCTTGCCAAGCAACCACTTGCCATTTGCCATTACGCTTTAAAAATGTCCCGGTGTTGTAGTAAAACTGCTGTAATTCAACATCGTCTTCTACCCATTCTGCACCGAGTTTAAAGGCAACAATTGCGGTTGTACCATATAAGCGAATGTCTGTATCTTCAGCCCAATAAGAGGGTTCTGAATCCGACTTTTCATGTTCCTTTTTGGCTGCTTGCTCTGCTTTTATGCCATTAATAATGGATGATTTACCAAACCGCTTACCCGCAGAACTGGTATAAATCAAATCGTTTGCCCAGAACTGTTGATGATTCTTCAAATCGTCTTGAATTGTATTTGCTAGAAAGTCGTCGAGCAGTTGCTTTAATTCGCTTTTATCGTTGGCGTATGCACACGAGCTAGCCATTAACATTAAACCCAACACACCTTTTCTCAACATGACTATTTCCTATTTTGTTACCACTTTCCTGCCACTATAAAACGCCGGGACTTAGAAGCAAACGACGAACATAAAAAAACCCAGTACAAAACTGGGTTTCTTGTTATTCAACCAATATCGTTAATAACGATGTTAGTAGAAAGTCTTACCTTCTTCTGCCATTCGCTTAAGCGATTCTGCTGGTGCAAAACGGTCGCCAAACTGACCTTGATAATGCTCAAGGCGCGCAACCACATGTTTGATACCTAAGGTATCCATATAATGGAACGGACCGCCAAGGAATGGAGGGAAACCGATACCGAAGATAGCACCAATATCACCATCACGTGCTGAACGAATTAAACCTTCATCCAAACACATGGCAGCTTCGTTTAGCATTAATAAAGCACAGCGCTCGGCAATTTGCTCTCTTGAAAGGGTTTTATTCACCTTTATGCCCAGCAATTCATATACGCTTTCATCTACTTCTTTACCCGGCTTTTTGCCTGAATATAGGTAAATACCGCGTTTATTTTTCTTGCCTTTACGATCATCAGCTAAAAGTTTATCGAAAGCATCAGGCGCTTTGAATCTATCCCCTAAGTCGGCCTGTAGAATCGGCGAAATCTTTGAACCTACATCAATGCCCACTTCGTCCAATAATTTCATTGGACCAACAGGGAAACCGAAATCTAACAAAGCGGCATCAACATGTTTAACCGGCTCGCCTGAAAGCAATATGTTTGCCGCTTCGTTCATATAAGGAGCAAGAATACGATTAACGTAGAAACCGGCACCATCTTGAACCACAATTGGCGTTTTACCCTGACGACGCGCATATTCCACCGTGGTAGAAATGGTTTCATCCGAGGTTTTTTCATGCACAATCACTTCTGCCAGTGGCATTTTGTCAACTGGTGAAAAGTAATGTAAACCAATCACATTTTCAGGTCTCGCGGCCTTAGCTGCAATTTTATGAATTGGAATAGAAGAAGTGTTGGTTGCAAAAATGGTAGATTCATTACAGTTTTCTTCAATATCAGCAACCATCTTTTGCTTCAAATCGAGATCTTCAAAAACCGCTTCAATCACCATGTCCACATCTTTGTAGCCTGAATAATCTAGCGTGCCAGTTAAAAGCGCGAGCTGCTTTTGCATTTCGCTCTTCTTCATATGACGGCGTTTAACTT
This sequence comes from Alteromonas sp. a30, assembly GCF_026788005.1. Classification (GTDB taxonomy): domain Bacteria; phylum Pseudomonadota; class Gammaproteobacteria; order Enterobacterales; family Alteromonadaceae; genus Paraneptunicella. The sequence goes on from NZ_JABEPE010000009.1 coordinate 90,821, forward strand.
TTTTATTCAGCAAGTCGTAGCTGTATTTCATTGCATTGGCGATACCTTCTGGGCGCACATCCTTAATACGCGCAGGAGTACCAGCTTTAACGGCGCTCACAAACGCAATACCACCGCCCATTAAGCCACCACCTAATACACCAACTTTGTTGATTTTAGCTGGATCAACACCTTCAACGCCGGTTTCTTTCTTCATTTCCGTTGTTGCAAAGAAAATATGACGAAGCTGCTCTGACTCTGGTGTCATTACCAGCTTACCGAATAACTCAGCTTCAAGCTGATAACCGCGCTTGCAAGCTTTCCCTTCACTTGCTTCTAACACATCTAAAATCATATTAGGTGCCGGGTAATTACCGCGTGTTTTCGCATTAGTTTGCTTTCTTGCTTGTTTAAACAAGAAATTACGTCCAAATGACGTTTGCTCTAACACTTTACCAAGCAAGTTTAGCTTAGGCCCACTGCGGTGAGGCTTGCTTTTAGCAGCAAATTCTTTTGCCACATCAAGCAAGATGCTAGGCGGTACAACATCATCCACAATACCAAGCTTCTTCGCCTGTTTAGCTCGAACTTGTTTACCCGTTAGAATCAGTTGCATAGCCTGCTGAATACCAATCAGTTCTGGTAAACGTTGTGTACCACCACTACCCGGTAATAGGCCAAGCTGGACTTCAGGCAAACCCACTACGGTTTTAGATGATTCTGAACAAACTCGATAATGACACGCGAGTGCCAATTCCAAACCACCACCTAGCGCTGGTCCATCAATTGCCGCAACAAACGTGGTACGCATATTTTGAATACGGTCGAATACCGCTTGACCGCCTTTAGAGAGCACTTCGGCTTCTTCTGCGGTTTTACAGGCTGCTAACATCGTAATGTCAGCACCCGCAACAAAAGAGCCTTTCTTGCCACTAGCAAGCACAACGCCCTTAATACTTTTATCTGCTTCGATGTCATCTAACATCGCAGAAATTTCATCGCCGAATTCTGCTTTCAGCGTGTTCATGGATTCCCCAGGGACATCCATTAATAACGTGGCGATTCCGTCATCACCTTTAATCAGCGTGAATGCGCTTTGATTAGTCTCTGTCATAACCACTTTTCCTGAGAATTTCGTTATTCAGTTTCTACGATCATAGATGCAGCCAAACCACCCGCTGCACAAGCTGTTAGCAAACCTGCACCACCACCTCGGCGGTTTAACTCGTTCAACATTTGAGTGATCATACGTGTACCTGTTGCAGCAAACGGATGACCATAAGCAAGCGAACTGCCCATCACGTTGAATTTATCCATATCGATTTCGCCCGTTGCTTTCGAACGACCTAGTTTCTCTTGTGCGAACTTATCGCTAGCAAACATTTTCACATTCGATAAGGTTTGTGCGGCAAAAGCCTCATGCATTTCGATGAGCGTTAAATCGTTTAACGTCATACCTGCTCGGTCGAGCGCCATTGGTGTCGCGTAGGACGGCCCCATAAGCATATCTTCCCACACATCAATCGCCGCAAACGCATAACTCTTAATGTAGCCTAATGGCTTATAACCCAGCGCTTTTGCTTTGCTTTCTGTCATCATTAATACGGCTGATGCCCCATCAGTGAGTGGCGTGGCATTAGCCGCAGTCACCGAGCCATGCTTCTTGTCGAATACAGGGCGAAGTTTAGAATAACTTTCGAGTTTTGAATCAAAGCGAACGTTGTTATCTTTTGATAACGCCCCTTTGAATGGTTCTGCGTAAGCAGTCATGACTTCGTTTGCTAGCTTACCTTCGTTCCAACTGGCTGCGGCACGGGAGTGCGAACGATGTGCCAGTTCATCCTGATCTGCTCTAGAAATACCATGGGTTTTTGCCATTTGTTCAGCCGTTTGCCCCATCGACAATCCGGTTGAATATTCTGCAACCGCAGGTGGAACCGGAAGTAAGTCTTTGAAGCCAAGCTTTTTAACGACGCCCCAGCGTTGACCTAACGTTTTTGCTTTTTGTAAATCAACAAGGGCTCGTCCGAGCTTTTTGCTTACACCAATGGGTGAAACGGATGCGGAGTCTGCACCGCCAGCAATACCAACATCAATAGTGCCAGCCATCATAGATTCAAGAATATTAACGGTAGATTGGAAGCTTGTTGCACAAGCTCGAGACACGCTGTACGCATCAGTGTGGATATTCATTCCCGTACCAAGAACAATCTCACGGGCAATGTTTGGTGCTTCCGGCATTTGCACCACTTGTCCGTAAACCACTTGATCCACTTCTTTAGGATTCAAGTCATTACGAACCATTAATTCATTGACCACCATTTTGCCCAAATCCACGGCAGGCACGCCATGAAAATATGTAGCAAGCTTAGCAAAAGGTGTTCGTAAACCGGCAACAATTGCAATGCGATCCCCGGAGTGGGTCTTCAGATTTTGTTGAGTTGCCATTATCTACCTCCAAAAAAGTGGTCTGACCTGTCAAAATGGCGATTGTACCTATTACCAATGAAAATTAAAACAACTGTTTAACATTCACTGCGACTTTATTAAACAAACTCGTCTTTTGTGCTTTTAACCCCGGCATACATGTATTTTCGCTTCATCGATTCGAAACAAGACGCGCCGAGGATGGACCAAGGTTAACTCAAACACATCAATAAAGACGCTCAAAGAATACACGTAAATTTACTAAAAAGGGGTAGTTTTCCTTTTGATTATGTAAGGGAACCTTATATTAAGCTTTGGTTAAGTGTTAAAGTGCAGCATTCAAAGGGGGCATATGAGATGAACTTCCATCCCGTATGGCTGTCGATAACACGTATTTAGTTAAGACTCATCTTGAAGGGAAAAAGAATCCAGTATGGCTGAAAAAGCTTTTAATCATCTAAAACAATACCTTGATACTCAAATTATTGGGCAATCTGAGTTCACTAAGAACATACTTATCGCACTACTCGCGGATGGTCATTTACTGGTTGAAGGGCCACCTGGCTTGGCCAAAACCCGTGCTATCAATGCGTTGGCCAACGGCCTTGAAGGCGACTTTCACCGAATCCAATTCACCCCGGATTTATTGCCAGCCGATCTCACCGGAACCGATATATATCGGCCAGAAACCGGACAGTTTGTCTTCCAACAAGGCCCACTTTTTCATAACCTCATACTTGCTGACGAAATCAACCGAGCTCCGGCGAAGGTGCAATCTGCGCTGCTCGAAGCCATGGCCGAACAGCAAATTACCGTGGGCAATAAAACCTATAAATTGCCAGAACTCTTCTTAGTAATGGCAACGCAAAATCCAATTGAACAAGAAGGCACTTACCCGCTACCGGAAGCGCAATTAGACCGTTTCCTAATGCATCTGAGAATTGATTACCCTGAAGCAGATATTGAGCTGGAAATATTGCGCCTTACGCGCGGCGAAGCACTAAACAACCATGTGGCAAAGCCCACCCCGCTAACTCAAGACAGCATTTTTCAAGCTCGTAAGGATATTCTTAACATCCATTTAGCAGAAAGCTTAGAGCGATACTTGGTTGAGTTGATTATTGCCACCCGTTTCCCACAAAAATATGATAGCCAATTAGCAGAATGGATTGAATACGGCGCTAGCCCAAGGGCAACTATTGCACTTGATAAATGCGCCCGAGCCCACGCTTGGCTGGCAGGAAGAGATTTTGTTGGGCCCGACGATATTCAGGCTGTTTTCCATAATTGTATGCGTCATCGTGTTTTATGTTCTTATGAAGCAGAAGCCGAAGGCATGACAGCGGACAACATTCTCAGCCGTATTGTACAACTGGTTCCTGTACCTTAAATTTTCACTTTAATGAGCGTCTTAAATACTCATGCAAGAAGCACAAGAGTGGTTGCAGTCTCACTATGCGGATGGCTGCAACGTTAGCATTAAAGAGCTGATTCAATATCGTGGAAAAACGGGGTTAATGAACTTATCCCCGAGTAAAACGATTCAATCCAAACTGGCTGGCAGTTATGTCACAAAAACCAAAGGCCGTGGGATGGAGTTTGATGAAGCCAGACACTATCAACCCGGCGACGACATTCGAGCAATCGATTGGCGCGTGACTGCGCGTACCGGAAAAACCCACACCAAATTATACCGAGAAGAAAAAGAGCGCCCCGTGTTTATTTTGGCAGACTTTTCTCCCAGCATGTATTTCGGAACACAGTTGATGTTTAAATCAGTGCAGGCCGCCCACCTAGCATCACTCATTGCTTGGTCTGCGGCGGCGCGTGGAGATCGCGTCGGTGGCTTAGTTTTTAATGAACTGGCACACAAAGAATTCAAACCCTTAACGCGCCAAAAAGCCGTACTTTCTTTATTGAGTGGAATGACAAATCTGCACCGACAAGGGTTGCAACAAAGCTTAGAAGATGGCACCTCAGATTACGGACAAGACAATTTCAGTGACGCCTGTGCTCGACTAAGGCGTCTCGCTCGTCCCGGCAGCTTGGTTTTCATGTTGAGCGATTTTCTACATTTAAGTGAGAAAGCATCGCAGCATATTTCTCGTATTGCCAAGCATTGTGAAATCATTGCTTACCAAATTACCGACCCTTTTGAACATCAATTACCGCAAGTATCCGTGCCACAAAATGTATCGTTAACCGATGGCACACGCTCACAAACCATCACGCTTGGCGAAGCCAAAACTGCCCAAGAATATGAAGCTTCACACCAACAAATGAGCGAATTTATCGCAACAAGCTTGAAAAAGTGTCAGGCGAAACATATTCCTTTGAGCGCAGCATCTCCCATTGAAACACAGCTGACAGCCGGTTTAAGGAGCTAACAACATGAACCCCCTTGATCAGTTGCAAGACATTCATTTGCCGCAAGCCGTAAGTATGTGGCCCCCAGCTTATGGTTGGTGGTTATTGGCACTGCTCATCATATTAACTATTGGTGCAAGCGTGTACTTCTGGTTGCAGCGCCGCCAATGGTTAAAAGCGAAAAAAGCAGCGCTACAACAATTAAAAGAACTGGATCCAGAATCACAGCAGTGGCCGCAAGACGTCAACGCCCTGCTTAAGCGATTATGTTTGAGCTACTTGCCTCATGAAGACTTTGCTCGTACGCACGGCAAACAATGGGCGCAGTTTTTGGCGCAACAATTACCAGCCAAGCGTCGAGATGACTTCATTCAAGCTTTTACACCGTTATCCGAAAACCTATATCAATCGCAGCCAGCGACACTCAATACCGTTGAGGTTAATCAAGCTATTCGCCAATGGATAAAAAACTTCAAACCTAAAATGAAGCGCCAAATTAACAAGGAGGCGGCTCATGTTTGAGTTTGCATGGTGGTGGGCATTATTTGCCCTGCCCTTACCTTTTCTTGTTCGCTTGCTGCCAGCGAAAAAACAACAACAGTTGGCAGCATTGAAAGTGCCCAATTTGCCGCAGGGTATTAGCACCAGTAAGCAAAAATCTGGTACACCAAAAAGTAAGCTATTCCTTGCGACATTGGCTTGGATAGCCCTTGTGCTGGCCGCCGCCAGACCACAGTGGTTAGGCGACCCGGTGAGTATTCCCGCCGAAGGACGAGATCTCATGCTAGCAGTAGATTTATCCGGCAGTATGAAGATGGAAGATATGGAAGTAAGGGGGCAGCAAGTACACCGGTTGTCCATGATAAAACACGTCATGCAAGACTTTATCGCACGTCGTGTTGGCGACCGTATAGGGTTAATCCTCTTTGCCGATACCGCTTATTTACAAACGCCACTCACTTATGACCGCGAAACCGTTAATCAACTCTTGGATGAAACCGTAATTGGCCTTGTGGGAGAGCAAACCGCTATTGGAGATGCTATCGGATTGGCGGTAAAACGTTTTAAACAAAAAGATGAATCCAACCGGGTACTGATTCTCTTAACCGATGGTCAAAATACGGCTGGTAATATCACCCCAGAACAAGCCAAAGAATTAGCCATAGCCGAACAAATTACGGTTTACACCATCGGTGTTGGAGCTGACAAAATGCTCATGCGTAGCTTTTTTGGTACACGTCAAATCAACCCATCGCAAGAGCTAGATGAAGACATGCTCAGTGACCTAGCGCAAAGCACCGGAGGCAAATATTTCCGAGCGCGCAACACAGAAGCCTTACAAGAAATTTATGCAACACTGGACAAACTCGAGCCAGTTGAGCGCGATAGTCGCCAAATGCGCCCCTTACAAGCGCTCTTTCATATTCCGCTGGCAGTATCACTTCTTCTTTCTGTGATACTCGCTTTCATTCCATTAATTCAACTACTTAGCCGGAAGTTAAAAGCCTGATGCCCTTTGATTTACAAGACTTTCACTTCATTCGTCCATTGTGGCTGCTGGCTATCGTACCACTGCTTTTCGTTGTACTGAGTCTGCGCCATATTCAAAAACAACAGTCTGGCTGGCAAGGTGTTATTGCCAATCATTTATACGCAAGATTGATTAGCGTTCAAGGTGGAAAAACGCGCAAGCCGCCATTGCATTTGCTGGTCCTCGGATGGGTTATCACCTGCTTGGCACTCGCTGGCCCAACGTGGGAGCGACTACCTCAGCCCGTGTATCAATTACACACGGGAAAGGTGGTCATTATTGATATGACACTTTCAATGCGGGCAACAGACGTTAAACCGGATCGATTATCACGCGCCAAATTCAAAGCTATTGACCTTGTTACACAAGCGGGCGAAGGCGAAATTGGCTTAATTGCCTACGCTGGCGACGCCTTTGTGATTAGCCCGCTAAGTACCGATATTCAGAACCTTACCTCACTCATTCCAAGCTTGGCCCCTGAAATTATGCCGACGCCGGGCAGCGAACCTTTGTACGCTTTTGAAGAAGCTATCGAACTACTGGGCAACTCTGGCTATCAAAAAGGCGAGATTTTCTGGATTACTGACGGCGTGGAACTATCACAAATTGCGCCTATCACCAAACTCATAAGTCAGCATGACTACCGCGTTTCTATTCTAGGTATTGGCACAGAAGAAGGCGCACCGATTCAGCTCGCCAATAAAGAATTATTGAAAGACGGCTCAGGCGCCATTGTTGTGCCCAAACTCAACAATGATCCGCTGAAAACCATTGCCAGAAAAGGCCAAGGTAAATACGTAGATATGCAAGCCAACGATGATGATATTGTGTATTTAACAGAACAAAATTTACTAGAGCGCGAAACGCAAGAACAAGGCTCGGAAGAAGACAATAACTTCGGTGATCAATGGAAGGAAATGGGTCCGTATTTAGTGCTGCTACTCCTCCCCTTCGCGGCTTACGCCTTCCGTCGTGGGATTCTGGTTGTGCTGTTATGCGCGCTATTACCCAGCTTACCAAAACCCGCCCATGCTGGTTGGTGGGAAGATTTATGGCAGCGCCCGGACCAACAAGGCATGAAAGCGTTTAATCAAGAAAACTTTGCCGAAGCGTCAGAGCATTTTAAAGATCCAATGTGGAAAGGCAGTGCGGCCTACCGAGAAGGTGATTTTGAGTCTGCCGCAGAGCATTTCTCTCAACTCGACACCGCAGAAGCGCATTACAATCGTGGCAACGCGCTTGCCAAAGCAGGGCAATTAGACGAAGCAATTAAAGCTTATGAAAAAACGTTAGAGCAACAGCCCGATCACACCGATGCGGCAAAAAACAAAGCATTGCTTGAACAGTTGAAGCAACAGCAAGAACAAAATCAAGATCAACAGAACCAAAACAAAGATAATCAAGAACAAAACTCTGATGATCAGGAATCCGAGGAGCAAGACTCTCAAAACCAGAACTCTCAAAATAAAGACTCAGAAAGTCAATCTGGCAAAGACAACCAAGAGCAGGATAACCAAAACAACCAAGATCAACAGCAAGAGCAGCAAAGCGACTCTGAGCAAGAGCAATCTGATCAGCAAGATGAATCTCAGCAGTCCCAACAAGAAGAGCAAGAAAAGTCGGAAGAAGAACAACAATCCGATGAAAACCAATCTTCTCAAGAGCAAGACGCTGAAGCCGAAGAGCAAGAACAACAAGGGACAACACCACCTGTTTCAGCCCAGAACGAAGAACTAACAGACGAAGAAAAAGAAGAGCTGCAAAAGATGCAAACTTTACTTCGTAAAATCCCCGACGACCCAGCTTACTTATTGAAACGAAAAATGCTTTTAGAAAAACAAAGAAGAAGAACCCAACGTTTGCCTAGCAATACTGGAAGGAATTGGTAATGAGACACTCCCTAATGCGCTGTTTCCTTATTTTTAGCCTAATGTTGATTTCTGCATCAGTGCTTGCAGATGTCACCGACGTTACCGCTACGGTTGATAAAAACCCCATCATGCGGGACGAATCTTTTATTTTAGAAGTGACTGCCAATGATGAAGTTGCAGCCGGTAAATTCGATCCATCTCCTTTGCTCAAAGATTTTGTGGTTGGCAGAACCTCCACATCAAGACAAACGCAAGTGATCAACTTCGACACCACGCGCACCACTCGCTGGCAAACTGTGCTGATACCGCGCGAAATAGGTCGTTTCACCATCCCCTCTTTCAATATTGAAGGTGTGTCTACCCAACCATTTACCGTTGAAGTTTTACCTGTTTCCCAAAACAAAAACGCGCAAGGGCGAGATATTTTCATCACCACGGAAATCAGCAAAGACGAAGTGTATTTGCAGCAACAAGTGAAATACACAGCAAAATTGCACGTTGCGGTTGATCTACAAAGAGGCAGTTTAACCGCTCCACAAATTGCCGATGCTGAAATCGAACAAGTCGGGCAAGATAAAGAGTACAGCGAGATAGTAGGTGGTCGTCGTTATCGAATTATCGAGCGAACCTTTTCCATCATTCCCCAAAAGAGCGGCACCTTTAACGTACAAGCGCCGTATTTTGAAGGAGAAATGTTAGATAACTCTCGCCGCTCATTTGGATTTTTCAATCGCACTCGCACCATTAACCGCGTCGGCGAAAACCGATTCCTTACGGTAAAGCCTATTCCTGACAACTACGATCACCACTGGTTGCCAAGTGAGCACGTAGAAATTCACGACGAGTGGCAAGGCGATATTAATAATTTGACGGTAGGGGATCCTATCACCCGCACACTCACATTAACGGCAATAGGCGTGGTAGAAGAGCAATTACCGGAAATTGTCAGCCAATACCCAGATTCAGTGAAGACTTATCCAGACCAAGCGGATTCTACCACTGTCGAGCGCAACGGTACTTTTGTTGCTCAACGCAAGGAAAGCATTGCCATTATTCCCAATACGGACGGTTTGGTTACACTTCCAGAAATTAAAGTCCCTTGGTTTAATACACGTACGGGAAAAACCGAATACGCCACCATTCCTGCAAAGCAAGTCAACATAAAAGCAGCGGAAGGAACGCAAGAAACGGTATCAACACCAGAGACAAATATTCAGCCTCAAGCACCGGAATTTTCTCCCCGCTCGCAGGCAACATCACCCAATAGCGCTATCCCAACAGTGTTATCCAATCCACCTTTACCTTATTGGTCGTTAAGTAGTTGGGTATTGTTAGTGCTTTGGCTACTAACGCTTCTGGCATGGTTCATTTCATCTCGCAGAAAAACACTCAGCGTAGATACAGTCAAGCGCCACACCGCTACACACCAAAATGAGCAAGAAGCATGGAAAAAACTCGTGAACGCAGCTAAAACTAATGACTCGAAGAATCTTACAAATTATTTGCAGCAATGGCTTGCTGTCTTATGTGAGAATCCTCAACAGTCACTAGCTGCAAGCGTGTCTCAACTTAAAGATGAGCATCTAAAACAGCAAGTAACGCAGTATTTTGATAATCGTTTTGGAGCCAATAACGCAACAGACTCGTTATCAACGCTTATGGAAAGCCTAAAAAAGATAAGGAAACAATACCAAGAAAAACCAAAGGTTAAAGGGACTGAGTTAAGTCCTCTCTATCCGAATACACTATAAAGGTACAAGTGAATGATGAAACTGAAACCCATTGTGATTGCCATGGCATCAACCCTTTGGCTCGCAGGCTGTCAACAAGATACAACTGACAAAACCACTGCCACGCCAGAAGCCGAACAAAAACAAACGATGCAACAAAAAGCGGCGGCAACTGAGTCCGAGCGATTAGCGCAATTCTTTGAAGATTCTTTCCAGACCTCTTTAAAAGAATCGCCAATGTATCAATCCTACCTTGGCTTAAAATGGGATTACGGTTCTTGGGATGAAGTCACCGATGCCCAAACACAAAAGGGTATTGATCGTTTAAAACAAGAGTTAGAAGCGCTGGCTAAATTCGATGAAAGCCAATTAAGTGAGCAAGAAAAACTAAGCAAGCTGATTTTTGAAGTGGATAGCAAACGCCAGCTTGCAAATGATGAATTCCGTCATCACGACTACATCATGCACCAGTTCAGAGCTTTCCATACTATGGTGCCAAGCTTCCTCATTAATATTCATCGCGTATCAGAAAAATCCGATGCAGAAGCTTATGTTTCACGCCTTGATAGCGTCGAAACCTTATTTGACCAAGTTATTGAGCAATTACGCATTCGTGAGAAATTAGGTGTATTCCCGCCTAAATGGTCTTACGAGCAAATGATTCAGGCTTCTGAAAACGTTATTACGGGCCAGCCTTTCTCAAGTGAAGGCGAAGATTCCACTATTTGGGCCGACTTTAAAAGCAAAGTTGAAAAGTTAGAAATAGACCAAGCAGAAAAAGACAGCTTACTTGCTGATGCCAAAAAAGCATTGTTAACTTCTGTTAAACCCGCCTATGAAAAAATGATCGCTGAGCTGGATAAACAAATGCAAATCACCCCAGAAGGCGATGGTGTTTGGCGTTTACCTGATGGCGACAAGTGGTACAAAAACCGCTTAGAGTGGTTTACCACCACAGATTTAAGCGCCGATGAAGTCCACAACATTGGTTTGAAGCATGTTAAACGCATTCATAACGAAATGCGCGACATCATGAAACAAGTCAACTTCGACGGTAGCCTAGAAGAATTCTTTGAGTTCATGCGCACAGATAAACAGTTCTACTACGAGAATACTGATGAGGGGCGTGAACGTTACATGCAGGAAGCCACCGCACTCATTAATAAAATGCGTGAAACGCTACCCGAATTTTTTGGCTTAACACCAAAAGCCAACATGATCGTGAAACGAGTGGAAGCCTTCCGAGAAAAATCTGCCGGGAAAGCCTTCTATCAGCGCCCAACGCCGGATGGCTCAAGACCGGGAATTTACTACGCGAACCTTTACGACATGAATTCCATGCCAACCTACCAAATGGAAGCCTTGGCTTACCATGAAGGTATTCCGGGCCACCACATGCAAATTGCCATTGCTCAAGAACTTGAGGGTGTACCGCAATTCCAAAAATTCGTGAGCTTTACCGCATACACCGAGGGCTGGGGTTTATACACAGAGCAGCTTTCTAAAGAAATGGGCTTTTATCAAGACCCCTACTCTGACTTTGGTCGTTTAGCGATGGAACTCTGGCGCGCTTGTCGCTTAGTGGTCGACACGGGTATTCATGCGAAAAAATGGAGTCGTGAAAAAGCGATTCAATATCTTATCGACAATACACCGAATCCAGATGAAGATTCACGCAAAGCAATTGAACGTTATATAGCCATGCCGGGGCAAGCAACGGCTTATATGATTGGTAAATTAAAGATTGTTGAAATTCGCGAAAGATTGAAAAAACAACTTGGTGATAAATTCGACATTCGAGGCTTCCATGATGAAATTCTTAAAGATGGTCCAGTGCCAATGAACATTTTGGAAGACAAATTAAACGCTTGGGCTGAAAAAATACAAAAGTCTTAGGGTTGTAATCTGACCAAAGTGCTCATATTTTCTTCAAATATGAGCACTTTTTCGCTTTATATACGCAAAAGGAAAAGCAAACAACCAAATCAAGGGTTGCCGAGGTAAAAAAGGGGGGTACAATTAACGCTCACGGCTTGCTGGATCACACAATATTATGATTTTACGAAAGCAAAACTCATCAGCATCGGTCTCAAAGAACATGGCAGATAAGCAAAAACGCTACGAAGCACTTGTACATGCGCTTCACGCAGATATCTACAGATACGCATTTTGGTTAGTGAAAGATAAACACATAGCCGAGGACATTGTGCAGGAAACGTTTTTGCGTGCTTGGAAGTCACTGGACTCTCTAAATGACGAGAAAGCTGCTAAGTCTTGGCTAATTACCATCTTAAGACGGGAAAACGCCAGACGTTTCGAAAGAAAGCAGTTTGATCTTGTTGATATGGACGATGTGACATTAACCGATGATGATATTTCTCATGAAGGTAAGATGGAGCAGCGCGAATTACGCCGCCACATTGCCTCATTAAGTGAAGAATATCGCGAGCCTCTTATGTTGCAAGTAATCTTTGGTTTTAGTGGTGAAGAAATCTCAGAGCAGCTTGGGCTAAATAAAAACACGGTTATGACACGATTATTTAGGGCTAGAAACCAGTTGAAAGACGCAATCGAACAACAATCTACTACCGTGGAGCAAGCTAATGGATGATTTGGAATTTCGTCGTAAGTTGTATGCAGAGCCATACACCAGCGACGAGGCAATCTTGGGTGCAGCAGCAGATGATCCATCTAAGCAACAGTTTATCGATGAACTTAAGCAATTGGAAAATAGAATTCAATCGACAGTTCATGCCGTGCCTGTTCCTGATGGGTTAGCTCATAAATTAATCTTTAGGCAATCTATTGAAAGCCATAGCAAAAAACAACGTCGTGGTCGATTTCACCTTGCATTAGCAGCATCTATTGCATTCGTGGCCGGCCTTACGTTAACGATGGTGAATCAACAACCTGAAAAAAGTGATTTTGCAGCAATTGCTTTAGGTCACATTCATCATGAGCAAGAGTACACTAACAGTGCCAACGAACACGTTGACTTAAATGATGTGAATGCAAAATTAGCTTCATTCGGCGGTGAAATTAAAGATGATTTCTCGCATATTTATTTTGCTAATTACTGCCTGTTTGAAAAGCAGAAAAGTCTTCACCTTGTTGTAGGTGGTGAAGGTGATGATCGTTACACCGTATTTATTATGCCAAGGGGCGAAAATGAAGATTTCGTACCTAGTTTCGAAGACGAAAACTTCGTTGGAAAAGCATGGCAAACTAAAGATGCAAACGTTGTGGTTATCTCTGAAAAAACACATCCTTATGAGAAAGGAATGGAAAAGGTAAAAGAAAACCTAGTATTTTCCATCTAAATAAAATAAGTTTCTACAAGTTTACTCTCATATAAAAAACCGAGCTTAAATTAGGCTCGGTTTTTTTATGCTTAAATGGAATATTGATTTTTCTTTGCTCTGAGCAGAAATGCTAGATAGACTAATTCCCCCATTCCCAAATATAACTATAAGAATTATGGACACTTACACCCTCATCTCCCTCGCAATTTATTTCATCGCCATGTTAGGTATTGGCCTTTATTCATACAAACAATCAGACGCCGATGTTGCCGGCTTCCTTCTTGCTGGTAGAAAAGTAAGCCCCAAAGTTACCGCCTTATCCGCAGGTGCTTCAGATATGAGTGGCTGGATGCTCATGGGGCTCCCCGGCGCCATGTATATTTCCGGCATGTCTAGCGCGTGGATTGCTTTAGGCTTAGTTATTGGTGCATTTTTGAATTATATTTTGGTTGCCCCACGCCTTCGTGTTTATACCGAACTAGCCGACGCCCTAACTATCCCTGATTACTTTGAACATCGTTTCCAAGACAACTCCCACACCTTACGCATCATATCGTCTATCGTTATCGTATTATTTTTCACGCTCTATACATCATCGGGCGTAGTTGCAGGCGGCAAGCTTTTTGAAAGTGCCTTTGCAATGGATTACTACTCAGGTCTTTATATCACCACCGGAGTTGTGGTTGCGTATACCTTGTTTGGTGGCTTTATGGCGGTGAGCATGACCGACTTTGTTCAAGGTTGTATTATGTTTATTGCTCTAATTCTTGTGCCGGTAGTGGCCATTTCCAGTATGGATGGCGTATCACCGATGATGCAGCAAATTGAATCGATTAATCCTGATATGCTCAGTATTTTTAGCGGTATGAGTATCGTAGCGATTATTTCTAGTATGTCGTGGGGATTAGGTTACTTTGGTCAACCACATATCATCGTTCGCTTCATGGCTATCCGCTCCGAAAAAGTCATTCCAACTGCGCGCCGTATCGGCATGACATGGATGATAGTATCCATCATTGGAGCCTTAGGTGTTGGCCTTACAGGCGTTGCCTACATCAATATGAATCAACTGCAATTGGGCGATCCTGAAACAATTTTTATTTATTTTAGCCAAGTCTTATTTCATCCACTCATTACCGGCTTTTTGCTCGCCGCCATTCTGGCCGCAATCATGAGCACCATATCCTCCCAGTTGCTAGTTACATCAAGCTCATTAGCCGGTGATCTATACCACCGTTTTCTACGCAAAAAAGCCTCGCAAAAAGAGTTACTCTTCATGAGTCGACTCAGTGTTGTTATCGTTGCCGGTGTTGCCATTGCCTTAGCACACGATAGAAGTAGCTCAATTTTAAGCTTGGTAAGTAATGCTTGGGCTGGATTTGGCGCGGCTTTTGGTCCTCTCATTCTATTGTCATTATTCTGGAAAAAAATGACTAGAGCCAGTGCTATTGCAGGTATGATTTCTGGCGCTATAACGGTACTTATTTGGATTTATCTCCCCCTAGAAATAGCCGGGAAAACATTAAGCGCACATATGTATGAAATGGTACCGGGGTTCATTATCTCAACATTGATGATTTTGTTGGTTAGCAAGATCAGTGCTACACCGACTTCCGAAGTAATGCAACGTCATGATGAAGTAGAAAAAAGGTTGCAAGATTAGACAACAGAACCCAAGAGCATCAGCTACACTTAATTCTGATGTCATTATTTTCTGATATTGATCGCTAAACGCAGCCGCCAAAGTCTGTTTACTGCGATCAATATCATACTAATTTGGGAAACAATCTTTGTTAAATCAATTCCATCAAATGCCTGTAGTACGGACAATGATCCATATCTAGGAAACCGAGCAAATGGCTTTTTTTACCGCAAGACAACCTATTTTAGATATAGAAAAAGACGTTTTTGCTTATGAGCTCCTTTTCAGAGACAGCCTTAAAAATGTTTTTCCTGATGTTCCTCCAAACGAAGCCACATTGAAAATGGTTGAGGGCTTACAGCTAAATTTAGGACTGGATACGCTTACTCAGAATAAGCTTGCATTTATCAATTTTACAGAAGAAACCCTTTTAGAACGTTTTCCGTTAATGCTGCCACGCGAACAAGTTGTGGTTGAAGTGCTGGAAACGGTGACGCCTAACAAAAAGTTACTCGCGGTGGTGAAAGAGTTAAAACAAGAAGGCTACACCGTCGCGCTTGATGATTATGAACATGCGCCAGTCTGGAAGCACTTCTATCCCTACACTGACATCATTAAAATCGACTGGAAATTAACCTCCATTGATGAAATCCGTCAGGTGATTCAAGACATCAGTGATTTCCCTCACATCAAACTACTGGCGGAAAAAGTCGAGACTCATGAAGAGTTTGAAATAGCAAAAGAGCTCGGTTTTTGTTATTTCCAAGGGTATTTTTTCAGCAAACCTGAAGTTCTGCAAAGCCGCGCGCTCACTTCGTCACAAATGGCACTCGCTGAACTCATGGCGGAAATGGCAAAAGAAGACCCAAACATTGATCTCATTGTGCAAGCATTTGAGGTTGACGTTAATCTCTCTTTCAAGTTACTCCGATATAGCCAAAGCCCTATATTTAAACGACGCAGCGAAATCACTAACATCAAGCAAGCCATTGTGGCGCTAGGACAGCAGGAACTCAGACGTTTTGTCTCCCTCCTATTCACCACGCATATTTCAGCCGGAAAACCAGCAGAATTAACAACGATGTCGTTAGTTAGGGCGCGGTTTTGTGAGTCATTATCTAAATTACCGGATCAAACTCATGAGCCAGCAAGCGCCTTTCTTGTAGGGCTACTTTCCTTGCTCGACGCGATGTTAGATACAGAGCTAAGCGATTTATTAAACAAATTGCCGCTAGCAAACAGTAT
The DNA here is from genome assembly GCF_026788005.1 of Alteromonas sp. a30. Taxonomy (GTDB): domain Bacteria; phylum Pseudomonadota; class Gammaproteobacteria; order Enterobacterales; family Alteromonadaceae; genus Paraneptunicella. The sequence goes on from NZ_JABEPE010000009.1 coordinate 106,915, forward strand.
TAAGCAACCACTTTGTGAAGGCGAAGGTTTATTGGCCTCCTATCTTTCGTTGTGCCATGCCTTTGAGGCTGCAAACTGGGCTAACGCTGGTTTAATTGCCAATCAGATTGAAGTGGATTTTGATCAATCGGCACATATTTATTTAGAGTCGGTAAAATGGGCAATCGAGCGTATGAGTATTAACGATTAAAATTAATTTGATATAGCCAATAGGCATAATCGTTATCACATTATTTGTGCTAAGGTTCTAAGAATATAATTCTTTAGTATAAAAGTTATTACTTAGAATCAAGATGCCTAGCAAAATACCAAATACCACTCATTTAAAGCAGCTCGAAGCTGAAAGTATTCATATCTTTCGTGAAGTCGCTGCTGAATTCGAAAATCCCGTAATGCTTTACTCTGTTGGCAAAGACTCTTCTGTTTTGCTACACCTTGCGCGCAAAGCATTTTATCCAGCGAAAATCCCTTTTCCTCTGCTCCATGTTGATACCACGTGGAAATTTCGGGAAATGATTGAGTTTCGTGATCGCATGGCGAAACAACATGGTTTCGAATTATTGGTTTATACCAATCCAGACGGCGCTGGCGATAAAATTACACCTTTCACGCACGGTAGCAGTAAATACACCGACATCATGAAAACACAAGCCTTGAAGCAAGCATTGGACAAATACCAATTTGATGCAGCTTTTGGCGGTGCTCGACGTGATGAAGAAAAGTCTCGCGCTAAAGAGCGAGTTTACTCATTTCGTGATGAGCATCATCGCTGGGATCCCAAAAACCAGCGTCCAGAATTGTGGAGCATCTACAATTCTCAGGTGAATAAAGGTGAGAGTATTCGCGTGTTCCCAATGTCGAACTGGACTGAATTAGATATTTGGCAATACATCTACTCGGAAAATATCGAAATTCCTTCTTTGTACTTAGCAAAAGAACGTCCTGTCGTGGAACGTGATGGCGTACAAATTATGATCGATGATGAACGTATGCCACTCCTTAGCGGCGAAACACCGGAGATGAAGTCAGTACGCTTCAGAACGCTAGGCTGTTACCCACTCACAGGCGCGGTTGAGTCTACAGCAAGCACACTACCAGAGGTTATCCAAGAAATGCTCCTGACCAAAACCTCCGAGCGACAGGGCCGTGTTATTGATCACGACTCATCAGGCTCCATGGAGAAAAAGAAAATGGAGGGGTATTTCTAATGACAAACAAAAATATTGTCTGGCATGAACACAAGGTAGATAAAGCCGCTCGTGCTGAGCATATGCAGCAAAAGCCGTTGGTTATTTGGTTCACAGGATTAAGCGGTTCCGGCAAGTCCACGCTCGCTAATTTATTGGAACAAAAACTTAAAAACCACGGACGCTACACTTACTTACTCGATGGCGACAACGTGCGTCACGGCTTATGTGGCGACTTAGGATTCAGCAGCAAAGACAGAGTTGAAAACATTCGCCGCATTAGCGAAGTGTCTAAACTCTTTGCCGATGCAGGGCTCATCGTGTTAACAGCCTTCATTTCACCGTTTCGTGATGATCGAAATTATTGCCGCAACTTACTTGAAGAGAACGAGTTCGTGGAAGTGTTTATCGATACCCCTATCGACATTTGCGAACAGCGCGATCCAAAAGGTTTGTACCACAAGGCGCGTCAAGGCGAGATAAAAGACTTCACTGGTATCGATTCGCCCTACGAAGCGCCAGTAAACCCCGAAATTCATCTTCAATATGCCAATGAGTCCGCTGAGCAGGCTGTTGAAACCTTATTCTCAGAACTTGTGGCAAAAGGGTTTGTAAAAGCATGAGCATACAAGAACTCACTCAGCAGGTTGTCAACATCGCACTCAGTGCTGGCGATGCCATCATGGATATTTACGAGCAAGACTTTTCCGTTTATGAGAAGCAAGATGCTAGCCCGCTAACCGATGCAGACTTAGCCGCACATAACATTATTGTCAACGCATTAGCAAGTTACTCCGACTACCCTATTTTGTCGGAAGAATCCGCCGACATCCCTTGGGAAGAGCGCCAAAAATGGTCAACCTATTGGTTAGTTGACCCTCTCGATGGCACCAAAGAGTTCATCAAAAAGAATGGCGAATTTACCGTTAATATTGCCCTAATTGACAAGGGAGTCCCGGTTTTAGGAGTGGTTTACGCCCCTGTGCTACACAAATGCTATTTTTGTGATTCAGATGGCGCATTCAAGATCGAAACCAACACCTGCAAACCCATCGCGGCCAAGCCTTGGCAAGAAGGTGAAGTCTGCAAAGTGGTGGGCAGTCGTTCACACCAAAGTCCCGAAATTCAAGGTTTTTTGGAAACCCTACCCGGCGAAACAGAAATGTTATCCATGGGAAGCTCACTCAAACTGTGTTTAGTTGCCGAGGGAAAAGCTCACTACTACCCTCGCCTAGGCCCTACATCTGAGTGGGATACTGGCGCGGCGCATGCCATCGTATTAGCCGCTGGTGGTCGTGTGAATATTTTGGAACAAAGCAGCGAGGGTTATGTCGACTCTGGCACCCCACTGCAATACAACCAAAAAGAATCTGTTTTAAATCCTTATTTTTTAGTGAGTGCTTAATTTATGCATAGTGAGAACGAATTATTGCAGGACGATGTTCTTGCCTACTTAGCACAACATGAAAGAAAAGATCTTCTTCGCTTACTCACCTGTGGCAGCGTAGATGATGGCAAAAGTACCCTTATTGGTCGTTTGCTGCATGACTCAAAAATGATCTATGAAGATCAAATGGCAGCGGTTGTTAAAGACAGCAAAAAAGTAGGAACAACTGGCGAAGAAGTCGACTTAGCATTACTTGTAGACGGCCTACAGTCCGAACGCGAGCAAGGTATTACCATTGATGTTGCCTATCGTTACTTTTCGACTGAAAAGCGTAAATTTATTATTGCCGACACTCCTGGGCACGAGCAATACACCCGCAACATGGTAACGGGCGCATCAACTTGTGAGTTAGCTATTATCCTGATTGATGCCCGCGAAGGCGTGAAAACCCAAACTAAACGCCATTCGTTTTTGGTGTCCTTGTTAGGCATTAAGCACGTTGTCGTTGCTATCAATAAAATGGACCTGATGGACTTCCGTCAGGACGTATTCGAAGGTATTCGTTCCGATTATCTCGACTTTGCCGCTCAACTGGATATTGAAGATATTCATTTTGTGCCGATTTCCGCGCTAAAAGGCGATAACGTTGTTGATAAAGGCGACAGCTTAGACTGGTACAAAGGCGATACCTTAATGCACCTGCTGGAAACCATCGAAGTTAATCGCGATAAAGACAACGAAGAATTCCGCTTCCCCGTGCAGTACGTGAACCGCCCTCACCTCGACTTTAGAGGCTTCTGTGGCAACATCGTTTCTGGTGAGATTAAGGTTGGCGACCACGTCACCGTATTGCCATCGGGCAAGCAATCTAAAGTAAAATCGATCGTTACTTTTGATGGTGAATTACAATACGCGCACGTGCCACAAGCCGTTACCATCACGCTAGAGGATGAGATTGATATTTCTCGTGGCGATACTATTGTGAAAAGCAACTCTGCGCCATTAGTGGGCAACGAATTTAACGCACACTTGGTATGGATGTCAGAAGATTCTCTCATCCCTAACAAACAATACGGTATCAAGTTTGCCACCAAACAAACCACGGGTAGCGTTAGCGAAATTCAATACCAAATTGATGTAAACACTCTAGCGCATTGTGATGCCGTACGATTAGGTTTAAACGAGATTGGATTAGCAAAACTCAAGCTAACACAACAGGTTGCCTGCGATCCTTACAAGCAAAATCGGTCTACCGGTGCCTTTATCATTATTGATCGCATCTCTAATAGTACCGTAGGTGCAGGAATGATTGTTGACCAATGCCAAACGGAAACCAGTGAGCACAACTTCTCGGAGTTTGAGCTAGAATTCAACGCACTGGTGCGTAAACATTTCCCGCATTGGCAAGCTGTGGATATTAGTAAACTTTAATCGGACAAAAGCGGGTTTCATGGATTTTAATGCAGTGATGACTCTGTTGGTTTTTTTCAGCACTATTGGTGCGTTAATTTTTTCCAACCGAAACCCGTCCTTTATTTTTTCCATGGCAACCCTTGTGTTGCTTATCTCCCAACAACTGACCATTTCAGACGTTTTTCACAACCTCGCTAATCAAGGCTTAGTGACTTTGGTACTGCTACTGGTTATTAGCGTCGCTATCGATAAAACCGGCTTTATTAAGTCACTCGGACGTAAGCTGGTTACGGCCAACGCAACAAAAAGCTTAGCGCGCTTGCTCGGAGCGTCTTTCTTTTCTTCTGCGCTGTTAAATAATACCGCTGTGGTTGCCAGCCTTATAGGCCCCGTCAAACAAAACCAGCATCATCCAGCATCAAAGCTGTTATTGCCGCTTTCCTACGCAGCAATTTTAGGCGGTACAGTAACCTTAATCGGCACTTCCACAAACTTAATTGTCGACAGTTTTTTGGTTGAGCATGGTCATCAAGGTTTTGCTTTTTGGGACTTTACGCTTTATGGCCTTAGTGCTGGGATTGCTTGCTGTTTATTACTATTTGCAGTCGCTCGCTATCTGCCTCAAATTGAAGTCTCGAAAGACCAATACAAGCATTATTTTATTGAAGCAAAAGTCGCTGAATATTCATCGCTTATCGGCAAATCCATTGAAGAAAACCATTTACGTAATCTGCCTGAATTGTTTTTAGTGGAAGTGGTCAGAGAGAACAAGTTAATTTCCCCCGTGTCTCCTGAACTCGTTATTGAAGCTAATGATATTTTGATTTTTTCCGGCAATGTTCAGCGAATGGATACCTTAAATCACATCGACGGTCTCACCTTGTTTGCCGACAACATTGGCTTACTGAAAGACAACCTGACGGAAGTGATTATTTCCAACCGCTCAATGCTTTTGGGCAGAACCCTCAAAAATATTGGTTTTAGGGCCTTGTTCGACGCGGCAGTAGTGGCAATTCGTCGAGATGGCGAAACCCTATCAGGAAAATTAGGGGAAATTAAACTGCGTGCAGGTGATGCGTTATTACTGGCAACCGGCCCCGACTTTCAAAACCGCAACAACCTAAAGAATAACTTTTTCATCGTATCGGAAGTGAACCTCAGCAGGAAGTTAACCCGTTTTCAAGAAGCCAGCACAATCGGCGGATTCATCGGAGCCATTGCTTGCTCAGCCTTATTTAATGTTCCGCTTACCCTTTGTTTACTGGTTCTGCTAGCGCTACTGGTTACGGCGAACGTAATCAATGGCAACGAAATCAAACGCAGTCTACCAGTGAATTTGATTGCGATTATTGTTGGTGCGCTCAGCCTTGCGTTGAGCTTAGAAAAGGCAGGGTTGATTAATCAATTTACGCAGTCTATGACGCCAATATTAGCCAATAGCAGTCCTTTCGTTGCCTTACTTGGCGTGTATTTGGCCACATGGCTACTTACCGAACTCGTTACCAACAATGCCGCTGCCGCGCTGATGTTCCCTTTTGCCTACGGCATTAGCGAATCCCTTGGTCTACCCATTATGCCTTTCGCTTTGGCGGTGGCTTTTGCTGCCAGCGCGAGCTTTATCTCGCCTTATGGCTACCAAACCAACTTGCTAGTTTTTAGCGCCGGCAACTACCGTTTTTCCGATTTTATTAAGTCAGGTGTTCCGGTTTCTATACTCTATTCTGCTATTATTTTAGTGCTGCTAAAAATGCAATATGGCTTGTAAACAAAGCAAGTTTACCCAAGATTAATGGATAATGTCCCCTAAATCAGCGGTAACAAAAAACGCAATGCAACGGCAGCAAAAATACCCGCAATAACATCATCAAGCATAATACCTAGCCCTCCTTCCACTTTTTTATCAATGAAGCGAATCGGGAAAGGTTTAACAATGTCGAAGAAACGGAACAGCACAAAGCCTAGCAATAAGGTAAGAGGCGTTAAAGGAATAGCAATGAAGGTGATGAGCATGCCTGCAATTTCATCCCAGACAATAGCAGGGTGATCGTGCACGCCAAGGTCGTCGGCAACGCGCTGGCAGATGATTACGCCATAGCTAACCGCCAAGGTAGTTACAATCAAATAACTCCACCAAGGATGAAATTGTAGAAGTAAAATGATGGGCAATGCGGCCAGTGAGCCAAAAGTGCCGGGCGCAAACGGAGCAAGCCCCGTTCCAAAGCCGAAGCCTAAGAAGTGTGTTAAGTTAGAAAGCTTAACCTTCTCTTTAAACGCTTCTCTAGAAAGTGAATGTTTATCAGGCAAAATGTTGAAAACCTTCTGAATCAATTTGGAATGGCGCTTGATTATACTTTAATTCCAGCTTGTCAGGGGTTCCATTTAATTGGCCGATGCAAGTAGCAGATACATTGCAGTTTGCTAACGCCACGTCGAGCTTGCCTTTTTGCTCTTCAGAAATGGTGAACAACAGCTCGTAATCATCGCCACCTGTGAGCGCATATTGCAATGCTTTCTCTTCATTTGCCGATTCTTGCATTGCCTCTGAGAGCGGCAACTTTTCCACATGGATGGTTGCGCCAACTTGTGAAGCATACAAAATATGTTTTAAATCAGAGATTAAACCGTCAGACACATCAATACATGCATTGGCGATACGCCTTAATTGCGTGCCCGCTAGCACACGAGGTGTTGGCATGTTCAAACGATTAAGCAAGTAATTTTTGTGATGCATTGGCGCTTCGGCTTGCCCAAAAGCAAGATCTAACCCAAGTGCAGCATCACCCAGCGTACCTGTCACATAAACCCAATCCCCCGGCTTTGCTTTCGAACGCCTCAGCGCTTGACCTTCCGGCAAAAAACCTTGGGCAGTAATGGTAATCGACAACGGCCCTTTTACGGTATCACCACCAATCAATTGAATTGAATAGTATTCAGTAAGCTCTTGCAGCGTAGATGAAAACTCGCCAAGCCAGTCTTTATCAACATGTGGAAGCGATAACGATAGGCTCACCCAAGCAGGTTCTGCGCCCATCGCTGCTAAATCGCTTAAATTAACGGCCACGGCTTTATGCGCAATGGCCCGAGCTGAGGTTTCCTTTGGGAAATGTACACCTTCAACCAAGGTGTCTGTGGTAGTCGCAAGCTGTTGCCCTTCCGGCACGCTTGTAACCGCACAGTCATCCCCTATTCCTATCGCAACATCGTGGCGTTGATAGCTACGAGGTTGGAAGAAGTGTCCAATAATATCGAATTCTTTCACGTGCTTATTTGGTTCGTTCGTCTTTTCTGAGCGTTTTTACGGCTTTATCTAACACGCCATTCACGAACTTGTGACTATCGGCGGCACCGAACGACTTCGCCAATTCAATGGCTTCGTTAATCACAACTTTGTAAGGCACATCAATTCGGTGAACTAACTCAAATGCAGCAACACGTAAAATCGCCTTTTCTACTGCGTCTATTTCTTCTGGAAGACGCCCTAAATAAGGCTTCATTGCTGCATCTAGCTCATCCATTCGCAACATGACAGTACGCAGGATGTCTTGAAAAAACTTCACATCCACCTGTTTCATGTCGTTACTTGTGGCAATCGAAAGCTCGATTTGGTCGACACTATTGCCCGTCATTTGCCAGGAATAAATTCCTTGCATGGCCAATTCTCTGGCTTTATGTCTTGGTGAAACTTTCACTACTTATGCTCCAGCAATTTGGTCAACAACGTTCACCATTTCAAGTGCTGTCATTGCCGCTTCCGCGCCTTTGTTACCTGCTTTTGTACCAGAACGCTCAATAGCTTGCTCAATGGTGTCTGTGGTGATCACACCAAAGGCCACTGGAATACTGTACTGCAAAGATACTTGCGCCAAACCTTTGTTACACTCACCGGCAACAAAATCAAAGTGCGGCGTACCGCCACGAATGACTGCTCCTAGTGCAATAATGGCATCGTATTTACCGCTTGCAGCAAGTTTTTGTGCGGCTAACGGCAACTCATAAGCGCCGGGTACACGTACTAATGTAATATCGTTTTCGTTCACTTCACCGTGACGCTCTAACGCATCAATAGCACCATCCACTAGGTGTTCAACTACAAAACTATTGAAGCGAGAGATGACTAACGCAAACTTTTTCCCTGTTGCTCTTACATTACCTTCAATAATGTTCATTCTATTCTCCAGCAAAAAATCGGCGCGTAGTCTAGCATAACTGCGCCGATAAAAATCGTAATTTTATAGACCAAAATTCTCCATTTGGAGAACACGTTTTAATAATCAGAAATGGTCTCAACCACTTCTAAACCATACCCTGATAATGCATGATATTTTTTCGGGCGACTCAGCAAACGCATTTTCTGAACCCCCAGAGATTTCAATATCTGGCAACCTACGCCAACCGTTCTAGACGTACCTTGCCATTTCGCTTTTGTTGGCGCGACGCCTTTATCTTCCGCCTCAAATTGCTTGACCACAGAAAGCAGTTCTTCGTCGGATTCTTGATGCCCTAGGATAACCAACACACCACCATTCTCACCAATACGCTTCATAGCTGCGGGCAGTCCCATGGTTCTTTCTACCGCGCGCTCAGAAGACAATACGTCACTAAAAGTATTGCGCAGATGCACTCGCACCATCGTTGGTTCCTCAGGTGACACCTCGCCTTTTCGTAGCGCAAAGTGTAGCTGATCATCGACCACATCTTTGAAAGTGAACAAATCGAACTCACCGAACTCTGTCGGCAATTTACATTGCGCCACTTTCTCAATAGTGGTTTCGTTTAAATTTCGATATTCGATTAAATCGGCGATAGTGCCAATTTTGAGGTCATGACGTTCGGCGAATTTTTCAAGCTCTGGACGGCGCGCCATAGTGCCATCTTCATTTAAAATTTCCACGATAACCGCTGCCGGTTCACAGCCAGCCAAGCGCGCTAAATCCACACCGGCCTCGGTATGCCCTGCGCGACTCAACACGCCGCCTTCTTTAGCAACCAACGGGAAAATATGACCGGGTTGAACAATATCACTGGCTTTTGCGTCTTTATTCACTGCTGCTAAAATCGTTTTTGCACGATCGGCTGCTGAAATACCAGTAGTCACACCTTCGGCCGCTTCAATGGAAACCGTAAAGTTGGTGGAAAATTGGGCGCCATTGTTTTGCACCATAAAAGGCAAATTCAACAACTCACAACGTTCTCTTGTCATAGGTAAACACACTAAGCCTCGGGCGTGCGTTACCATAAAATTAACGGCTTCTGGCGTCACATGTTCTGCCGCCATAATTAAATCGCCTTCATTTTCGCGATCTTCGTCATCCATTAAAATAACCATCTTTCCTTGACGGATGTCTTCAATAATTTCCTGAGAGGTATTCAATGCCATTCTGATACGTCCTCTGCAACCTGTAGGGCGGGTTGATTGGTTTATTTTAAATAACCGTTTTCGGCTAAAACAGCTAAGCTAATATCGTTTGATTCATTGGGTTGGGCAGCTTTATCACCCAGCATGAGGCGTTCTAAATAGCGCGCAATCACATCCACTTCTAAATTGACTTGTGTGCCACTTTTATAGTGCTGAATGATGGTTTCTTTTAATGTGTGAGGCACTAACGTTAAACGAAATTCAGCACCGTTAACGGCATTCACCGTTAAGCTCACGCCATCCACCGTCACCGAACCTTTTTCTGCCAGATATTTGGCAAGGCTGTCTGGCGCTTTTACCCACACTTCCCACGTTTGACCTAAATCGGTGATGCTTTTTACTTCACCCACACCATCCACGTGACCGCTAACAATGTGACCACCAAAGCGCGATGTTGCCGCCATGGCTTTTTCTAAATTCACCGCTTGTCCTTTTTTATAATGCGCGAAACCCGAACGCTTGATGGTTTCAATCGACACATCGGCTACGTAATGATGCTCGCCCAACTCAACTGCGGTTAAACACACGCCATTAGTGGCGATGCTGTCACCTATTTTCACATCACTCATGTCGAGTTTTCCCGTACTAATGGTAATGCGGTAATCTGTGCCTCTGGATTGCATATCGCTGATTTGACCCAGCGCTTCGATAATTCCTGTAAACATAGTCGCAATGTCTCTTTTGCTTATTGAGAGGGATAAATAACCTTGGCAGTTAAGCGTAAATCTTGCCCAACCATACGGTTATCTAGCCATTCCAACTGATAAATTTGGTCCATTGTTTGCCATTCTGGCGCGGTTAATACGCCTTGAGCAGGATTTCCCATAAGTTTGGGCGCAATATAATAAATCAACTCATCAACCAACTGCACTTGCATTAACGCGCCTAATAACCCGTGACCGGCTTCAACCCAAAGGTTATTAATTTGCTGCGTGCCAAGATATTGCATGACTGCGTTTAAATCGACTTTGCCGTTATGTTGCGGCGCTTGCCATTGGCTAACGGATTCTGGCAGATTGGCGTTTGGAGTCAAATTAATCACCCACACTTCGCCGGGCAAACTGAACAGTTGTAAACCCTTGTGAAGTTGATTTTGGCTATCAATAACGATTCGAATGGGTTGGCGAATTTCTGCCTCACTGAGCAAGTTTTTAATTTCCCCGAGAGCCTGATAACGCACATTCAGCCAAGGATTATCGGCTAACACCGTGCCAGACCCCGTGAGTATTGCACAGCTTTGTGCCCGAAATTGTTGAACATCCGCTCGCGCAGGTCCAGCGGTAATCCACTGACTAACACCATTCGCTAGCGCCGTTTTGCCATCCAAACTTGCCGCCATTTTGGCTGTTACAAAGGGTTTGCCTGTTTTGACTCGATTCACAAAGCCTTGGTTCAAACGTTGTGCTTGCGCTTCGAGTACACCGGTTTGAACGTCAATGCCGGCCGCCTTTAACATTTGCAAACCACGGCCTGAAACTTTATCGAAAGGGTCTTGCATTGCGGCGACCACTCGTGCCACACCGGCATTTATCAAAGCTTCTGCACAAGGCGGTGTGCGCCCGTAATGACTGCAAGGCTCTAACGTGACGTAAGCGGTTGCGCCTTTTGCGTTTTCTCCCGCTTCACGCAAAGCATGCACTTCCGCATGAGGCTCCCCGGCTTTGAAGTGATAGCCTTCACCCACAATGCGTTGATTTTGAGTAATAACACAGCCGACTCTTGGATTAGGTGAAGTAGTAAAACGGCCTTTTTCTGCAAGTTTTAATGCGCGCGCCATCATTTGCTGATCGAACTGCGAGTTAAGTTTCGACGTTAATTGCGACATTAGTCCCCTAACCTCGCAATTTCTTCACCGAACTCTTTAATATCTTCAAACGAACGATAAACCGAGGCAAACCGAATGTAAGCGACTTTATCCAGTTCTTTTAACGCCGCCATAATTAAGTTACCCGCCATTTCACTGGATACTTCACGCTCGCCTGTGGCTCGCAGTGCAGACTTAATCGCATTCACACTCTTTTCAATATTTTCAGTGTTCACCGGGCGTTTTTCCAACGCGCGCAACATGCCCGAGCGCAACTTCTCTTCGTCAAAAGGTTCTCGTTTGCCATCCCGCTTGACGATTCTTGGCATGACCAATTCGGCAATTTCAAACGTTGTAAAACGTTCATGACAAGCGCTACATTCACGACGGCGACGTATTTGGTGTCCGCCAGCCACTAATCGCGAATCAATCACTTTGGTTTCTTGAGTGGTGCAAAATGGGCAATGCATTCGAACTTACTTACTTCCTGCGTGAATTTAATTTTATCGTGGGTCCCTGCGAGGCAGGAAGAGCCTGAAAAATGCGAATAGGATAAGCATTATTTTAAAGTATGCTAGTATACCCGCCCAATTAACCAAATTGTATGTATTTGATCCTTGCCATTTAGCGAGCTTCAGCACACATTGACGTTATTTGCGCAGTAAAGGTCGAACAACACAGAATAAGCATCGGGAAAAGCAGTGGATTTAGAGCAGCAAACCGCAGAACAAATCAAACAAGTGTACCTTGGTGGCAACCTGCCCAAAGCGTTACAACTCGCTCAACAAAACTTACAAACATGGCCGAGAAACCTCACATTACTGAAAGTTCAGGCTTATTGTTTTTTCCAAATGGGACGCTTGAAAGAAGCCACTGTATGTTTTCATGAGCTTGAGCAACTTGAACCAAACGATCCTAATACCTTCGCCAACCTTGGTCATTGTTACCTTTCATTAAAATACTACGACCGCGCCGCCCGTAATTACATAAAAGCATTATTAAAGCAGTTTAATGCCGAATGGGCCGTGAATCTGGGTAACTGTTATTCTGCGCTTGGGCTTTACGAACTCGCTATTTTAACACTACAACGCGCCTCTCAGTCCGGTTTGAAAGATGAAAATCTAGCACCAAACTTTGTGCATAACTTAATTAAAGCCGGACGTTTAAATCACGCACTCTCTGTCACCAACGCCCTACCCCAAGGAGAGTTGCGCTCGTTGTTTAAGGCCGAAATCTTAGCGGCGTTAAACCAACCTGAACGCACCGAGGCAGTTCTTGCCCAAGAACTCGAAGGCAAATCGCTTGCCGTACCCACTTTGCAACGATTGCATAACGTATACCGGCATTTAGGCAACAAAGAAAAAGAAATTGCCGTTGTCGAAGAACTGCTAACACGCGATCCAAACTCCAGTATGTTAGCAAAATGCATGCTCGCCGCTGAGGGAAAACTGGATGCAAAAGAGGTAGAAGCTGAACTTGAGCAATACGCCCAAGACGATTTAAGCCAATCTACCTGCTACTTTATTTTGGCAAAAGCCTTCAAAAAAACGGACCCACAACATTGGTTTGCATTAACGCAAAAAGCCAATCAGTTGCAAAATCCGCAAAAAACCAACTTGTCGATACACAAAACATCGTTCGAAGAAGCGAAAAGTGCCGTGCGAGACATTGCTCCGATTTCCGCAACCGATGCCAAAGTAAGTGAAGAAAAAGGGTTTGCTCCCGTATTCATTCTGGGCATGCCGCGCTCAGGCACAACCCTTGTAGAAACATTATTAGGTAATCACAGCAAAGTCTTTGCCGCGGGTGAAACGCCGCTTATGGACGCTCTTACGGCGGCGATTCATGGCACGGTTCCCGAGGTGATTCACGGTCATGCCATGCGCACACGTTACTTACAAGAAAAAGCCAAATTAATTGAAGAAAATGTGGGCGTCTTCGCTCACAACTATTTAGATAGTTTGGCGCAATTCAAACAACATGAAACCCATATTACCGACAAAACCCCACACAACTTTTTGCATTTAGGCATGATTTTAAAAGCTTTCCCACATGCCAAGATTATTCATTGCAAGCGCGACCCCATTTCTAACTGCATTTCCATTTTTGAGCAGAACTTTAGTCAATTCCATGATTATGGTCGCGACTTAGAAGCTCTGGGCGAATACTACCTAATGTACGATGAGCTAATGCGGTTCTTTAAACAACAAGACAGCCAAAATCAAATTTTGGATGTGCAGTACGAAGCGTTGGTTGCCGAGCCTAATAAAGGCATGGAAACGATTTTGTCTCACTTATCACTCGAGCCAGAAGACGTATTAAACCAGCCTACACGTCGAACGATCCTAACTTCCAGCAACGAACAAGCCACTCAAGGCGTTTATGATTCATCGGTAAACCGCTTGGAAGGATTAGAAGACGCTTTCTCTCCCTTGGTCGACAAGCTGAAAAGCCTGTATCACTAATTGGCGTATATCGAGTCCATACGTTCATACAAAGGTGCTGACAAAGCACCTTTTTTATTGAGGGTTATTCACGCAATTTAAGCTGGAAAAAATAGGGTAAAAACCACGGCGTAAAAGATTTTATTTAGCGGTTTAGGCAGAAACCGAAGCAGCGGTAAACGCTTATAAAAAACTCGGATTTCAACCCAACCTAGTGGAAATGCGGACCACGATAGATTAGTTTTACGCTTCGCGTCACCTGACTGATTGTAGATGTACTAATTAGGGAGAATCACCAAATGAAATTAGCACAATTAAATATCGCCCTTGCCAAATATCCACTGGATGCGCCTGAGATTAAAGACTTTGTTGACAACTTAGACTCAATTAACGGCATTGCTGAAAACAGCGAAGGCTTTATTTGGCGTTTAAAGGATGAATCTGGCGACGCCACCAATATCAAATTATTTGAGGACCCAAACATGATCATCAATATGTCTGTTTGGGAAAGTACAGATGCCCTCAAAAACTTTATGTTTCGCACCCATCACAAAGATTTTATGCGCCGAAAAGGCGAATGGTTTCATCGTCTAGCAGAAGATACCTATGTTTTATGGTGGATTGAAGACGGCCATATTCCCACGCCACAAGAAGCTTTATCGCGTCTTCAGCATTTACGCGAAAACGGCGATACGCCTTATGCTTTCACCTTTAAAACTAACTTTACCGCAGCGGATCTTGAGTGAATTGATCTCAAAACAGAAAGCCTTCGTAGCTACAAATACATAAAGGTTCGGCCTTGTAATTTGAAAGCGCGGAGATAAAACATGAAGCTGCTTTTTAGTGATCTGCCCAAATACACTATCCAAAAGCTGGTGATTAACTCCATAGATCAAGCAATTTACCAAGCTATTGTGGTTATCGACAATCATGAGCATGTTGTGTGGGAAAACAGCGAAAACGTATTACGAGCACGAAGTGTTATGGCGTTACGTGAGAGTTTCGAGCCTTTAGGTATTGATAATATCGTGTTACGCCATGAAAGCGCCTACGATGAAATGGTGGGGCAACCACCAAAAACCGCTAACAATCGTTTGGAAGTGCCTCTTGGGAAAACCTTGTATCCAGAGTTAAAGCTGTAATATTCCCAGCTCTGGCTTTAAGCTATAAAGCATTAGAGCTGGGAGGTAAACATCAATTATTTTTGTACCGCTTTATTAACGCGACACTTTATTGAAATCATCATCGGCTGGTGATGGCGTATAAGCGCCCTCGTTTTGATTTGAACTCCAATTTACATCCATTAACGTGCGAATATGGTTGTGGCTTGATGCCGCTGAAGGCGCATCTAGACTATCGTTAAGGACGTCAAGTGTGCCAAAAGCCTTTGACCAGAAATACCATGTCACTGCCGCACCGTGTTTTTCTGCTACTTGCCAAAATTGGAAGTTCCAAGGTTTAAGCTCAGAGAAAGCCACTTCTCTCATTAGTGCAGTATTGGAATCGCCAATAAATGCCGTACTCGTGACTGGAGATGAACGATAAGACTCAATTGCCACACCGCGCGATTTAAGTTCGAAAGCGTACTCACGAGCCACCTCGCCTGTCCATTTACCGCCTAAGTAACTCTTGCTGTAGTTTGAATAAAATGTATCGAGTAGCGCAACACGATCAACTCTTAGGTCGAGATCAGGATTATCACGTAAGCTGTAGGCAATGCTTAGCGCTAATTGGTTTCCTAATGAGTGACCAGCTAAACGAAACTCTGCGCCGTTAAACCCCGCCATGTTGTCCAAAATGGACTTTGTGAGTAGTTGAGTCACGTTCTGATTCGGGCCAGATTGATAACCCGTTGCAGCACTTTTCCAGCGCATCCCTCTAGGACCGGCTGTTGAATGAATTTTCGCTTCTGCATCTTTTACTTCAGATTCATCCGCGAACTGATTCCAATACAAAATACCCACGTTGTAGCCACGATCTAACCAATACTGGCTTAAATCTTCATCTGGCCCACCAGAATTCCGACGATTTAACGTTTCACGTCGGTAGTTATCAACCGAGCCGTTTTGCCATCCATGAATATAAATAACCGTATTTTTGTTAGGGCTGTAATACGGGTTGGTTTGCCCCGGGACGGCTTTCTCTGCATCGTTATAATTAAACCAATACAAACCATAATCCAAATTCTCATAAACAGAGTTTGGGTAGGTGATTTCAGCTTGAACAGAAAATGACGCGGCGAGTGTGCCTACTGCTAAAAGAGAGGTTGATACATAACTACTTAAACGTTGAAACATATTGATATTCCAATTGAGTTGTTAAGGGGTTGTTAATATCTTGCAAAGATTAAGAAATGTAAACGCTTTCAAGCTTAAACGAATTAGTTCACATGTAAACTTTACTGGTCAACAAGAACAGTATCAGACACAAAAAAGCCGCATAAACAAAAGCTTATACGGCTTCTTAAAAGGTAAGAATTTAAGAACTAGGCATACACTGGGTGTTTAGCACAAAGCACTTTCACTTGCTCTCTTACACCGGCGATGTTGCTTTCATTGTCGATGTCGTCTAATACATCACAAATCCAGTTAGCGACCTGTTTGGCTTCTTCTAAACCAAAACCACGGCGAGTAATCGCTGGTGTACCTAAACGAAGGCCAGAAGTCACAAAAGGTGAACGCGGGTCGTTAGGAACCGAGTTCTTATTCACAGTGATGTACGCTTTGCCGAGGGCGGCATCGGCATCTTTACCCGTGATGTCTTTGTCGATAAGGTCAACCAAGAATAAGTGGTTGTCTGTGCCATTAGACACAATCTTATAACCACGCTCTTGCATCACGCTCACCATGGCTTTGGCGTTTTCAACAACTTGCTTTTGATATTCCTTAAATTCTGGTGCTAAGGCTTCTTTAAAGGCAACGGCTTTCGCTGCAATTACGTGACATAAAGGACCACCCTGACCGCCGGGGAATACCGCACTATTAAGCTTTTTGTAAATCGTTTCATCACCACATGCCGACAAAATTAAACCGCCGCGAGGGCCAGCTAACGTCTTATGGGTTGTTGTTGTCACCACGTGAGCATGAGGAATAGGATTAGGATACACGCCCGCAGCAACTAAGCCTGCAACGTGAGCCATATCAACCATTAAATACGCGCCGATGCTATCTGCAATAGCACGGAAACGCGCCCAATCCATGATCCCGGAATAGGCTGAGAAGCCAGCGATGATCATTTTTGGCTTGTGCTCTTTCGCTAGCTGCTCAACTTGCTCGTAGTCTACTTCGCCAGTTGCTTCATTTAGCCCATATTGAACCGCGTGATACAAACGACCAGAAAAGTTAACTTTTGCGCCGTGCGTTAAGTGACCACCGTGAGCCAAACTCATCCCCAAGACAGTATCATTCGCTTCAAGCAATGCCATGAATACGGCTGAGTTCGCTTGCGAGCCTGAGTGAGGCTGAACATTGGCATAATCTGAACCGAATAGTTGATTTGCGCGCTCAATTGCGAGGGCCTCAGCAACATCTACGTGTTCACAACCGCCGTAATAGCGCTTGCCCGGATAGCCTTCAGCATATTTATTCGTTAACTGAGAACCTTGCGCTTCTAGAACTCGTGGACTGCAATAGTTCTCTGATGCAATCAACTCAATATGCTCTTCCTGACGCTGGTTTTCTAAATTCATTGCTTTAGCCAATTCTGGATCAAAATCTGCAATGTTCATATCACGTGATAACATCGTAAATCCTCAATAATAACGGTAGCGGAAAGAGCGCTATTCTAGCCCCTAAGCGCGGTATTTCAAACAGCTTAATATTCATCACTTATGCCTATGATTTAGGCATGTATAAATTGTAGCCAAGCCATGTACGTTTCGCGCATCAGTATTTCAATCATTTATCTTTAAATGGATTCAGAAATGTCTCAAAATTTACTTTTAAAATAAGCCAAAGCAAAGTCATTAAAAATATTAATAAACATGATGAAAAAACGCTCTTTTTGTAAAGTATCCGAAACAAGCCGTGCGTTCTGACTCATCAAAAAATCGCTCCCCCTTCTTCCGCTCGTAAAACCCATTTTCCTTTGGAAAATACACAATCAAGCATTCCAACCACTTGTCGACTCCTTTAAAATAGCGCCAATTTAACTCTGGATACTCTGAATTTATGTCTCAATACGTATATACCATGTCGAGAGTGGGAAAAATTGTCCCACCAAAGAAAGAAATTCTTAAAGACATTTCCCTTAGCTTTTTCCCGGGCGCCAAAATCGGTGTCTTAGGTCTAAATGGCGCGGGTAAATCAACCTTGCTTCGTATCATGGCAGGCGTTGATACAGATATCGAAGGTGAAGCCAGACCGCAGCCGGGTTTGAATATCGGTTATCTTCCGCAAGAACCCAAACTCGATGAAAGCAAAGACGTTCGCGGGAATATTGAAGAAGCGGTTGCTGACGTCGTTCACGCCCTTAAGCGCATTGAAGAAGTGTACGCAGCATACGCCGAAGAAAATGCCGACTTCGACGCGTTAGCAAAAGAACAAGGTGAATTAGAAGCCATCATTCAAAGTAAAGATGGGCATAACTTGGAAAACGCCCTCGAGCGAGCCGCAGACGCCTTGCGTTTACCACCGTGGGATGCCGATGTCAGTAAACTTTCTGGGGGTGAGCGTCGTCGTGTTGCCTTATGCCGATTGTTGCTAGAAAAGCCAGACATGTTGTTACTTGATGAACCAACCAACCACTTGGATGCAGAGTCCGTGGCTTGGCTAGAGCGCTTCTTACACGACTACGAAGGCACTGTGGTAGCGATTACCCACGACCGTTACTTCCTCGATAACGTGGCAGGCTGGATTTTGGAACTTGACCGTGGTCATGGTATTCCTTGGGAAGGCAACTATTCATCTTGGTTAGAGCAAAAAGAGAAACGCTTAGAACAAGAAGAACGTAGCGAAAACGCTCGCGTTAAATCCATGAAGCAAGAATTAGAATGGGTTCGCAGTAATCCAAAAGGTCGTCAGGCGAAGAGCAAAGCGCGTATGTCTCGCTTTGAAGAAATGAATACCTCAGATTACCAAAAGCGTAACGAAACCAACGAACTCTTCATTCCACCGGGTGAGCGTTTAGGTGACCAAGTTATTGAAGTGAAAAACTTGAAGAAAAGTTACGGCGACCGCGTACTCATTGACGACCTTAGCTTCACCATGCCCAAAGGCGCAATTGTTGGCATTATCGGCCCTAACGGCGCGGGTAAATCCACATTGTTCCGTATGCTAACGAATCAAGAAAAGCCAGATTCAGGCGAGATTATTGTTGGCGATACGGTGAGTGTTTCCAGCGTTGATCAGTTCCGCGATCATATGGATGGTAATAAAACCGTTTGGCAGGAAATCTCTGACGAGCAAGACATCCTTCGTATTGGTAACTTTGAGATTAATAGCCGAGCTTACGCCAGTCGCTTTAATTTTAAGGGCAACGACCAACAAAAGTTCATTAAGGACCTATCCGGTGGTGAACGTAACCGTGTTCACTTAGCCAAGCTATTAAAAGCGGGCGGTAACGTATTACTACTGGATGAGCCAACCAACGACCTAGATGTTGAAACCTTACGTGCTCTTGAAAACGCCTTACTTGAATTTCCGGGATGTGCCATGGTTATCTCGCATGATAGATGGTTCCTTGACCGTGTTGCTACGCACATTCTTGATTACCGCGACGAAGGCAACATTAACTTCTACGAAGGTAACTACACCGACTATGAATCATGGTTGAAAGACAACTTCGGACAAGACGTGGTTGAACCGCATCGCCTGAAATACAAGCGGATCGGTTAATCGCCAAATCTCCCTAGAAAATGACGAGCAAGCCCTCAGCCACAAAGATGGATAAACAGAGAATCTGCAATAAATTTCCATGAGAGGCTAATTGAGTAGCTGATAAAATAAAAACGCCGCATCTATTACAGATTGCGGCGTTTTTTATTGGCTATTATCAACTTATTTAAGGATTTGATTCGCAAAAAAAAGCGTGGCACATATATCCGAGCAAGAGAGAGGTTATATGGCCACTAATCGCGTCACCTCTTAGAACGAATACTTAGCCATGAATTGGAAGCGATTCATATCCCCTTCCAATCCGCTTTCTATTTCACGCTTGGCATAACCGTATTCTGCGCCCACTTCTAACTTCTTATTCAAAGAATACATATAGTTAATACGCGCGCTGTAGGTGCTTTCTGTGGCAGAAAGCCCTGTTAATGCCACCTCGTTATCTACATCAAGCGCAGAAAACATAATGGTGCTTCGTGATTTGTTGTTCCACACATGGCGGTAAGCTATCGCATACGCTGTAGAATCAATGGCTTCGAGTTCATTGTTAGCATCAAGCACTGCACCATTGGATGCATTCAATGCCAAATAACGGCCTAAGCCCGAACCTGCGTTGAAAATCACACGTAAGTCATCTTGACCAAGCATGAATTTACCCGTCAAGCTGATGCCGTAACCCGTTTCTGAGCTATCAACAATACCATCATCATAAGCAAGTTCACGCACCATACCCGCAACCGAGAAGTGTCCCCAATCGCCTTTAAAGGTGTAGCGGGCGACTAAATCAGGCACAGCGTTATCATCGGTGACGATACGCGCACCACCACCGAATGGTGTTACTGTGGTTTCCGGGTTTTCTAACGCAATTTCGAAAGGCCCTTGGGTGTAGCGAATTAACGGTTGACGGGCGAAAATAGAACCATCGGTGACACCGATAAAATCAATAGAATCTGGTAATGTTTTCACATCTAGGAAGGTTGACCACGTTTGACCAATGATCCAATTTTGGTATTGCAAAAACGCATGGCGAATACGTGGTTGATGTGAATTACTAATGCGTTCGTTGCCATCAGGAACAACCATCATATCGAATTCAAGTACACCTTTTATCTTTTCACCCCCTCCCAAGTCGGTGTTGGTCGTAAAACGAAAGCGACTTTGTCTGATATGCGAATCGAACTGCGTCGACTCATCTGCTCCCCCCACAGGAGTCAAACTCGGAATATAAAAGTCACGACCAATACTGCCAGAGGCAATACTGCCATCGCTATAATTACTAAACATTGAGTCCCATTTTATGTAACCGCTAAAGGAAACATCAATGTCTTCTAATGGTGCAGCCGTTGCTTGAGATACACCTGCCTGTGAACCGGCAACCAAAGCAAGTGCGACTAGAGATTTTTTAAGTGAACTTTTTTTTGTTGAAAAATCAGAGCAATGTAAGTGTGCTAAATTTGTTTTATATCGTTTTTTCATGGTTTTGTTCCTCGTCATCACCTGATTGAATTTGTCGTAATAATGACGAGCGAACCATAGGACTTTGGTCCGACTAAGACCAAAGTCCGATACTTAAGCGTCTCGCTTTTTTTAAAAATGGCCCTCAGATAAGTTACTGGCACGCAACTCACTTCATGCTGGTGTTATTTGTCACTTTCCAACAATGAGCAGCCAAGGTTAAGTTGCAAAACCGATCAGCATTCAAGAGGCACGAATATGAGTACAACGAATAGAAACTATTTGATTGATCGCAAGAAGTATAAAGAAATGTATGCCGAGTCGATTGCCGATCCAACAACGTTCTGGGAAAAGCAGGCGCAAATCTTAGATTGGACAACTCCGCCAAGCAAAATCAAATCCACCAGCTTCCGCAAAGACAACCTTGATATTAAGTGGTTTGAAGACGGCGAATTGAACGTCACCGTTAACTGTATAGACCGCCATTTAGCCACACGTGCAAATGAAACCGCCATTCTTTGGGAAGGCGACGACCCAGAAACCAGCGCGCATATTAGCTTCCAAGAACTTCATGACAATGTTTGTCGTTTATCAAACGCGCTAAAAGAACACGGTGTCGGCAAAGGCGATCGTGTCGCAATCTACATGCCGATGATTCCAGAAGCGGCTTATGCCATGCTTGCATGCGCTCGTATAGGTGCGGTTCACTCTGTTATTTTTGGCGGGTTCTCACCTAATGCCATTGCAGATCGCATCAACGACTGTGAAGCCAAAATTGTCTTAACCGCCGATCAGGGCAACCGTGGTGGACGCGTATTCCCACTGAAAACCAATGTTGACGAAGCGTTAAAAGGTAATCGATGCCCAAGCGTTGCCCATACTTTCGTGTATCGTGCGGGGGATGAAGTAGCGCTCGGTGAAAATGAACACTGGTGGCAAGACGTCACTGCTGCGTGCTCACCAGTTTGTGAACCCGAAGTCATGAATGCAGAAGACCCGCTTTTCATCTTGTACACATCAGGGTCAACAGGCAAACCCAAAGGCGTATTGCACACAACGGGTGGATACTTGGTGTATGCCGCAACAACCCACAAATACATTTTTGATTATCAACCGGGTGACGTGTACTGGTGCGCTGCTGACGTAGGCTGGATTACAGGTCACTCTTACATTGTTTACGGACCACTAGCCAATGGCGCAACGACCCTCATGTTTGAAGGTATTCCGACCTACCCAGACGAGCGTCGTATTGGTCAAATTGTTGATAAACATCAAGTTAATATTCTGTACACCGCGCCTACCGCAATTCGTGCGCTGATGGCAAAAGGGGACTTAGCTGCGCAAGATACCACTCGTGACTCTTTACGCTTACTTGGTTCAGTGGGAGAGCCCATTAACCCTGAAGCGTGGCATTGGTATTACGACACTATCGGCAACAGCAAATGCCCAATTGTAGATACATGGTGGCAAACCGAAACGGGTGGCATTTTGATTTCTCCGCTTCCCGGCGCAACCACATTAAAGCCGGGCTCAGCAACAAAGCCTTTCTTTGGTGTAGCACCAGCGTTGGTCGATAACGAAGGCAATGAGCTAGAAGGTGCCGCAGAAGGCAATCTTATCATTAAAGATAGCTGGCCCGGCCAAGCACGAACGTTATTCGGCGATCACGAGCGCTTTGTGCAAACCTACTTCAGCACTTACGATAATGTGTACTTTACTGGTGATGGCGCAAGACGCGATGAAGATGGCGACTACTGGATTACCGGCCGTGTGGATGATGTACTAAACGTTTCCGGTCATCGCCTTGGTACCGCCGAAATTGAAAGTGCTTTAGTGGCGCATAAATCCGTTGCCGAAGCGGCGGTTGTAGGCTACCCACACGACATTAAAGGCCAAGGCATTTATGTGTATGTCACCCCTGTAACCGGTGTAGAAGCATCAGAAGAACTTACCGCAGAGGTGCGCCAATGGGTCCGAACTGAACTTAGCCCTATCGCCACACCAGACTATATTCAATGGACCCCGGGACTACCAAAAACCCGCTCTGGTAAGATTATGCGTCGTATCCTGCGTAAAATTGCCGCCAATGAATATGAGTCGTTAGGTGACACTTCCACACTAGCAGATCCATCCGTTGTGGATCCTTTGATTGAAAATAGGCTTAACAAATAGGTAACATAGCGCAGTATATCCACCATCAGGAAAATGATGTAAATGATTAACCTGCTTATAGCGGACGATCATCCGCTATATCGAGATGCACTGCGCGGTGCCTTAAACGCTCATATGGATGAAGTGACCATCTATGAAGCAAGCGATATGAACCAAGCCCTTGACTTACTCGGTCAAGATTTGGACATCGACTTGCTTCTGTTGGATCTTCATATGCCCGGAAGTCAGGACCTATTCGGTCTTATTCATATCCGTAAAATCTTTCCCGACCTCCCCGTTGCGGTAGTTTCAGGTACAGAAAATAGAAATATCATTAATAAAATCATTGATGTTGGTGCATTAGGATTTGTCCCTAAAACCACCGACGCCGCCACCATTGCCAAAGCAATTGGTACTATGGTTGAAGGTGATATTTGGTTACCAGAAAAGTTCACATCCGAAGGAGAGGAAGACCCGGAATTTGTGGATTTAGTAGATAAAGTTTCCACTCTCACACCCGCACAATACAAAGTATTGTGTATGCTTAGGGATGGCTTACTTAACAAGCAAATTGGCTACAGTTTGGGCATTGCGGAAAAAACCGTGAAAACCCACATTACCTCAATATTTAAGAAACTGGGCATTAGCAACCGCACACAAGCCGTTATTATTGCCACACAGTTGCAGTTAGAGGCGCCTAGCGAATAAACACCAATGGGGTTCGTAATGCTAAGCGATAGCCCTTTGACTAAGCGCTGACGAATGGACTTCATTACGCTTTATCCCAGACCTTTAACGAAATAGCCAAAGCCACGTTTTGTTTGAATGGGGAGTTCATATCCGGTGAGCTTAAACTTCTTTCGAGCTGAGGAAATATGCGCTTCTAAGGCATTTTTGGAAATACGATCATAGTTGCCCGTAATGTAACTACTCAATTTTTTAGCTGTAATAACCTTATTCTGATTAGTAAATAAGCACTCTATGATCTTAAATTCATTGGGCGTGAGATCAACAATGTCGTCGCCAGCTTTAAGCACTTTTAATTGAAGATCCAAGGTAAGCATATCGTAACGAATAATATTGCTTGATATGTTCAATGTGCCTCTGCGCATCAGGCACAATAAACGCGCATGTAATTCGTCAAATGAAAATGGTTTGGTCATATAATCATCAGCCCCAGACAACAACCCTAGTACACGCTCCTCGGGTTGGGTTTTCGCCGATAAAATTAAAACCCGGACTTGCTGATTTTCTTTGCGTAACGCTTTTAACAAACTCATACCATCCAAGCTTGGCAACATAATCTCGAGGATGAGTAAATCATATTGTTCCCTCAATGCCATACTTAGCCCTTCCGAACCATCTCCCGTCGCATCGACCGTAAAGCCGCAATGTCTCAACCCCATAGTCAGGTTTTTCCTAAGTGAGCTTGAGCCTTCAACTAATAAAACCTTCAAAAATACTTCTCAACTAAACAACGGGTGATGCTGAAAATTTATTCTGCATTCCTTAAGAATTACTGAAGATTTGCTGATTATTTCTCAGTTCGTGGAAACCGGAGTTTAGCCTAAGCGAATCTTAAGAAATCGGCCCTAGTCTCAGATTCGAATGCAGTCACACCGAAAACATTATGAATCATCACAACGCTTATTTTAGATACCTAAAACCGGTTCTCACTTTGTTCTTCACGTTAATCGTTGCTTTCACGCTGAGCCGAATCAGCCTAATGCTGTGGCAACAAACAAGAATTGAAACCGAGTTCCTTATTCCGATGTTGGTAGGTGGCCTACGCGTAGATTTAAGCTCCAGCGCTTATTTAAGTTTGCCCCTGCTGCTTCTGCTGATGCTGCATCAGTTTCTCCCGCAGTTGCTTAAACCTCTCATTGCCAAAGTTGGTTATTGCTATAGCGTCGCCATTGTTGTTTTAGTGGTAATGTGTGAAGCCTCAACACCAGCGTTTATTAATCAATATGATGTCAGGCCAAATCGTTTATTTATTGAATATTTAACCTACCCTAAAGAAGTATTTTCCATGCTTACTTCCGGGCATTTAGCCTCGTTAGTGTTCGTTTTTATCACCTGTATTCTCGTTACGCATTTTTATCGTAAGCTCGTTCCAGTAATGGGCCCTTCAAACCACTTAAATAACATAAAAGCGTTGTTAGTCAGTTTCCCAGTACTACTCCTCTTGGTATTAATGGCCAGAGGGACAACAGGACACCGCCCACTCAACCCATCATTGGTGTACTTCTCTCAAGATGCCTTAGTCAATGCCCTTACACTTAACTCTCCTTACAGCGTCGCTTTTGCGTTAAAGAATATGAAGAATGAGGAAAATGTCGCTAATCTCTACGGGAAAATGGACGAAAGCGAGATGTTTAACTTGGTTAAGCAAGCATCTCATCGTACTTATTTCGTCAGCGACGATTTACCCACCTTATCCGTTAACCCGGCTTATCAAACGCAAAAGAAAAAGAATTTAGTGATTATTTTAGAGGAGAGTCTTGGTGCGCGATTCGTTGGCGCGCTAGGCGGTGCAGGCATCACCCCGGAACTCGATAAGCTCTACAACGAAGGATGGGGATTCAATCACCTCTATGCGACAGGCACGCGCTCGGTGCGCGGAATTGAAGCCATCGTAACCGGATTTCCTCCTTCGCCTTCCCAATCCGTAGTGAAGTTATCGAAATCGCAACACCAGTTTTACACCATTGCCGATACCTTATCTCGGGAAGGTTACAGCACACAGTTTATTTACGGAGGTGAAAGCCACTTCGACAACATGAAAAGCTTTTTCATTGGCAACGGCTTTCAGGATATTGTGGATTTTAACAACATTGAATCCCCCACTTATATTGCTTCTTGGGGAGCTTGTGATGCAGATTTGTTTACCCAAGCAGATAAAGAGCTTTCGCAACTCGCTAAATCTGACAATCCGTTTTTCAGCTTAATTTTTACCTCAAGTAATCATGACCCATTTGACATTCCAGCTCACAAAGTCTCTCTCCCTGAGGATTATCAGAGCGACGATATTAAACGAGATTTAGCAGTCAAATATGCCGACTACGCTTTAGGAAAATTCATCGAAAAGGCGAAACAACAGGACTATTGGGAAGACACCGTGTTCTTAGTGGTAGCAGACCATGATATTCGTGCTTACGGCACAGAACCGGTGCCAATCAAATCTTTTCATATTCCGGGGGTTATATTAAATAGCGGATTGGCGGCGCAACGCGATGATCGCCTTGTAAGCCAACTTGACCTCCCCGTTACCTTGTTGTCTTTAATTGGTGTAGAAACCGCCTCCCCCATGACAGGGTTTGACCTTACCAAGCAATACCCTGTAGAGCGCGCCATGATGCAGTATTACAACAACTTTGCTTACATTGAAAACAATGAAGTCGCGATACTTATGCCCGGTGAAAAAGTCAGTTATTGGCGCTATGACAGCAAAGACAAAAAACAAACACGAACCACGAAAAATGCCCAACATGCAGCGTTACTTGAAAAAGCAAAAGCCCATGTTTTGTTTAGTTCCGCAGCTTACCAAAAGAGCTTATTCAAGTTACCCGATGCAAGTTCCAATACAGACGCACGCATTGCTTTTTCAACTCGACAGGCCCGCCACAATGATTGAACCGAATATGACCTTCGACAACCAAAATAAACTTAAGGGGTTAAAACGCTTAAAATTCGCGTTAGGCAACTCAATACGAGCGTTAACTTGGCTAGTGAGTCATGAGTCAGCTTTCAAGCAAGAAGTGTGGCTACTTATAACAACACTCGCATTATTGCCCTTTTTACCCTTTTCATTATATGAAAGCGTGGCGCTGATTATCGCCACGTTATTCGTCTTTCTTGGTGGGCTTGATGCCACGCAACAAGCTTCGCAATTTAGCGGGCTTTAATGGTTTCGTCAGATAATGAATATTGTTATCAGCGGCTCTTTGAACAACCTCTTCTTGACGATTCGCCGTCACCAAAATAGCAGGAATGTTGTATTCACATTGCTGACGTATGGTCAAGATAATATCAATGCCATTCTCATCATTAGCCAGTTGATAATCGACCAATAGCACGTTCGGCTGCTGACGATCAACCGCTTGCAAAGCATGGCTTTTGTTGGTCACACACTCAACCTTCATCCCCCATTTGCTTAGGAGGGTTTTCATTGCATTCAAATTTTGCTGCTCATCATCAATACAAAGTACCTGTAAGCTATTTAAGCCCGAGGAAGAAGGCTCAGTTCCAACGCTTTTTTCCTGTTGTGCTTTCGCTCGCTCGAGCGACACCGTGAAACAACTGCCCTGCCAAAGTTCAGAATGCACATGAATTTCAGCTTGAATTTGTTTAGATAAGCGGGACACCACACCAAGCCCCAAACCAACACCTTCTGCCTGACTATTTTGCACCCGATAAAAATCATTAAAAATTTTCTTTTGTTCAACTTCAGGAATACCAACCCCTGTATCAATCACTTCAATAACCACTTTATTGGCATCTTGATTATCTAAGCGCGTTTTTAATGTGACTGAACCAATGTTGGTATATTTAATCGCATTCGATAGCAAATTTCGGATAATACGATGCAAATACGTCGTATCAGTTACCACCCAAAGATCGTCTATCACCGCAGATAACAACAACCCCTTTTTTAAAGCGACGACTTCGAATTCATCTATCAATGGCATAAGCAAAGCACGTAAGGAAACGCTGGTCATAGTGGGTTGCATTTCGCCTTGTTCTAGGCGAGAAATATCGAGCAACATTGAGATCATTGTCTCGCTTGCATTAACGCTGTCGTCTATTTTCTCGAAAATTCCAGAAGCTTCAGAAGACAAGTTCATTTCTTTTAATGCGGATAAATACAGTTTAGCGGCGTTGAGCGGCTGCAAAACATCATGACTTGCCAACGCGAGAAAACGTGTTTTGCTATTATTTGCTTCCTCTGCGGCACTGCGAGCAGCTAATAGTTGTTTTTCAACGGTACTACGCCGCTCAATTTCCGAGCGCAACTCGGCATTAATCGCCTGTACTTCTTTTGACCTGTGTTGAATCCGTTTTTCAAGATCGATATTGGCTTCTTCCAAGGCTTTTTGCAGTTCAATATGCTCGGTAATATCATTAAAGCTAGTCACAAAGCCGCCACTTGGTAGCGGATTTCCCACCATTTCGATCACCCGACCATCACTGCGCTGACGTATAAACTTATGAGGTTGCGCCGCCCGTAAATGCTCAACACGTTTTTGCACCAGCATTTCCACTTCACCAACACCACATTCACCTCGAATTGCGTTGTAGCGCACTAATTCCTCTATGGGAGTACCATAACTTACCAACCCTTGTGGATAATCAAACATTTCCAAATAACGTTGATTCCATGCCACGAGATTAAGATCCCGATCGATAACACTAATCCCCTGCTCCATGCTTTCTAACGAGGCAAACAACGCCGACTGGTTAATTTGGATCGCACGAGCGGTTTCATCAAAGACTTGAATCACTTGTTCAAAATTCAGTTGCTCACCACTTACCACTGAATTAATTAACAAATGTGCGCTAGACGCACCAATCACGCCTCCCAACGCTCGTTCACAAAATTGAATAAAGTTACTCTGTGGCGAAACATGCCCTTCAATACGAATTTGATTTTTTTGTTCGAAGTCTTGAACTAGCTGACCACAACGCTCGATCCCCAAAAACGTATTCATCACGGTGAGCAGATCGTCGTTAGTAACGTTACTCGCTGTTAACTTAAGAGGGTTAAGTTTTTGCTCATCGCTATCAACAAAAGCATAAGCTTGAATTTTGTCGGCCAGCCTTTGTGGCGCAAGAAGGGAAAAAACAATAAAGGCTCCAATATTGGAAAATAAACTAACAACCGCTGCGACACTTATCATTTCACTTTGTTGTTGTGGTAATAGGTTGTCGTTTAATAATGGCACAATTAGCCACCAAATCCAGACCGCTAATCCAGCTACCCATCCGGCATACACTCCTTGTGCATTAGCGCGTTTCCAATACAGCCCGCCAACAATCGCGGGTAATAGCTGAACAACGAGTGAGAAGGCTAACAGGCCAATGTGCGTTAATGTTGTTGTTGATGAAATTTGCCGATGATATAGCGAAGCTAAAATAAGCAATCCCGCTATCACTACGCGCCGTATCCAAAGTATTTTTTGAGTATGAATACCGGGTCGAGAGGATGTGGATGAGGCTGTTAAAATACGCGGCAAAATAACATCGTTTGTCACCATGGTGCTCAAGGTTAACGTCGCGACAATAATCATTGCGGTGGCAGCAGAAAAGCCGCCCAAAAAGACAATACCCGTGACAATAATCGAGTCACTTTCCAGTGCCAACCTTAATACATAAGTATCAGGAGATACATCTTGCCCACCAAAGACGATAACACCAAAAGACGCAATAATCGGAATTGTTAAAGCAATAATAAACAAATAAGTTGGGAACAACCATTGAGCCGTTTTCAAATGCTTGGGGTTTAAATTATCGACAATGGCAACGTGAAACTGCCGAGGAAGACAAATAATCGCCGCGCCCGCAATTAAGGTTTGCGCCCAAAATTCAATCGAATTAAAGCTAAAGCTATTAAAGAAGGCTGGCGAAATAACACTATAAGCAGACCCCGTTGCATGAGCATCTGGCGTGCCAGCCCAAAACAAATAACTCACCACCGCGACTAAAAAAAGCGCTAACAATTTAACAATCGATTCAAACGCTATAGCCAGCATGAGCCCATGGCGATATTCCGTCACATCAGTACGCTGTGTTCCAAAGTAGATACAAAATAAGCCAATAAAGAAGGTGGAAAACAGAATAATGTAGTCAGCTTGCTCCGTACCCGAGATGATCGTAAAGGTGATTCCAATGGCTTTCAGTTGCAGTGCGATATAGGGGATGGTAGCTAACAACGCAATTAACGTGACTAACAGCGCAACCGTTTGACGTTTACCATAACGAGACGAAATAAAATCAGCAATCGTTGTGATATTTTGTTTTTTACTGACTTTTACCAGCTTACTTAAGAATCGCCGACCAAAAATATATACCAGTGCTGGCCCGAGCAATATAGGCAGATAATTCCACTGATTACGTGTTGCCTCGCCTACAGCGCCGAGGAAAGTCCAAGCCGTACAATAAATGGCTAATGCCAAACCATAAACTGCGGGATGGGAGGTGAATTTTCTGGCATTAGCACTATGCTTATCTCCCCAACGCCCCAGCCAAAACAGGGTAATGAGGTAAGCAAAGGCCAATAGGGTTAAGCCCAATGTCATTCGCTGTGCTCGATAAAAGAACGGTTTTTGATAGTGTTTTTCAACGACTTATAAAATGACTATATCACAGCAAATGCACTATTTTGATGCTTGAGACCAAAGTCCGATAACCTGAAACGAGAGAGCAAACCAATGACATAAAAAGCGTCACTGTCACTCTTTGCAAGATGGTAATATTTAATCTCAATAAACATGACCATCAAAAACAAGCAAGCCTTTAGCTACTTTTTTGTACTTTTTGCGCTCAATCAAGCTACAACTCTTCGCCAACAGACCCTTTCAAGAATAAAGGTGTTCGTAAAAATAACATTCAGAAACATTCAATTTTAAATAGGTTGTTTTATTTACCCATTTTTTCATTTAGAATCCGCGCAAAAATTTACTTCATGAGAAACTTAACATGCTAAACCAAAGAAGTTTATCAAGCCTTTTTTCCATCATCTTTGTTACGTTGTTAGGCTTGATGTTTTCTAGCGCGTCTTCTGCCTCTCAACCCGCTATTGCAGTAGATTACTTAATTGGCGAAGGTAGTGTTGATGGTGTAAGACTGGGTTTTCGTCCCCATCATACAACATTAAATAATCTTCCCCTGCTTGGTGACGTCGATGTTTATTGGGAAGTGAGCCTCAATTATTGGAACGATGGGGACAGCGACGTTGATGATACCAATTACGCCATTGCTTTATCGCCTGTTTTTACGAAGCAATTTGCCACAGTATTTAACAACCCAATTCGCTGGGAAGCGGGTATCGGTGTATCGGTGCTGGAAGATTCAATGTTTGGTGGTGAAGACTTAGGCACACATTTTCAATTTGAAGACAGAATTGGCGTATCCATGGCATTCGGTGAAAAGCATGATCAATTGATTGCACTCCGCTATATGCATTACTCAAACGGTGGCTTGGATTCTATCAATCCCGGTATTGATTTCTTTAGCTTGGCATACTCGACGCACTTCTAAATTTGCGTTAATTGTTAACCCGTCATTTTTTCTTGAGTGACGTCATTTCCACATCCAAAAGAGAATTGCCGTTTGAGGCCATTCTCTTTTTTCATATTTATGCATAGCGTTATCTTAACTTCAGACTATTCTTCCCTATATATCGTTTAACCGCCGGTATTTTTATCCATGCAGAATAGTTAAACATCACCCTATTTTTCAAAAGCTTAGCGTTGACCATTAACGACTTGGTTACGCAATTTTTACATCTGAGACCAAAGTCCGATACTTTCATTGACAAACTGGGTTTAGAGTAAATATTGCAAATAGCCCAAATTATAATAAATGGAGGAACAGCAATGGCTTTCCAGTCTGAAGAACAAAAAGCCGCCTACTGGCGTAGAAATATGGGCCTGCTGGGCAAGTTGCTCACGGTATGGTTCGTCGTCTCCTATGGATTCGGCATATTACTTGTCGATGTGCTAAATGAAATCCGCTTCTTTGGGTTTCAACTTGGATTTTGGTTTGCCCAACAAGGCGCAATCTATGTCTTCGTAATACTCATTTTCATCTATGTGAAGAAAATGAATGATCTTGATAAAGAATTTGGTGTGGACGAGGAATAGGAGCGGATTATGGGTATTCAAGGCATGACGTTTCTCATTGTAGGCTTGACCTTCTTGCTCTACATGGGAATCGCTATCTGGGCCAGAGCAGGCTCAACAAAAGAATTCTACGTAGCAGGCGGTGGTGTACATCCTGTTATGAATGGCATGGCAACAGCCGCAGACTGGATGTCAGCCGCGTCTTTTATTTCCATGGCGGGGTTAATCTCGTTCATGGGTTACGATGGTTCGGTTTATCTACTAGGTTGGACCGGTGGTTACGTACTTCTTGCGTTATGTTTAGCGCCTTACTTAAGAAAGTTCGGTAAATTCACGGTTCCCGACTTCATCGGTGATCGTTACTACTCTCAAACAGCGCGCACCGTTGCCGTTATTTGTGCATTGTTCGTTTCATTTACGTACATTGCCGGTCAAATGCGTGGTGTAGGCGTAGTATTCAGTCGCTTCTTAGAAGTCGATATTACAATGGGCGTTATTATTGGTATCGCAATTGTATTCTTCTACTCCGTTTTAGGTGGAATGAAAGGCATCACCTATACGCAAGTAGCACAATACTGTGTGATGATTTTCGCTTATCTTGTGCCTGCCATCTTTATCTCAATCATTATGACAGGTCACGTTTTCCCTCAACTGGGCTTCGGTGCAACCATGACCGATGGATCGGGGACCTTCCTGCTCGATAAGCTCGATGGACTCTCCACCGAACTCGGGTTTACCGAATACACCGACGGGAGCAAGAGTACAATTGATGTATTCTTCATCACCGCCGCATTGATGGTAGGCACCGCTGGTTTACCACACGTTATCGTGCGTTTCTTCACTGTACCGAAAGTGCGCGATGCACGTAAGAGTGCGGGTTGGGCATTATTGTTCATTGCCTTGGTTTACACCACTGCACCTGCCATTTCAGCCTTCTCTCGCGTGAATATGATTGAAACCATTAACGGTCAGGATCAAAGCGGTACACCTTATGCTGAAGCCCCATCTTGGATTAAAAATTGGGAACAAACAGGCTTAATTGGTTGGGAAGACAAAAACGGCGATGGCAAAATGTTCTACTCTGGTGACGAGCGCAACGAAATGAAAGTTGACCGCGACATCATGGTACTTGCCAACCCTGAAATTGCTGACCTCCCTATTTGGGTCATTGCACTCGTTGCAGCAGGGGGCGTAGCCGCAGCACTATCTACATCCGCAGGTTTGCTGCTGGTTATCTCAACGTCAGTCTCCCATGACCTCTTAAAACGAAACTTAATGCCACACATTTCCGACAAACAGGAACTGCTATATGCGCGAATTGCCGCCGCTACCGCCCTATGTATTGCGGGATACCTTGGTGTTAATCCACCCGGATTCGTAGCGCAGGTGGTCGCCTTCGCCTTCGGCCTCGCCGCATCGTCCTTCTTCCCTGCTATTATCTTGGGTATCTTCCATAAGAGAATGAGCAGCAAGCCGGCGGTGTTAGGCATGATTTCAGGCATTGTGTTCACTGCAACCTACATTATTTACTTCAAATTTGTAAACCCCGCAGCGAACAAGCCTGAAAACTGGTTCTTCGGAATTTCACCAGAAGGTATTGGTACGCTAGGCATGATTGTTAACTTTCTCGTTGCCTTCGTAACATACAAAATTATGGGTGAAGCACCACAAGAAATTCAGGATATGGTTGAAAGCATCCGTTATCCGAAAGGTGCTGGTGAAGCGCACGATCACTAATCGCTAATTGAGTAAGATCAATTAAAACGTCATAAAGCAATGGTTACCTCCGGTGGCCATTGCTTTTGTTTTTTATCCGTTCAATGCTTTGAAGTTAGAAGCTCCAACCTTTGAAGATGAGTCTACGATGGATATACCTGATCAAGTTCTACAATTCTTTGAAAGTCACGCACCGTTCGACAATTTACCCAAAGAAGATTTAACGAAACTGATTACCGCTTCCACATTGAATTATGTCACCAGTGAAAATATTGAAGCTCAATTACCCAACGAAAAGTCACATATCTTCTTCATTCAAGGGGGGCATTACAGCGTTCAGGAAAAAGGGGTCACACGACAGTTAGGGGAAGGGGATTTTTTTGGTTTACCGCTCATTCAAGACCCTGAATATCAAGGTATTTTTATTGCTATTGAAGAGCCGGGGTTGGTGTATAGCCTACCAATTGGCATTATAAAAAAACTTATTGCGGAGCACTCTGCCCTCGGTAAGTTTTTTGAAAATTATAGCAATAAAGGCGCAAGCTCACCGCTAGATGAATCTGCCAATATCTGGCTTTATCAAAAAATAGCGACCCAACTGAAACGCAAGCCCATTACCACAGAAAGCCATACAAGTATTGAAGACTGCGCGAAAATCATGGCGAAAGAACACATTTCCTCACTACTGATTACCGAAGACCAATATTTAATCGGCATATTAACCGACAAAGATATTCGTAGCCGTGTGGTTGCCGAAGGAGTATCACCTCAAATTGCAGTATCAGAGGTCATGACCCATGACCCCACAGTCACCAGAGGCAACGCGAACATGCTAGATGCGCTTAGCATCATGACACAACACAATATTCAGCATTTGCCGGTAGTTGAGCCTTGCTCAAACTCCGGGAAAAACAACATTCTTGGCATGATTAGCGCTTCAGATATTCTGCGAGCACAACGCAGTAATATCTTGCTGGTTATTGACGACATCGCTAAGGCAAACAACCTTTACGAATTAATTAACGCTTCATGGCAAATTCCCCATTATTTTAAAACCTATGCCAGCCGGTTTAGTGATTTTGACATTGCTGGCAAGGTATTATCTCAAGCCACCGACACCATGACGCGCAAACTGATTAGCTTCTTTACCTCGCAGCATGGCCCTTTGCCTATGAGTTATTGCTGGCTGGTTTATGGCTCACAAGCTCGAGGCGATCAAAACTTAGGTTCTGACCAAGACAATGCGCTGCTTTTAGAGCGAGAGCCCAATGAGGAAGAAGCCAAATACTTGGCCGACTTTGCAGATTACGTGTGTAAAGGGTTGGCAAAATGCGGTATCAAACTCTGTGGTGGCAATATTATGGCATCCAACCCTGAGCTGCGTTTATCTTTCGAAGAAGCGTTAGAACAAACACGAAACCGCTGCACTAACCCGAGCGAAGACGCCATTATGCGTTTTAATATTTTTCTAGACGTTCGCTGCGTAGCAGGCAACTTATCTTTATTTGAGAAATACTTACAAGCGCGTACCAAAATTTTACGCAATTCCATGTTCTTAGCTTCGCTTGCTCGTTTTGCTAACGATGTTGATGTGCCACTTTCGCTGTTCCGACAATTTGTTTACGACAAAAACGCCCCAATCAAAGACTGTATTAACATCAAAGAAAAGGCGGTTGCCATTTTAAATGACATCGTTCGCATTTATGCGCTCGCCGACGGAGTCACGGTTCCATCAATAGTTGAGCGACTTGACGCTTTATCTGAAAATGCCGGGCTAAGCCATCACGATAGACGCAACCTAAAAGACGCGTGGTTGTTTTTAACGCGCTTGCGCTGGCGTCATCAATTAACGCAAAACGCAACGGATAATTTGGTATCGATGAAAGAGCTTTCTCCTATTGAGCGTTATCAACTCAAAACCGCCTTCCAGCAAATTCGGCAAGCACAACAAGGTTTGGTTATGAAATTTAGCGGCGGAATGGCAAGTTGACAGATTTAATCAGTACCCTACAACGTACAGCACGACGTATCTTCAAGACTCATTTGCTACCGCCACAGTGGCACAATTTGGCTATTGGCGAATTACCATTATTGGCCGTGGATCTAGAGCTTACTAGCCTAGAGCGAGATGCCAATATTGTGTCCTTCGGCTGGGTTTGCTGTGAACGACAAAAAATTCGCATGGAAAGTGCTTTCCATGAAGTCATAAAAACCGAGGCCGATTTACAACAAAGCCCGACAATCCACGGCATCACTAATCAAGACGTGACTCAGGGCAAAGACCTACGTCCGATCCTTACACGCTTATTGCAATACGCTGAAACCCATATCTGGGTTTTTCACAACGCGTTACTTGATACCAATGCACTGAAAAACGCTTGCCGGACTTTGGATATTGATTTCCCTGAGTTCACTTACTTCGATACCTTGCAAATGGCTCGATACCTTTTACTTAAAAAGCAACATCCAATTGGTCCCAAGGATCTCACTCTTGTGAATTGCAGAAAGCGCTATGGTTTAGGCAACATCAATGCACACAATGCGCTTTCTGATGCGATGGCAACCATGGAACTCGCCTTGTTGCAACTGCATGAGTTTTCCCCGAAAGGGAGTGAGCCTTTACACCAGTTAATTCGGACCGAAGCGGTTTCAATCAGCTAATACCAAGACAAGGCTAACCAACATTCAACGCTGTAACCTGTTCTTGTTCCATCGAAAACGCTCATCTATACTGCCCAAGCACAGTATTCACAGGTTGCAAGATTATTACCGCAAAACGCATAAGTAACAGAGAGAAACCATGAACTTTTCTTATTCTAATCCAACTCAAATTCAATTCGGTCAGGGACAAATTGCCAGCATTGCTCAACTCATCCCAAAAGATAAAAAAGTCCTATTGGTATATGGCGGCGGCTCGATTAAGCAAAACGGTATTTACAATCAAGTCATCACAGCATTACAAGGTCATGCTGTTGTTGAATTTGCGGGTGTTAAACCGAACCCTATCGTGGAACAGCTAGACGATGCGGTTCAATTAGCCAGAAAAGAGCGCGTTGATTTTATTCTTGCCGTTGGCGGAGGCTCTGTTATTGATGCCGTAAAATATATTGCGGGTGCCTTTTACTATCAAGGCGAAGGCTGGGATATTCTTAAAAAACGGGTACCAGTGGAACGAGCTTTGCCGCTTGGCGCCATTCTAACACTCCCCGCAACAGGATCAGAGTCAAACCCTGCCTCTGTTATTGGCAAAGCCTCAACGAATGAGAAACTAAGCTTTATTAGCCCAGCGGTACTGCCAAAGTTTGCGGTACTGGATCCAGATGTCATTAAAAGCCTTCCCGAGCGGCAAGTGGCGAATGGCGTTGTTGATGCGTTTGTGCATGTGTGTGAGCAATACTTGACCTATCCAACTCAAGCACTGGTGCAAGAAGGTTACGCAGAAGCCTTGCTAAAAACGTTACTGCAATTGGGGAAAACTATCGATCAACAAGACGATGCGTGGCGAGCAAACTTGATGTGGGCGGCCAATCAAGCCCTAAATGGACTCATTGGCACTGGCGTTCCGCAAGACTGGGCAACACATATGATTGGTCATGAATTAACGGCGCTGTATGGTGTTGATCACGCACGCTCTTTGGCAATTATACAACCTGCGTTGTTACGCAATCAGCTTGAGAATAAACGCGCAAAGCTTATGCAACTGGGTAAAAACGTATTTAACCTAACCGAAACCGACACTTTAGCGGAAGACACCATACAAGCGATGGAAGCGTTTTATTTAAGCCTGAAAGTAGAAACACGCCTAACGTCATATGGTCAGGATAAAGACACTGCGATAGAAGCGGTTATTGCAAACTTGAAAAGTCATGGCATGGCACGTTTAGGGGAGAAGCAGGCAATCGGCATTAACCATTGTCGCGAGATATTAGCGCAAGCTATCGACTAATACTTAAGTTCACATCTCAAGTTGGAAAATTGCTGCTTATACTTACTGTAAACTGCAACAAAATAGATAAGGCCAACTTCAATGGAAAAACGACACTTTTCTCGCATAATGATTGAGAGTGAAGTCGAGCTTAGTTCCGGTGAATTTAAGTGGCGTAGTCATCTCATCGACTTATCACTTAAAGGGGCATTAATAGAGTGCCCCTCCCAGTTTATACCGAATATCTCGGCAAAACTTCACATTAAAATATTACTGCCTAGTCATCCTCAAGAAATTGAGTTTGATGGCACCGTTTGTCATATTGAACAGAATAATTTGGGCATTCGATGCGACAAAATGGATATTTTCAGCGTTTCTGAGTTGCGAAAAATGCTTGAACTTAACCTCGGCAATGAAGACTTACTCAATAGGGAATTACACGCTTTAGCTGAGAATGGCTCACATTAAAAGTGCTCCAATGCCTCTTTAAGCTGTGTTACAGGAATCACTTCCATACCAAGGTCATGCTTAGGCACATTAGACTTTGGCACAATAGCACGCTTAAAACCGTGTTTTGCCGCTTCAGATAATCGCTCAGTGCCATTCGGTACTGGGCGAATTTCTCCGGCTAATCCCACTTCTCCGAAGACGATTAGATCTTGAGGTAACGAACGATTTCGGAAACTGGAAACAAGCGCCAAGATCAATGCCAGATCTGCACCTGTTTCAGCCACTTTGACACCGCCAACCACGTTAATAAATACATCCTGATCCGACATTTGCACTTCACCGTGCCGATGTAAAATCGCCAACAACATCGCTAAACGATTTTGCTCCGCACCAACGGCGACTCGACGAGGGTGTCCACCTTGGGAGTAATCGACGAGCGCCTGCACCTCAACCAACAGAGGACGACTTCCTTCCCAAATAACAAACACAACTGTCCCCGGTGCATGTATTTCCGAACGATTCAAAAATATCGCCGACGGATTTTTCACTTCTTTCATGCCCTTTTCTGTCATGGCAAAAACGCCTAGCTCATTGACGGCACCAAAGCGGTTCTTATGCCCCCGTAATGTGCGATAGCGGCTGTCGTTATCACCATCCAACATCATGGAACAATCTATACAATGTTCTAAAACTTTCGGGCCAGCCAAGCTGCCGTCTTTAGTCACGTGCCCTACCACAAACATCGCCACACTATTTTGCTTCGCATAACGTGTGAGATACGCAGCGCTTTCACGCACCTGAGACACACTCCCCGGCGAAGATTGAATACTTGCCATGTGCATAACCTGAATGGAGTCAATAACCATCACTTCCGGCTTTTCTTGTTGTGCGAGCTGACAAATGTTTTCGATATTAGTTTCTGCGAGCACGCGCAGTTTGTCGGTTGGCAACCCCAAACGCTGAGCCCGCATGGCTACTTGCTGTAGGGATTCCTCACCAGTGACATACATGGTGCGTTTACTTTGCGCTAGTTGGCACATGACTTGAAGCAGTAAGGTGCTTTTCCCTGCCCCCGGTGAACCACCAATAAGCATTGCTGCGCCCGGCACGATACCGCCTCCTAGCACCCGATCTAATTCTGAAAAACCCGAATGCACTCTGGGTAAGGCTTGTAAATCAATTTCGTTTAGGTTCTGGACGCGTGCTAAGGTGCTCCCGGCATAGCCACTGCGCACGGAATCGGCTTTGCCTCCCGCCACCACAATTTCCGTTAATGTATTCCACGTACCGCAAGCATTGCATTGCCCCTGCCAGCGAGGATGATCTGCGCCGCAATCGTTGCACACAAACGCCGATTTGGTTTTAGCCATTGCTTTTTCCTTAACTGATGCATCATTTATCAATGTCGGACAGAATTCTAAAGTAATTCCTACTCAAAAACACTGTTTAAATTTACAGTTAATTTCACTTTTTAAGTGCTAAGTGTGAATAATATGTCCCACGATAGCTTGTCTGATTAGAGAAATTCCCACATACTGCCGATATGGCTTGTAGAAGTCGCGCAAAGCGTGCAAGTGAAAGCTTAAACTGATTAATACGGCATCTAGCCGCGCTCGAATAATTCAAATACGCAGTTTAATGGTAATTCGGTCTCATGAATCAAGATTTAGAGAAATACAGCAGCATAATTGAAAAACTGAAGCCCTTCGTTAATGAACCCGACTTCAACAAAATTTTAAATCAATTAGCCAGTAATATTCCCAACCACAAACGCTTCCTTATCAAAATGGAATTAAAGCGCCTAGCTCGTCCTTGTGTACGAGTGATCGATTTACGAGGCCGCGTTGCAGGGGAATGTGAAATCTTCGAATATGACAATATCACACATTTTCTTGATGAAACTGCGCGTGAAGTTTTCGAAAAAGAAGTCCGTATCTATGGCGAATATACACTCGGCGTTTACGAAGCTGTAACGACAACAGAAAATAACTTCCGTGTCATGCAAAGGAAGAAAGAAGAGACCGATAAAACCCAAACCGCTCAACCT
The DNA here is from genome assembly GCF_026788005.1 of Alteromonas sp. a30. GTDB lineage: Bacteria > Pseudomonadota > Gammaproteobacteria > Enterobacterales > Alteromonadaceae > Paraneptunicella. The sequence goes on from NZ_JABEPE010000009.1 coordinate 146,981, forward strand.
GAGGTTGTTAAAGACAAAGTTGCCGCCACAGAAGAAGACGAAAACACCAACCCTTACATCGTCCCGGCTCACTCATTTGCACATCAACCGCAACGTAGCGAAGAACGCATGAATTTTGCGGTCGCCATTGAATTATTTTCTGAATTCAATCAGTCGACTCATGGGGTTACAATCGATTTATCGGTAAATGGACTACAGTTTAAAACCGACTTAAAAACGCCGTTTAAAATTGGAGAAGACTTCAATGTTTTCTTCCGAGGTCTTGAGAAAGAATACGCCTTGGATAAACGTAATGGCATCCCCTATCAAGTGGTTAAAATTGAGACTTCGAATAAAGAGCAACGTATTGGCTTAAAACGCATTGTTACCGATAAGACAGCCTATTTCACCACCTTTCTTGAGCAGTTTATTAGAGGCAATAAGCGTCGGTACAAAGTCAATATTGACAACACCTTGCAAGCTATCCGCAGCAAGACTTATGAGCAATATTACATTCCAAACTTTACCTCTATTCCTGTTTACATTGGAAATATTAAGGGCGTTTATTCACCTCGTTTTGTGCTCACTAATGACTGTAATAAAAGCAGCATTTATTATTGGGCGAACGAGCATAATGAATTATTGCTTGGTTATCTCCTCAATCCAAAGCGTCTAACACATGCCATTAGCAAAGGAATCAACGAATTCTATGTGTATGTATTTAATAACATCAGTAACGATAAGGTGTTTTTCTATTCGTTAAGTAATGTTGAAGTGGATAGCAGCAATGCATTAATGAAGGTGTTTCAGGGCTTTGCTTCAAAAAAAGTTAGCTGGCGTATGTACAAGGTACAGCTAACACAAGTGGATATAAATCAAAGTTACCGCCCGCTTTCGCTACCAAATGATATTGGCGACAACGTTAGAAAAGAAAATCAACCGCCTCCGCCGCGATTACTGGCGAGGCTTAAAAATGTTAGCCACTTAGCATTAGTCACTGAAGTATCCGATGATACGTCAATTCACGCTTATCAAAGGCAACCCGCCGCAAAGAGCCATTTACCGCTCATCAAAAAGCTGGTGCATACACGTACGCAAGTACACCCCAAAATAGACTTATTCCGATTCAAGTATCAAAACCTGCGCGTTGAAAACCGCTTTCAACTGCGTACCCCAGTGATAATTGAGCATCTTGGTTCAACAATGAAAGGCATTACAGACGATGTTTCTACTGGCGGGTTACGCATTGAGTTAGAAGAAGCATTTAACGGTCAGGCATTTTCCATTATCAATGCGGCTTTTCCAAAGCTACAAGGCATGACCAGCAAATATAAGTTACAAGATCTCCCTTACGAAGTACGTAATGTGTCGAAAGACGGGAAGGTGTTGAACCTCAAAACCTTTAAAGAAGAATCCAATGCTAAAACCCCCATCGCTTCATTGTTCTTTTCAGAGTTAATTAAATCCAATCGTTCTAAGTTGAAAATGGATCAAGATGAAGAAGAAATGCCCGGTATGGGAGAAGCCTTGAAGAATATCTACGCGAATAACGTACAAAACATTGGCTTCTTCATTCGTAAAGATGGCGTTCACCTCATTCCTGATGCAATGACAATACCGACGGTTTCTTCGCCATTATTGACACTCTTTTCCTTCGGTACGGAAGCGCAATCCGAAACGATGAACGCATACCCTCTGTACTGTGCGCCGGGTAATGACAAAGAGTTTATTGCCGACACACTCAAAGAGATGCGAATGAGCAACAAGCCGGTGAGTCGTGAATTATTTATCCGTTTTGATCCAAGCAAAACGGATTATCATGAAGCCATAAAAGGTCGCTTCAGTGATACCTTCGCCACACTGGAAGAACAAAGGAATTATATTCAGTTGGCAGTCGAACAAGGGCAATTTTATGCGATAAAAATATTTATTGCCCGAACAGGTCGCCCGGATACCGATGTACTCAGGCTAGAAATGAGTTACGTTAATATGTACGCCCAACACAAGGCGAAGTCGTTAGAACAAAGTCTATGGGATGTTGCCGGTGTAGGCGACATCATCGATATTACCGATGAAGCACTACGTCGAAACGGCTTTGATAATGCCGTGATTAAATCGAATAAATCCGCAATGCAAAATAAGGTTGTTAACACTTAATCCTTCAGATGCCATTAATGTCACAAACTGTCATTAATGGCACTTTCACACCTAAGCAGTAACATCAAAATCCACCTACACTCTTAAAATACAGGTCCTTTGTGGCTCTGGTAACTCAACCTCTACCAACGATCGTTATGATTGGCGCAAGGACCAATAGAAAAACGCTTTAATTTTCACTTTTCAACAAGACTTTTCACATTGGCACAGCTTATGCTCTTTGTAGAATCAAAGGCATAAAAGAGTCTTTAACTTGTTTCGATGGCTATGAATTCTTTTGGCGACCGGAGCTAGACGGAATTACGTTTTATTATATTTAGGAGTCGTAATGAACGAAACGCTGATAGAGCTATCTCGGTGGCAATTTGCCCTTACCGCGATGTTCCACTTTATTTTTGTTCCATTAACCTTGGGGTTAACCTTTTTACTTGCCATCATGGAATCCGTATATGTGATGACGGGTAAAGAGATTTACAAAAAAATGACCCAGTTCTGGGGAAAATTGTTTGGAATTAACTTTGCTCTGGGAGTTGCCACGGGGTTAACCATGGAATTCCAGTTCGGTATGAATTGGTCTTACTACTCCCATTATGTGGGTGATATTTTTGGTGCCCCACTGGCCATTGAAGGCTTAATGGCATTCTTCCTTGAGTCCACCTTTGTTGGCCTGTTTTTCTTTGGTTGGGATAAAATGTCCAAAGTAAAACATTTAATGGCAACGTGGTTGGTCGCCTTCGGCTCTAATTTCTCAGCCCTTTGGATCCTGATTGCAAATGGCTGGATGCAGTACCCTGTTGGCGCCGAGTTTAATATCGAATCCATGCGCATGGAAATGACCAGCTTCTCCGATGTCATCTTTAACCCTGTCGCACAAGTGAAGTTCGTGCATACCGTGGCCGCAGGTTACGTAACTGGCGCAATGTTTGTTCTCGCAATTTCAAGTTACTACCTTCTTAAGCATCGTGAGATCGCGTTTGCTCGTCGTTCTTTCGCCATCGCAGCCAGCTTTGGTTTAGCTTCCATTATCTCTGTCATTATTTTGGGTGACGAGAGTGGTTACGAACTCGGTGATGTGCAAAAAGTGAAGCTCGCCGCCGTTGAAGCGGAATACGATACCCATCCCGCTCCCGCTCCTTTTACTATATTCGGTATTCCTAATGATGAAAAAGAAACTACTGAATATGCGCTGCGGATTCCGTGGTTAATGGGCTTAATTGCTACACGTTCGTTAGACGAAGAAGTGAAAGGCATAAAAGATATCAAGAAGGAAAATCGCGAAAAGATCCTCAATGGTAGCCAAGCTTACGCCCTTCTGGATTCAGTGCGCGATGGCTCAGCTAGTGCTGATCAAAAGCTCATCTTTGAAGCAAACAAAGATCACTTAGGTTATGCCATGTTGCTGCAACCTTTTACGGATGATATTCGCTCCCCTTCTCAAGAAGCAATAGATAAGGCGGTTGATTACAGTATTCCTCCGGTCGCACCATTATTCTGGAGCTTTAGAATTATGGTTGCCTCTGGTTTTGCCATGTTGGTGCTATTTGCGTTGGCATTTTGGTACAGCACGAAACATCAAATCACTAAGCCACGCTGGCTGTTAAAAGCATCGCTATTCAGTTTGCCACTACCTTGGGTCGCCGCAGAAGCAGGATGGTTTGTAGCAGAGTTTGGACGTCAACCTTGGTCCATTGCAGAAATTCTGCCAGTCCATGCCTCCGCATCAAATCTCAGTGTTGCTGAGGTGGCAACCACACTTGTGCTTTACACCAGCTTTTACGCTGTCATGTTTATCATTGGTTTTTATTTAATGAGGAAGTTTGCGCGTAAAGGGCCTTCTGGAATGACTCATGACACAGAAAACTCAAGCGAAACACCATCTGTAGGAGGGATTAAAGCATGATTGATTATGAATTTTTACGCGTTGTTTGGTGGGTACTCGTTGGCGTGTTACTCATTGGCTTTGCCATCACAGATGGTTTTGATTTAGGCGTTGGCGCATTACTAACGCTAGTCGGCAAAACGGACGAAGATCGTCGGGTCATGATAAACACGATTGGACCTCACTGGGATGGCAATCAAGTTTGGTTTATTACGGCAGGCGGTGCGATTTTCGCGGCTTGGCCAATTATTTACGCTACCGCCTTTTCGGGTTTCTATTTAGCGTTAGCACTTACCTTGATAGCCTTATGGATGCGCCCTATTGGCTTTGACTATCGAAGTAAGTTACCCAGTGCTCAATGGCGAAAAGCATGGGACTGGGCTCTATTCGCAGGTGGATTTATCCCTGCTCTAATATTTGGCGTGGCATTCGGTAATTTACTGCAAGGCGTACCGTTTGAGTTCAGTAATAATCTACACCCAACCTATACAGGTAGCTTCTTTGGCTTGTTAAACCCCTTCGCCATTTTAGTTGGTTTGGTTTCTGTGGTCATGTTGCTTAACCACGGCGCGACTTGGTTACAAATGAAAACCACTGGTAGTTTGTTAGAAAGAGCAAGTCAGGTCTCTGTTTCACTTTCGCTAACGAATATAGTGTTATTTTCATTAGCAGGCGTGTGGGTTGCTTATGGCATTGATGGCTATGTACTGACATCAAGTATCGATACAGCAGCCACCTCCAATCCATTAGCCAAAACAGTAGAGATGCAAAACGGTGCATGGATGAATAATTATCAACAATATCCTTGGATGATAGTCGCCCCAGCACTGGGTATTTTAGGTGCGCTAGGTTGTGCGTTATTCAGCAAAAAGCAACATGCAGGAAAAGCCTTTGTGTTTAGTTCACTTTCTATTACTGGCATTATTTTAACTGCTGGTTTCTCCATGTTTCCTTTCTTAATGCCTAGCTCAAGTATGCTGAATGCAAGCCTGACAATGTGGGATGCAACCTCCAGCTTTCTCACATTAAAGGTTATGTTTTATGTTGCCTGTATTTTTGTACCCATCGTACTTAGCTACACGGCTTATAGCTTCTGGGTGATGCGCGGACGCATTAAACAAGAGCAGTTAGACCAAAGCCATGCGATCTATTAATTAAGTTAAAGAAGGAGATACAATATGTGGTACTTCACTTGGATCTTAGGTGTCTTGTTAGCCTGCGCCTTCGGCATCATTAATGCGATGTGGCTTGAAGTCACAGAAGACTTAGACAGAAAAGACGACGCCTAGGTTTAGAGCAATAGGAGGTTGTGGCAACGCGGTAAAATAGGCCGAGCCACAACCATTCAATATTAATCACTAATAAGAATAAGACATCGGGGTTTAATCCCATAAAAGGTATTATTAAGAAGTGAGTAGTAATACATCACCAATCGTCATGAACGATAGCCAGCTTTCTGACTGGCTTAAGCAACAAAGTACGGCTTATAAGTCTCCTTTACAAACGATCACCTTTATTTCAATTGTATTATTTGCACTGCAATTGAGCGCATTCTGGTGGTTGGCACAAGTCATGGAGAATCTCATTGTCGACTCTGCGGCTGCAAACCCACGTCATCTGCAATATTTGGCTCTAAGCCTAATTTTCATGCTGCTACTAAGCAAAATGAAAGACGCTATGATGAGTCGGGTTCATCACACTGTTTGTATTGATTTGCAATCAAAACTGCAACAACACATGGAGCAAGGTGGTTATGCCATGATCCGTGGTGAAAATAACTACTTCTGGCAGCAGTTATGGTTAGATCATATTCCAGCAATAGGCAACTATATCACCTACTATTCCCCGCAAAAACGCTTAGCCGCGCTCACACCATTAATTGCGATTGCCATTATATGGCCAGTAAATTGGATTGTGGCTGTGACCATGTTGGTGACGATCCCCAGCCTGCCTCTGTTCATGTACCTCGTTGGCAAAGGTGCAGCCAATCAACATCGTAAGCAATTTATTGCGCTTGAACGCTTAGGTAGCCTGTTTGTTGATAGATTAAAGTCACTGACATTACTGAATATTTTTAACGCTCATCAACAACAAGAAACAATACTGAAAAAGGCCAGCGACGATCTTAATGAGCGCACCATGAAAGTGGTATCTGTGGCTTTTTTATCCAACACTGTTTTAGATTTCTTTTCAACACTGGCCGTTGCATTGGTGGCTGTTTTTGTTGGATTCAGTTTGCTTGGAGAAATTGACTTTGGTATCCCCATCGGGCTTCATCACGGTTTATTTTTATTGCTCGTCGCGCCTCAAGTTTTTTCTGAACTGAAACACCTTGGCAAGTTGTACCATCAAAAAGCACAGGCTGTAGCAGCCGCTCACAACTTAATGCCAATTTATACACAAGACTTAAAAGAAGCGGCCACCAAAGCCCCCTTTACTGCAATACACTGGCAACACTTCCAAATGGATTCTCCGAGCTTAAAAGCCGATGAAATTACGTTAAAAGCAGGAGACTGGGTGCGCTTATCGGGTGACTCTGGTTCAGGAAAAACGGTATTTCTTGAAGCATTAATGGGGCAGCGTAGCGCTAGCCACAGCCTTTCTGCCAATATCGCCATGCTCAATCAGCAAACTTGCTTAAAGCAAGGAAGCTTGAAAGACAACATTACTCTGAATCGTGAAGTTAATGACTCAGCTTTAACGCAAGTATTAAAAGCGGTGCAACTAGACAAATGGGTCGCAGCTTTGCCTCAGGGAATAGAAACCTCTATGGGAGAAGTACCTTTGATCTCTGGAGGGCAACAACAGCGAATCGCCATTGCCCGCATATTACTCAGTGACGCTGATATTTTCTTGTTGGATGAACCAACGGCTCATCTCACAGAAGCCATGCATCAAGAAATTGCTGAAATCCTTAAGCGCTCTTTAGTCGGTAAAACCGTGATTTGGGCTTCTCATAAGACCTTGCCGGAAACGTGGTTTAGTCAACACTGGCAAATCGCCAACTCACAACTCTTAACAGGTAATCCTGAAAATAATGACTAATCCTTTTGTTGCCCTATGCCTTGCGCTCATTCACGCCAGCTCGGGCATCATTCTATTGATTTTTTCATCGTGGTTTATCGCCGCTTGTGCCATCGCTGGTGTTAACTTCAATTACATGCTTCCCGCTGTCGTGATACGTGCTTTGGCATTAATAAGAATAGCCTCAGGATATGGTCAAATGTGGGTGGGTCATCAGCATTTACTCGATCGTATTGCCAAGATTAGACTGCGTCTGTTCAAACGATTACAAAATGCACAAATCCAGCATCACGCGATGGGGACGGATGCCCTCGCCCACCATAGTGAAGCAATGGCTAATTTGTGGATGGCTTGGATCAATCAAAATGCAAGTGCCGTCATTATGTTGCTGATTGGTTTACTCAGTCTCATTATCTGGCTACCTTCATGGCAATGGTCATTGGTGCTGCTACTCGTCGTATATTTAGTCATCATCGCTGTGATGTGCTGGCGCGGTGTTAAGTTGAGCCAGAAGATTGTACTCCAAGCGACTGAATTCCGGCGTCAGTCTAACGATTTTTTAAATAGCGCCAGTATATGGCATTTACAACCCCAATTTACATCGCCTTCAGCAAAGGCGTTATGGCAGGTTAAACGTAGGATCCAGCAGCAAAGCGATAATGCCGCTTTATTGTTGCAAGGCATTGGCTTTAGTATGTTACTCATACTCCTTTTCCAAGCAAATACTCATGCGCTGAGTATTGGTCCTGTAGTAATGATTGGGGTTATTTTGCTTCTCTCGACAAAGGAGTCGCTCTCTCCCAGCTTATATTCACAAAGGGCATTGACTGATTATTTTGTTGCTAAAAACGCATTCTCAACGCTTCCAGTGCAAGATATTCCTATTTTGCCCACTATAGACAACGAGGCAACTCACTCCTTTTCGCTATCAAATTTTAGCGCCCAAATTCCTTTTGCCCCCCAGATATCCATTATCGCTCATACGCCACAAATTGTTTTAATTAGTGGTAGTTCAGGGACAGGAAAGAGCACCTTGTTACAAGCCTGTGCAGGGCATATGGACTACTCAGGAGAACGTTTTCGAAATGGAAAACATATGGAAAAAGGACTATTCCATCCTTGGCACTACATAGAACAACTTCCAAAAGCGCTGAACGGCACAATTTATGACAACCTAACACTTGCCAACTCGGAAGTATCCCCCCAAAAAATTAGCGAAGTATTTGCAAGTGTTGGGCTTGAACATCTAATGGATTTGCAGCAATGGTTGGGCGTAAACGGAAGAACTTTGTCCGGTGGAGAACTCAAACGCTTTGCACTTGCCAGAGCAATGTTATGCGATTTCGACTTGTTACTCGTTGATGAACCATTCGAGGGATTAGATGCCTTGATGCAAGCTCGGATTTCTAATTGCTTAAATCAAATCGCTGAAACCAAGATAGTCATTGTGGCAAGTCATATCACGCCAGATACTCTTCACGTAACACAGCGGATTAACCTTGATCATATATCACTTAAAAATTAGCAATCCTACTCTCGGGGTAAGGACAGGATTGACCTGCATAGATGCATAGATACAAAAAAGCAGAACCGAAGTTCTGCTTTTTTTGAGCGACGCTAACACCAGTTAAAGTCGCTCCAGTAAGAATTTCCGAGGAAATATTAGCGACGTAGACCAAGACGCTTGATAAGGTCTTGATAACGCTCTTGACTCTTACCTTTAAGGTAATCCAACAATTTACGACGTTGGCTAACCATACGCAACAAACCACGACGAGAGTGATGGTCTTTCTTGTGCGAACTAAAATGGCCTTGTAATTTGTTGATGTTATGAGTCAACAATGCAACTTGTACTTCAGGTGAACCAGTGTCGCCTTCTTTTGTTGCATAATCGCTGATAATTTGTGCGGTTTCTTCTTTCGTTAGTGACATGATGTTTCTCCAAAACTACGAGGTATTCTTGCTCAATACCTCAAATTAAGATTCGCCGATCACTAATTCAGCAAATCGATAAGAGCGCGAATTATAGACTTTTACATAAGTTAGGCAAGTAAAAATGTGCATTTCAGTAAAAACGGTTTTGCTTTGTTATCTCATAAAAAAACGGGCCTCAAAGGACCCGTTTTTAAAACGTGACTTGCGCTATTAAAGTTTCATCAGCACTTTAACACTGCCATCAACAGCACTTGCATTTACGTAACCGATTTTATCAGCTTCACTTGCAACGGCTTTGATAACTTCTGCATCACTTCCCAATTTCTGGGGTGGCTTACCTTTACCAGTAAAAATAAGCTTAGACCAGTAAGCCTTTAATTGGCTTGAAGAACGGCTCAACACTTTTTGGTTGAACTCTTCTACTGGTGCAGAACCTTCAGGTTGGTCGATAGGTGTCGCTAACGAACCATCTGCAAAGCTTGACTGTTTACCTAAGAAAATACGCTTAATTTCATCCACATCGACAGCATTTGCGTTTGATGGGTTAACGATTACAGCAATCTCAGAAAAGGCAAAACTCGAAAATAATGAGCACCCTAAAAGTAGATTTGCTAATAGAACTTTTTTCAATTTCAACACGGCAAAATCCCCTCTTAGAATACTAAATCAACACCAAAGTTAATCAACGTACCATCATCAAGTGGGCTGTCGTGCCCTGGGAATAATGGTTCAGCGATGTCTCTTTCGTTGCGACTAACTTCGAACTTAAGCGCAACACCCGCTTCAATGTCATAACGAACACCAGCAGTAATCGTTGTATCTTCAGAGTTACCAGCGTTACTGATAATGTTGTCGAATACACCGTGTAATGGGTGCGCTTCTGGAATAGTATTCCCTTCAAATTCTGGATCATCTTCACGTTGCGCGTAAGTCAAGTGAACAGTGAAATCGCCAAAGCGACGACCTGCCATAACGAACCATGCTTCATCGTTAAGAATAATGTTAGGACGATCCCACTCAACTTGAGTGTACTCAGCTGTGAATAACCAATCGTTATAATCAATGATTGCTGCGAATGCTAAGTATTCAGCATTCTTTTCTTCACGAATATCCCACTCAGCCACAACGTCACCAAAACCAGCAGGTGTTAATACGTTGTCGTAGAAGTTGGCAAGTGCAGAAGGCAAGCCCTGTGTAATATCGGTGCTCACGAAACCACCGCGAAGTGTTAACCAATCATTACTTAGCGTAATGTTGATACCTGTAAACGCATTCGCTTCAGTTGGAATGGTTTCACCAATTAATACACTTTCGATGTCTTCTTCTTCGTTCCCATAGAAGAACTGCCAAGTTGAAGACCAATCACCATGGTTCATGCGATATAGCGTATCTACACCATCAAATGACAGTAATAAGATACGATAGATGTCTGAAGGTGGGCGAATCCATGGATAAGCATAACCAACATCTAGGAAGTCTGAATAATAGAAGAATGGTGCTCTAATACGTCCCGCACGAATGTCCCAGTTACGATTAACTGAGTAAGTTAAATATGCCAATTCAGCTTCAACGTCATAATCATCGACGCCTTTAGCGATAAGCTGTGTCGTTACACTGATCTTGTCGCTAAGCTGCGCACTAATTTGTAGACCCATAACGGTATCAGCAGAAAATGTAACTTCATCGTCATAGCCAGCGAATTGGTGCGTGTCTTCACTAAATCTGCCCCCAACGAAAGAAGCAAAACCACTCAGAGTGATATTGTCCTCGATCGCAGCTTGAGCCTGTGTTGGCAACGCTAAGCTCGCCAACAGCCACGGTGCAAGTAAAGATTTTTTAAATATTTTCATGTGTTTGTTGTTCCAGTTGTTGCAAAAAAACGAATTAGAAAGTGTTACGCCTTGAAACCACTTGTTAAGGTTTGCAATCTCCCCGCCATCTCAGCAAGTTCATTTGCCACATCGGCTAAATCATTCGCTGTACGGTTAGTCGCTTCACTTGTCGAACCAATCTCTTCGACAGAGTCAACAATGTTGTTTGTTACAACGGATTGTTGTTCTGTTGCAGTTGCGATTGTCATGGTCATGCTATTAATGCTCTCGATTGTTTCTTCCAATGACTTAAGAGCTTTACCAGCAGTTGATGCCTTTTCCACACTGGTTTTGACCATTTTCGCACCGGAGTTCATCGTGGCTACTGCCGAGCGTGAAGCTGTTTGTAGTTTTTCGATAGTTGCTTGAATTTCCTCAGTAGAAGCCTGAGTTCTTGAAGCGAGTGTCCTTACCTCGTCAGCAACAACAGCAAAACCTCGTCCTTGGTCACCTGCTCGCGCGGCTTCAATGGCTGCATTCAACGCGAGTAAGTTTGTTTGTTCTGCAATGCTTCTGATAACGTTAAGTACATCACTGACCTGCTCGACGTCATTTTCCAATTTATAAATAACTTCGGCAGCATCAGAAATTTTGCTGTCCATTTCATTAATGGAGCGAATTGCGTCTTCAACAACACTTGCACCTTCACGAGTCAACGAAGATGCATTGTTAACTGAATCCGCTGTTTGTGAGGCGCTCTGCGCGATGTCTTGCACCGCACTATTCATCTCAGTCACAGAGTTAATTGTAATTTGAACACTCTTTTTCTGATCGTTAGTCGTATCGCTGGTTTTCCTAGCCGAACCTTTAACTGTGGAAGCGGTACTGGAAAGTGGGTGCGAAATTTCTAACACAGAACGAATCGTCCCTTGCAGTTTGGTCACAAACGCATTAAAGCGTTCAACTAACTCACCAATCTCGTCTTTGCTATTGGTTTTCAAGCGGACGGTTAAGTCACCATCACCTTCAGAGATGTCTTTCAAAGAATTAATGACATCTGAAAGTGATGCATGAATGCTTCGACTAATTGGAATTGCAGTAACAAAGAGCAAAGCAATAGTAATAACGCCCATACCGATACCAATCTGTACCAGTCGTGAGCTATCTGTATTGGCTTTGGTAATCGAGTTTTCAAACTCCTCATTACGTGCAGTTTTGAAGTCTTGTACCGATTTCTTAAGTTCCCCTAACACCGAATTTAACTCTTCACCCATTTGTGGCAACAGGCTAAAGTCAATGCTCTGTTCTACCATTCCTTGAGCTAAGTTGCCGCCTTTGCCAAAGTAGTCAATGAACAGATCTTTGATATGTTTCAATTCAGTTGCATTAGCAGGAGAAATACCCTGCATTTCACCAAGCTGCGCCTCAATATGCTTCTTTAATTCTTTAGCAAGACTAATTTGATCTTCATCGCCCGTTGTGACAGCAGAGTTAAACGCTGCTTCGACTTTTTCAATATCGTTAGAAAGAGTTGATGTAAGCTGCACAAGAGGAAATTGAACTTTACGAGCGTCTTCAAGTAGGTCGACATTCAACGAGGCGGTGATCGTTGACAAAGCAAGGTAAATGACAAAGCTGATTGTCCCGATAGTTGGAATCAGGAGTATTTTTGCTTTGATTGAGAATCCATTAGTTTCCATAAAGCCCCTTTCATGATGAATAAAATAAAAAACGATTAGACTTTGCTTTAATGGCGCACGAGTCACCCAGCAGCTTCACCTAAAAACCAACAAATCACTTAACTTACCGGTTACTTATCTCTTTGCTATGAAATTTGAAGAAGCATGGAAAATAGTGTCTACAGCTAGCCAAGCCTCTATATTTCCCAATGACACTTCTACATACTCACAACTTTGAAAACTGCCTAAAATCTTCACGTCTATCATTACGCTCTACACTCTTTATTGTGACGATGGATAGACAATTCATTGCTCAATCACTGTAAAAGAAAACTTAAACACTTCAGTATGCTGAACATATCCCTCCGCGTTTATGTTTGTCCCCGTTGAGTCATTTTCCTCAATGACCTTTAAAGCCCTGCTCCCTTTCTGGCCTTTCGCCTACCGAAGTAGCGTGGGAGAACCTATCCCAATGGATCCCGCCGTATCGTAATAGCAGGACCAACTCTAGTCAAATATAATAACCATTCAAAATAAAGCGATTACATCCAAGTGATACATCATTCTACCTATCGGCTGATTTTGCAAAACATAAAATGCTTTTTTTAACTCATATTTGATGAAAAAACTCTTCACATTTTATTAAGAACAATAAATAACAACACAATACTACAAATAGGAAATTGTTTTACAGTTATACGATATCACACGCTTATCATGGCAAACACATGACTAGTCAGGCACTCTAAAATTACGCCAAAGCCCCTTAAAAACAACCATATAACAACACTTTGCTGTAACTATCAAGTATCCTATCACATTATCCCAATAATGAACTTATCACAAATTTATCACATATTGGATATGTATATAATTTCACTTTTATGAAAGTAACATCACTAAAATTTCGACACAAAAAGATAGCTCGACACAAACAATTTTATAGCCTTACTAGTTAAAAAATATTATTAATTAGTGCACTTCTTTTTACCTTATAAAAAGAAATAAATCGTTTAAGCTCTATTTATTGTGTTATTGATTTTCATGTTAAGGTTTAAATACACATAATCATTATTAGATCGGTTGTTTAGTTAACCACCAATTGCATATAGGTGAAAAAACAAACAATGTTTGGTATGAGGCTAAAATGCACAAAAAAAGAGCGACCGAAGCCGCTCTAAACTTTGTGATAACCCTTTAATAGGAAGGAATTTAGAAAGTAGCGATAACTTTTACTGAGTCATCAACGCTGGCGCTATTTACAAACCCAATTTTGTTTGCTGCTCCAGCTACGGCCTTAACCATATCGGCATCGCTAGTGACGTACTCAGGAGGAACGCCCTTTCCTGTGAACACCAACTTCGACCAATATGCTTTCAATTGAGATGAATTTCGCTCAAGAACCTTTTGATTAAATTCATCCGCTATGGGACCTGACTCCATCGCCATCGGCGCTATTTTTGAGCCATCTGGGAAAAGCACATCTTTTCCTAAAAAAATACGCTTGATACTCTCCGTATTAAGTTGACTAGTATTAGATGGATGCACAATAACGGCAACTTCTGCTAACACGTTGCTTGATGTAAACACTACGGTAAAGAAGCCAATCGCCTTGATTAGTTTGTTTCTCATGATAACGACTCCTTAAAAGACGATGTCTAAGCCAATATTGAATAGAGTGCCATCGTCAACATTGCTTTGCTGCCCGGGGAAGAGAGGCTCTGCAATATCCAAACTGTAGCGAGTCACTTCTGCTTTCAATGCAACGCCACCAGCAACGTCATAACGCACCCCTAGCGTTAAAGAATCTTGTTGTTCGTTGGAAATAATGGCGTTTAGCACATTACCAAGAGTGGCAATCCCGGCAGGTACTCCAGATAACGGAATCGTATTATCCTCAAAGTCTGGATCGTCCTCTTGAGTTGAATAAGTTAGGTGCACGGTATAATCACCGAAACGACGCCCAACCATGGCAAACCAAGCGCTATCATGTAAGAAAATACTCGACTTATCCCAACCAACTTGGGTGTATTCCATATTGACTAGCCAATCGTTGTAATCAACTATCATTGCTGCGGCAAGATAACGTGATCTCCGAGGTTGACCTGGGTCAAAATCATCAGCTACGTCGCCAAAACCTGCAGCTCTTATCCCATCGAAAATGGGCACAAGCTCTTCGCTAAAGACCGTCACTTCTGATGAGATATACCCTAAGCGGAAGGTAAGCCAATCGCGGTTAAAGGTCATGGTCAAGCCATAAAGGCCATTTGATTCCACGTTTTCCTCTTCATCTGCCCCATAAACCAATTGGAAAGTGCTATCCCAACCTCCTAAACGAGTTCGATATAACATGTCCATTCCGTCGAAAGAAGCAGCATCAACCCGATAGGTAACTGAAGGGGGACGTATCCATGGGTAGGCATAACCTACATCAAGAAAATCCGAATAGTAGAAAAGTGGAGTTCGGAGGCGACCAACGCGAACATCCCAAAAAGGGTTGACGGAGTAAGTTAAGTAAGCCAACTCAACCTCTACGTCATAGTCATTTAACCCTTTTGAAATTAATTGTGCGGTGACCTTAATATCATCAGCGAGGTCGGCGCCAAGTTGAATCCCTAAAACGGTATCAGGCGAAAAGGAAAAGTCATTGTCGTATTCTAAATAAGAATAACTATCCTCACTAAATTTTCCGCCAACAAATGACGCGAAGCCACTCAACTTTACCTCAGCACTAGCACTGGCTACGAAGCCTAAGGCCGCGATAAGGCAGGTTGCCTTGGACAAAGATTTCTTAAACGTGTTCATGTGTATTCCAGTCTTTATTTATCAAGTGAATGTTAGAGTTAAGCTTTGAAGCCACTCGTCAGTTTTTGAAGCTTCTCTGCCATAACGGCCAGATCATTGCTTACTTCTGCTAGATCCCCTGCGGTACGGTGAGTCGCCTCACTTGTTGTGCCAATTTCCTCAACTGAGCCAACAATATCTTTCACAACAACAGTTTGTTCTTCCGTTGCGGCGGCAATGGTCATCGTCATGCTGCTAATATTTTCGATAGTTTGCTCTAACGACGTTAGCGACTGTCCGGCGGACGATGCTTTTTCTACGCTGCCATCCACCATGTTTGTGCCTTCATTCATCGTTGATACCGCAATACGAGAAGCAGATTGGAGTTTTTCTATGGTGGTTTGAATTTCTTCTGTCGAAGATTGCGTTCTGGACGCTAAAGTTCGGACTTCGTCGGCAACAACCGCGAAACCACGTCCTTGCTCCCCAGCCCTAGCAGCTTCAATTGCAGCATTAAGAGCAAGCAAATTGGTCTGTTCAGCAATGCTGCGTATCACATTCAAGACATCACTCACTTGCGCCACATCTTGCTCTAGTTGGAACACAACGTTCGCGGACTCATTAATTTTCGAGGCAAGTTCATTGATCGAACTAATTGTTTCTTCAACAACCTCAGCGCCTTCTTTCGTTAGTAACGAAGCACTATTAACGGACTCTGCCGTTTGAGATGCGCTACTTGCAATATCCCGAACAGCGTTGTTCATTTCATTCACAGACTGAAGTGTCAGGCTCGCACTTTTCTGCTGCTCGCTTGTGATGTGGCTTGTTTCGTCCGCAGAGCTTTTTACCCTAGTAGCGGTATCTGACAGTGGCATAGCAATTTGAATGACTTCACGAATCGTTGTTTGCAACTTCTGCATGAAGGCATTAAATCCTTCAACTAATTTGCCGATTTCGTCTGCATTTTTTGTTGTCAACCGAACGGTTAAATCACCGTCACCTTCAGAAATGTCATTTAAGGACTTAATCACATCCATTAGTGAGGAATGAATGCCTCTTACAATTGGAATAGCGGTAACAAAAAGAAGGGTAATAGTAATTACCCCCATCACAATTCCAATTTGAACTAACCGAGCACTATCCGTATTTGCCTTTTCAATAGAAGATTCAAATTCATTTGTTCTTGCAGACTCATAATCTTTTACTGAAGATTTCAATTTACCTAATAACGAGTTTAATTCTTCTCCAAGTTGAGGAAGTTTCGCAAAATCAATTGTTTGATGAACCATTCCTTTAGCTAAATTCTCGCCTTTAGAAAAATAGCTATCAAATATCTTTTCAACGTTACTTATTTGCGCTTTAGTTTTCGGTGAAATTTGTTCCATTTTTTCAAATTGCACTTTAATTACATCGTGTAATTTCCTGGCAACTTCAATTTGTTCCTCATCTCCTGTCGTCACAGCAGAATTAAAAAGAGATTCTACTTTTTCGATATCACTTGAAAGCTTAATCGCTATCTGCAACACAGGAAACTGCTCCTTCCCCGCGTTATCCAAGAGTGCAACATTACCCGATGCGGTTAATGTTGCTAAAACCAAATAAATAACAAAGCTGATTGTCCCAATAGTTGGAATCAACAAAATCTTGGTTTTTATAGATAGTCCACTTAGTCCCATATTACCCCAGAAAATTAAATTAAAAGCTTTGAACAACTCAAAGTATCAAACCAATAAAAAATTAACTTACGATTAAACTATAGACAAAATTATTAAGAACCCCACACTTAAAATAAGAAATATTTTAAAATACAAAACTCTTAAATTTGTTTATATTCTGAATAATTAAAGCAGATAATTTAATTTTTTAAATTAACTTTTAGTATGATAAAAATTATTCTTAATTAAATTAAAAAATAAAATATTATCCAGGATTATGGGTGGGTAAATTAAAAACACGGGGAAGAAATTGGGGGTAAATTTAGAAAAATGCCGCCTACTTTTATTTCAAGTAGCACCAGTAAGCAGCACAAATGTGGAATTGAAATTAGAAAAGAAAATATTAAGCGGTGGAAACGAGCCTTTTAGAGGTTAATTGGCCATTTTCCACTTGCCCTATCCCCAAAAAACGTTGTGAGGCATTATCATAAATACGCACTATTCCCTGTTTACATGGCGATTCCAACTTTACGGGCTGTCCATGCATAAGACTGTGGGATTGACAATCACCTAGCTCAACCACAGGAAAATTGTCAACAGCCGCATCAACAGGTAATAAGAAAGTATCAAGGGTTTCAAAACGAAGTTCATCTGAATCTAATTCAGCAACTTGCTGCTGGATAACCTCTAAACTCTGCATTTTTTCAGCAGGATAATTTGCCACTTCTGTACGATGCAAACGAGTAACGTACGCACCACACCCTAAAACCTGACCAATATCGTCAACTAAACTGCGAATATAGGTGCCTTTGCTACAGCGCACACGCAAATCCGCATTCACACCATCAAATTTGAGTAATTCTAGTTGAAAAATAGTAATCGGCCGTGATTTGCGAGGAATATCTATACCAAGCCGCGCATAGTAATAATACGGTTTCCCTTCGTACTTAAGCGCTGAATAGATGGATGGCACTTGCTCAGTTGTGCCTTTAAATTGCTGAATTGCTTGCATAAACTGTTCTTCGGACACATTCACTGGCTTTGTTTCAACAACATCGCCATCAGCGTCGGAGGTAGTCGTGCGTACGCCTAAATGCGCAGTCACTTCATAGGTTTTGTCAGCATCAAGTAAAAACTGTGAGAACTTAGTTGCTTCCCCAAAACAGATGGGCAACATGCCTGTTGCAAGAGGATCTAACGAACCTGTATGTCCTGCTTTGTTGGCATTATAAAGGCGCTTTATTTGCTGGAGTAGGTGGTTTGATGAGCAGCCTAAATGTTTGTCTACTAGAATGACGCCGTCTATATCACGGCCTTTTTTTCCTCGTCTTCCCATATTTTGTTTAGCTTCTTATTATTTTTGCTCAGTATCAGTGTCGTTATCTGCATCATAATCGCGCCCAGCTCGATTGGCTTTATCTTTATCTTCCGACAATGTTTTCGAAACCAAACTTGAAATGCGAATGCCCTCAGTAATAGAGGTATCTTGCCTAAAATGTATCGCCGGTACTGAACGCATTCTGAGACGCTTTGCCAGTAATGAGCGAATGAAACCTTTGTTGTCTTCTAATATCTGCATGTATTCTTTGACTTTTTCTTCGTCGGACTCAAAGAAAGTCACAAACACTTTAGCGTGAGCCAAGTCTCGGGAAACTTCAGCACCGGAAACGGTGACAAATCCAAGCTGCGGATCACGCTTTTTAAATTCATTTTGCAAGATACTTGCGATTTCTTTGTGGATTTGTTGCCCGACTCTATCGGTACGGGAAAATTCTCTAGCCACAATGATTCCTCTTCAATTCAGTATTAATGTGTCTATAAAAGACAAAAATGGGCAGCCCTTTCAGCCTGCCCATCTTTCATTTTTAGTTTTGGGTAAAACTTATAGCTCGCGCTTAATTTCTACCGTTTCAAATACTTCAATTTGGTCGCCAACTTTAACGTCATTATAGTTCTTAACGCCGATACCACATTCCATGCCGTTACGCACTTCCTGTACATCGTCTTTAAAGCGACGTAGTGATTCTAACTCACCTTCGTAAATAACCACGTTATCACGCAGTACACGAATTGGGTTGTTACGCTTAACGTTACCTTCCGTTACCATACAACCGGCAATGGCACCCAACTTAGGCGACTTAAATACATCACGAACTTCTGCCAAGCCAATGATTTCTTGTTTGAACTCAGGCGCAAGCATACCGCTCATTGCCTGACGAACTTCTTCAATCAAATCATAGATGACGCTGTAGTAACGTAAGTCGATTTCTTCTGCTTCAATGACTTTACGCGCGGAACCATCGGCACGAACGTTAAAGCCAACAACAATGGCATTCGATGCTGCTGCAAGCGTTGCGTCCGTTTCAGTGATTCCACCCACTCCGCTACCGATAATGTTAACGCGAACTTCTTCGGTCGACATTTTCATCAGGGATTCGGTAATAGCTTCTACAGAACCTTGAACGTCAGCTTTAAGTACAATGTTAAGCTCTGAAACATCACCCGCTTCCATGTTTGCAAACATGTTTTCAAGTTTCGCTTTTTGCTGTTTCGCTAGCTTCACTTCACGTTGTTTAATATGACGTTTGTTGGCTACTTCACGTGCTTTACGTTCATCTTGAACAACAAGCGCGTCTTCACCAGCTAGAGGAACACCAGATAAACCAAGAATTTCAACAGGTTTTGATGGTCCCGCTACTTTAACTTCTACACCATGTTCATCGCGCATCGCTCTAACACGGCCATACTCAATACCACAAAGTAAGATATCACCTGCGTTCAGCTCACCTTCTTGAATCAATACAGAAGCAACTGGACCGCGACCTTTATCAAGGCGTGATTCGATAACAATTCCGCGAGCAGGACCTTTCGATACAGCTTGTAAATCAAGTAGCTCAGCTTGAAGCAGAATGGCTTCTAACAAAGCATCAACACCCATGCCTGTTTTAGCTGAAACATTAACAAACTGGTGATCACCGCCCCACTCTTCTGAGATAACTTCTAGTTGAGAAAGCTCAGTTTTTACGCGATCTGGGTCTGCGGCTTCTTTGTCCATTTTGTTAACAGCGACGATCAAAGGAACGCCCGCTGCTTTTGCGTGTTGAACCGCTTCTTTTGTTTGAGGCATCACACCATCGTCGGCGGCAACGACCAAAATAACAATATCAGTTGCTGTCGCACCACGAGCCCGCATAGCGGTAAACGCGGCGTGTCCTGGCGTATCTAGGAATGTGATTTCACCATTCTCAGTTTCTACGCTATATGCACCAATATGCTGTGTAATCCCACCAGCTTCGCCTTCTGCAACCTGTGCACGACGAATGTAGTCAAGTAAGGATGTTTTACCGTGGTCAACGTGACCCATGATAGTCACAACAGGCGCGCGAGTGGATTTTACGCCACCGTTTGATTGTGCCAACAACTCGTCTTCTAACGCGTTATCATTCACTAATTCGTATTCAATGCCCATTTCTTCGAGCACAAGTACGGCAGTATCCTGATCCAACACTTGGTTGATAGTTACCATCTCACCAAGCTTCATCATGCTTTTGATAACTTCCGTTGATTTCTTCGCCATGCGGCTAGCAAGCTCGGATACAGTTATCGTTTCACCAATTTTTACCATACGATTTACGGGCTGAGCAGGTTTGTTGAAGCCTTGACGCAATTTATCAGTCGCTTTTTTCTTTGACTTATGAGAACGACGACGTGAGCTACGCTCAATTTCAAAATCTTCTTCGTCTTCCGCTTCTTGTGCATATTTACTGCTGTGGATATGCACTTCTTCTTGTTCTTCTTTTTTACGACGAGCTTCTTCTTCTTCCCAGCGCTTACGGTTTTCTTCAGCCAATTTACGGGCTTTCTCAGCCGCTTCCTCAGCTTCTTTTTCTAACTTACGCTTCGCTTCTTCTTCTTGCTGCTTCTTCAAACGCTCTGCTTCTTCTTTTGCTTTAATACGTTCCGCTTTATCTTCAGCGGATTCTTCAGGAGCGTCATCTACTTCAGGTTGACTACTAGCTTCTGCCTTTTTCTTCGCTTCTTCCCGCGCTTTACGTTCAGCTTCTACTTTTTCTTTACGCGCGCGCTCTTCAGCATCTTTTGCGGCTTTTTGCGCAGCTTCCGCTGCACGCTTTGCTTCCAATGCGGCTTCTTCTGCTGCTTTTTCAGCTGCAATACGTTCTTCTTCCAAACGTTTTTGCTCTATACGACGCGCTTCTTCTTCCGCTTCTGTACGCTTAACAAAAGTACGTTTCTTACGCACTTCAACCTTAACTTGGCGAGACTTACCCGCAGTTAACGTACTGGTGGTTTTGCGTTGTAGTGTCATACGCTTCGGCGCTTCATTGCTCGCGCCACCGTGTTGCTTGCTTAGGTGGTCAAGCAAACGACGTTTTTCGTCTTCAGTTACTAAATCTTCTGCTTTTTTGGTGATACCTGCATCAGCAAATTGCTGTAACAATCTGTCGACTGTTGTCCCGATATCGCTAGCAAGCTTTTCAATCTGCACTTCTGCCATGATTATGCTCCTCTTGCTGATGTTTTACTCTTCGTTGAACCAGACCTTATTCCGAGCCGCCATAATCAGTGCACCTGCTGACTCTTCGTCCAATTCCTCAATATCTGAGATATCATCAACACCTTGTTCGGCTAATGATTCCAGATCGACAACGCCTCTGCTTGCCAAAACAAAAGCAACATGTTTTTCCATGCCTTCAAGCGCAAGAAGTTCTTCTTTTGGCTCCGCGCGTTCTAGAGACTCTTCGTTAGCTAACGCCTGGGTTGTTAGCGCAGCTCTTGCGCGGTTGCGCAATTCTTCAACGGTCTCTTCATCTAAGCCATCAATGGCAACCAATTCACTCACTGGCACATAGGCCACTTCTTCTAATGTGGTGAATCCTTCTTCGACAAGCAATGATGCAAAGTCTTCGTCAATATCTAAACCATTAACAAATACAGCCAAGACTTTTTCATTCTCGGCTTGGTGTTTTTGGTTTAAATCGTCGATAGTCATTACGTTTAATTCCCACTTAGTTAGCTGACTAGCTAAGCGGACGTTTTGACCATTTTTACCAATCGCCTGAGCTAAGTGATCAGACTCGACGGCAACATCCATTGTGCCGCTATCTTCATCAACAACAATAGAAGCCACTTCTGCTGGCGCCATTGCATTGATAACGTATTGTGCTGAGTTTTCATCCCAAAGTACGATGTCAACTCGTTCACCGCCCAGTTCACCGGAAACCGCCTGCACACGTGAGCCACGCATACCGACACAGGCACCAACTGGGTCTAGGCGCTTATCATTAGTTTTTACTGCGATTTTGGCTCTTGAACCGGGGTCACGTGCCGCAGATTTAACTTCTAGGGTTTCTTCTGCAATTTCAGGCACTTCGATGCGGAATAATTCAATTAGCATCTCGGGCTTGGTGCGGCTAATAAATAACTGTGCGCCCTTTGCTTCTGGGCGGATATCGAATAGCAAACCACGAACTCTATCGCCCGGACGGAATGTTTCTCTTGGTAGCATGTCTTCACGATACATCACGCCTTCTGCATTGTTGCCTAGGTCAATGATAACGTTATCGCGATTAACTTTCTTAACCGTTCCGGTCACTAGCTCATTCAAACGGTCTTGATACTCGTCGATGATTTGAGCGCGCTCAGCTTCACGTACTTTTTGTACGATAACTTGCTTAGCCGTTTGGGTGGTAATACGGTCAAATTTAATTGACTCAATTTGCTCTTCAACATAATCACCGATTTGAATATCTGGTGCGTCTATCTGAGCTGCAGAGAAGGTCATTTCTGCGAATGGGTTTTCTTGAGGTTGTTCATCCTCAATAACTAACCAACGACGAAATGTATCGAAGTCGCCTGTGTCTCTATCGATGCTAACGCGCACTTCGATATCACCAACATTTTTCTTTTTGGTGGCACTCGCTAATGCATACTCAAGCGCTTCAAAAATTTTCTCTCTTGGGACCTGCTTCTCATTAGAGACAGCCTCAGCCACTAACAGAATCTCTTTGTTCATTGTCCTGTCGCCTCACTCAGTATATTTCTGGTGATTTTTAACCTAACTCTATTTCTTATTTAAAGTTAGGTACCAAATTACCTTTTTCTATATTACCAATGACTAGCTCAAACACTTCACCATCGACTTTCAATTTGACTACGCCATTTTCAACGGACACCACTTCCCCTTTGAAATTTCGACGATTCCCCATAGGGACTCGTAATCGAACAGATGCTTCCTGCCCAACAATATCGAGGTAATGTTGCTCTTTGAAAAGTGGTCGATCCATTCCCGGTGAAGACACTTCGAGGTTGTACTCTGTGCTAATTGGATCTTCGACATCCAACACAGCACTGACTTGATGGCTAACGTCGGCACAGTCGTCGACTGTAATGCCATTAGGACTATCAATATATAAGCGTAATGTTGAATGTTTACCAGCCCTGACAAATTCAATTCCGATTAACTCAAAACCCAACGCCTCAACAGGAGGGGTTAACATTTCCGTCAATTTTTCATCAAATTTAGACAAAGCTGGACTCCAAAAATAAAAAAAGGGCCTTTTAGCCCAGTTTATAAAATTACTAACTGAATCCCTCAGTGCGTAAACCTAATACAAATTCGCAAATCGGGAATAACAAAAAGCCCCGTACAAGCGGGGCTTTTGCCTAGACTAAAATCGTCTTAGTAAATCCATTTTTCACTTTTCCTTCTCGAATTCAATAACCGCTGAATACTTTTTCAATCGGTATTAAATTGGTTGCGGGAGCCGGATTTGAACCGACGACCTTCGGGTTATGAGCCCGACGAGCTACCAGGCTGCTCCATCCCGCGTCTGATCTCGTTCCATTCTTGCTGGCTGCGTTAGCTGCCTCGCCCTGAATGTGCTGCGTATTATACATAGGTCCGAACCTTGCGCAACCCAAAATATAAAATAAATGACATATTTGGTTTGTTTGCTCACACATCAATCAATATGGACATTTATCAAACGAAATTTACGTTTTTCTACGCATTTATATAAGAAAAATAATACTGAACTTGTGATTACAACGCTTCTTCGTCTTGTTCACCTGTACGAATTCTCACCGCTCGTGACACATCGTACACAAATATTTTCCCATCTCCGATTTTTCCTGTGTGTGCAGCTTCGGTAATCGCTTCAATCGCGCGATCAACTAAGTCATCTGCCACAACAAGATCAATTTTAATTTTTGGCAAAAAGCCAACTTGATATTCAGCCCCACGATAAAGCTCTGTGTGTCCTTTTTGTCGACCAAAGCCTTTCACTTCTGTCATAGTCAAACCAGAAATGCCAATCTCGCCTAACGCAGTGCGTACATCATCCATTTTAAACGGTTTTATGATTGCTTCTATTTTCTTCATTATTGTTCCTCTAAAACTGCGATGTTTTTCGCATCTTAATGTATTACCTAAACTACCCAAGTCAGTCGACGAATACCCTGTTTTCCGCCAAAAACGCTAAGATGATAGCGTGGTAATAGCCAAGGCCGAGCATGAAACAATCTCAACCTAATAGTTCTCAACAAAAATACGCCAAGGGACTAACACTTATTGAGCTGATGATTAGCATTGCAATAATGAGCATTCTAATCACTGCTGTTGGTCCTATGGTTCGCGATATATTGATCCAAAACCGCTTGATAGGTCAAATCAATGAGCTCAGTGCAGTCGTGCAGCTTGCCAGGCACTCTGCTATTAATGAACAGGTCACTAGCATAGTATGTCCAAGTAGCGATTTTACAACCTGTACTGCTGACTGGAACCTTCCTAAAATGGTGTTTCTTGATTTGGATGCTGATGGGATTCGCGATGACAACGAAGATATTCTTGGCGGCACGAGTAGAAGCGTGAGCAATTATAACCTTTCTGGTCCTGCTGGCGTAATTAGCTTTCAAGGTTCAGGCGCTACAGCTTCACCTGCATCATTACGCTTGTGTCATGACAGCAACGAAGCTGGTTTTGCCCGCGCACTTACCATTAGTTTGCAAGGCCGAGTTCGTGTGAGTCAAGACTCGAATAATGACGGAATTTATGAAACCAATGCAGGTGCTGATTTAACCTGCCCATAAATTCAGCAACTCCAACAGTATTCATCTGCGGATAACGCACCATCATTATTTCTATCCCATGCTTTTCGTCCATCACTAAAATAGAACAAGGCGCCATCACCCGATTGTGTGGATGTTGCGACAGGCTGAGCGCTTAAACTAAAGCTATTCCCACTGGCGGATACAGTTGAAATAGTTAAATCATATTTCTTGTTTGTGGCAGGTTCAGAAGACGGTGAATATGTTCGGAAAATAGCAGGCGTTCCTGTATTTGCCCCTCCTGCGGCTGCGCCTTGATATGTGTAGTTGGCAGCTTTATGCCGCTCCATTGCCGCAGCTAGCGCCATTAAATCAGCTTGTCCGACACTGCGATTACTTCCCGCAATAAAGCCCGTATAACTGGGATAAGCAATACTCGCTAATATTCCCACAATTGCCACACTGATCATCAATTCAATTAATGAATAGCCTTTATTCATGGTTTATTTTAACCCTTGTCTACTGACGTTCATTTTCGGTCTGCCAACTATTTCGTTGTAGACGTTCAAATCGACCATATAAGTTTTCTGCCAGACATTCGAACTCGCTATTGCATTCATCACCATCATCTACAATTTCCGTACACTCAGTTCCCAAACATACGACAGGTTTTAATAAGTCTTCAATTAAGATTTTTGTTTCTGGCGCAATACCAGTTTGTTTCAGGTCCGCGAATCGGTCTTGATGCTCTTTGGTATTGTTGCGGTTTAAGTCGGTTACAGCATTACCATTCACTAGCTCGACGAGATAAGCACGACTATTACCTGTTGGTGGAGCACATTGCGATAGGCTCGCTGTAGCGGGTAAATAGGTAGTAAAGAATAATCGATAATTCAAAATAAGCGGTGACGCTAATACTTTTTCGCCACCACTTCCTAACCGAATAAACCAGCCTTCTTTATCAACAAAAGCATTCACTTCAAGTTCTTGCTGTTCTTGATCTTGTGACGTTAATAGATGATCAGTTGCATCGTAGAGTTCAGATTGAGTATAGGGTGTAACAGGCAGGGTATAATTCCCATCCACATCAATTTCAAAAACCCCCTTGTCTTTTATCATATACAACTGATCTTGAATCACTGTATTCAGCGGATGTGCACGATAGCCACTGCCAATTGCGACTGCATAATAATGTTCATCAGCCAAGCTAATTTCGGACACATCAGGGGCATAATAAAAACGCCGATTATCAGCTTCGGTTCCATCGTTTGAAAAAGACGCTAGCACGCCACCTGAAATCAAATCAGAAAGAGGTTCCCCATTTTTAATATCGAGACGAAATAACTGCCCCCCTGTATCAGCAACATAAAGATGATCGGCTAATCCGTCGGTGTCTCTATCGATGGCGGAAATTCGCGCGGGAATACTGTAAAGCATTTCAGGCAAATTCAAATCAGCGCCATCGTTACTCGCCCGCCATATGAGCTGTCCAGTATCTGCATCAACAATATAAACAGCATTGCCAACCACATCGGGAGAGCGTAACGCTTTACTATCTTGAGATTCATCATAACCGCCCCCGAAGATCAACACTTCACGCACTGAACTACCTACTTTTATTTTAGTTATGGTAGGTCTAGACCAAGTTTGCCCCAGTTTCTCAAACCCGGGACTTCCTCCTTGAATTCGGAATACGAGTTTTGGTGCAGACTTTGAACTAACATCAAAGGCATAATAGTTATTCCCACCTCTGCGCATACCCAAGTATAGATATTTCTTCGCGCCTCTATCTCTAAGCACCATGTCACCATCTAACCCATATATATGCGTAAAACTCGAGTTGTCGAGATAAATGTCGTGCAGATTCGATAGCAACTCCTTTGGAATAACAGCAAAGTTTTCTTCTCCACTGTTAGGGTCGAAGGAGTGTAAGAACCCGTGATTGGTAGCAACAAACACCGCACTCTCTGTATCGGAGTAGTTTACAATGACGGGCTGAGAATGGATGGGATCGCCAAGCTGTAAGCGAGTATCGGTTGTATCCCCATCTCCATCATCATCAAGAACATCAACCCCTCTAGCCCATTTTAAGACGGCATTTCTGGTATCATTAGGGTTCGGTTCAGAATCAATGGCTAAGTCAGTAGTAGTAATAGTTATATTGTTTTCTGACAATCGATTAGAAGAAATAGCAATATTGCCCGGAGCATTAAAGAAATAGACATCACGAACTAAGTCTAAATTACTCGCAGCACCGCCTTGTCGCACATCATTACCATCCGCAAGTGTAGACCAATAACTATGCGCGTTTTCGTCGAAGAAGCCGGTATTATTGTTGACAGCCAATACACCATTTCGATCTCGAATCACATCGCTATCTAAACGATATTTTTTTAAATTCCCGGGCCAACGAGTACCTTCTGCGGGCTTAAACAAAGCAAAATAAAGTTCGTCTTTATGAGTTAGGCGATTCAATTGGTTAACGGCAACGCCCGGCGAAACAAAGGTTGCATTAACGTCTTTTACATTTCTGAGAATCGTTTGGAATGCAGTCACCAAATCATCACTGTTATCAGCAGTGTAAAAGCCGCCTCCACTTTGTAAGGCAATTTGATTTAGAAAATTGTTCGCTGTGGCGTTTGCGGCAAAACCAATGGTATGAGTCGTGACTCTAGTATCAATTGCCGATACTTCCGAGTCGGCAATATTACGAACTAAATCTAGACCACATTTTTCACCACCACTTCCAGTACAACTCTGCCCCAACAATGCTTCAATTTCATCCACACTGTGATTGTTATTCGCTTCGCCATCAGATAGCAGCACAATGTGATTATTAGTTTGGCACTGCAAATCAGTCACCGGTGATTGATAGGTTGCGCCAGATGGAATGTATTGGTTAATACAATCGGCGTCGTTAAGGTTGTCTTCTGAACATCCGCTTGGCAAGACTGAATCTGAACCGGTATAACTCAAACGATGACTGACCCGAGTATTACGGCGCACGGTACTGTTCACATTCGAATTACCTCTGGTACGTCCGTAGTATACGGCTCGCCCACCGTAATACGAGGCAGCTTCGTATAACGTGTCCACAATAGGCGTATAGCCACTGGCTCTTAGTTCATCGACTTTATTTATCAAATGGGAACGTACCGTTGCGACAGAATTTGGCGTCGCTTTCCCTTTGTATTTGACGACTAACCTTGGGGCGCCAGAAGGCTTACCCCGATAGGAGTAAGCTCCTCGATTTCCTGTAATGGAGGAGATGATAAACATCATGTCATTATTGACTTGCCAGTCACCTCGATTAACAACATCTTGAACGACGCTTGCTATTGACGGAGTACGATAAACACTGTTCTTGTACCAACTTGGAATATTGTTCCAAGTAACAGAACTGGTTTTGGCTTTATCTCTAAGTAAATATCTTGGATAAGATGAAAAATCATCTACATCGCCTTCCGCAGAAGCGCTGATAACGAATGAAGCACCACTGCCTGTTCTTTTTTGATAAGCGGTAAACTCCAAATAGGCATCGGTTATTTCTGCATTTTGTGGCACCGCAACGCTTTCAAAACGCAATCCAATAAACCGATTATAATTGTTAGAAAATGTCAGTTCACTGCCAGTTGACTGATACCCATTTGATGGTTCCTCCGCATTATTGTTCTGAGATGAAACCTGATAGGAAAGTTCGCCCTGAACACATCCTGTTGCGCTTAGGTGATCATATTCCACTACCAGTTGAGCGACACTTCCCTCTCCAGCATCTGCTGCTTTTGCTAATCGAGCACTCGCCACATCATTACTGACGGCATTTAACAAGAAGTTAGCGGCGTTACCACCACACCAATCCGGTTGATCAACAATTTCTTGTAAAATAGAGGCGATATCCGGTGACGCCACTTCTTCATTTTCAGAGGGAAACCCATTATTGGTATCCCATGTGACCGTATTCGTTGTCTTAGTTCTTGATGATAAGTCGAGAGCGGTTTCGGCAAAAGCAGCTGCGTTAGGTGTCAGCTCGCCACTGATATTAATCGCGGTATCGGCGATATTTTGATTCGCAGAAATAAACTTCAACGATGCTGACACGATGTTCGCACCTTGAGGAATATTTACGTTTTGAAAACGGAAGCCAGAAGTGACGTCGGACAACCCCTGAGAAATGACGACACTATTTGAATTGAGATTAACACTTCCTCCTAATTCATATGCATCATCACTCGTCGAACTAATACCGATTATCAATTCCGGCTCTACAGCATCATCTATTTCTCTGACAGGATATATAATCGGTCCACCATAATCTGAGAAACGCATCAGGCCAGCGTTAATATTTGAAGAGGATGACAGCGCTTCTTTTAAGGCATTTTGCACCCTTAGCATTCTTGATTCAGTACCACCGTCCTTGTTGGTCATACTGCCCGAGGTATCCATAATAAACAGCACATTAGGGTTGTAAGTGACTTGTTGTCCTCCAACCCCCAAATATATCTCCAAATCATCAGCCCAAGCGCTCAGTACGATGCAAACAAACAAACAAGCACTAACGAAAAAAGAAGACCAAGCTTTTGTGCTATGCATGTTCATCTCCTAATTCCCCGACGCTGGCGCGAACACTGAGGTCGTCAATGTATTGGCGACCGCATACCCTGCGTTTGCTAGCTGACCACATCCACGCACTAAAAATACATGGCAATTTATGCTGCTTCCTGAAATAACATTACTTGATCCCAAACAAGCTTGCTCACGGACGAATGCGGTCTTCGACCAGCTTGCCGTTGACGGGTTCGTGTTATACGCACCTGCTACCACCTGCCTCACTCCTGAGGTCAATCCTGCCTGAGTCATGCTTCGATCTGTCCA
Source organism: Alteromonas sp. a30 (assembly GCF_026788005.1). Taxonomy (GTDB): domain Bacteria; phylum Pseudomonadota; class Gammaproteobacteria; order Enterobacterales; family Alteromonadaceae; genus Paraneptunicella. The sequence goes on from NZ_JABEPE010000009.1 coordinate 176,823, forward strand.
ATTTATGTTGTCGAAGCAACTTAAATCTTGATTAGCTAAATCGATTGCGTTTTGTTGACGGGCTTCTGAAAGTGGGTCTGTTAACGCGGGATCCGTCAATACAGCAGGATCTTCCGACTCAAAGACAACCCCAGATACCGCAGCTTCCGCTGCATCAAAAGCGATAGTGCGATTTTCTAAACTACTGGCCATTTTGCTCTGAAACAAACCGCTGGTAACAGAAGACACGCCAAGAATAGTCAGACTTAATAACACTAATAATGAAAATACCATCACTAAACCTTGCTGCTTCATGTTCTTCTGGACCTCGTAAAATTCTTTGTATTACGCAAGGTTACGGTTGTTTCAAATACTTTATAAAGACGGTTATCTGGAACCGTTATCATGTCTTCATTGAGTAATTTGAAAGAGGGCTTAGGATCAATATGCGCCTCCCCATCTCCTGCTAACAAAATGGCGATGCGAATAGCCACAACTTGCCCACCTTGCGCCCTTATATCTGCAATCCTGTCAGCCGTTACATAATTAACGGGTCTGCCAGTATTATCTCCACGACTCGTAACTGCGCTTACGCCATACAAAACCTGAAAACTTTGTACATCATCTAACAAGGTGAATCCGGCATCACCGTTGTTGCCTTCGGCCGCTTTTAGTCCTCTTAACACACGACCATCAAATCCTCTGCACTTTAAACTGCCATCTTCTAAGTAATACTGGTTAACAACAAAAAACTCCTCGTTGTCTAAATAACCTAATTTGTATCCTCGACAATCTGTGCGAGCCTGCAAACCAACAACTAAATTATCGTTGCCGCCCGCCCCTCCTTGTGTTGACCCTAATGTTGCATTTCCCGCGAAGTCTCCCGGCAAAATAATCGGTCTATTTTGCACAAAAGAGGCTTCATCGACGATATCAACTGAGCGCTCTAAGTTCGGAGACAAAGCATCGTAGCGACCAACCATTAATAAATCTGTACGCAGGCGATGAATGATAAATCGTCCCCCTTCTTGCGCTGAGGCAATGGCAGAATTCAAGCGTTCAGTCACTTGGCTACTAATCAATAGCTGCACCACGCCCCCCGCAATTAGCAATCCCATAGCTAAAGCGATCATCAACTCAACTAATGTCAGTCCCTGCTGCTTACTATGCCGGGATTGAGGAACCGGTGGGCTTGTGTTTCGAATGTTATGGCACTTCATAAAATAACATCCAAAATCACACAATCATGAGGTTCGTCTTCGCCTACATTACAATCTGGGTTTAATTGCCTCTCAATATTTTGCCAATTCTCCACAGGCCATTTAAGCGCGATACGATGCCTCGACCCCGCGCTGCACACATCAGCATCAAGTACATTATTGTCATTACACGTTAGTGCTATTTCTAAGCTCGAGCTGACTGAAGCAGCAGAGCAACTCATTTCATAAGCATCAAATACGGCAAATTGGGCTGGAGTACAGGTATTATTGCGGCAATTAGGAATGCCCGCAGGGTGAGCTAAACAGTGGCATTTGAAATTTGGAATATTCCCCGCACAAGTGACGTTATTGAAATTATATAAACTAACATCGAAATAACTGTTATCCACAACCAACCCTCGCCCAGATGCCGATAATGCTGCATTAGCACGTAACCTCTCACTCAATTGCTGAGAAATCATTACGGCTTGGGAACGATGTAGAGCATCTGAATTTGATAATGTGCTGATAAATTGCAAAGAAGCGACCCCCAACAACCCAATAGATAAAATCACTAATGTCACCAACACTTCAATCATGCCGACGCCATAGGTGATTTTTATTGATTGTATCGATTGCCTTTGTGCCATTTAGAAACCTGTTTACGGGTTAAATCCCCTTTCTCATAACTACACCTTAGGGGAAAACCATTAAATTTGGTTATCCTTCGATGAAATTACGTATTGTTTTCAAATAAAAATAGCAGCAAACAGATTGGTTTAATGACGAGGAAAGAGTGAGAACTGGCTCACAAAAACACATTTACTCTTTAATATTCAAATAGTTAAAAAAATAAAAATAAGAAGAAGTTAGAGATTTTAAAAATACTTAGTTATTACTAGGAATACGAAATAGGTGGGAAAGCAGAAAACGACGCTGGAAAATGGGCAACACCCGACCACACTCAAACAAAAAAGAGCCGCTCGGACTCTTTGTTTATCAAGAAATTTGCTTTATCCGCAGCTCTTTGGGTATCGCAAACTCGATATTTTCTTCTCTTCCCTGTGTTTCAACAACTCCTGAGGCTCCTAAAGCAAGTAAGCGATCGATGACGCCTTTCACTAACACTTCTGGAGCAGAAGCGCCCGCCGTGACACCAACTTGCTCAACACCGGTCAGCCAAGACTCTTGGATAGCATGGCAGTCATCAATCAAATAAGCTTTTGCACCTATTTTCTCTGCCAATTCTTTGAGCCGATTAGAATTAGAGCTATTTTTAGCCCCGACAACTAACAGCAAATCACAGCTCGTTGCTAGAGTTCTCACGGCATCTTGACGATTTTGCGTTGCATAGCAAATATCATCTTTTCTAGGACCGTCAATTTTCGGGAACTTTTCACGCAGCGCATCAATAATGTCGGCGGTATCATCTACAGATAATGTTGTTTGGCTACAGTAATACAATGTTTCTGGGTTTTTAACCTGCAACTGAGCCACATCATCAACGGACTCAACAAGGTAAATTCCCCCATTTTCATTGTCATACTGCCCCATTGTACCTTCAACCTCAGGATGACCCGCATGACCAATCAAAATACATTCAACGGCCTGTTTGCTGGCACGGCTTACTTCCATGTGTACTTTGGTCACGAGTGGGCAAGTGGCATCGAATACCCGCAATCCACGGTCAGTTGCTTCCTGACGTACTTGCTGAGAAACACCGTGGGCAGAGAAAATCACAATATTGTTGTCCGGCACTTCATGAAGTTCATCAACGAAAACGGCGCCGCGCTCTCTTAAGCTATTCACCACAAATTTGTTGTGAACCACTTCATGACGCACATAAATAGGTGCAGAAAACAGCTCTAATGCTTTTTCAACAATCGTGATAGCTCTATCAACACCAGCACAAAAACCTCTAGGATTGGCAAGATTGATTTGCATCTTCTTCTCCACCTATGACTTCACTTCAAGAATTTCAACATCAAACACAACAGTTTGACCCGCCAATGGGTGATTAAAATCGACTGTTACGGAATCGCCAACCACTTCTCGAACAATACCGGGAATTTCCCCACCACCTGGCTGAGCAAACGCGATGATCATGCCTGGCTCCGCTGGCGAATCCGCACTAAATTTGGTTCTATCCATGTGGTGAATATTGTCGGGGTTTGGCATGCCAAACGCGTCTTCTGGAGGCAAAGTAAAAGACTTTTTATCGCCGACACACAAGCCCAGTAAACAAGCTTCAAAACTAGGCGTTAAGCTGCCATCTCCGATAGTCAGTTTCGCAGGTTTATTGTGAACACGAGTGCTATCGGCTGCTGAACCATCTTCAAGTTTTAAATCGAAATGTAAAACCACTTCGCTACTGTTTCCGATTACCGCTTTGTCTGTCATAAGTCTTCTTTAATTGGGTCAGGGTTTCTAAACGCATCAACCAATAAACCTACTGCCCCTAAAAAGATGGAGCAATCGGCTATATTGAATGCGGGCCAGTGCCATGTTTGGTAATACACATCTAAAAAATCAACAACGTAACCATACACAAGTCGATCGAATAGATTACCTAACGCGCCACCTAAAATAAGAGAAAAGGCTATGGGCAGTAACACTTGATCGCGCTTAGTCTGCTTGAGCCACCATAAAATAAGTGCGCTGACAAACAGCGCAATACCTGTGAACAGCCAACGTTGCCACCCTCCAGCATCACTCAAGAAGCTAAAGGCAGCGCCGTGATTTTGTACATAAGTAAAATTAAAAAATGGCACAATTTGAATCGAATCGTACAAGGCCATATTTTTCAGAACCAGTTGCTTAGTGAACTGATCTAAACCAAAGGCAACGACGGCTAACCAAAGCCACCGTAACCCCGTTTGCCTTGCTGCATTAAGCATAACGACGCGTCTCACCTTCGCCTTCAACGTTGTCTACACAGCGTAAACAGAGATCAGCGTGCTTTTCATTCGCGCCAACATCTTCACGATGATGCCAACAACGTTCGCACTTAGTGCCTGGTGCTTTAGATAAGCCCAACACCAAGCCATCGATTTCTGTTTTAATCGCGTCTTCTGGTGCCGTATTGATTGGTTCAACATTGGCCAACGACGTCAACAAAACAAATCGCAACTCATCTTCCAGCTTATCAAGGTTGTGTTTTAGCGATTCAGCGGCATAAAGAGTAACGCTGGCTTCCAATGAACCCCCAATCGTTTTCTCTTTACGTGCTTGTTCTAACGCTCGGTTTACTTCTGTTTTTACCGCTAAAATTTGCTGCCAGAAGGCATTGTCAAGTTCCGTGTCGGCGACAATGCTATCAAAGCCATGATACCACTCACCGGTAAACACGAACTCTTCGCGCTCACCCGGCATCGCTTCCCAAATTTCTTGAGCAGTGAAACTGGTAATTGGCGCCATCCAGCGAACCAAAGCCTCAGCAATATGATACAAAGCGGTTTGGCAAGAACGACGCGCGTGGCTATCGGACTTAGCGGTATATTGACGATCTTTGACCACATCAAGGTAAAAGCTACCCAATTCAATGGAGCAGAAATGCATCAACTTTTGCGTCACCTGAATCAAATCATACTCTTCATATGCTGCAATAATTTCTGCTTGCACCGCCTTCGCGCGCTGTACAACCCACTTATCCAACGATACTAAGGCATCGTCTTGCAATAAATCAGTTTCCGGGTTGAAGCCATTCAAATTGGCAAGCAGGAAGCGAGAGGTATTACGCACACGGCGATAAGTATCTGCGGCACGTTTAAGAATTTCATCGGAGACGGCAATTTCGCCACTATAGTCAGTCGATGCCACCCATAAACGTAAAATATCAGCGCCTAATTTGTTTACAACATCCTGAGGGGAAATTGTATTTCCTAAGGACTTTGACATCTTACGCCCTTGAGCATCAACGGTAAAACCGTGAGTAAGCACTTCCTTATAAGGTGCAACCCCTTTTCCGGCTATAGAGCTCATTAAAGACGACATAAACCAACCACGATGCTGATCGGAACCTTCTAGATACAAGTCAGCAGAGGCAGGAATATCATCACGTCGGTCAACAACGAAGTAGTGCGTCACGCCAGAATCGAACCATACATCAAGGGTATCAGTGACCTTACGATAGTCTTTTGCGTCGTCACCAATGAGCTCTTCTGTCTCAATCTCCCACCACGCATCAATACCTTTTTCTTCAACACGAAGCGCTACTTTCTCAATAAGCTCGGCCGTATTCGGGTGTAAGTCCCCTGTGGTTTGATGCACGAAAAGGGCGATAGGAACACCCCATGTACGCTGACGAGAAATACACCAATCAGGGCGACCTTCAACCATGCTTTCAATGCGACCTTGGCCCCAATCTGGAATCCACTTCGTTTCTTTGATAGCTTCGAGCGACTGTTTGCGCAATCCGTTTTTGTCCATGCTAATGAACCATTGTGGGGTAGCACGGAAAATAATCGGCGTTTTATGACGCCAACAGTGCGGATAACTATGCTCGTATGCATGGTGATGCAGTAAAGTGCCTTTTTCTTTTAGCAGTTCAACAATATTTGTGTTCGCTTTGAACACATGCTGTCCCGCAAAATACTCTGTTCCTTCAACGTAAACACCGTTATCACCCACTGGGTTAGCGACCTCTAGGTTGTAGTGTTTACCTACATTGAAGTCGTCTACACCATGACCCGGAGCCGTGTGTACACACCCCGTACCTGAGTCAGTAGTGACGTGATCACCCAAAATAATAGGCACATCAAAATCGTAAAACGGATGTTTAATACGCAAATTTTCAATATCGGCGCCAGAGGCATGACCAAGGGCGTGATAACGCTCAATGCCGAAACGATCCATACAGTCTTTCATTAAGTCTGTAGCAACAACTAACCGATGTTTATTACCTTCATCTTCCACCTGAACCAGCACGTACTCTAAACGAGGGTTAACACTCACAGCGCGGTTTGCAGGTAACGTCCAAGGGGTTGTTGTCCAAATGGCAACGGCAATTTGCCCTTCACCATCATGGCCTTCAGGGTGGTGAAACTTGCTTAAGAATTCGGCTTCGTTAACAACTGGGAATGCAACATCGATAGCTGGGGAGGTTTTATCTTTATATTCAACCTCGGCTTCTGCTAGTGCCGAGCCGCAATCTGTACACCAGTGAACAGGCTTAAAGCCTTTTTCCATATGACCGGAATCAACGATTTTACCAAGGTAACGAATGATGTCTGCCTCAGATTTAAAATCCATCGTTTTGTAGGGATTATCCCAAGCGCCCAACACACCCAGACGAACGAAATCGTCCATTTGTAATTGAATTTGCTTTTCAGCGTACTCTCGGCATCGCTGACGGAATTCCGCAGCAGACACTTTATTACCGGGCTTACCGACTTTTTTCTCGACCATTAACTCGATTGGCAAGCCGTGGCAATCCCACCCTGGAACATAAGGAGAATCAAAATTAGAAAGCGTTTTGGATTTAATAATAATATCTTTGAGGATCTTATTTACGGAGTGACCAATGTGGATCACGCCGTTCGCATAAGGAGGGCCGTCATGCAAAATAAAAGGCTTATTGCCTTGTTTTGCAGCGCGAATTTTTTTGTACAAACCTTTCTCTGTCCATTGTTTCAGCATTGCTGGCTCACGTTGAGCCAAGTTGCCTCGCATTGGAAACTCAGTTTCCGGTAAGTTTAAGGTGTGTTTGTAATCGCTCATTTATCCTCGAATCCAAAACTAAATATCAATGTAATGCTGCGATAACCACTTTTTTGCGGTTTCGGCGTCTAAAATAATTTGCTCTTTAAGCATATTAAAGGAGTCGAATTTCTTCTCATCCCGTATTTTATGGTGCAATTCGACCATCAAGTTCTTGCCGTATAGATCTGCCTCCAAGTCGAAAATATGCACCTCTAACTGGGGTTTGTCTCCATTTACTGTAGGTCGTTTTCCTACATTGGCAACACCCAAAAATGTACGTTCGTCTGAATCTGCATCATCTTTTGTGACCCGAGTGCTTAGCATTTTTACCACTACGGCAAACACGCCAGAAACAGGCACAGTACATCGCAATAGCGGTATATTTGCTGTAGGAAATCCAATGCTCCGGCCCAGCTTTTGGCCATGGATTACCTTTCCGCTGATACTATAGGGCCGCCCTAAATATGCCTTCACTCTAGCAAAGTCGGCTTGTTGTAACGCCTCTCGGACAACTGAAGAACTCACCCGAGCATCTTCAAATTGCAAACTTTTGGTATCGACCACGTCAAAACCAAATTGCTCACCCGCTTGTTTCAGCATCGCGAAGTCACCAACTCGGCCTTTACCAAAGCGAAAATCGTCGCCCACGACTAGGTACTTTACACCGAGCTTGTTAACCAAAAGATGCTCAACAAAATATTCGGCACTCTGGCTGGAAAATTTTTTATCAAACTTCACACAAATTAAACGGTCGACACCTAACTCTCGAAGCAACGTGTACTTTTCACGTAGCCGGGTGAGCCTAGCAGGTGCTTTGCTGGGTGCAAAAAATTCTTCGGGCTGTGGTTCAAAAACCATTACGGTGGCAGGCACATTTAATGCTCTTGCCTTCTGAATAACCTGCTTAAGCACTGCTTGGTGTCCAAGGTGAATACCATCAAATTTTCCAATAGTCAGCACACATTCGTAGTGATGACGATTCAAATTGTGTAATCCTCGAACCAGCTCCAAATGGGACCTCATTAAGCGTTAAATACAGAAAAATGTTTAAATTTACCGAGTAAAAGCGCTCGGATTATAACTAACCTGCGCCATAGTTACAGCCTACAATTCAAATTCCTATCGATCTTATCCAACTTATTTAAATAGGGGTTAAAATAAGCGCACCAACCACCCGCTTAACAACGATGAATTCTTAAATAACGGTGTTAATTGCCAGTCACCCCTTGGAGAGTTATTGCAAACTCGCCGTGGATACTTCCATGTAAGCTCCAAGCCGCTTCCCTGCGGCTATTGGATAGCTCTGAATTCCTGCAAATGACTGATAATTTGGAACAGGTATGCAGATTATCCCTTCTGTTTGTCTCCGTATCTACCAACTGGTTGCGTACATATGCTGTTTAATTTACGTGCCGAATATCGGTATTTTCTCACTTTGTTTACAATTTAAAGATGCAGCCTTAATACAAAATAAGGTTTAATCTTCGTTGGAAGTTAGCCATGAAAGACATTTTTCAGGGCCATACCAACAGATAAGATAACGATAAAAACCCTATTCCAAATGCACACAAACGAGAACAACTATGAGCATAAAACATTTACTCGCATTCTGTTTTTGCTTAGGCCTGTTACCACTAGCCTATGCAGGAACGCCGGGGCCGCAAGCACCTGATAGACATCAAGGTGAAGGCCCTTATGAGCGCATTATTCTGCGAGGAGGCACAATCGTGAGTGGCGAAGGCGCCCCACCTCAAGGACCTGTTGATATTATCATCGAGAACGACCGCATTGTTGATATTCGTAGCGTGGGACATCCCGGAGTCCCGATTAAACCATCAGGCCGACCCAAAGCAGGCAAAAACGACAAAGAAATTGATGTTACCGGTCACTATATCCTTCCTGGGTTTATCGACATGCACGGTCACATTGGCGCATCCGCCAACGATATTCCTGCCGAATACGTATTTAAGCTGTGGTTGGCCCACGGTATTACTACTGTTCGTGAGCCCGGTTCGTTTGGTGGAGTGGATTGGACCATGCAACAGGTGAAACGTGCAGCGAAAAACGAAATAACGGCTCCTCGAATTATTCCCTACTTGGGTTTTGGTATGGGTGCCGACAAGCCTATTTACACGGCTGAACAAGCGCGAGAATGGATGCATTGGGTGAAAAAACAAGGGTTTGCTGGCGTAAAAATGTTTGGCGCAACACCCAAAATCATGAAAGCAGCCTTAGATGAAGCGCAAAAACAAGGTTTAGGCACCGCAATGCATCATGCACAGCTTAACGTGGTAAAGACCAACGTGATTGATTCAGCACGCATGGGACTGACCACCATGGAACACTGGTATGGTCTGCCCGAAGCATTGTTTGAGAATCAGAAAATTCAAAACTACCCACCTGAATACAACTATAACAATGAGCAAGACCGCTTTGCCGAAGCAGGAAAACTGTGGATGCAAGCCGCGAAACCAAACAGCGAAAAATGGAATCAGGTCCGCGATGAATTAATCAATTTAGATTTCACCATCAACCCAACCATGACCATTTACGAAGCCAGCCGTGATTTGATGCGTGAACGCAATGCTGATTGGCACCAAGACTACACTTTGCCAGTATTGTGGGATTTCTTCACACCGAGTCGTTACGCTCATGGCTCGTATTGGTTCGACTGGACCACCGACAACGAAATTCAATGGAAGCAAAACTTCCAGCGTTGGATGACCTTTCTCAACGATTATAAAAACCATGGCGGCAGAATCACTACTGGCTCTGACGCGGGTTACATTTATAAAATTTATGGATTCGGTTATATCCGTGAATTAGAGCTTTTACGCGAAGCCGGTTTTAATGCGCTTGAGGTGATTCAAGCAGCAACCTTAAATGGCGCGGAAGCTTTGGGTATGCAAGATGATATCGGTTCTATCATTCCCGGTAAAAAAGCGGATTTGGTGATTTTGCAGGAAAACCCGCTACGCAATTTCAAGGTACTGTATGGCACTGGGCATTATCGTTTGAACGATAACAATGAGCCTGTGCGCGTTGGAGGCGTGAAGTACACCATGAAGGATGGCATTTTGTTTGATGCCAAAGCGTTATTGAAGGATGTGCGCGACATGGTGTCGGCGGCAAAGCAAGAAGCCAAGGCTGTTAGCAATTAACCAAACGACACAAGTTGATCTCCGATGAATAATTAAAAGCAGTTCCTCAGCCGCTGGGACGCGGCTGCGGAGGCTCCACGGATGGATCGCCGAGTCGGCTTTAATTAATCATAGGGGAGCAACTCTCTCCCCGACGGCTGAGGGTCTACTTCAATTTAGCCCTAGGTGTTTAAGCGCTATTATGCATCCACACTCATCACGGCAAAATGTCGCGGTCTCATGCCCAGAAGCAACAGCACAATTGCAAACGTAGTAACGCCCGCGCTAATCAACTTCACTAATAACAACGATTGTTCGGCTAACGTAAACGCCGCCCAGACCTCTCGGCTTTCATTCAACCATAAAATAACCGCCACCATCGCCAAAGTGCCAAGCAGCACTCTTAACAGGAAAATGAGTGTTGCCGAACGCATTTTGAAAACGCCATTTCGATGCAAGTTTTGATACAACAAAAACGCATTTAATGTGCCAGAAAGTGCCGTAGCTGCCGCTAAACCGATGTAACCAAAAGGCACTGCCAAAACCAGATTGAACACCATATTTGCCGCCATGGTCCAAATGCCATATTTCACTGGGGTTTTGGTGTCTTGGCGTGAATAAAACCCCGGCGCAAGCACTTTCACTAACATGAAGCTCAGCAAACCGCAGGCATAAGCCATCAAACTTAATGAAGCCATATACGCGGTTTCAGCGGTGAACTCTCCTCGCTGAAAAAGCACTAACAAAATTGGTTCAGCCAACAAAATCAATCCCCCTGCCGCAGGGATCCCCAACACGCTAACCATTCTTACAGCCCAATCCATATTGGCAGCAAATTGCCCTGCTTTGGCGCTAACAAAATCTCGAGATAACGTCGGTAAAATAACGGTGGCGATAGCAATGCCAAACAGACCAAGCGGAAACTCTAAAAGCCTATCGGAGTAGTACAACCAACTAATCGATCCTGTCACTAAAAAGCTAGCAATTAGGGTATCCAGCAACAAATTAATCTGGCTCACCGACACACCGAATAACGCAGGTATCATAAGCTTTCGGACTTTGCTCACTTTAGGGTCGTGCCACCCCCATTGCGGGCGCACTAATACGCCAGCTCGCAGCAAAAATGGTATTTGAAATAGTAACTGTGTTAATCCCCCCAAAAACACCCCCCACGCTAGTGCGTAAGCGGGTTCCGAAAAGCGTTCATGGAGAATCAAAGCACACAAAATAATGATGATATTTAACAAAACCGGTGTAAACGCAGCAACCGCAAAGCGGTTTAAAGTGTTTAGAATTGCGCCGGATAAACCCACGAGGGTAATAAAGAAAATATAAGGAAAGGTGATTTTCAGCATGGTGCTGGCAAGTACATATTTACTGGCTCCATCTCCTCCATTTAGGTAATCCAAAAACCAACCTGTACCGAATATCGCAGCCAAAACAGGAGAACCAATAACGCCCACTATCGCCACTAGGGTGACAATAACCCCTAATGTACCGGAGACTTTCGCTAAAAACTGGCGCATAGATTCAGGGTTATTTTCAGCTTCAACTTCAGTCAACACCGGTATAAAAGCTTGAGCAAATGCGCCTTCAACGAATAATCGACGTAAAAAATTAGGAATTTTATTGGCAAAGAAGAAAACGTCAGCCGCCGCGTTCGCGCCTAATAGGTTGGCTACCACGATGTCCCTCACTAGGCCAAGTACGCGAGAAATCAAGGTCATCACGCTTACGATAGCCCCTGATTTTAAGAGTTTTTTCGACAATGTAGGATTCTTACTAAGGAAAAGTTGCCGATATTATGGCGTTAAGCTATTACCCTGTAAACCGGATAGTACATGGCAATATTTTCTGAGTTTCTTGTTTGCTAGAGGCGCTACCATTACACTCGCAAAGAAAAAATTCCCTCGGAGTGATAAGGTGAAATTCGATATTTTCTTTTCGATTTGTCAAACAGAAGTTGACGGTTATTTGCCAACAGAGAAGACCCTCTTCCAAAACTTCTTCGATCAAGTGAAGTTAGCAGATGAACTCGGTTTTGAAACCGCATGGGTAGCGGAGTCTCACTTATCGTCAGAAGTGCAAAAATCGAATCCCGGCGCGGTAATTCCTCACTTCAAAGGTGAAATTGGCCTAAACGCAAACCTCCTACAATTGGCACAGAAAGTGTTCTCGCAAACCAAGCGCATTCACGTTGGCTCTGCCATTATGAATATTCTGTGTAACGGCGGCCCACTCGCCCATGCCGAAGCGATTAAAATGTTTTTGTCATTGCATGGTTTGGATGAAAACGAGTCCCGTTTATTGGAAATTGGCTTTGCTGCGGGGCGCTTCCCCTATTCCATCGCCCCTTACGGGATCAAACCAAGAACGCCTGTAGAAAAAGCCGCATGGCCAATTATTAAAGGGTTAGTTTTTAGAGAGGCAACTGAAATCTTCCTACGCGCTCTCAATAACGAAGTCATCGCCTCAAGCGATATTACACCTAAAGTAATTACTCAAGAGCACTGCCGCACAGAACAACATTGGCAGCAGATTGTACAAGCTTACCAAACACTTAATCACACTCAAGAGGTGCCGAGCGAAATCAGCATTGCGCCATTTTGGGAGTTCGATAAAGTGGGCGTAATGCCTTTTGACTATCGCCAAGATCTTTTACGCTTAACCGTCGGCAGCCATGAATTGCCCGTACAAAAACTAGCAAACAGTATTCGACCGTGTGGCGTATTTAATTTATCTATCACTCCTTCGGAGCATATTGAAAAAACCCATGAAGCCATGAGCAAGGTGTACCACCCCGATGGAGGCCCTTGGCGCAGAGACTTACTACCGCGCACTGCCTTGATATTTGTTAACGGCGATAAAGACAAAACACCAGGACAACAATCAGCACAAGCAAAACTAGCCGCCGAAAAAGCCTTGAAAACCTATTGGATGGCAATGGACGGCACAATTGACAATGCCAAAATTCAAGAGGCAGTAAACAACGCCATTGCAGGCAACCCGGAAGAAGTGGCTGCGTTAATGCGTGAAAACTTTCATCCAGATGACAGACTCATGCTGTGGTTTGATTTTAACAATCATAATAATGAGGACGTTAAAAATAGCATGACCACCTTTATGCGTGATGTTGCTCCGTTATTAACCTCTGCCTCCCCCGCTTAATAAGGAAACCACCATAATGCAAAACTGGCATCCTTTAGTGGAGTATCAACGAGAAGGCATTGCAGAAGTTATTAAATTCGGCGCAATCATGGCCTATGTTGGCGACAAAGCGCTATTTCAAATAGGAGGCGATGTACTGTGCTTCGGTCGCTCGCTACTGAAACCCTATCAAATGAAAGTGTTCACAAAGGCATTGGATAAACAACTTACGCCAGAGCAAAAGGCGCTGTCACTCGCGTCGCACAATGCGGAGTCGCATCAACTTGATATTGTACATTCAATGCTAGAAGCGCCAAACGACAGCTTTTTACATACGCCAGCCTCTATGCCGTTAATGCCCAATGAAGAAATCACCTCGCCTAGTCCTTGGAATCATCCTTGTTCCGGTAAACATGCCGGCATTATACGAGGCTGCGAGATAAACGACTGGCCTAAAGAAGACTATCAATCGCTATCTCATCCTTATCATCACGCCTTCACTCAAACTATTCAGCGAATATTAGGCGACGATTGGCAAGCACAAGCGGTTGCATTCGATGGTTGTGGATTACCAACCTACAGTCATACCTTGTCGGAATTGGCACAACTTTTTTCGGCTCTAGTGATAGATAGAGACAAGGATTGGATTTGGCAAAGCATGACCCAATTCCCCGAATTAATTGGTGGGCAAGGCCGCTTGGATACCAAAATTATGCAAGCCTGCGATAAGAAAGTGTTGGCAAAAGAAGGCGCTGATGGCTTGTTAGGTTTAGCTATCGATCACGCTGATTACCCTCAGGGTTTAGGTATCGTGATTAAAATGGCGCATGGTTGGGATGCCACTGCCACCGGGCTTGTTGCCGAAGCAATATTAAGTCAGCTTGGTTTTGATGTGCCACCAACACCGGCACCAGCAGGGCAAAAAGCGGTATTGGATAATGCATTAAGTGAAGTATTTGCGATGGCGAATAATGCCAAGTAAACGCGAATAGTCTAAGAGTCACCTATAGAAAATTAATCGCAAACTCGCTGTGAATCTTCCATGTACGCTGCACATGTAGATTCAATGGACGCTTCCCTGCGGCTGAGAGTCTGCTCCAAATTCTCTAAAGGTAATTTTTTTATACCAGCAACCAAACTCAAAAAAACGGCGGCTGATTCACTTTCGAAAAGCATACTTTTCAGGACGAAAAGTCTTGAGCGAGCTATCTTTTAAAAACACGATGCGAAAGCGACTTTGAGAAAGTGACTCAGGCGGCGTTTGCACGCCGCTTCCCTGCGGCTGAGAGTCTGCGCTTAACTTTCTGTGAATGGCTTAGATGACTTGGATGGCTGGTAACACACTACAGTTACAATTATCAGCGCCAATTAGAGAGCAACTAGGATTTAGGCTTCTGTGGCTTTTCCGTTACCCAAAGGTTAATAAAACCTTTCACCACAATCACATCATTTTCATCGTAGGCTGTTACTGTGACGGGAAAATCGCCTGGTTGCCACGCATTTTGATCCACCTCTGCTACACAACGAATATCACTGCCCGCCTTTGCTGTGTAATCCAGAGTCATGCCTTTAGGCAACCAACGCAAATGTGCAGGAATCGATGCTTCAGCCATTGCGCCCATCGCCATTTCTAGACCATTAGCAATCGCAATGACATGCACAGTACCAATATGATTTTGCACTTTCTTTTTCTTCTTAATTAAAACTTCACAATGTCCTGGTCTTAACTCGGAAATGAAAGGCGAAATCGTGCCAAAATATGGCGCAATACGGCTAATAATACGAGAGAATATTTTCTCTCCGAATGGAAATTTTTTAAGCGTTTTATAGGTGCGAAGCGTTTTATTAGCTTTCATGGTGTTATCTCAACTGGTCCGATGAGAAAAGCTTAACAGGGTTTAAGCGGGAATCAAATATCCTTATAAACAAAAAAGCGCCGACACCAAGGCCGACGCTATTGCATTAAAGGTAACTAATACTACCAAGTTTTAGAAAGTATTCTTACCACCAAAAGAGACGTTGCGTGCCAATGTATCCACTAAGCCTAATTGCTTTTGGTCATAC